>CAJIZF010000001.1:0-587500 GCA_905181835.1 uncultured Flavobacteriaceae bacterium
CTCTCTTGTAAAAGGCTGAACGATTAAATTAGAAATCCCTGTTTTTTCAATCATATGCGTTCGTTCTTCAATGGTGTTTAGAAGCTTTAAAGAAGATTCTTTTTGAAGTACCATTCTGGGGTGAGGAAAAAAACTAACTAAAACAGACTCCAATTCATTTGCAAGAGCAGTTTTATAAAGTTGCTTTAAAATTTTTTGATGCCCCACATGAACTCCGTCAAAGGTCCCTATAGTTACAATAGAGGACTTTGTTTTTTTATAAGCAGCAATCGAATTATAAACCTTCATATTATTTTCCGTTAAAGGAATTCATTGTATTGGTGATACCTGCCAAGCCAAAAGATACAATAGCTTCTATAGCTTTTTCCAATCGCTCCGGGAGTAACTCTTCTTCTTCTTTAATCCATTCTCCCAATACATAGTCCACTTGTCGCCCCTGAGAAAAAGCATCTCCAATTCCAAACCGAAATCGATTGTATTGATTGGTGTTTAAAATAAGCTGAGTGTCTTTGAGTCCGTTATGTCCGCCATCACTCCCTTTTGTTTTGATTCTAAAAGTTCCGAATTTTAGATTTAAATCGTCGGTTACTACCAATAAATTAGCTATTGGGATTTTTTCTTTTTCGAGCCAATATCGCACTGCCTTTCCACTTAAATTCATAAATGTATTTGGCTTTAATAAAACAAAAGATCTTCCTTTTAATTTATAAACAGCTACATCACCAAGTTTTTTGCTTTCAAAAGTGAGTGCTGCTTTTTTCGCTAAAAAATCTAGAATTTTAAAACCAATATTATGTCTGGTATTTGCATATTTAGGTCCAATATTTCCTAAACCTACAATTAGAAATTTTTTCATAGGGTCACCATCAGTTAGTTTTCTGTTGGAATTTTTTCCGTAAAGTTTTCTTAAAAATGAAAACATAAAATTATTTAACTTCCGTAAAAATAAAAAAAGCATCCCATATAAATGGAATGCTTTTTAAGTATATTTTTTTGAAGTGGTTTATTCTTCTGTTGGCGCTTCTGTTGCAGCTCCTTCAGCAGCAGCTCCTTCAGCTCCTTCAGCTCCTTCAGCTCCTTCTTCTTCTTCTTCTTCTTCTTCATCCTCAACAGCAACACGAGAAGTTCTAACTTGACAAACAACTCTACTATCATCTTGAAGTATTACAAACCCTTCACCAGTTAAATCTCCAACAGTTAATGTAGATCCTATTTTCATTGTAGAAATATCGGCATTTAAAAAATCTGGAAGTTCTTTTGGCAATGCTTTAACTCTTAATGAACGTCTTACGATACGTAAAACACCACCATTACGAACTCCAGGAGCGTTTCCTGTAATACGAACTGGAATTTCCATACTTACTTCTTTATCATCAAAAATTTGATAAAAATCGATGTGCAAGATTTGGTCTGTTACCGGGTGAAATTGAATGTCTTGAAGTATTGCATCTATTTTAGAACCATCTTCTAAGGCAATTACTACTGTGTGTACATCTGGAGTGTATACTAAATTTTTAAATGCTAATGTTTCAGCTGAAAAGTGAATAGCCTTGTCTCCTCCGTATACTACGCAAGGAACCTGACCAGCATTACGTAAGGCTTTAGTTGCAACTTTGCCCACGCTTTCTCTTTGAGATCCTTTGATTGTAATTGATTTCATTTTTTTGTTTTGTGTTTTTAAATTTATAATCGCCCTCCTATTGGATTTAGGCGGGTGCAAATATGCGTTTTTTCTAGTAAATAGAAAAGAAATTATATTTTTTTTTAAGGAGTATTCTTGCTGATTTTCTGAAAGTTACATTAAAAACTTCGTACTGATTGATTTATTGGAGTTGACATTCGTCATTACTTCGGCAAATAAGTCGCACAACTTAGTATTTTAATTTTTGAACTTTCCTTTTTTGAGGGAATAGAATCGGTAACAATAAGTTCTTCTAATTTTGAATTTTCAATTTTGTCATAAGCAAATCCAGAAAGTATAGGATGCGTACAAATAGCTCTTACGCTTAGAGCACCTCGTTCTATCATTAAATCTGCTGCTTTGGTTAAGGTCCCTGCAGTGTCTACCATATCGTCCACGAGCACTACATTTTTTCCTTCTACATTACCAATTAATTCCATATGAGAAATTACGTTGGCTTTTTCACGTTGTTTGTAACAAATGACCACATCACTTTTTAAAAATTTTGAATAAGCATAGGCGCGTTTAGAACCTCCCATATCTGGAGATGCAATAGTTAAATTATCTAAGTTCAGGGATTGTAGATAGGGTAAGAAAATAGTGGATGCGAAAAGATGATCTACTGGTTTTTCAAAAAAACCTTGAATTTGATCAGCATGTAAGTCCATGGTGATGATCCTTGTTGCTCCAGCAGTTTCCAACATTTTAGCAATTAATTTTGCAGCAATTGGCACCCTAGGTTTGTCTTTTCTGTCTTGACGAGCCCATCCAAAATAAGGAATTACCGCCGCGATGTGTTTGGCAGAAGATCTTTTTGCTGCATCGAGCATAAGTAACATTTCCATTAAATTGTCACTGTTAGGATGTGTTGAACCAACAATAAAAACACGTGCGCCTCGAATCGACTCCTCAAAAGAGGGTTGAAATTCTCCATCACTATAGGCGGAAGTAATAACGTTGCCAAGAGGGACACCATATTTACTTGCAATACTTTTTGCTAATTGTTTACTTTGTTTACAGGCAAAAATTTTAGATGCTGGAAAAGAAGTGTCCATTATTTTTTGAGTATTTGTTGTTGGTTAACAAATGTAAAATTAAAGAATCTAAGTAACCAAAAAATGAATGAATTAGTTATTAAAATTTATTAATTAATGTCTATTTTTGCCAGGCACAAGCTCAAGTGGTGGAATTGGTAGACACGCTGGATTCAAAATCCAGTGCTTCACGGCGTGCGGGTTCGATTCCCGCCTTGAGTACAAGTTATCCCCAAGAATAATTTATTGTTTTTGGGGATATTTTTTAACAGTTTTTTTAAGTAGTTAGAAATTGATATATTTAATAACTTACAAAAATGAGTAGGTTCAAAAATAAATATTATAATTATGAAAGGAAAAATTCAATTTAAGTTTAAAGAACTAATTAAGGAGTATGACAAAAACGAAACAGTAGCTGATATGTATTACGATGTATTTGAAGGTTATGAACAAGAAATAATTGATATTTCAAAAGAAACTGATGAAAGGGATATGTTTGATTTAATTCAGGAAATTTGCATAGATAAAGAAGGTAAGGTTTTTGATACAATTAAATACATTTACCGTGAATGTCACGGATTACTTCATTGAAGATTTAAATTTAGGAGGAGAGTCGATTGTAGGTAGTGGTAAAATTATTTTTACGGATGAAAAAAATTCTAAAGAGCATGTATTTTCAATCTTCGATCTTTACGAAGATTTTGATGATGATGAATTTCTATATGATTAACCCTCTGTGTTTGTTATAGGTTTCTGTAAACTCTCTAAGCTTTTCAAGGTCTTGCAAGAAAAAGTTCGATAATTGGAGTACGTTGTGTACAAATTATCCCCAAGAATAATTTATTGTTTTTGGGGATAATTTTTTTAACTTGCTTTTCAAATATTTAACCAATGAAAAATCTAATTCTTTTATTACTGTTTGTCCCACTTGTTTCTTTTGGGCAAATGGATGCTATTACTGATAAGGGAGATGAAGTATTGTTATATGAAAATGGTTCTTAAATTATGAAGGTATACCCAATGGTAAAGGTAAATATAGTCAATCAAATGGATTAATATATGATGGGATGTTTAAAGATTTTAAATTTCACGGATATGGTGTTTTGAAACATCCTGATGGGAGGGTCTATAAAGGAAATTTTTTCGAGGATAAACAACAGGGGCAAGGTGAGCTTACTTACACAAATGGGAATAAATATATCGGCTCTTTTAAAAATGATATGTATTCTGGACAAGGCATAGAAACTTTATATTTTGATGACCAAACTCAAGTCAAAGACGGTTTCTTTAATGATGCTGCTTTTCAACACGGTACAGAGACAATTACTTTCAATAAAGGTGGGATAATTGATACTTATGAGTATAAAGATTTTGACATTATTAAAAAAGTTAGAAAAGAAAACCAAGCATTAGTTTCTGAACAAATCGGTGAATTTTTTTCGAATGGTAGGCTAAAGAATGGTTCAGAGATAAATTATGATGGAAATTTACAAACGTACCTTGAATATAAAAATGGTAAAGAAGTTTCAAGGTCAACTAATATTGACAACCTATATAATGAGCAAGAGATTATCGGTTCTGATGATAGCATTGAACTTGATTTGGAGGTTGAAGGCAATACCAAATATATTAACGTGAATTTTGAATCGGACTATTGAGCCTGTTCGATTTGTTTTTGATACAGGTGCAGAATCATTTGTGATTGGATATCTTTTATTTGAGGAGCTAAAGTCTAAAGGTTTAGCTTTTGAAGATATGGGTATTAAAAAAACAACACGTGGTGTTAGTGGAATCCCTTTTGAATCTAAAGTTATTAAAATTAGTGCAATTTCAATTGGCTCTTATACTGTGAAGAATGTTTACACGAGTGTTCCTCTAATAGAAACTGCTAATAGTAATTTGCTTGGAATTTCATTTATGAAAAAATTTAGAGATGTAAAATGGTCATTGAACGGAGATAAATTAATCTTTGAGAAATAACCATCATACGATATGAAAAAGCCACTCAATTAAGAACGGCTCTTTCTAAACTTGATTGAACACAACAAACTTATATCAATTCCATATTCGCTAAACTTAACTAATTGGAAGTGGCAAGTGTATCTTCTAATTTGTAACTTCCATTGTTTTTTCTAAGCGTGTATTTAAGCGGTTCCCAAAAGATATTAAACGAGTGAAAATATAAAGAGGTTCATATAACTACTGTGTATGTCTTTAAAGGAAGCCTAAAGAGTTATGATAAGCTCAGTAGTTTGTGTTTTTTATATGTTTCTGTAAACTCTCTAAGCCTATCAAGGTCTTGTAGGAATAAGTTCGATAATTGGAGTACGTTGTGTACAATTTATCCCCAAGAATAATTTATTGTTTTTGGGGATATTTTTTAACAGTTTTTTTAAGTAGTTAGAAATTGATATATTTAATACTTACAAAAATGAGTAGGTTCAAAAATAAATATTATAATTATGAAAGGAAAAATTCAATTTAAGTTTAAAGAACTAATTAAGGAGTATGACAAAAACGAAACAGTAGCTGATATGTATTACGATGTATTTGAAAGTTTTAAATAAAACCTTTACAAATAGAATAAAATTTAAAAGTATAAATTATGATTTTTTTAAAAAACATTGCAAATGAGCCCAATATTTTAGATACTATAATTCAAAAGCGTATTGTAGGTGAATACACCTATATAATGGCTATTGGTCTAAGTAAATACAGTGTCTCAAGTAACCCAAAAGTTTATAATGAATTTTGCGGAAAATTTAAATGGGATGATGAAGAAGAAGTGACAATCGGATTTTATTCAAATCAACATGACCCAGAAGAATGGTTAAACAAGTGTATAGAAAGCGAAATAGTTGAAGATGAATTTTTCCCACTTGAGGAATCTGATAATTCTATAATTAGAGAAATGGCGTCAAAAATATGGAACGACTATATTACATTCGATGATAATTCTGAAGAAAGAAAAATAAACGAAAATTATATTGAAAAATTAATGGAACAGAAAGATGGTATTGCTAATAATTATTACGAAATCTTTCCGCCACAAGGTTTTTTCTGGACAGATGATTGGAATGACGAAATAGTACACTTTTTTTCAAGAGTTAAAGATATTTGGGGGATCGACTACAGTTTACCCAACTCTTTTTAGATTTGGCAGTTAAACAAATGATAATAAATTTTCCAAACAAGTAAAAATAGATCATGAAATACACAATTGAAATGACTGGTTGGGAGTATCACATTCAAACTAAAAGCTTGGATGCAGATCAATCAGAACAAGCAAGGTGGGATATCGACAATCTCTCAGAATTAGCAGACTTACATCTTAACGGTGAAGGTGATTTTGAAATATGCGCTCTTGATAATAGTGGAAATGGTCCGCTATCCTTAACAGTGTTTGATGAGAATAACAACATAGTGTTAGAACTTGAGGCTAGTGATTTTTCACATTACTCAGAAATCGAAGAGTTATGCGATAAAAACTGGGACAAAGACTTAGAAATAAACCCCGACTGTTCAGATGATTACGAAAACACACTATATCTTGAAAAAGATTACAGTGGGTCTACTTTTTATTATGAAGTTGAAAGTGATGAAATTCCCAAAAAAGAGAATTTTCTATACTCATCTCTATGTATAGGAACTCCAAATGGTGATATTGACCTAATTGGGGGATTAATATTTAAATCAAAAGCTCTAACTGGTGAACTTGAAAGCGGTAAACACAAGGGGACGTATATGAATCTATATACCTCTGAAGGAGAAAATGTTGAAATATCTGATTAAGTGCTATTGTTAAGTTTGAAATCAATAAATATATTTAAATGGAAAAAGAAAAAATAATAGTTGCTAGAAATAGCTATCCAGAAGGAAGTCCAAGTGAGTATTTAGGTGCAGAGGTTTCAATAGGATTGCTTACCGCAGAGAGAATAACAGAACTTAAATCGATGCTTCAAAATGACAAACTTTTTGAAGAAATGGCAGGAAAGTGGGATGAGACTTATATTGGCTCAACTTATTTAACAGACCTTATGGATGTTAATGAAGTATATCATAAAAATGGATTAATTTATTATGAAGATCTTTCAGAAACGCACGATAATGAGATTATAGGGCCCACATCAACAGATAATTGGGTTTTTGCTGAAGATTGGGGTTGGGATGAGGTACCATACCGTGAACCAGAATATATTGAGATTCCTCAAGAAGATTTTGTAATATTAAATCTGCGTACTCAGGACTTTTACTTCAAAGCAAACGGGGAATTTCCTATTGATAAAAAAATATCTGACACAGATCTTGGTATAGAAGATAAATTTATTGTTCAACCTGGGTTGGATGTATTCTCTTTAGGCGATTATGGTTTCCCATATTTCAATATTTTACATTCAGTATTTGTAAATGATATTAAGTTAAATAGTGATGAGAGTTATGAAGATTCGATATACTATTCATCACATCTAATTTTTAAAGATGGGAAAGTTATTGCTTGGCTAGCAACAAACAATAACGATCATTTTTTTCCTTTTGATTGGCAAGTTGAATCCGAAATTCCTTGCATAAGCCCACATCTTAAAGAAAGTGATCCAGAAGTTTATGAGGCTGCAGTTAAGAGTTTAATAGATATTCTCAAGTAAAATAGATAATTGGAAATTAAGGGAGTTTAAATTATAAAAATTAATTAGAAGTGACAAAAAATGAAAACGCTCAAAGCAGACTCCAAGAAGCAGATTGAAGATATTTTTGCTGCAGAGGTATTAGAGAATGTAAAAAAGGGTTGGGAGAAGGTGTAAACATAGTAACAGAAAAACTCATTATTAATAAATAAAATAAAATAAAATGGAAAAAGAAAAAGTAGTCGTTGCTATGTCTAATGACCCCGGGAGTTCAAGTGTATGTAAAAATTTAGGAGCTGAAATTTCTATAGGCAGAATCCCATTTGAAAAACAAACAGAGTTAAAACAAGCGTTACAGAGTGGTAGTTTTTTTACAGAAAGAACATATAAGGGTAATACCTATATGGGTTCAGATTTTTTAAATGACCTTATGGATATAAATGACCGAGTTTTTAAAAATGATGGTAGTAATTTTCTAGTATAAATATTTCAAAAGAGTTAAATTAAAATTGATATAAAATGAGAAAAATTGGCCATTATATTAAGAATGGATTCAATAAAATTGGTTTTTTAACGATAAACAAGCCAGATAAACTTAGGAAAAGGAAACATGGAGTCTATTTTATTGGTGATGCACCTAAATCTAAGGGTGTATATATTTTCGCTAAAGGAGAAAGTGTTTTAAAATTTGGTGATACGAATGCTTCAGAAGGTATGCACTCAAGAATAACTATGTATCTCTCTAATCCAGAATCAACTAATTTATATATAAGAGAAAACCTTTTCAAAGATGTTATTTACGATGTGTATTTCTATGAAATTATTCCGGAATTTGTAACTTTTATGGGTTTAAAAGTTGAACAATCTATTTCCCCTAGATCATTAGAAAAAGAATTAATTGAGGAGTTTATTAATTTTACTGGTATTCTTACAAACTAAATAAAATTAATAAGTAAATATTTATAATATGCAAATGTAAAGGAAAAATTGTTTTTTCTGGAGAACTATTTAAGTTAGATCTTCAATCAGAAGAAAAAGTAAATGCAGCTCCCAATCTTTTAAGTGAAAAAGTAATTGATGTTATTAAATTTACAAAAGAAGAGGTCTTGTCAGGGAAATCTCGTGATATCGATCATATAGACTATATATCGCTAAGCCTCTCTTCAATTCCTGGATATACATTTGAAAACAGTTTGTCTAGTGGAGCAGATTTCACCATTTCCTATGATAATATTTCAGATTTTGATACTTTCATGTGCAAGTATGAAAATGGGTGCCTGCATTTAACAGGAGAATTAAAATTTCAACTCAATATCAAAAACGTTGTATTCAATGATTTTAAAAACAGTGGGTTAATACTGTTTTCACAGATTGGGCTTAGAGTTGGTGGTACAGAAATTGTAAGATTTACGAAATACGGCAGTGATTGGATGTTAGAAAAAGAACAAAGAAAATTGTATTCTGATACTCTAGACGATGTGTATGTAACCGGAAGACCAACTGTTGAACTTGAATAATTAATAAAACCATAAATAAATCAAATAATATGGGATACTATATAGGAATAAATACGGGAGATTTGGAAGATACCGTTGAGGATTATATTATTAAAAATAGTTTGGATGGAGACCCTGATGATTTATGGTCTCAAAATGGCTGGGGGTTCTTTGAAGAACTAAGTACAATTACTTATGATAATGAAGCTCTCTTTAGTGACCTAGAACTTGAGGGGATAACAACTATTGTACCCTCTACAAACCCTAATTTTAGTATATTTATCGATATATGCTATGAGCATGGAGCTATTTTTTTTAATGAAAAATACCAAGAAATAACACGAGACGAATGGAGAAAACATGTTATAGATTCAATAGCATGTGCTATTAGCATAGCTGAGTGTGAACCAGAAGGCTAATTGATAGTTCTAGAAAAATAATGTTTTTTTAAAGATTATAAACCATGAAAATAAAAGAGATAGCTAATAATATAGAATTACATAAAACAGAAGATGGGCTCGCATTAATGGCTAATTAATTACAATAGTCCTTTTTCATTTCTTCAAATTCCTCATCAAGTGATATGTTATTATCAATATCGTTTATTGAATATGCACATTCCTTTTTTGAGTTTAAGAAATAGATAGTTTTATTTTCATCTCCATAAGACTCGGATTCCAAAAATAATTCGGTGCCATCATTAGAAGTTATAAATTCAAATGACTGATAGCCCCAATCGGACATACAACCATATGTATTCCCCTTGAGATTAAATTTTACATTTCCACTTAATTCATTTAGGTCAGCATTTACATTGCAATGTTCTAATTCTTGCCAAAAGACTAATCTTACCATTCCTTCTTCTACGACTGGGGTAGAATCAATCTCTTCGTAACAAACCTCAATACTAAGGGCAGAATCAGTTTCGAAAGCATATTCATCATAAACATAAAGTAATTGAGAAGCCTTCTATTAATTTATTATTAATTAATTCTTTTAATTTTATTGATGTCAATTTGTCTAGATCTTCTTTTTGCAAATCTTCAGTGCAAATCATTATTTCTTTTATTCCTTTAATTTGTGACATAGTACATTTGTTTTTGTGTTTAATTTATAATTTTCATATTGCTAATATCAAACCTTCTCCCAGCCCTTTTTTACATTCTCTAATACCTCTGTAGCAAAAATCTCTTCAATCTGTTTGATTTAAGACTTCTAATGTAAATCACAGCGCTTTCTCACCTGTAGATATAGAGTACGAAATATCCTCGCACTTTTCCAATTCCTCCTCAAACTCGTTCGACCTTTGTCCTGTTAGCTCTTTTTGAGTTATTCTTTTGGAGTGGTTAATCATACCCCCCTTTTTTTTGAAATATAAAAAATTGACGAAGAATTTTTAATAAAACATGTCTGTCATCTTGTCAATAGCCCATAATTCTTCTTCGTTTTGTACAAAAAAAGTAATTTGGTTGTCTTCTTCAAAATTCCCTTTGAATCCAATAAATGGGCTCGCTACCACTTTTTTGTTTGCATTTTCTTCATACAAGCTTGGAAATAGCTTTTTAACGTTGTCGGTTACATACAACTCATACCAACAACCTCCTTCGACTTTACAATAATATCCTCTATCCCAAACTGATTCATCCTGATCAAGGAAACTTAGAGGATCCTAGAAATATTCTAGCTACTTCAGAGAGTTTTAAAATTAATAATAAAGTTAAAAAAAAATTAAATTGTTGGAAAAGATATTATGATTTTTTTCTCACAAATTTTACCTTTTTTATAGAAAGAATGAACTTTTGAGTTAGTAAATTCTGTATTTCGAGGAGTTTTCAATCCTTATCATTTAATATTTTAGAAATCTTTCTGTAACCGATAGGGGTAAGAAAATTCTCTTTATACTTACAAATTATATAGTATAGGTATTGTTGGTATTCACTATAATTAGAACTCCACAATTTGGTAGTAGTAATTGAAAATGAGAATCTTACGATGAGGTTTAAGGGGTAAGAATAACCACCCCATAATGTTACTCCACTGTGATGGATTAATTTTCTGTGTTCGTTATTCTTACCCCTCAATTACACAAAATATAAGGAATAAAGTTTTGAACACAAGCCTTCTTTTAAATTGCAAAAAGTGTTAAACAGACTGTTAAACAAAACTAAAAAGCCCTTATAATCTTATGAATTATAAGGGCTTAACTTCTATTGTTGCGGTCTGGAAAACAAATCCTAGAAAGGGTAATCCTATACCTATTGTTAATAGTAAATATCCAATTAGTGATGATATGGATACCTCTAGGCCATCATTATTTAAAGGGTCAACACCACTATCCCATATTAATACTCCAAGTATAATAAAAACGAGTATTAGGGGTGAGGTAAACAGACCAAAAAACCACTCTTTGCTCTTGGTGTCTTCATCTATGATGGTGGAATCATCATTAAATGTTTCATATATTTCAAATCTATTAAAGAGATAAACAAGACATTTACTACTTAAACTAACGATTAGTATAATCCATACTTGAGCAATAATAGGTTCGCTAAAGTCAATAATCCAAAAAGCGATTAAAAAGAATGCCCAACCCATAAAGTGTTTTTTCCAAGAGATATTCCCTAATCTATAAATACCTGCCATACCAGCTATGAAAATGAATAGTATAACCAAAACAATGGCCACTTTCATAATTGCATTCATTAGTCCTTTTATTAGCCTTTCCATTTGAAGAATTAGTTTTTAATTTAAACTTTTAGTCTGATAACTTTCCCCATTCATTCCAAACTTTTCCGAGAGAATCCCTGAATGGTTCAACCTTAACTTGATTATCTTCAAGTTCATCTAACAAACCTTCTATAGTATCTAATCTAGATTCTATTGCCGCAATTAAATCTTCTTTACTCATAATGTTATATATTTATATGAAAGTAATAAAAATAAGTTAATTAATTACTGGGAAAGATACTATTCATGAAAAACTACACAATAGAGCTCTACGGCTGGACACTTGATGCCAAGGCAAAATCTATAAATTTAGAGCAAGTTGAACAAATTAATACCCTTAAAAACATAAATTAACTATTAAGAATTAAAATTATGATAACTATAATGTTTACCGGTTACTCAGTCTCAGATGAATATATTCAGAACACACGTGTTGATGTTGATGACGTTTTTCTACAATATTATCCTGATGTTGATATTGAAACTCTTATAAACAAGGAAGAAGAAGAATTTGAGTTCATTTACAAAGGGGAATGGTCCAGTCCTGAAGATATTGATGAAGATGTAATTAGAGATATTTGTCAGTCAAATGAACTTTATTGTCATATCTTAATTGACAATAAAATAAATAAAAGTTATTATTATGATGAAGATGATGAATTCGTTTATAAATAAATTAAAATGGTAGAATTTATTACAATTGGTAAGATACGTGAAAACAGTAAATCATTAATTATTTACTGTGGAGATTATGCATCTGATGATACTATTGAATTTAGTTTTTGTATTAAAAACAATAAAATTATTGGAATAGACAATGAGTTTTCTTGTGATATAGCAGAGGAAATATTCAAACCTAACTCTAGCGTTTTAGCGAAATTATCTAATTATATAAAACCATTAGGTATAGAATTATCTACAAATTCTATTTACAATGGAGTTAATCTTTTAATTCATAAAAAAGATTCTTTTTCACAAAAATGGAGAATTATTGATTCGGAAGGAGGAGAAATTCAAAATGAAAAATTTCAATTTAATGGGATGACTTATCTGAGAAGAAGTGTAGAAAAAAGCGAAGAGATTATTGAAGAAAGTATTTGTATTAAATGGATATAAAAATTATTTAACGTTCGCAGTCAAACAATTATTATAAAGTATAATATTAGAAAAACTAAAATTTTTCATAGAAGAATCGTTAACAAATACGATAAGTAAAATGACTAACATATTTATATAAATACAAAAAAAATGAATTTAAAATTAAATTTTCAATTATCCATACCTCATAACTTGGATATATATGGTGGTAATATATCCTTGATCTTTTCTTCCTTTGGAATATTTTTTTATTGCTGAAAGTTCTTACATTAATGATTATATTTATATTTTAAATTATAAAAAATTAGAAATGGATTTTATCAATGAAAATTTACAATCAATTTACGATGAGCTATACACTACTCTAGATGGCTCCCCTTTTGAAAAATTTGAGCAAATAAAAAGTTATTGTTGGGAATCCCAAGACAGATGGGATTTGTCAGAAGATGAATATGGAGATATAGCAGATGCTTATGAAGGAGCTCTTCATAACTATCTAACTTCAAAATACAATGACTTTGAATTATAATTTTATTGAACAATTACCCAAAAAAAGTATAGGCAAAGGTGTATAGGAAAAGTTCAATTTTCTTACAAAGAAGTGTCTAAAATTGCATCTATTAACTCTTTTTCGTCACCCATTAAATCATGCATTTTATTTACCACCTCTTGATAGCTTTTTTCACACACTAATAAGGTATAAAACTTTTTTGCAAGTTCTGGTGCTAATACTTCATCTTTTGTTGATTGAATAATGGTGATTTTGCTTTTTAGTTTTTCTGCAAATCCTAAAGGATTAAGTTTACCAATAACCATACTTATTTCTTCTTCATAATCTTCAGTTGGTTTTAGGGATAAAATATTGTTTGCATGCTCCCATAATTGATCCATTAATTGTTTATTCGAGAACAATGACATTGTATCTACTCACTGGATTTAAAAGAATTATTTGATCGAAAACATAGGGTTCTTTATTTATGATATTGGTTACATAGAATCCGCCCATTGAATATCCCAAAGCATGAAGTGGTACTTTATATTTTTCTTTTAGATGACTAGCAACAGTTCTTATATCATTTATAGAACCTAAAAAACTAAATTTCCCTTCACTTTTTTTATCGCCGCGATAATTTATTTCTACAAGCGAAATAGAACTATTTTTTAAATTATTACTCAATAAAACAAGCCTACTTGATCCAGGAAAACCATGACAGAAAAGCACTATTTTTTTAGCATTATTTATATCGCCATAGTGTTCACATACAATCTTACTTCCGTCGATGTTTAGTGAAAGTTCTGTTTTTTTAATAGTTTCCATCATACAAAATTTTGGTTGGTTTTTATATTCAGAATAGTTTATATTTTTAAAAGGTTAATGAGCAACTTGCTCTTTACAATTATCTGACTTTAAAATACAATGACTTTGAATTATAATTTTATTGAATGATTATCCTTAAAAAAATATAGGCATTTAATAGCATAAAAAAAAGGGCAGGAAAGGAAGCCCAAAGAGAATCTTTAAGTAGTATTCTAACTATTAAGCCTGCCATCATAAGTAAGGAAAGACCCAGCGAAGAAAATAATAAAATAGTCGGATATTTAAAACCTATAATTAATCCAAGAGCTCCAATAAATTGTAAAATTATAACGAAAAGGCCAAGTTTTTGTAGGCCATAACGTATAAATTCTTTTTTCATATTTGGAGATACAAAATAAGAAATTACATAACAGATAAAAGACAGACTAGAAACGACCGCACAAATTTTAACTAGTTCCATTTAACTTGGACAGTTAAAATAGGCCAATGCTAAACAAAAAATTAAAAGTACTAAAGACGGAAGTTTTTGGATAAAAGGATTTTTCATTTTAAAATGAAAATATTGAGCAATAACCATAAATAAGCCCATCAAGATGGAGGGTATAAATATTAATGATTCATGCCAAATTCCAACCACTAAAAGTGTTGCCAAGGATATTTTTGTGGCTCCCACCAAATTTCGTGTGGTATCACCTAGCCCAAACTGTTCAAACTCTTTCAAGACATTATGATATCTAAAAACCCAAACATAGACTACCGATATGGCTACTGCGGATTGTAATACTAATTGTAATGTTTCCATTTGATTTTTTTAATGATGATATTTCAAAAATACAAAATGTTTAATAAAGAAAAAGAATTAGGCGGGGAGTTCTGTAATTCATGAAATAAATTTAACTCTTATTTGCTATCTTTGAGATATAATAATAAAATCCTAGCATGACAGAATTTTTACTTTATTTAAAATTGGGCTTGACGCACGTACTTGATTGGCAAGCTTACGACCATGTGCTTTTTTTGATTGTATTGGTCGCAGCTTATAATTTTAGTAATTGGAAACGAATCATTATTTTGGTTTCCTTATTTACGCTAGGACATACAATTTCTTTATTACTAGCAAATTTTAATGTGGTTTCCAGTTTCTAGCAAATGGATTGAGTTTCTTATACCGGTAACTATTTTAATTACTGCAATCTATAATTTAGGTACTTCTGGCAAAAATAACCGTAGTGAAAAAGTAGGTTTATTTTATTTCATCACCCTCTTTTTTGGATTCATACATGGCTTTGGCTTCGCAACTTATTTTAAAATGATATCGGAGAGGCAATGAAATTTTACCTCTTTTAGAATTTGCACTAGGAGTAGAAATTGCTCAAATTATTGTAGTCGCTGCAGTATTGATTTTGAATTTTCTTTTTCAAGTCATATTCCGATTTAGTAAACGTGATTGGGTACTAGTGATTTCCTCCATTGTTATAGGAGTCATTATACCGATGCTCCAAAATACTTGGCCACTCTAATTTATACAATATTTAACGCTCTTAAATTTTAATTATGTATGAAACCTTTTAAATTCGTTCCCAATTCAGTGCAATCTCACTTTTTCATAAAATGAAACCCGAAAAACAATTAAAATACGATAAAGCTTATCTAAAAATGGCCCTAGAATGGAGCCAACTATCCTATTGTGATCGGAGAAAAGTAGGGGCGTTGATTGTGAAAGATAAAATGATTATTAGTGACGGCTATAATGGGACTCCTTCTGGATTCGAAAATATTTGTGAGGATGATAAAGGATATACAAAATGGTACGTTTTACATGCAGAGGCCAATGCTATTTTAAAGGTAGCCTCTTCAAACCAGACATGCCAGGGCGCAACGCTATATATCACGATGTCTCCTTGCCAAGGTTGTAGTAAGTTAATTCACCAGGCAGGAATTACACGATTGGTTTATATAGACGAATATAAAGATACTTCTGGAGTCGAATTTCTAAAAAAAGCAGGTGTTCGTGTTACCCATATAACGACGCTATAATAACCAATGAATTTGTCCAATAAATATGTACCTCTTCTCTTTGGATTTGCTATGGTTATTGGTATTTTTTTTGGGGCTCTTTTAAATTTTGATACTTCGGAAAAAATATTTGCTTCTAATTCAAAAAAAGACAAACTCAATCGCTTAATTGATTACATAGATTACGAGTATGTTGATAAAGTGAATACGGACAGTATCGTGGATGTTACTGTTAATGGAATTCTTGAAAATTTAGATCCTCATTCCGTTTATATTCCTGCAAACCTGTATCAAGAAAGTGTAGACGATATGCGCGGTAATTTTGTGGGTATAGGAATTCGATTCTATGTATATAAAGATACCATAGCTGTTATTAAAACAATACCTGGTGGTCCAGCAGAGCAAGTAGGGATCTTAGCTGGAGATCGTTTGTTATATGCTGACAGTCAACAACTTTTTGGCAGCTCTATTGATAAAGATAGTATAACCAGTCGTTTAAAGGGAGAAAGAAACACAAAGGTTTCGTTAACTATTTACAGAAAAGGATCACAAGAGTTACTAGATTTTGATATTTTAAGAAAAGAAGTTCCTCTAACTAGTATTGATGCATCTTATAAACTTAAGGATGAATTAGGATACATCAAGGTAAATCGATTTTCCGAAACAACCTACGATGAATTTAAAGTTTCTTTGGATCATTTAATCAAAGAAGGAATTACAGGCTTGGTTTTAGATTTAAGAGATAACCCTGGAGGTTACGTTTTTACTGCAAAAAAAATGATTGATGAATTTTTGAAAGAAGATCAGTTAATTTTAATAACAAAAAATAAAAGTGGAAAGGAAGAAAAAACATATTCGACCGGAAAAGGAGATTTCGAGGATGGAAAAATATATATTCTTATTAACCAAAATACCGCATCTGCCAGCGAAATTATTGCTGGAGCCTTACAAGACAATGATCGGGGAATTATTATAGGAAGAAGGTCTTTTGGGAAAGGACTCGTGCAAAGAGAAATGGCTCTTGGAGATGGCAGTGCCGTTCGATTAACCATAGCTAAATACTACACCCCAACAGGTAGGTCCATACAAAGACCTTACGGAGAGGGCAACGATATTTATTATCAAGATTATGAAAATAGATACTATAGCGGAGAAATGGTGACCATAGATAGTATAAAAGTAACAGATTCTTTAAAATTTGTGACTCCAAAAGGAAAGATTGTTTACGGAGGGGGAGGTATTATTCCTGACATTTTTGTGCCAAAAGATACTAGTATCGAAAAAGAAACTTTAGAATACATTTCTAGGAGTGGCTTTGCGAGTTATTTTGTTTTTGAGTATTTAGAACAGAATAGAGTTGATTTTACTGAGGTAACAGCCGAGGATTTTATTGCTGATTTTCAAATTAACGATTCGCTTTTCAACGAGTTTTTAAGTTTTTCGGGAATTATAAATGAGCCAGTAGAATTTAAACAATATCAAGACCATATAAAGATAATTCTTAAGGCAAGTATTGCTCAACAATTATATGGAACCAATGCCTTTGAACTAATTTTAAATAATGATGATCAAATGATTCAAAAAGTTTTAAAGTTAGAAGCGAAAAATTAATAGTTCTTCTTTTTTTCTATAGTTTTTGAAATTCTTAAAATTAAAACCAACAAGATGGCGCATACAGCTGTAATAATTCCAATTATAGCAACACCACTATCGTCATTAAATAAGTTTTTAAAATCTAAAAATGTACTGTTGTAACCAATCAATAGGATTGCGATTCCAATTAGGGTGAACGAGAAGTATTTCATGGGCTTATTAATTAAATAACAATTGAATATTTGTTGTGAATAATTTTACGGCAATAGCCAGTAAAACAACTCCAAAAACTTTCCGGATAATAATAATACCGTTTTTACCAATAGCGTGCTGTATTTTTCCAGAAGTTTTTAGAACAATATAAATGAAAATAATATTGATAACGATGGCAATAATAATGTTGGAGGTATTAAATTCTGCTCTCAAAGAAAGAAGGGTAGTTAAGCTTCCTGGTCCCGCTAATAAAGGGAAAGCTAATGGGAATACCGAAGCTAATTTTGGATTACTTTCTTCATCATCTTTAAATAAAGTAATTCCTAAAATCATTTCTAAAGCTAGAAAAAATAAAATCAGCGAACCAGCCACTGCAAATTCATTCACATTAATACCGATTAAGCTTAATATTTGTTCTCCAACAAAAAGAAATGCGATCATCAAAACAGCAGCAATAACTGAAGCCATCTCAGATTGTATATGCCCTGCCTTTTCTCGCAAAGAAATAATAATAGGTAAGCTCCCTACAATATCTATAACGGCAAACAAAATCATTGTGGCAGTTAAAATTTCTTTAAAATTAAAATTCATGATATCGGTTTTTTAATGATACAAAATTAATTATAAAACGATAATAATTGTATTATTTTTGCTAAATGTTTCAATTAGGAAAAACAATCGTATCGGAAGATATTATCGAAAAAGAGTTTGTTTGCAATTTAGCATCGTGTAAGGGGGCTTGTTGTATTGAAGGTGAAGCGGGCGCTCCACTAACAGAAGAAGAAGTATTAATTCTTAAAAATATTTATCCAAAAGTGAAGCCTTATTTGCGTCCAGAAGGTATAAAAGCTATTGAAAATCAAGGAACTCATATAAAGACCGACCTTTCGGAATTAGAAACGCCATTAGTGGATGGAAAAGAATGCGCTTACGTTACCTTTTTAGGGAATGGGACTGCTTCTTGTGGTATTGAAGACGCCTTTAACGATGGTCAAATTGACTTTAAAAAACCAATTTCTTGCCACTTATATCCAATTAGAGTTCAAGAGTACAGTGAGTTCTCTGCTGTTAATTATCATAAATGGCCTATTTGTGATGCTGCTTGCTCTTTAGGGAATGAGTTAAAGGTTCCGGTTTATAAATTTACTAAAGAAGCTTTAATTCGAAAGTTTGGTTTAAATTGGTTTTTACAATTGGAAAAATTAGTTTCAGAATTATAATTTTTTTCTTTTTTTTCTTTTTAAATTTTAAAATCTGCTTTTTTTTTAAAATTAATAACTTTTTTTTTAATTATTTATTTAAAAATTGAATGCTAATTTTTTTCGTTATTTTATCTCTAATCTATTGTAAAAAAAGACTTCCTTAGGGTTATCAACCGTAAAATTCCAGTTTGTTTATAAAAACATTTGGTAATTACAAATAACTGAAAATCAGTTAATTAATAAATATTTTTAACAAATAATTAATAATCTTAAAAAATAGTTATGTTGAAAACTTTGTTGAAAACCTAAAAAAAATATTTCTAAAATAACTGATAAAAATTTCCATATTTGTTAGAACGCAACCACTAGTAAATTTTATAATTTTTTAAGCAAGCCGAATATGAGTGTAGTAGAACCAATTTTAGAAGAAAATAAAGATAGATTCGTGATTTTCCCGATCCAACATCATGATTTATGGGATTGGTATAAAAAACAAGAAGCGAGTATTTGGACTGCAGAGGAAATTGATTTACATCAAGATATCATCGATTGGAAAGAAAAACTGAATGATGATGAACGTTATTTTATTAAGCATATTCTTGCCTTTTTTGCAGCTTCCGATGGTATTGTAAATGAAAATTTAGCAGAAAATTTTGTTTCAGAAGTACAATATACTGAAGCTAAGTTTTTCTACGGGTTTCAAATTATGATGGAAAATATTCACTCTGAAGTATATTCATTATTAATAGACACCTACGTTAGTGACGATAAAGAAAAAGACGCACTTTTTAGAGCTATTGAAGTTTTTCCAGCCATCAAAGACAAAGCAGAATGGGCTTTACGATGGATTGATAGTCCAAGTTTCGCTGAAAGATTAATCGCATTTGCAGCTGTAGAAGGAATTTTCTTTTCTGGGAGTTTTTGTTCTATCTTTTGGTTAAAGAAAAGAGGCTTGCTACCAGGATTAACTTTTTCTAACGAGTTGATTTCTCGTGACGAAGGACTGCATTGCGATTTTGCAGTACATCTTCATAATAACCATATCATCAATAAAGTTCCAAAAGAACGAATCAGAGGAATTTTAATTGATGCTTTAGATATTGAGCGTAAATTTATAACAGAATCATTACCAGTAAGTTTAATTGGAATGAATGCAAAATTAATGACACAATACCTTGAGTTTGTTACCGATAGGTTGTTGGTTGAATTTGGTTGTGAAAAAGAATACAATACAAAAAATCCATTTGATTTTATGGATATGATATCCCTTCAAGGAAAAACTAACTTCTTTGAAAAACGTGTTTCAGAATATCAAAAAGCCGGTGTTGCAAATGCTGGTAAAGATGAAGAATCAGGAAAAATAAGTTTCGACGCAGACTTTTAAAATTTTCGTTTCCCCCCAAAGGACGAATTTTTTAATCTTACTAATACCTACATTTTTACTGTAGATAATGGGTGAAGTATTCTTTACTCAAAAAATTAATTATAAAAAAAAGACCAAAATGGATGTAATCAAAAGAGATGGCCGAAAAGAACCAATCATGTTCGATAAAATTACGGCAAGAGTACGTAAGTTGTGCTATGGCTTAAATGAAATTGTAGATCCTGTAAAAGTAGCAATGCGAGTTATTGAAGGGCTTTATGATGGAGTGACCACTAGCGAGTTAGATAATCTGGCAGCCGAAACAGCAGCAACTTTAACGACATCACATCCAGATTATGCCCGTTTGGCAGCAAGAATATCCGTATCAAATCTGCATAAAAATACAAAGAAAACCTTTTCTGAAGTAATGAAAGATTTGTACGTATACGTAAATCCAAGAACAGGAAAAAAAGCCCCTCTTTTAAGTGATGAAGTTTATAAGGTTATCGAAAAGAATTCAGATGAATTAGATTCAACAATCATCTATAATCGAGATTTTGGGTACGATTACTTTGGGTTTAAAACCCTAGAACGATCTTATTTGTTAAAACTAAATGGGAATATTGTGGAACGACCACAACATATGCTAATGAGAGTATCTTTAGGAATTCATTTGAATGATTTACCTGCAGCAATAGAGACCTACGAATTAATGTCTAAACGTTTCTTTACTCATGCAACACCAACTTTATTTAATAGTGGAACTCCAAAACCACAAATGTCATCATGTTTTTTATTGACCATGAAAGATGATAGTATCGACGGGATTTACGATACTCTTAAACAAACCGCCAAAATTTCTCAATCTGCTGGTGGAATTGGATTGTCTATCCATAACATTAGAGCAACAGGATCTTATATATCAGGTACCAATGGGACTTCAAACGGAATTGTTCCTATGTTGCAAGTATATAACGATACAGCTCGCTATGTAGATCAAGGCGGAGGGAAGAGAAAAGGTTCTTTTGCTATTTATTTAGAGCCTTGGCATGCTGATATTTTTGAATTTTTAGATTTAAAAAAGAATCATGGTAAAGAAGAAATGAGAGCAAGAGACTTATTTTATGCGATGTGGATACCAGATTTATTTATGAAAAGAGTTCAAGAAGATGGCACTTGGACCTTAATGTGTCCCAACGAATGTCCAGATTTGTACAATACTCATGGAGATGAGTTTGATACGCTGTATTTGGATTATGAAGCAAGAGATAAGGGACGAAAGACTATTAAAGCAAGATTGCTTTGGGAGAAAATATTAGAATCTCAAATTGAAACCGGGACCCCTTATATGCTTTATAAAGATGCAGCGAATAGAAAAAGTAATCAAAAAAATCTAGGAACTATTCGTTCATCGAACTTATGTACTGAAATTATGGAATATACTTCTCCAGGAGAAGTGGCTGTTTGTAATTTAGCATCCATAGCACTTCCTATGTTTGTTAAAAACGGGGAGTTTGATCATAAAGAATTATTTAGAGTAACAAAACGAGTTACTAAAAACTTAAATAAAGTAATTGATCGTAATTATTACCCTGTAATTGAAGCGGAATATTCTAACTTTAAGCACCGTCCAATTGGATTAGGTATTCAAGGCTTGGCGGATGCATTTATAATGCTACGCATGCCATTTACCAGTGATGAGGCAAAAAAATTAAATCAAGAAATTTTTGAAACACTCTATTTTGCTGCAGTAACGGCTTCAATGGAAGAGGCAAAAGTAGATGGACCTTACGAAAGTTATAAAGGTTCTCCAATATCGAAAGGTGAATTCCAGCACAATATGTGGAATATAAAAGATGAAGAATTGAGTGGTCGTTGGGATTGGGGTAAATTACGTAAAAGCGTAAAGAAGCACGGTGTTCGTAACTCGTTACTAGTTGCACCTATGCCGACGGCTTCTACCTCACAAATTCTAGGGAATAATGAAGCTTTTGAGCCTTACACGTCTAATATTTATACTCGAAGAGTATTGTCTGGTGAGTTTATTGTTGTAAATAAACACTTGTTAGAAGATTTAGTGAATTTAGGCTTATGGAATGATGATTTAAAAGAGGAAATCATGAGACAAAATGGTTCTGTTCAAAACGTAGATATACCTCAAGACTTAAAAGAACTTTATAAAACCGTTTGGGAGTTAAGTATGAAAGATATTATCGATATGTCTCGCCACAGAGGTTATTTTATAGATCAATCTCAATCGCTTAATTTGTTTATGGAAAATGCAAACATGGCTAAATTAACATCCATGCATTTTTACGCATGGAAAAGTGGACTAAAAACGGGAATGTATTATTTAAGAACAAAAAGTGCAGTTGATGCAATTAAGTTTACACTGTCTAAAAAGGAAGAAAAGGAACAGCCAATAGTTCCTGTTAAAGAAGCAAAAGTGGAGGCAGCTACGAATGCAGTATCAGATAAACCCATGAGTCCTCAGGAATACAGAGAAATGTTATCAAAATCACAAAATGGTGAGCCTGATGATGATTGCTTAATGTGCGGCTCCTAGTAAAACAGCTTGTTAAAATCAAAAAAGGAAAACTAATGTTTTCCTTTTTTTTGT
Source organism: uncultured Flavobacteriaceae bacterium (assembly GCA_905181835.1). Lineage (GTDB taxonomy): Bacteria > Bacteroidota > Bacteroidia > Flavobacteriales > Flavobacteriaceae > Marifrigoribacter. The sequence goes on from CAJIZF010000001.1 coordinate 22,984, forward strand.
ATAAGAAAGTGATTAAAAAGCCTTAGTACTAATTTTTAGCATTATAGCTATTGTAATATTCTTCAATCAAATTCATAATAGCGGCCACTAAATCTTTAGTCTCTAGAAGTAAACTAAAGTATAAAGCTGTATTTTTAGGACTATCGTCGTCCTCGGCACGTGTTCGAGTAATCTGACTTGCAATTTTAATAGCAAGATCGTCCTGGGCTCGTTGCTTACTATTTAAAATAGCACCTAATTTTTCAAATTCTCTACTATTAAAAATTGTTTCGATATCATTTAATAACACCTCGAAAGACTTATCAATATCTTGTAGATCTTTAATTTGATTAAATCGGAGCGCTTTGTGGTTATTATTGATATGTTTATAGCTAGCTTTTGCTAAAAACTCAAGAGATTGACCCACATCTTGCAAGTATCCAAGAATGATAATGTAAAAATTAGATCCCCGAACACTTGTTTCGTCTAAATTCTTTATGAAATAGAAAATATTATCTCTTAATGCATCAACTTCTTTATTTAACTTTTCAACTCCTTTTCTACTCTTTTTTAATTTAGATAAATCCTCCTTAGCTAAACCACTTAACATATTCGAATATATTTTATTGGTTCTGGAGACAACATTCGAAATTTGGTCTGCGCTTTCTTGAATAATACCTTGAACAGTTTTACTTTCTGTTTTCTTTAATGAATCAGGGTCTATAGATGTCATACTCTTCTTTTTATGGGATAAATAATTCCTGATTAGTAAACTGATAGTAATTAATAATAAAATAGGAATCATTACTTCCTTATTCCAATTTATTAAAAAGGTTACAACGCCTGCTGCAATTAATGCTCCAAAAGCGGTAAAGAACCAACCTCCAATCACATTCAATACCCCAGCTACTCTATAAACAGCACTCTCTCTCCCCCACGCTCTGTCTGCCAGCGAAGTCCCCATTGCTACCATAAATGTTACGTAGGTTGTTGATAGCGGTAACTTCATTGAAGTTGCTATAGAAATTAAAACACCAGCAACCATCAAGTTAACAGATGCTCTAATCATATCAAAGGCAGGAGCTTAATACTTTGGTCTTTTGTAATTAATAGTTTTGATTCTTTAAAACTTCTTTCAATTCTACTATTTATAGAGTTTGGTATAACTGCAACTAAATATTTAGATAATAAGGTGCTGCCTTTTACAATACTTCTAGAAAGCATATTTGGTTGAAACTTTTCATGAGTTTCGGTTTGCCGTGATAGACTAATTTCAGTTTCAGCGACAGTTTTTGCTTTTTTTGAAAACCATAGCGTTACCACCATAATACCACCTGCAATAAAAAGCAAAAATGGCTCTGCCGGCATCTTAGCATCTAGTATTTCCATTGAGAAATTACTAGGGTCAATACCAGATACACTCCATGCTTCCCAAGAGTGATAGGCTGCCATTGGAACTCCAATAAAATTTACGAGATCATTACCAGAAAACGCTAGTGCTAAACCAAACGTACCGACTGCAATAACGACTAACAATACGGTTTTTTTAGTTAATTTTTCGAATAGGAATGATAATAAAGTCCATCCTATAAAAGCAGTTAAAAGAATAATTACTTCGTTACCTTCAATAGAGCCTTTTAATTCTTTGTATATAGGTGTTCCTTTTAAACCCTTTAAAAATATGAAATAGGTAATTGAGGTTAAAGCAACTCCTCCAAATATAATTCCAAAGTTTCTTAATTGCTTTTCATATTGAAAAGAAAAAATTAATCTAGAAATCCATTGCACAATTGCACCTACTGAAAAAGCAATCACTACGGAAAGTAAAATTCCTCCAATAATGGTTAGTGCTTTTGATTTATTTATATAGTTCCCTAAATCGGCAATTGTTTCAGTTTCTGATCCGCTAATTTTTATTAACGACATTACGATGGCAGCCCCTAACAAATTAAAAACAATAGAGACCGTGGTTGAAGTTGGTAATCCAAGTGTGTTAAAAAAGTCTAGCAATAAAATATCAGTAATCATTACTGCCATAAAAATGATCATAATCTCATCAAAATAAAACTCGCCAGGAACAAAAATCCCTTTACGAGCTACTTCCATTAAACCACTAGAATAAACCGCACCTATAAAAATTCCTAAACTGGCAACAACCATAATAGTTTTCATTGGTAGTGCTTTAGAACCAATGGCAGAATTTAAAAAGTTTATCGCGTCATTACTTACTCCAACTATAATATCGGCAACTGCTAGTACAACGATTGCAACAATCATTAATATGTATATATTCTCCATAATTTTTATTTATTTTCAAATATCTAACAAAAATAAGATTTGAATTTAATTAAATGTTATTTTTAAAAGTGTATATCTACCTGTAGTCTGAATCTGATTTCACTACCAATGTCGTCAAGCGTCAAGTAACTGATATCCGATTGAACTTTTAGTTTATGTCCTGCGATGTATTTAGAAACTCCTAAGGTATATTGCTCTGAAATTTCACTCAATTTTAAGTCAATGAAAGAATATCTTCCCGTAAGCTCCCAATTCTTTTTAAATAAATAACCAGATTGAATGTTTAAACCATTTCCTTCTGAAACTAGATCACCTGTTTCAGAACCATCAGAGTTTTTTGCAATAGGATCTTCAGCATCACGATTTGAGTATTCTCCCATAAACGAAAATCCTTTGAAATTTACGATCGCATCAATAAATACCGTGCTAATATTAGTTTCGTAATATCCAATATCGTTGGTCATATAACTTCCTTGATTACTTCTAGTTTTGACCGCATTATTATTAAAGTCATAGGATGCTCCTACGGCAAGTTTTGGTTTTTCCTCTCGTGTTAAACCACCACCTTTGTAGTCTCCTTTTCCTTTAAATTTACCAAATGGTAAAAACTCCAAACGTCCAGTATACTGGTGGCCACCTAGGTTACCGGTGACTACATTTCGTCCTTCTCCTTGAGCCCACGAGAATATTTCACGAACTAAAAACTGTTCACCAATGGTAAAATGATGCCTTAATTGAAGACCAACATCTCTATCTATATTAAAAGTAGCATTTAATAAAGATCGGTCTACTAACTGAAGATTAGCGGAGGAAATAACACGCTCTCTGTTTCCTGGCAATTTGGTTTGACCTGCCCAGAGAACAAAATTTTCGTAAAAATTCCATTTAATAACTGCATCTAAAATATATCTTGGCGTATTTTTATTATAAATAGAAGCTCCAGCAATATCTCTATTAGATAGTCCCAACTCAAGTTTGTACTTTAACTTTGGTGACAATGCAAATCCATCAAATTTTAACCTAGCTCTTCGAATAAAAGCACTGGTGTTAGCTTCTCCATAACCATTACCGTTGTCGTTCCATCCTGTGGAGGATAAGTACTGAAATCTAGGAGCAAATTTTACACTAAAAGAACTATCTTTTGCGGTGAAATTTATCATGCCTTTTCCAAACTTCATATCTTCTAAAGTTTGTGACTTGGCTGTTAAAGAAGTAATTAATACTATTACTAAAAAAGAAAAGTAGTTATTTCTCATAATATATCGTTATTAGTTTTTGTCGATGCAAATAACCAATACCAATGTTAAGAAATTGTTACCTCAATGTGAACAAATAAAAATATTGTAAACATTAACAATTTATAAAGAATTTAAAATAAAAGATTAAATTAATTTTGCACTATGTTTAGACCTATTGTTCATCTAATTGCTAGTTTTCCTGCATTAGCTTTGTTTTTTATTGAAATAGCTGACATAGACGATAAATAAAAAAAGATAAAGTTATTGAAGAAAAAATTATTCAAAATTTTTAATTACAAAATCTAATAGAATTAAAAAAAATATTGTCAAATTTAAATAAATAATAAAATGAGTAATCAAATTATCACAAAACAGGAAGTCCTTGACGCTCAACTAGCTTGGGGAGAAGGAATCGTTAAAATAGGAAACGTTTTTCAGGAAAATGGAGACTACAGCGCTGCTGCAGAAGCACACATTGACCAATTTTACAATTACGGAGCAGACCGTTTGGGAAGTGTTTTATTTAAACCAACACTTGCTGCAGAAAAACAATTTAGACCTACTTTTGAAGGAGCATTGTCTTATTTTGTAGGAGGAAACTCCAACTTTTCAGAAGATCACGGTTTTGCAATTAAACCCTGGTCTCACGTCCGTTGGGAAAGCCTTGGCATTAATATTATTGGGAACATGGCTATAGCTATGGGGAACTACTACTTCACAGTAGTAGGTACTGGTGATATTGTAAAAGTTGAGTATTCTTTCGGATACAGTAAGAATGATAAAGGTGAATTAAAAATAATTCTTCACGGATCTCACTTACCATATTCTCCTCAATAGACCCACAAAGGTTATTATTGATTAACTAAAATTACTTAAAGGAGGGATGTACTTAACATTTAAAATTCATTAAAAAAGAACTTAATAATAGTATATTGCGTTTTTATAAATTATTAGAATGATGAATTGGGAACAGCTACTATCATTAAGAAGACAAGGTGATACAAATAAAAGATTACGAATTGAACAAGATGAGACACGGTTAGGTTTTGAGGTAGACTACGACCGGATTATCTTTTCTTCAGCATTTAGAAGTTTACAAGATAAAACACAGGTAATACCATTATCAAAAACATCATTTGTACATACTCGACTCACCCATAGTTTAGAAGTTTCTGTTGTAGGACGATCTTTAGGTAGGATTATAGGGAAGGCAGTTTTAGAGAAATATCCTCAGTTAAAAAAGACACACGGTTATCAAAGTAATGATTTTGGAGCGATTGTAGCAGCAGCATCATTAGCCCACGATATAGGGAACCCTCCATTTGGACATAGTGGAGAAAAAGCCATTGGTAATTATTTTTTAAATGGGAATGGTAAACGTTTTAAATCTCAATTATCATCAAAAGAATACCAAGACCTTATTGATTTTGAGGGAAACGCTAATGGATTTAAAATTTTATCTGAAACAAAAAATGGCGTAGAAGGAGGCTTGCGATTATCCTACGCAACTTTAGGAGCCTTTATGAAGTATCCAAAAGAATCTCTCCCCAAAAGACCATCCTTAAATATTTCAGATAAAAAATATGGTGTTTTTCAGTCTGAAAAAGACTTTTTCTTAGAAGTAGCTAAGGAGTTAGGTCTTCAAAATAGAGGCGATCGTAAGGACATTAGTTTTAGTCGCCATCCACTAGCTTTTTTAGTAGAGGCAGCAGATGACATTTGCTATACTATTATTGATTTTGAAGACGGGATTAATTTGGGTTTAATTGATGAAGAGTTTGCGCTTGAATATTTAATTAAATTGGTAAAAGATAACATAAACACTACCAAATATAATAGTTTGAAAAAATCTTCAGATCGCTTGGCTTATTTGCGGTCATTAGCCATCAATACATTGGTAGCAGAAGTTTCATCTGTTTTTATTAATAATGAAGAGGCTATACTAAATGGAAAATTTACGACATCATTGCTAGATAAAAGTAAATTTAAAGCCCAAGTTGACGATATTATAAAAATTAGTGTTCAGAAAATTTATAAAAGCAATAATGTTATAGACAAAGAGATAGCAGGATATAAAATATTAAATACGCTACTGGAAGTTTTTACAAATTCAATTGAAAACCACATTAAAGGCACAACAACACAATTTGATCAGTTAATATTAAATGATTTAATTTTAGAAAACTCAGAGGATTCCTCCATGTATCAATTTTTAATAGAAGTTTGCAATTATATATCAAGGCTTACCGATAGCAACGCAATGTTAAATTTTCATAAAATCAATGGAAATCTTTTTTAAAAACCGATATTGTACCTGAAAATAGAATATTTTTTTATTTAACTAAAAGATTAAAAATTAAAAAGTTAAAATGAATCAGCTATATTGCAAGGAAACTCTATTTTTTTAATAATATAACCTATGAAAAAATTACTTTACTTTTTTGTATTGATTCTAGCGAATTCGTTATTCGGTCAGGATTACAAAAGCTCAGTGAATGCTTATTTGAATGCTAATAAATCGGAATTGGGTATTGAATCCCAAGACTATGATGACCTTATTATAGACAGGCATAGCTATTCTAAAAGTATGGATGTAGAAAATGTCTATGCAATCCAACGACACCAAGGAATAGAAATATTTAATTCTGTTTCTTCGTTTGCAATTAGAAATGGACAAGTTTTGAATGCTGGATTTTCTTTTGAAAAAAGCATTTCAGAAAAAGTTAACACCACAAGTCCTTCAATCAATGCTGCAACAGCAATTAACAATGCTGCACAAAGATTAGACCTTATTACTCCTTCTAACATTGAACTTATAGAAAACGTTTCTGATAACAAATTCATATTTTCTGATGGAGGAATTTCCTTAGAAAATATTCCGGTTAAATTGGTGTATCAGACCCTAGAAGACAATTCGTTAAGACTTGCTTGGGATTTAAGCATTTATTTGCTAGATGCTTCTCATTATTACAGCGTCAGAATAGATGCAGTTAATGGGGATCTTTTAGATACTACTGATTGGGTGGTAAACTGTGCCGTTGAAAAAGGAATGTTTAGCAATCACACTCATATAAAAGATAACAATCGTTTATTTTCTCAAACCAAAAATATGGCATTATCAGGTGGTGCTCAGTATCGAGTATTTGCGATGCCAATTGAAAGCCCAAACCATGGAGTTGATACTTTAGAAGCTGATCCTTCTGGTGAAGGCGAAGGTTCTCCTTTTGGATGGCACGATACTGATGGTGTTCCTGGAGCTGAACATACCATAACTAGAGGTAATAATGTTTGGTCAAAAGATGATATAAACGCAAACAACGGAACAGATGGTATTTCTGCCGATGGAGGAGCTGAACTTATCTTTGATTTCCCATACATTTTTGATGCTCCACCAGTCGAAATGATAGAAGCTGCAACAGTAAATTTATTTTATTGGAATAATTTAATGCATGATATTTACTATCAGTATGGTTTTGATGAAGCGAGTGGAAATTTCCAAGAAAACAACTATGGAAATGCAGGAAATGGAAGTGATTCAGTTAACGCTGATGCACAAGATGGAGGAGGTACAAATAATGCCAACTTCGCCACTCCCCCTGATGGATCGAATCCAAGAATGCAGATGTTTTTATGGGACGGTGCAGTTACTTCTGGACCCCTATTAACGATAAATGATGGTCCTCTAACAGGTGATTACGATGGGATACCGGCTGCTTTTGGCGGTGAAATTGTAGATTTAACAGAGGATTTAGTATTGGTAGAAGATGACGTTAATGGTACTGAAGATACAAATGATGCTTGTGACCCTATCACTAATGGAGGGGATTTAACTGGAAAAATTGCTGTTATTAGAAGAGGAGAATGCGAATTTGGCTTCAAATCATTAGCAGCTCAAAATGAGGGTGCTGTTGCAGTAATTATGGTTAATAATGTTGACGGAGATGCTATTACAATGGCTGGTGGTGCTGTTGGAGATCAAGTAACCATACCATTGTTTATGGTGGATAATATTGTTGGTGAAGCAATTATTGAAGAATTGTTAACAGGAACAATTAACGGAACCATCAATGGTGTTACGGTTGGTCCTGAAATAGATGGAGATTTGGATAACGCAATTATAGCTCACGAATATGGTCACGGTATATCTAATAGACTTACAGGTGGAGCAAACAATACCAGTTGTTTAAACAATGCCGAACAAATGGGAGAAGGATGGAGTGACTATGTTGGTTTAATGCTAACGATGGAGCCCGGCGATCAGGGATCCGATATCAGAGGTATTGGTACCTACGCAACGGGACAACCAGTAGATTCTCAAGGAATTAGAGAGGCTCCGTACAGTACAGATTTTGCTGTTAATAATTATACTTACGCTGATTCAAATAATAATGTGTCTCAACCACACGGAATTGGATTTGTTTGGGCGACTATGCTTTGGGATATGACTTGGTTATTAATTGATGAATACGGATATGATTCAGATCTATACAATGGAACAGGTGGTAATAATATAGCTATCCAATTAGTAATGGATGGTATGAAATTGCAAAATTGTTCTCCCGGATTTGTTGACGGAAGAGATGCTATATTGGAAGCGGATGAATTAGCAAACGATGGTGTAAATCGTTGTTTAATTTGGGAAGCTTTTGCTAATAGAGGTTGTGGATTTAGTGCCGACCAAGGAAATTCATTCAGTCGCGTAGACCAAGTTGAGGCATTTGATCTTCCTGTAATTTGTGGTGGTTTAGGGACTAATGATAATTTATTAGAAAATAATTTTATCATCTATCCAAACCCATCAAATGGAAAAATTAATATACAACCGTTATTAGATTTTGGTGCAGGAACAGTTTCTATATATGATATGAATGGTAGAGAAGTGTATACCGAAAAAACTTCTTTACAAAATACAGTTTCTTTGAATGTAGAAGGCTTAACAACAGGGCTTTATATTATGCAAATAAGCGGAGCAGATTACAATCACACTGCTAAATTGGTGATAAAAAAATAATACGTTTTAAATAAGTATTTTAAAAAAAGCTGTCTTTCACGACAGCTTTTTTTTATAGGTAAGAGTTTAACAATTGGTTTATTTTATTTGCGGAAATACCAACGATATCTTGTAATTGATCAATAGATCCTTGATCTGGAAATTCATCAGAAATGCCAATATTTTTTAACGTTTTTTTGTAATTATTTTTGATATAAAACTCATTGACTGCGCTCCCAAAACCACCCATTGCAATCCCGTCCTCTACAGTAATTATGGTATTATATTTTTTAAATATACGATGCAATAATACTTCATCAATGGGTTTGATAAAACGCATATCATAACAAGAGACTTCTTCGGGGTCTTGACATTTAGTTATCCCGTCAATAACATTGTTTGAGACGCTGCCAATAGTTAAAACAGCAATGTTATTTCCTTTTTTCAGTTGCAATCCTTTTCCAATTTCAATTTTTGAAAATGGTTTTCTCCAAGAAATAATTTTTCCTCTTCCTCTGGGGTATCTAATCGCTATTGGCTTTTTTAAACCTAATTGAGCAGTATACATAATATTTCGAAGTTCTACCTCGTTTCTAGGAGCAAAAATGATTAAATTTGGTATACATCGTAAATAACTCATATCAAAAATACCGTGATGTGTTGCGCCATCTTCACCAACCAAACCAGCTCGATCCAAGCAAAAAATGACCGGTAGGTTTTGTAGGCAAACATCGTGAATTAATTGATCGTAAGCTCTTTGTAAAAAAGTTGAATAAATATTACAAAATACAATATTTCCTTGTGTGGCCATTCCAGCTGAAAAAGTGACTGCATGTTGTTCAGCTATTCCAACATCAAACGCTCTTTTAGGAAATATTTCCATCATGTATTTCAGTGAACTTCCAGTGGGCATTGCGGGAGTTATTCCAATTATTTTTTTATTTATTGTTGCCAATTCAACCAATGTTTTACCAAAAACATCCTGAAACTTTGGCGGTATATCTTTCTCATTCTTATATTGAATCTCTCCTGTAGCAGCATTAAATTTTCCAGGCGCATGGTAGAGTACTTGATTTTCTTCTGCTTGTTTCAGGCCTTTCCCTTTTTTGGTAATTATATGTAATAATTTTGGGCCATTTATTTTTTTTAATCGATTAAGTTCGTCAACTAAATCATTTAAATTGTGTCCATCAATAGGACCGGAGTAGTTAAAGTTTAAAGCTTCGAAAATATTATCGGTATTAGGGGTTTGATCTAGAGTTACTTTTAGTAAATATTTTTTTAATGCACCTACACTTGGATCAATTCCTATAGCGTTATCATTTAAAATTACTAATAAGTTAGTATTTGTTACTCCGGCATGATTTAAAGCCTCAAAAGCCATTCCGCTCGCAATAGATGCATCACCAATAATTGCGATATGTTGTCTTTTAAAATTTTTGGCGAGTTGAGAAGAAACGGCCATCCCTAATACTGCAGATATAGAAGTACTGCTATGACCTGTTCCAAAGGCATCGTATATACTTTCAGACATTTTTGGAAAACCGCTAATTCCATTGAATTGTCTATTGGTATGAAATTTATTCTTTCTGCCCGTTAGTATTTTATGACCGTAAGCTTGATGTCCAACATCCCACACGATAATATCCTCTGGCGTGTTAAAAACATAATGTAAAGCTATCGTCAGTTCAATAACTCCTAAACTGGCCCCCAAATGTCCTTCCTTGGCAGCCACAAGATCAATTATTTTTTTTCTAATTTCTATTGCAAGTTTCGGTAATTGTTCTAGTGAAACTTGACGAAGATCTTCAGGGTATAGAATGTTATTTAAAATTGACTTCTGCATTTTGTAAAGATACAGATTTGATGTTGTATTTTTGAATTTACAAAAAAAGGAATCCCTTGATAGAACCTTATAGTGATAGTTATTTTATGAAACAAGCCTTAGTTGAGGCGAACGAAGCACTAAGTAAAGGTGAAGTTCCTATTGGAGCTGTAATTGTTTGTGAAAATCAGATTATCGCTAGAGGGCATAATTTAACTCAAACATTAAATGATGTGACTGCACATGCAGAAATGCAGGCTATAACAGCTGCAGCAAATTTTTTGGGAGGTAAGTATCTATTAAATTGTACTTTATATGTGACTTTAGAGCCTTGTCAAATGTGTGGAGGAGCCTTATTTTGGAGCCAAATTTCAAAGATAGTTTATGGCGCAAAAGATAAGGATAGAGGTTGTATTAATTTAAAGACAAAGCTGCATCCTAAAACAAAAATAATAGGAGGTATTCTAGAAAAAGAGTCATCTAACATTATTAAAAGATTCTTTATTGAGAAACGAAATTTGAGCTAAAAAAAAACTCATTTGCAATAGCAAATGAGTTTTTACAAAATCGTGTAATCTATTTCTTAGCTGTGTATTAAGCGAACTTGAACAGCAGTCATGCCTTTTCGTCCTTCCTCTTCTACGTATTCTACTTTGTCTCCTTCGTTTAATGCTTCGCCATTAAGACCGGTTACGTGAACAAAGATGTCTTTTCCTGTGTCATCATTTGTTATAAATCCGAAACCTTTTGATTCGTTAAAAAACTTTACTGTACCTTCCATTTTTATTTAAAAAAAAATTAATAATGAGCAAATATAGTAGATTTATTAAATAATTGTGCTAAAAACTTGTGAATAAAATTTTTTCAGTATTTCAATTATCCTTAGAATTATTAAACGCTCTCATTTTTTTTATACTTTCTTCTGTTAACATATAATCTTTTATATCTTTATTTTTCCATCGATTATAAATGAATAAAGGCATTACAATAAACATCAGTAATATCAATGATAATCCAATTAAGTAATCACCACTCACATTATTTTCAGGTTTAACATAAAATCCAAGGCAAAGCCCAATAAAAGAAATAAACAACAGAAATTTTATCAAATATTTCATTTTTATTTATCGTTCAATCTTAAATTCAAATCTTTTAATTGCTGATCATCTATAAATGCAGGGGCATTTATCATTACATCTCTTCCGGAATTATTCTTTGGAAACGCAATAAAATCTCTTATGGTTTCCTGACCCCCAAGTATCGAAACCAATCTATCCAATCCAAATGCTATTCCACCGTGAGGTGGAGCACCGTATTGGAAAGCATCCATTAGAAATCCAAATTGAGCTTTTGCATCTTCAGGAGTAAAACCAAGATATTCAAACATCATAGCTTGTGTTTCTTTATCGTGAATCCGTATGGAACCTCCACCAATTTCATTTCCATTTAAAACTAAATCATACGCATTAGCTTTAACCGATCCAGGAGCAGTTTTTAGCATCTCAATTTGTTCAGGTTTTGGTGAAGTAAAAGGATGGTGCATCGCATGAAATCTTTCAGCCTCTTCGTCCCATTCTAACAAAGGAAAATCTACTACCCATAAAGGAGCAAATTCATCATTTTTTCTTAAACCTAAACGCTCCCCCATTTCCATTCTTAAAGCACTTAATTGCGCTCGTACTTTGTTGGTTTCGCCGGAAAGAATACAAATTAAATCACCTGCTTTAGCGCCTGTAACTTCTGCCCAATTTGAAAGATCTTCTTGAGTATAAAACTTATCTACAGAAGATTTGTAAGTTCCATCCTCATTACATTTACAATAAACCATTCCTGAGGCACCTATCTGAGGACGTTTGACCCAGTTAATTAGTTTATCTATATCTTTTCGAGAATAATTATTCCCGCCAGGGATAGCAATTCCAACAACTAATTCGGAATTGTTAAAAACTGCAAAATCTTTATTCTTTGCAAATTCATTCAACTCTCCGAATTCCATTCCAAAACGAATGTCAGGTTTGTCATTCCCGTACAATTTCATTGCACTATCATAGGTCATTCTTGGAAAGTTACTAATCTCGATTCCTTTAATTTTTTTTATCAAATGGCGTGTCAATCCCTCGAAAGTTAATAAAATATCTTCTTGCTCAACAAATGCCATTTCACAGTCTATTTGCGTAAATTCAGGTTGTCTGTCAGCTCTTAAATCTTCATCTCTAAAACATTTTACAATTTGAAAATATTTATCCATACCTCCAACCATTAACAATTGTTTAAAGGTCTGAGGTGATTGTGGTAAGGCGTAAAACTGACCTTCATTCATCCTTGAAGGAACTATAAAATCTCTTGCTCCCTCGGGTGTTGATTTTATTAAATAAGGAGTTTCTATTTCAACAAATTCTTTATTTGATAGATAATTTCTAACGGCCATAGTTACTTGATGACGAAATACTAGATTTTCACGAACAGGATTTCTTCTTATATCTAAGTATCGATACTTCATTCTTATATCGTCACCTCCGTCAGTTTCGTCCTCAATAGTAAAAGGGGGTGTTAAGGATTCGTTTAAAATAGAAAAATCTGCAACTAAAATTTCGATATTACCAGTTGGAATAGATGGGTTTTTAGAAGCTCTTTCAATAACTGTTCCATGAACTTGGATCACAAATTCTCTTCCCAATAATCTAGCTTTTTCTATAAGTTTTTTGGAGGTACGCTCTTCATCAAAAATAAGTTGTGTAATTCCATATCGATCTCTCAAATCAATCCAAATCATAAATCCTTTATCTCTGGATTTTTGAACCCAACCAGCTAAGGTTACCGATTCATTTATGTGACGTTCTCTTAATTCACCGCAAGTATGACTTCTAAACATTTTATTTTTTTATTAGATAACGTTACTTAAGGGTAACATTACAGATTTGCAAATTTAGTAAGATTATTAATAAGGGAGTTTTTTATTTTTAAATAGAATTAGTTAATCCTTTTAAAGATTGAATTTTTAATTTTATTGAATGGGTAATAAAAAATAAAACGGGTACAATAATTAAGGTTAAAAATGTAGCTATGACAAGACCATAAATTACAGTCCAAGCTAAAGGTCCCCAAAATATTACATTGTCTCCTCCAAAATAAATATTAGGATTAAAGCTGGTAAACAAGGTAAAAAAGTTTATGTTTAAACCTATCGCTAGAGGTATTAATCCTAGTATAGTCGTTATTGCAGTCAATAGTACAGGGCGTAATCTTGCTCTTCCCCCTTCTATAATTGACTCTTTAATACTATCAGCTCTTAATAAATCCTTATCATTCATTCCCATTGAGATCATTTTTCGATCAATTAATAATTGCGTGTAGTCAAGTAATACAACACCATTATTAACAACAATTCCTGCGAGTGAAATAATTCCCATCATTGTCATCATGATCACAAAAGCACTTCCGGTGATTACAATACCACCAAATACACCGATTAAACTTAAAAATATTGCAAGCATTATTATAGCAGGTTTTGATACTGAGTTAAATTGGAAAATTAAAATCAAAAATATTAACCCAAGCCCGGTGAAAAATGCTCCTAATAAAAATGCCATTTGTTTATTTTGCTCCTCAATTTGTCCGGTATAATCTATTTTAATTTTATTTGGTAATTCAGTAAAATTTTTCATTTCACTTTGGATGTTAGACACAATAACTCCTGCATCCGTATATCCTGGAGCTAATGCAGAATAAACTGTAACAACACGTTTTGTGCCTTTGTGTTTTATGGCACTAAATCCAGAACTGTTTTTTTGTTTTGCGATTACTGAGACTGGTATTTCTTTAATTTTTCCTGTTGCTTGATCTCTAAATATTATTTTTTGATCAAATAGAGCATTGGTATTGTATCTGTCCTCCTTATTAAAACGGACATAGATGTCATAATCCTCGCCATTTTCTTTATAAATACCTGCTTTAGATCCAAAAATTGAATTTCGTAAAAGCTGACCAACTTGTCCAGTGCTAACACCTAACTCCCCTGCTTTTTGTCGATCAATTTCTACTTGCATGGTGGGTTTAGATTTATTTACATCAATTTTTAGTTCATCAATTCCTGCAATATTTTTCGAGTTAATAAAATTCCTCATTCGTTCTGCAACCAAAATTAATTCAGCATAATCAGGCCCTTCAATTTCTATATTTATAGGGGGTCCTGCCGGGGGACCATTTTCATCTTTTTCAACGGATATTAAAACACCTGGATATATTCCAACCAAAGCTTTTTGTACTTTTTCCCTCAATAGTTTGCTATCTGCTCCTCGTCGATACTTATACTCAGTCATTGAGGCAGTAATTTTAGCTTTATGAGGCATTTCTGCTGTTGACCCACCATCCGTTTGTGGATTGCCAGCTCCTTCTCCGACTTGGGAAACGACGCTTTCAACTAGAAAATTATAATCACCATCCATGTTCTCAGAATCATTTAAGATATGATATACCTGATTTTCAATTTCTTTAGTAATTTGATTGGTTTTTTCGATGTCGGTACCTTGAGGATATTCAATGTAAACTATTATTTGATTCGGAGTGTTGTCTGGAAAAAATTCTACTTTAGTCCTTTGTGAACCGATGGAGTAGCCAAAGCCTCCAAAAGCAACAAAAAGTAAAATTATTATTCCTACAGTAAGGACGTAAGGCATTGCTCCACTCAAAGCTCTTCGGAGTGTTTTTTCGTAGAAACGTTCCCACTTCGGAATTGTTCGGTTTTGAAAACGATTTGCTAATTTTCTTAGCCCAAATCTATAAGCCCACAACATGATAGCTGTAAAAATCATTACGCTACCTATACCTCTGTAGGCCCCTCCAATTAATAAAATAACAAGGCCAATCCCTGAAACAACACTTGATAAAATGATAATTCTTTTTAGAGGCATTTCTGTATCATCAGTTTTCATAAATTGAGAAACTATCACAGAATTAAAAAAGATAGCAACAAATAATGACGAACCTAATACTACCGACAATGTAATTGGTAAATAAATCATAAACTCCCCCATTACTCCCGGCCATAAACCTAAAGGAATAAAAGCGGCAACGGTTGTTGCGGTAGATATGATAATAGGTAAAGCAATCTCACTAATACCTTGTTTTGCAGCATCAATTCGAGACATTCCTTCTTCGTCCATTAAACGGTATACATTTTCGACAACTACAATCCCATTATCTACCAACATACCAAGTCCCATGATTAAACCAAAAAGGATCATTGTGTTCATAGTAAAGCCTAAATAGCTTAGAATCATCAGCGACATAAACATGGACATGGGAATTGCAAAGCCTACAAATAAAGCATTCTTAAAACCTAAAAAGAACATCAATACACTCACCACTAAAATAATTCCAAATAGTATATTATTAACTAAATCATCAACCTGTCCAATTGTTTTTGAAGATTGATCGTTCGAAATAGTAATTTTTAAATTACTTGGGAATACCTCTTTTTTTGCTGTTTCTAGAATCACTTTAATTTTATCTGCCGCTGCTACCATATTTTTTCCTGCTCGTTTTTTTACATCAAGCATCACAACTCGCTGACCAAATTCTCTTGCATAGGTAGTCCTTTCTTTTTCTTTAAATTTTATAGCAGAAACGTTTTTGAGATAAATGGGGTTATTGTTATCAGATTTAACAACAAAGTTTTCTAAATCTGATGGTGAATTAATTTCTCCCAATACTCGAATCGTTCTTCTTTGACCACTTGTAATAAAATTTCCAGCAGACATGGTAACATTTCCGTTATTTATAGCTCCAATAATATCTTGAAAACTAACTTTTGCAGCCATCATTTTATAAATATCTACAGCAACTTCTACCTCTCTTTCTTGTGCGCCACGAATGTCTACTTGCTTAATTTCAGGTAAATTCTCTATTTCATCTTCAAGATATTCGCCGTATTCTTTTAGTTTTTCTACAGGATAATCTCCAGAAATATTTATATTTAAGATGGGCATTTCTTCGGACATACTTAAATCAAAAACATTAGGGTCTACTTTAGCTCCGTTAAAGGTGGGCCAGTCTTCACCAGATATTTCTGTTTCTATTTCATCTTTTACTTTTTGCTTCGCTAATTCAACTTCTATGTCTTCATCAAATTCAACAATAATCATAGAGACGTCTTCTTGCGATGTTGAGGTAATTTCCACAACATTACTGACGGTTTTTAATACGTCCTCCAGCGGCGTTGTAATTAGTTTTTCAACATCCTCTGCGGTATTTCCAGGATAAATTGAATTTATATAAATTTTAGTTTCTTTAATTTCAGGAAAATTTTCTCTAGGCATACTAAAATAAGCGGAAATTCCTGACAACAAAATAATGAGCATCATAACATAAATGGTAGTTTTGTTATTAATTGCCCAAGAGGATAAACGAAATTCTTTATTAATATTTTTTTCCTTTTTACTCATTAGTTTCTGTATTTAGAATTTTCACGTCTTGTCCATCTTTTACATTTCGAGCCCCTTCATTTACAATTACATCATTACTAGCTAACCCTTCTAGAATTTCTACAAAATCTCCTTGCGTTTTACCTGTTTTTATGATAATTTTTTTAGCAATTGCTTCATTTTCACGATTAATGTCTTGTGCTAAAAAAATGTATTGTTCTCCTAACGAGTTTTCTGATATTATACTTTGTGGTATTAATACAGCCTCCTTACTAGAATAATCGTTGATTTTAATTTTTGCTGTAAGATTTGGCTTTATATGTTTATCCTGGTTAGGAATATTGATGTTTATTTTGAAGGTTCTATTACCAGGATTAATAAAATTACTTACTTGATCCACTTTTGTTATTAATTTTTCATTTAAAACTGGGAAGAAAACTTCTACCATTTTTCCTGAAGTAACATTACTCAGGTATCCTTCAGGAACTTCTGCTTCAATATACATTTTTTCAAGGTTTACTAGTCGGAAAACTGCTGATATACCAGCGCCAACAACGGTCCCTTCCTCGGTAATAATGTCATCAATAACACCCGAAAAAGGAGCTCTAATTGAGGTTTTCTCTAACTGAGATTGCATTTGATTTACAGCATTTTGCTGTCCCTCATAGGCTGCCTTTGCTTGTAAAAATTGAATCTCACTTCCTATTTTTTGTTCCCATAAACGCTTTTGTCGTTCAAAGGTTGTTTTAGCCAAACTTAGTTGAACTTTCATTTGAGCAATTTGTTGTGACATCCCTCCATCATCAATAGAGGCCAGAAGTTGACCCTTCGATACATTTTGACCTTCAAATACTAAAATTTTTAATAATGAACCAGAAAATTCAGGGTACAGAATTAAATTTTGTTTTGTTGCAACACTACCTTGAAGTTCAAGGTAATGATCAAAGCGTTTTTGTTTAACTTTAAATGCAGTTACTAACGGATATTTTTTGATAGTATCTAAACTTTTAATCTTAGCATCTATCATTTTAATTTTGTTATTTAAATCATTTTGTTTGGCAGCTAGGTCATCTCTTTTTTTCCTGATTTTTGTTAAATCATTACTTTCAATGATAGATTCTACTGATTTTGAATCTCCTCCACAAGAAGTCATGAGTAGTGTAAATGTGATTAATAGAATTATATTTTTCATTACGGTTTTTTTATACTATTTAATTGATTTTTTTTAATTGTGGTGTGTTTAATACCGTTTCTAAATCTGCTTTAGTTGTTATCACTCTCAGCATAGATTCAAAATAAGATTGCTGAGCGTTGTATAGCTGGATTTGAGCATTACGTAAATCAAAACTTGTAGCAATACCCTCTAAAAACTTGATTTGGTTTTTCTTCTCTACACGTTCCGATAAATTTAAATTCTTTTTATTATTGTTGTACACCTCGATAGCAAATCGATAATTATTTTTTGCAGTATTAATTTCTAATAAAATATTTTGATAAGTTTCTTTTAGGTTTGTTTCAGCTTGCTCCAGTGCAATTCTTGCTTGTTGAGTTCTAGCACTTCGCATACCGCTGCTTACGATAGGAATATTCATATTAATTCCAAGTAAAGATGCTTGATACCACTTTTGATTATTACTTAAAAAAGTAAACGAATTACTGTTAGCTTGAGTTCCATAGTTAACAAATGCAGCTAAATTTGGTATTGAGTAGGATTTTTCTAATTTTAATTCTAACAACCGTTGATCTTTATAATTGGTTGCAATTTTGAAATCAATATTGTCTTCTATGTTTATATTTTTTTCTAAAAAATCCAGGCGGATATTTTGTTGGGTTAGTGTATCTAAATTATCTACCATAATAACATTGCTTTCAACATCGATTCCCAAAGCTAAATTGAACATTTGTTGAGCTATTAAAAACATCCTCTTGGAATTTTTTAATTGTGTTTCTAAATCAAGTAAGGTGATCTCTAATTGTTCAACACTTTCTTCCTCTACAAATCCATTTTTATAATATGCTGTAGTTTCGTTTAAGTTATTTTGTAAATTTTTTATATTTAAATCTATGATATCAATTAATTCTTCAGATAGTAAAACACTCCCATAGGCATTAATTACACCTAATCTAACTTCTAGTTGCGTTTTTTCATCTGCATTTTGAGAGTAATCTAAAAATGTTTTAGCAGCCTGTAAACCTACCAAGTAGCTGCCGTCAAAAATTAATTGACTTAGTGATACACCAATATTTGCATTCTCTTTTGTGCCAAAAATTACTGGAATAAAAGTTCCAGAATCACCACCAGTAATTTCTCCTGGTATTAGGGTAGTAGGTTGTTTTAAATTATTTTGATAAGAGATACTCCCGTTTAATTGGGGAAGCCCCGAGGCTGTTGTTTCCCATTTCTTTTTAATTGCTTTAGCAATATCTCTTCGAGCATTAATCGCAGTATAATTACTGTCCAAGGCAAAATTAATGGCTTGCTCCAAAGTGAATTTATAGGTTTTATTTTCCTGTGCTTTGCTCGTCGTGGTGATTAGGAAAAAACTAATTAATATGAATACTTTATTCATTCTTATTATTTTTTATAATTGTATTTAAAGTGTATAGTCCTTCTTTGGTAATGATTCCTCTCAGGTGGTACTCGAGAAAATTATCCATGATTTCGGTTTTTGTAAAAACTTTTGTTGGAAATAAATTTTCATCCTTTATTCCGGTAATACCTAAAAAATAAATTCTAGAAACGAACTCTTCGTTAAGATTTGTGCGGTATAAACCCATCTCAATTCCTCTTTCGAAATTATTAACAACACAAGCTTGCATTAACTCAAACTGTTTTTTTTTCAGGGATTCATTGATTTCCGGATAATATTTACAAAGTTGATAGTGTGGAGAAGTTTTTTCATTTTTTAGATGAAGCATCACAGATTTTTTAATTTCATACAACTCTTCAATTGGGTTTTTTTGAAGTTCGCAAATGCAATTAATCTCGTTTGAAATAGTTTCAAATACACAAAATGTTGCCGCTTCAACCAATTTTGTTTTATTATTAAAATGTGAATAAATTGTTTTTTTAGAAATGTGCATTTCAGATGCTATATCGTCCATAGTCACACTTTTAAATCCAAAATTTATAAATAAATCGATTGCTTTTTTTAATATCTTTTCTTTCAAACTGTTGAAATTTTAGACAGCAAAAATACTAAGGAAACTTTTAAAACAAAATAAGTTTCCTTAGTATTAACATAAATTTAATAATATTAGAAATTGATTTTAAATTTTTTAGTATGAATTTGAAATTTTGAATAGTATTTTTGTTTAAAATTTGATTATGAAAGGAATTGAAGATTACACTAAATCATTAACAGAATATCTTGATGAAATAGTAGTTGTAAAAGAACCTAAAGAACTTTACAATCCGATACGTTACATCGTTTCTCTTGGTGGAAAGCGTTTAAGACCGATTCTTACGCTAATGTCTTGTGATTTTTTTAATACAGAATATAAAAAAGCCTTACCTGCGGCCCTAGCGTTAGAGTTGTTTCATAATTTCTCCTTAATTCACGATGATATAATGGATGAAGCTCCATTAAGAAGAGGAAAAGAAACAGTTCATAAAAAATGGGATTTAAATACAGGTATTTTATCTGGGGATGCAATGCTAATATTAGCATATCAGTTATTTGAAAATTACGAACCTTTAATGTTCAGTGAATTAGCTAAACTTTTTAGTAAAACTGCATTACAAGTATGTGAGGGGCAGCAATACGATGTAGATTTTGAAACTAGAATGGATGTATCAATAACTGAATACTTAAAAATGATTGAGTATAAAACAGCCGTATTATTAGGTGCTGCAATGCAAATGGGAGCTATTGTGGCTGAAGCTTCAGATACATGTAAACAAAATAGTTATGAGTTTGGAAAAAATATAGGAATCGCTTTCCAACTACAAGATGATTACCTAGATTGCTTTGGAGATCCCGAAAATTTTGGAAAACAAGTGGGAGGCGATATTATTTCAAATAAAAAAACATATCTTTATTTAACAGCACTTTCAAATTGCAATGAAAAAGACAAAAAAAGGTTAGTAAAGTTATTTTCTGAAAGTCCTAAGGACCCATCTCAAAAAATTATTGAGGTAAAAAAATTATATTTAGAATCAGGGGCCGCAAAACAATCCTTAGAGGAGATTGCTAATTTTACAAAAAAAGCTAATACTATTATTGAAAAATTAAACATTAATAAAAGCAATAAAAATTTATTAAGGTCTTTTAGTGATCAATTAATGAATAGGAAAGTTTAAACACCATCAGGAAGAATATAAGACAATAGAACTATACAATTCTTGAATTCATTTGAAATTCTAATTAAAAATAAACTCTAACAAATGGGTTGTAAGCACTACCATAAATACTCTTATATTCATCGTAAAGCACATCTAAACGAACACCAATAGTTACAGGGCCTGAACTGAAGCCAGCCCCAAGATACAAACCAGGATACCAGTAACTTTCGTCACAATTTGCAGTGTTGCAACCAGTCACTATGATCGTATCTTCAAAATTTCTATTTATAAATAATTGCTCAAATTCTGCAGATATTTGCAATTGAGGTATGACATTAAATAAACCGATTATACTGGTGCCAAAAACATACGACTCATAAACATATTTTTGACTATTGTAGGATACACTTAAACCAACTCCTGTCGCAAATCTCTCATTGAATCTGTATACGCCGCTTGGTGAAAGCGAGCCGCTAAAAAAATTATTATTAAAACTTAAGCCAATACCTCCTCCAATTTGAACTTGTTTCCAAAAATTTGATTGTATGTTTTTAATTTCTTCCTGCCCATAGCCATTAAAACAAGAAAAACAAATTAACAAGAGTATCAATGTAAAATATTTTTTCATAATTAGATTATTTAGTGTTGTAACTGTCTAAATATATAAAAATTAAGAATAAATTAATTGTAATTATTGTATTTTTGCACCGTTTTCAATCAATATAGATTACTAAAATCCAACTATGGATAAATATTCATTTCTTAACGCGGTCCACCCAACAATTATCGCAGAACTTTACGATAAGTATCTAAACACTCCAGACGATGTAGAGCCTAGTTGGAGGTCTTTTTTTCAAGGTTTTGATTTTGGTATTGAAAATGGTTCAAACGAATCATTGGGTTTAGCCCAAGACGAGGAACTTATTTGCGCAAATGTTTATAAAGAATTTCAAGTAATTAAATTAATTGACGCTTATCGTACTAGAGGGCACTTGTTTACAAAAACAAATCCAGTTAGAAATAGAAGAACGTACTCTCCAACATTGGATATTGAAAATTTTGGCTTGACAACATCTGATTTAAAAACAGTCTTTAAGGCTGGAGAAATTGTTGGAATAGGAGAAGCGTCTTTAGAAGATATTATTAAAAATTTACATTCTATTTACTGTAATTCAATTGGAGTTGAATATATGTATATCCGTCAACCTGAAGAACGAAAGTGGATTCAAGAAAAATTACATGTAAATTCCAATCAACCTAATTATTCGCCAGATCAAAAGAAATTTATTTTAAAAAAATTAAACGATGCAGTTTCTTTTGAAAGTTTTCTTCACACTAAATACGTAGGTCAAAAAAGATTTTCTCTTGAGGGTGGTGAAAGTTTAATTCCTGCATTAGATATTCTTATAAAAACGGCAGCAGATAAGGGAGTTAAGGAATTTGTTATGGGGATGGCTCACAGAGGACGATTAAACACCTTAACCAATATATTTGGAAAGAGCGCTAAAGATATCTTTAGTGAATTTGATGGTAAAGATTATGAACAAGATATTTTTGATGGGGATGTTAAATATCATTTAGGTTGGACTTCTAAAAGAAAATTAAACCATGGCAATGAAATTAATTTAAATATTGCTCCTAATCCATCTCATTTAGAAACAGTTGGAGCAGTTGTTGAAGGTATCGTAAGAGCTAAACAAGACAAACATTATAAAGACAATATAGAAAAAGTTTTACCTATCATAGTTCATGGAGATGCAGCAATTGCAGGTCAAGGTTTGGTTTATGAATTAGTGCAAATGGCCTCACTTGATGGATACAAAACAGGTGGAACCATTCACATAGTAGTGAACAATCAAATAGGATTTACAACTAACTATTTAGACGCTCGATCATCCACCTATTGTACAGATGTCGGAAAAGTTACTTTATCACCTGTATTACATGTAAATGCAGATGATGCAGAAGCTGTAGTCCACGCTACAACATTCGCTTTAGAGTACAGAATGAAGTTTGGAAAAGATGTATTTATTGATTTATTAGGTTATAGAAAATATGGGCACAATGAGGGAGATGAGCCCCGATTTACGCAACCTAAGTTGTACAAAGCAATTTCTAAACACTTAAATTCAAGAGATATTTATGCTGATAAACTAAAAAAAGAAGGCGTAATTGAAGTTGGACATATTAAAACACTTGAAGCAGAGTATAAAAATAAATTGAATGAAGATCTAGAAGATTCTCGCAAGGAGAATAAAGCAGTCATTACTGCAATAATGAAAGATGAGTGGAAAGGATTTCATCATGCCCAAGAAAAGAAAATGATGCAACCTGTTGACACAACTTTTCCACTAGACCAACTTACAGAGATTGCAGAAACAATTTCTAAATTACCCTCTAACAAAAGTTTTCTAAAAAAAATAGAAAGACTTATAGCAACTCGCCATAAAATGTATTTTGATACCAATACTCTAGATTGGGCGATGGCTGAAACTCTTGCTTATGGGACACTTTTAAAAGAAGGTTACCACGTTAGAATTAGTGGACAAGACGTAGAAAGAGGTACCTTTTCTCATCGACATGCGGTTGTCAAGGTTGAGGATAGTGAAGAAGAAATTGTTTTACTAAATACGTTAAAAGGCAAACAAGGAGATTTTCATATTTACAATTCGTTGCTTTCTGAATACGGTGTTGTAGGTTTCGATTATGGTTACGCTATGGCTAGTCCAAATACTTTAACAATTTGGGAAGCTCAGTTTGGAGATTTTAGTAATGGTGCACAAATCATGATTGACCAATATATATCTGCTGCTGAGGATAAATGGGATTTACAAAATGGATTGGTTATGTTATTGCCTCATGGTTACGAAGGACAAGGTGCTGAACACTCTTCAGCAAGGATGGAAAGATACCTCCAACTTTGTGCAAGAGATAATATGTTTGTCGCAGATTGTTCAACTCCAGCTAATTTATTTCACTTACTAAGAAGACAAATGAAAGTAAACTATCGAAAACCTTTAATTGTTTTTACACCGAAAAGTTTATTAAGACATCCAAAGGTTCTTTCCACAAAAGAAGAGTTTGCAAATGGTAGCTTCCAAATGGTAATTGATGATACAGCTGCAGAAATTAAAAAAATTAAAACAGTAGTGTTTGTTACTGGTAAGTTTTATTACGATTTATTAGAAAAGAAAGAACAATTAAAAAGAGAGGATGTAGCTTTGATTAGAGTCGAACAGTTGTTCCCTTTACCTATTAACGAATTACAATCCATTATTAAAAAATATAAAAATGTAGATGATTTAGTTTGGGCTCAAGAAGAACCAAAAAATATGGGAGCTTATACACACATATTATTACATTTTGACGAAGCAAAATATTTTAGAATATGTAGTCGAAAAATATACGCCACCCCTGCATCGGGTAGTCCAACTAGATTTAAATTAAGACATGATGCAGTAATTAATAGTGTTTTTGACAATAAAAAAATATCCAATACTTAATAAGAAAAAAATATTATGAGTTTAGAGATGAAAGTTCCTTCACCAGGAGAATCAATTACAGAAGTAGAAATCGCAGAATGGTTAGTGTCTGATGGAGACTGGGTAGAAAAAGATCAGGCAATTGCTGAGGTTGACAGTGATAAAGCAACTTTAGAATTACCAGCTGAAGCTAGTGGGATAATAACACTTAAAGCTGAAGAGGGAGATGCCGTTGCTGTTGGTGCTGTTGTTTGTTTAATCGATACGGATGCTCAGAAGCCAGAAGGAATTAATGAAGCGTCTGAAAAAAGTGCTCCTCCCACCGAAAATAAGCCACAACCTGAAAAGCAAGAAACTAAAAAAGAAACCTATGCAACCGGAACAGCATCTCCTGCTGCTAAAAAAATATTAGCTGAAAAAAACATAGTTCCTTCAAAGATAAAAGGAACAGGAAAAGATGGTAGGATCACTAAAGATGACGCTGTGAAAGCCACTCCATCGATGGGGACAAAAGGAGATAGATTAACAGAGACCAGTCGTAAAAAATTATCGATGCTACGACGTAAAGTAGCTGAAAGATTAGTAGCTGTTAAAAACGAGACCGCAATGTTAACTACCTTTAATGAGGTAGATATGTCACCAATATTCGCACTCAGAAAAAAATATAAAGAAGAATTTAAAAATAAACATGGTGTTGGATTAGGTTTTATGTCATTTTTCACGTTGGCTGTAGTAAGGGCCTTAGAACTATATCCCGATGTCAACTCAATGGTTGATGGAGACTTTCAAATAAAGCATGATTTCAAAGATATTTCAATAGCAGTCTCTGGTCCAAAGGGATTAATGGTGCCTGTAATTAGAAATGCAGAAAATCTATCATTTAGGGGGGTTGAATCTGAAGTTAAACGTTTAGCGATCTTAGCTAGGGAAGGAAGTATTACCGTTGATGATATGACAGGAGGGACTTTTACAATTACTAACGGAGGTGTTTTTGGATCTATGTTATCAACTCCAATTATCAACCCACCACAAAGCGGCATTTTAGGAATGCATAATATTGTTGAGAGACCGGTTGCAATTGATGGTAAAGTTGAAATTCGTCCAATAATGTATGTAGCTTTATCTTACGATCATAGAATTATTGACGGAAGAGAGTCTGTTGGATTTTTGGTAGCTGTAAAAGAAGCTTTAGAAAACCCAGCAGAATTATTGATGAATAATGAAATTAAAAAAGCTTTAGAATTATAGTTTAATCAACTTAAATAATATAAAAACAATTTTTTCCATAGTCAATTATAGCTCTAGTTTGTTTTAAAAAATCAGCACCAATAATTCCATGAACTGACAACTCATCAACTTCTTTGAGCGCTTCATTTACATGTGAAAGATCCATAAGAATAAAATCTAATTTTTTTAACTCCCATTTTCCAATTAGTAATAAATTATCTTTTGCAAGCGCTGTTTCCATATTTAGTGCGCCAGCTCCTGCTGCTTTAATTTTACTGTCTTCCTTCTTTAAATTAAAGTACGAATCATAAGTAAAATCAATACAACTGTTAGAAGCTCCGGTATCTAAAATAAAAACACCAGAAACATTATTTATTTTTGCTTTGAAAGTATAATGTCCAGATGTTATTCTTTTTAAAATAATACGATAATACCCTTTTTGTTCTAGAAAATTTCGAAGTTGAATCAATTTTTTTAGTAAATATAATGAACATATGATTTATCATTAAAATCAATCTTGTAATTTCGCAAAATAATGTTAACAGATACACATACGCATTTATATAGTGACCATTTTAATGAAGATCTTTCATTAGTGATGCAAAGAGCTTTTGATTCTGGTGTTAAAAGATTATTCATACCTGCTATTGATTCAGCAACTACAGAGGCTATGTACTCACTTGAAAAACAATATCCAGATAATATTTTTTTGATGATGGGTTTACATCCAACTTCCGTTAAATCCAACTTTGAACAAGAATTAGAACACGTAAAAAGAGAATTTTCAAAAAGACATTTTTTTGCAGTTGGCGAGATTGGAATAGACTTGTATTGGGATAAAAGTAACTTAGAGAATCAAAAAAAAGCATTTAAAATACAAATTCAACTCGCTAAAAAGTATAAGTTGCCAATTGTAATTCATTGTAGAGATGCATTTGATGAAATATTTAAAATTTTAGAATCAGAAAATGATGACGATTTATTTGGAATTTTTCATTGCTTTACTGGAACCGAAGAACAAGCAAATAAAGCAATTTCATTTAATATGAAACTTGGAATAGGAGGTGTAGTGACTTTTAAAAATGGTAAAATTGATACTTTTTTAAATAAGATTGATATAAAAAATATTGTACTAGAAACAGACTCGCCTTATCTTTCACCTGTTCCTTATCGTGGAAAAAGAAACGAGAGCAGTTATCTACCTCTTATATGTAAAAAATTAGCTGAAATATACCAATTAAGTGAGGAAGAAATTTCAATAATCACCACACAAAACTCAAAGGATGTTTTTGGGATATAAAAAATTATGAATGAAAAAGAAACCTAACATACTTCTAATCTATACCGGAGGGACTATTGGTATGATCAAAAATTCAGAGACGGGAGCTCTAGAAAACTTTAATTTTAATGACTTGTTAGAATGCATTCCTGAATTAAATCTATTGGACTGTAATATTTCATCTAAAAGTTTTTCAAACCCCATTGATAGCTCCAATATGAAACCTTCTAATTGGATTGAAATCGGGACTATTATTGAAGATAATTATAAAAATTATGATGGCTTTGTCATTTTACACGGAAGTGATACCATGTCTTACACCGCTTCAGCACTTAGTTTTATGTTAGAAAACTTGTCTAAGCCAGTTATATTTACCGGATCACAGCTTCCTATAGGTGATTTAAGAACTGATGCAAAAGAGAATTTAATTACTTCTATTCAAATAGCATCTTTGGTCGAAAATAATCAGCCTGTGGTTCAAGAAGTAGGATTGTATTTTGAATATAAGCTATATAGAGCAAATCGAACCACTAAAATCAACGCAGAACATTTTGAAGCCTTTGACTCTCCTAATTATCCGCCTCTTATAATTAGTGGAGTCAATTTATCTATTAATCACCAATCATTGTTAACAGCGAAAAAAAACAAAAAGTTAGTGGTACATAAAATTTTTGAACCTAATATACTATTAGTAAAGCTATTTCCAGGTATCAATAAAGAAACGATAAATCATCTTTTTTCCACACCAAATTTAAAGGGCATGATTTTTGAAACTTATGGAAGTGGTAACATAACAAATG
Organism: uncultured Flavobacteriaceae bacterium; assembly: GCA_905181835.1. Taxonomy (GTDB): domain Bacteria; phylum Bacteroidota; class Bacteroidia; order Flavobacteriales; family Flavobacteriaceae; genus Marifrigoribacter. The sequence continues at coordinate 50,809 of CAJIZF010000001.1, forward strand.
AAAAATGGTTTTTAAAAGCCTTAAAAATAATAATAGATAAAAAAATACCTGTTGTAAATGTAACACAATGTGCTGGAGGTAGTGTGGATATGAATATTTACAGCACAAATGTAATCTATCGAAATATTGGTATTATATCAGGAAAAGATATATCAACTGAAGCGGCTGTAACTAAATTAATGTTAATGTTAGGTCAAAATATTCCAGCTAATAACTTCAAAACTAAATTTGAAACCTCATTAAGAGGAGAAATGAAGTAAAATTTTACTGCTAAAAATTTTAGCATACTAGTTTTTTTTTGTTATTTGGCAACCCATTTGGCGGGGTGTTCTTTTTAGTAAGAAAAAAATAGAGAGGTGGCCGAGTGGTCGAAGGCGCACGCCTGGAAAGTGTGTATACGCCAAAAGCGTATCGAGGGTTCGAATCCCTTCCTCTCTGCAACAAAATGTTTTAATTATCCAAGTAAATTAAAGCATTTCATAATAACGTAATATACTTGGAGATTAACTATTTTTTTATATCTTTAAAATCTTTAAAAATTAAAACAAAACTTAAGTCAATAACAATGAAAAAATTATTTTCTATTTTGGCAATTACCGCTCTGGTATTTGCAGGAACATCAAGCTCAAAAGCAGCAAACATTCAAACGATGCCTATTAATGTTCAACTTTTAATGGCGACAACAACAATCTCGATAACTCAAGATGATAGTGGAACGGAAACACAAGAAAAAGGATTTCATCAAGAATTAAAAGAACGTTTTGTAGAGGGTGGCCCCGGATTCATGGGAATTGTTCTTTTGTGTTTAATCTTAGGATTAGCATTTGCAATTGAAAGAATTATTTACTTAAACTTAGCCACTACAAATACAAAAAAATTAGCGGATAGTGTTGAAGAAGCCCTAAAAAGCGGTGGTGTCGACAGTGCCAAAGAAGTATGCAGAAATACAAAAGGACCTGTTGCTTCCATTTATTATCAAGGATTAGACCGCGCAAACGAAGGAGTAGATGCTGCTGAAAAAGCAGTAGTTGCCTATGGTGGAGTTCAAATGGGTCAACTAGAAAAAAATGTTTCATGGATTTCTTTGTTTATCGCTATAGCACCTATGCTTGGTTTTATGGGAACAGTAATTGGAATGATTGATGCGTTTGATAAAATTCAAGCTGCAGGGGATATGAATCCCTCTCTAGTAGCAGGAGGTATAAAAATTGCATTATTGACAACTGTATTTGGTTTAATCGTTGCGATTATACTTCAGATATTCTATAATTACATTATCGCTAAGATTGATAGCATAGTTAATAGTATGGAAGATGCTTCCATAACATTAATCGACATGCTAGTAGAACACAAAAACAAATAATAATTTAATATCCTAACGCAATGGGTTTACATAAAATAATTAAAATTGTTGGATTAATTCTTAGTTTTATTGGAGTTGCAATACTAGGTATGATTATAATGAAAGGTGATGATGTAATTAAAGAAACAGGTTCGGGTGTCGATGGATTTTTATATACTGCCTATGTTATTTTTGCATTGGTTTTAATATCTGTTGTTGTTTTTGGACTGAAAGGATTGATGTCTGGAAATATAAAAAATACATTAATAACTTTAGGAGCTTTTGTTGTAATAGTAGCTTTATCTTACGGTTTAGCAGACAGTAATCAACTAACACTTGCTAACGGAGAATTACTCTCTGAGTCTAACTCAAAATGGATTGGAGCTGGACTATACACTTTTTACATTCTAGCATTTGTTGCCATAGGTTCTATGATTGTTAGCGGATTTAAAAAAGCAAAATAAAATGGCAAGAAGATCAGCACCAGAAGTAAATGCAGGTTCTATGGCAGACATAGCATTCCTCTTACTTATCTTTTTTCTTGTAACCACTACATTAGAAAAGGATAACGGAATTGCGAGACAATTGCCTCCCATAGATAAATCTGAGATTGAACCTCCGAAGATTAAAGAAAAAAATCTATTTATAGTATTGGTTAATAAAAATGACCAGCTTTTAGTAAACGATTCTCCCATGGAATTAGAAGATCTGAGAGAAAATGCTATTGAGTTTTTAGATAACGGAGGAGCTTTGTCAAATTCTATAGAATATTGTGATTATTGTAAGGGTAAAAAATTAATAACTTCATCTGATAATCCTGAAAAAGCAGTTATTTCGGTTCAAAATGATAGATTAACTTCTTACAAGATGTATATTTCTGTCCAAAATGAACTTGTTGCTGCGTATAACTTTTTGAGAAATAGAGAGTCACAAAGATTATATGGTTGGGATTTCACTGACGTTAAAAAAGAGATTGATGCTGGGACTTACCTAGGAAATCAAGGTGATGCTCAGGATAAATTGAAAGAAATACAAAAATTATTTCCACTTAAGTTATCTGAAGCACAACCTAAGAAAAATTAATAAAAAGGAGAATATGTCAAAATTCACAAAGAAAAAAAGTAACGAATTACCTCCCGTATCTACAGCATCTCTTCCGGATATTGTATTTATGTTATTATTCTTTTTTATGGTAGTTACAGTAATGAGAGATACTGAACTAAAAGTTGAACAAAACTTACCAAAAGCAAATCAAATAGAGAAACTCAAAAAGGATAGGTCAGTTTTTATTTTTGCTGGTAAGCCAAGTATCCAATACAAAAAGAATTTTGGAGATGAAGGAAGAATACAAATTGGAGATAAATTTACAGATGTTTCTAACATAGGTTTAGCTTTAACTGAGGCTCGAGGTAAGTTAAATCCAGAACTACAGAGTAAAGTTGTTGTTGCACTAAAGGTAGACGATGACACCAATACAGGATTAGTTACTGATATTAAAGAAAAATTAAGAGAACTTAACATGGTTAAAATTATTTATATTACAACTTCTGGAGATCCATTAGAACAATAATAAACCAAGAAGCTATTTTAAATGCCTTAAATTTAAGAATTTAAGGCATTTTTTTTTATAACTTATATCAACTATATTTAATGTTCTAAAGCAGAAAATTATTATTTTGAACAATATGAATCGTTACACTTTTTATATTCTTTTTTTATTTTTCACTTCTCATTCTCTGGCACAAAAATTAGTTGTACACAAAGAAGAGGATTTGCTATATAGAGAAGATCAATTTTATATTGGAGTTTCTTATAATGTTTTTGCGTTTACTCCTTCCGGGATGAATCCGGAGGGGATTTCTGCCGGATTTCAATTTGGATTTTTGAGAGATTTTCCTATTAATAAAAGGAGGAATTTAGCGATTGCTGTGGGAGCAGGATTTTCGTATGACCAATTTGGTCAAAATCTTTTTATAAATGAAAATGAAGATGGCACAACAACTTTTGAAATATTAGACTCCAATCAAGACTTTTTAAGAAACCGTCTTGGTTTATCTGTTGTTGAAGCCCCAATAGAGTTTAGGTGGAGAAGCTCTACGCCAACTACTTATAAATTTTGGAGAGCTTATATCGGCTTTAGATTAGGTTATACAATTTGGAGTCAATCATCTCTTAAAAAATTTAATGAAACTATAAAAATTCGAAATATAACGGAATTAGAAAAATTACGAATGGGAGCCAGTCTGAGTTTAGGATACAATAAATTTAATTTGTTTGCGTACTACAGTATTAACCCTTTTTTCAATGAAGACGCAACAACTAATAACGGTCAAAAGGTAAATTTTCATGGTATTAAATTGGGTTTAATTTTTTATATATTATAACTTTTATTCACAAAAAATAAAATAACTTAATGTTATTATCCCCCTATTTCTATGCTCATAATTTGGGATTAATAACAAAGGTATTTACAACCAATAATTCAGTATTATAAATTGTGGAAACACCCCCAAAATAAACCCAATAAATAGTTCTGAAATTGAGTGTGATTTTGTTTCTAATCTTGAGGAAGCTACCCATCCGTTTATTAAAAAAAATAAACTAATCTCAAACAAATAATTTTCTGTAAAATGAATGCTCAATGCAATTAAAAACATCGTGACCCCTGCAATTCCCATTTGATGAAGACTTACTTTAAAGTTAACAATAACAAGAATTAAAGCCGCTAGTGAGGAAACTGCAACCGCAATAAAAAAGTAATACAATTCAGGATGATGATATTTGGTGAACACCCTAGTAATAATTATAAAAATTAAAATTATTTGAATCATTAATGGATATTTGCGTTCTTTCACCTCCTTAAGATTAATACTCTTTACTAGTCCTGAATTTTTCAATAAAAAAAATGAAATTAAAGGAATTAAAATAGTGATAATTATAATTGCGTATGTTTTAATTATAATAATTTCAGGTTCAATAAATTTTGGGGTTAATTTGAAGTATAACCCAACACTGATTAAAGGCATTAATAAAGGATGAAAGATAAAAGAGGCACTTTGTAAAAAATAGTTCATTATATTTTTTTTCTCAAACGGGCAACGGGAACTTCTAATTGCTCTCTGTATTTAGCAATAGTTCTTCGTGCAATTGGATAGCCTTTGTTTTTTAGTATTTCAGCAAGTTTATCGTCTGTAAACGGTTTCTTTTTATCCTCTTCTAGGATAATATTTTCAAGAATATTTTTTATTTCTCTAGTGGAAACATCTTCTCCTTTATCATTTTTCATAGATTCACTAAAAAACTCTTTTATTAGTTTAGTTCCATAGGGAGTATCTACATATTTACTGTTTGCAACACGAGAAACGGTTGAAACATCCATATTTATTTCATCTGCAATATTTTTTAAAATCATTGGTTTGAGCTTTTGCTCATCACCAGTTAAAAAATATTCTTTTTGATGGTACATAATTGCATTCATCGTAATGAATAATGTTTGTTGTCTTTGTTTTATGGCGTCAATAAACCATTTAGCTGCATCTAGTTTTTGTTTAATAAATAAAACAGCATCTTTTTGGGATTTAGTTTTTTGCTTGGTTATTTTAAACCCTTTTAGCATTTCACTATAATCTCTTGATACGTGCAAATCTGGTGCATTTCGTCCGTTTAAAGTTAATTGTAAATCTCCGTCCTGAATTCTAATTGTAAAATCTGGAACCACATGTTCAACAATCTTTGAATTGCTTGCATAGGATCCTCCTGGTTTTGGGTTTAAAATTTCAACTTCATGAATAGCAGCTCGCAGGTGATCTTCAGTAATTGAATGTTTTGATATAATTTTGTTGTAATGTTTTTTTGAAAACTGTTCGAAAGATTCTTCAATTAATTTTATTGCTAATAAAATTGCTTCTGTACTTTTTTTTCTTTTTAATTGAATTAATAAACACTCCTGCAAATTTTTAGCTCCAACCCCTGCTGGATCAAGATTTTTAACAATCTTAATAATTTCAAAAACTTTTTCTTCAGATGTAAAAATATTTTGAGTAAACGCTAAATCATCTACTATATCAATCAAGTCTCTACGTATATAACCCCCTTCATCAACACTGCCTACTAAAAAATGAGCTATTTCTTTGTCTTCTTCTTCTTTAAAATGATAGGTGTTTAATTGCTGGAGTAAATACTGATTGAATGAGGTTCCCGAAGCATAGGGAATTTGTTTATCCTCGTCATCCGGACTATAATTATTGGCAGATAGTTTATAGTTTGGAGTTTCGTCATCACTTAAATACTCATCAATATTTATTTCAGTTTCTATTACATCATTTCCTTCAACTGTATCTGCCTCAAATTCTTCATTGTTAAAATCATCCTCAAATTCATTTAGATCTTCTTTACCACCCTCAAGCGCTGGGTTTTCTTCAATTTCTTGAGAAATTCTTTGTTCGAAAGCTTGCGTTGGAAGCTGGATCAATTTCATTAATTGTATCTGCTGAGGCGAGAGCTTTTGAGAAAGTTTAAAATTTAATTGTTGTTTTAGCATGCCAATTTCTATCTTATAAAAATAAAAAAAACAATCTATATTTTAAAGATGTAGATTGTTTTTAATCTATAATTATATAACGATTGTTTTTTTAAAAACTTGCATTACCTGGTGTTCGTGGATAAGGTATTACATCTCTAATATTCCCCATACCTGTTACAAATTGCACCAATCTTTCGAAACCTAATCCAAAACCACTGTGTACTGCAGTTCCAAATTTACGTAAGTCTAAATACCAATACAATTCTTCTTCGTCGATATCCAGATCTGCCATTTTTTGTTTTAACACATCATAACGTTCTTCTCTTTGCGAGCCTCCAACAATTTCTCCAATTCCAGGGAATAATACATCCATAGCTCTTACAGTCTTTCCGTCATCATTTAGACGCATGTAAAAAGCTTTTATATTTGCAGGGTAATCAAACAATATTACAGGGCATTTAAAGTGTTTTTCTACTAAAAAACGTTCGTGCTCACTTTGTAAATCTGCACCCCATTCATTGATTAAATATTTAAATTTTTTCTTTTTATTTGGTTTGCTATTTCTAAGAATGTCTATAGCTTCCGAATAACTAACACGTTTAAAGTTGTTTTCTCCAATAAAAGCTAGTTTATCTCTTAGTAACATTTCACTTCTTTCTGCTTGTGGTTTACTTTTTTCTTCCTGAAGTAAACGTTGTTCTAAAAATTCTAAATCATCTTTACAATTTTCAATAGCATAGTTTACTACATATTTTATAAAATCTTCAGCAAGATCCATATTCTGATCTAAATCGTAAAAAGCAACTTCTGGTTCAATCATCCAAAATTCCGCTAAATGTCTTGATGTATTTGAGTTTTCAGCTCTAAAGGTAGGTCCAAAAGTGTATACCTTACCTAATGCCATCGCATAAGTTTCTGCTTCCAATTGACCACTTACAGTTAAGTTTGTTTCTTTCTCGAAAAAATCTTTTTTATAATCGATTTTACCTTCTTTATTTAGTGGCGGATCTTTTGGATTTAAAGCAGATACTTTAAACATTTCTCCTGCTCCTTCAGCATCACTACCAGTAATAATTGGAGTATGCATATAATTAAAACCATTTTTTTGAAAATATTCATGCACAGCAAATGCTAATTTAGATCGAGTCCTCATAACAGCACTAAAGGTATTAGTGCGCACTCGTAAATGAGCTTCTTCTCTTAATTTTTCTAAAGAGTGCCTTTTGGGTGAGAGTATTGTAAGTTTTACTTCTTCTGGATCTGCCTCTCCAAGGACTTCTAATTTTGAAACTTGAATTTCAACTTTTTGCCCCTTTCCTTGACTTTCTACAATAGATCCAGTCACTTTAATAGCCGCTCCTATGCTAACTTTTTTCAAGAGAGTTTCTTCAAAATTCTCAAAATCAACGACACATTGTAAGTTTTTAATAGTAGAGCCATCATTTAAAGCAATGAAACGGTTACTTCTGAAAGCTCTAACCCATCCTTGAATAGTTATTTCTGTAGTAGATGGCTTAGCTGCTATTATATCTTTAATTCTATTTTCTTGCATTTCTGGTGATTTGATTGTCAAAGATACTTTTTAGTTCAAAAAAGACAATGTTTTATGAGATTTCATTTTCTTCATCGAGTTTAGTGTCTGATAAAATTTGAATACTTGGTTCTTTTAGAGTTTTCTTGTTTGCTATACTTCTTTCAAGAGATAATAATAAGGATGGAAGGAGTAATAAATTAGAAAGCATCGCAAATAGTAATGTTATGGATACTAATATACCTAGGGCAACTGTTCCGCCAAAACTAGAGATCGCAAATACTGAGAATCCAAAAAATAAAACGATGGAAGTATATAACATACTCACTCCAGTTTCTTTTAAAGCTGCGTATACAGATTTTCTAATTTTCCATTTATTCGCAATTAATTCTTGCCGATATTTTGCTAAAAAATGAATAGTATCATCAACAGAAATACCAAAAGCAATACTAAAAACGAGTATGGTAGACGGTTTAATTGGGACCCCTATATAACCCATAAGTCCTGCTGTAATTATTAAAGGGAGAAGATTAGGTATAAGGGAAACTAAAATCATTTTAAAACTTCTAAACATCCATGCCATAAATAGAGCAATTAAAAATACAGCAAGTGATAAGGAAAGGATTAGATTATTAACTAAATACTTAGTCCCTTTTTGAAAAACTAATGCTTTTCCAGTGAGTATAACATTATAGCGTTCAGTCGGGAATATTTTTTTTATTTCAGACTTTAGATCCTCTTCTATTCGGTCAAATCGTTCGGTTTCTGTATCCTTCATAAAGGTAGTGATGCGAGCAAATTGCCCGGTGCTGTCTACATAATTCTCTAAGAAATGAGTCTTTTTAGTACCACTATTAGCATAAGAAAGTAAAAAAGTTCTTTCTTGACTATTAGGTAATTGATAATATTCAGGATTATTATTATAATAAGCTTGTTTAGAAAATTTAACCAATTCAACTACAGAGAGAGGTTTTGATAACTCTGGTACTTCATCAATGTAGTTTTGTAGCTTATCCATTCGTTTTAAAGAAGCAAGACTTAAAACCCCTTTTTTTCTTTTTGTATCTATAAGCACTTCAAGTGGCATGATCCCCTCAAATTCTGTTTCAAAAAATTTAATGTCCTTAAAAAATTCTGTTTTCTTCGGCATATCCTCGATAATACTACCCGAAATTCCAATCTTATTAATTCCAATAATACTAATACAAAGAATAGATACTGAAATAACATAGATAGCTATTCGGTGGTTTTTAACCATATGCTCAGTCCAATTTACAAATTGAATAATCCAATTTTTCCCTAAGTGTTTTAAGTGCTTGTCTTTTGGGGGAGGCAGATAACTATATATAATTGGAATAATAAACAAACTCAATAAAAATATAGTTATGATGTTTATGGAGGCCACAATGCCAAATTCTTTCAATAATACACTGTTGGTAAGAATAAAAGTTGCAAAACCAGATGCTGTTGTTAGGTTGGTCATTAGAGTAGCGTTCCCCACCTTTGTTATTACCCGTTGCAATGATTTTGCTTTATTACCGTGAAGCTTTATTTCTTGTTGATATTTATTTATTAGAAAAATACAATTAGGAATCCCAATTACAATGATTAAAGGAGGGATTAAAGCGGTTAATACAGTTATCTCGTATTCCAGCAAACCTAAAATTCCAAATGCCCACATTACACCTATAATAACAGTAAACATTGCAATTATAGTGGCTCTAAATGATCTAAAGAAAAAGAAAAATAATAAGGAAGTAACTAACAAAGCAGCTCCTACAAATAAGCCTATTTCATCAATAATATTTTGAGCGTTAAGAGTACGTATATATGGCATACCAGATGTGTGTACTTTGATGCCGGTGTCCTCTTCAAATTTATTTATAATCGGAATTAAATCGTCAATAATAAAGTCTCTACGAATAGAAGTATTAATAATACTTTTATCCATGTAAATAGCAGTTCTAATTGACTGTTTGTTTGGACTGTAAACAAGCCCTTTATAAAAAGGCAGTTTGTTAAAAAGTTCGTATTGATAATTTTTTAAGTTTTTGTCAGTAAAAATCGAATCTTTTATAAATGGGACTAATCGGAAAGCAGTGGTGTCTTTTCTTTTTTCTAATTTTAATAAATCGCCAACTGAAATTGTAAAATCTATTTCTTCAAATTTTAAAATATCTTGCGATAGTCTATTCCAAGCTTCAAATTTTTCTGGAGTAAAAAGAGTCGAATCTTTAACTCCTAAAATCACTAGATTTCCTTCTTCTCCAAATTTATTTAAAAAGGTATTGTATTCAAGATTAACAATATGATCATCGGGCAATAAATTTGCTTCGGTTGTTGAAAATCTCATGTTTACCCATTGTGTGGATAATCCAAAAGTTATAACAGCAATGAGGATTAGGAGAAAAGTTCTGTTCCTTAAAATAAACCGTGCCAGTGCACTCCAAAATCCAATACTAAAAAGCTTGTTCACCTTAAATAATTATAATGAATAACAATATACAAGTGCGCAAAGGTATTAAAATAGAGGTTATCATTTTTGTTTATGGTGTATTATATGACCATTTCTAACATAAAAAAAGTGGATCGAAATCCACTTTTGAAATATCAAAGAAACTATATTTTTTTATACCGTCATGATTTCTTTTTCTTTTAACGCTAATGAATCCTCTACTTTTTTAATGTGTCTGTCTGTCATCTCCTGAATGTCAATTTCCAAGTTTTTAGCTAAATCTTCAGAAACAGCTGCTTTTTTTATTTCGTTATTAGCTTGTTTTCGATCATTACGAACACCAACTTTAGTTTCTTCGGCTTCCGCTTTAGCTTGTTTTACTAACTCTTTTCTCCTTTCCTCTGTTAGAGGAGGTACGTTAATAATAACACTTTCGCCATTACTCATAGGGTTAAAACCTATATTAGCTTCATGAATTCCCTTTTCAATTTCAGGAATTAGTGATTTTTCCCATGGCTGAATAGAAATAGTCATACCGTCTGGAGTTGAAACATTAGAGACTTGATTAAGTGGGGTTGGAGTACCATAGTAATCCACCATAACTGCAGATACCATCGAAGGAGATGCTTTACCAGCTCTGATATTTAAAAATTTTTTATTGAGGTGAGTTAATGCGTTGTCCATAGCTTCCTTTGTGCTATCTATTATAAATTGTACTTCTTCGTCCATAGTTCTTTTATTTTTTTACTTAAAAATAAGTAATTAATCTCATTTTAGTTACGCAATTAGCTGTTATCGTTTATAAATTTACAGTTGTACCAATATTTTCTCCAGCTACTACTTTGAGTAAATTGCCTCTTGTATTCATATCAAAAACTACTATTGGTAAATGATTTTCTTGACTTAAAGTAAATGCAGTGGTATCCATTACTTTCAGACCTTTTTTGAGTACATCTTCAAAGCTAATAAAGTCAAATTTTGTTGCTTTAGAGTCCTTTTCAGGATCACTGGTATAAATACCATCAACACGAGTTCCTTTTAAAATCACATTAGCTTTTATTTCAATAGCTCTTAGTACCGCGGCAGAATCTGTTGTAAAGTAAGGATTTCCTGTTCCCCCTCCAAAAATTACAACCCGCCCCTTTTCAAGATGTCTTAAAGCTTTTCTTCTAATAAAAGGTTCTGATACCTCATTAATTTTTATAGCGCTTTGTAAACGAGTTGGAATTCCTTCATCTTCTAAAGCTCCTTGCAAAGCAAGTCCATTAATAACAGTTGCTAACATTCCCATATGGTCACCTTGAACACGATCCATTCCTTTGCTTGCACCTGCTAAGCCTCTAAAAATATTGCCGCCTCCAATTACTATTGCAATTTCGACACCTTTATCTGTTAATTGCTTAATATCCTCGGCATACTCTTTTAGACGGTCGGGATCGATTCCATATTGGCGGTTGCCCATTAATGCCTCACCTGATAATTTTAGTAGTATTCTTTTGTATTGCATAGTAGAAATATCTGATACAAAAATAAAGAAAAAATTTGACCGACTCCAGAAGAAAATAAGTAATAAAAAAAACCGATCGGTCAGATCGGTTTTTTTACAATTAAAAAAGAATTTAACCTAGAGTAACTCTTTCGAAAGAGACTACTTCGTTACCTTTAGATGTCACATAATCCGCAACACTTTGCTTTTCATCTTTGATGAAATTTTGATCAAGTAAACATTGTTCTTGATCTAAAGTTGTATTGTCAGAAATAAATCGCTCTAATTTTCCAGGAAGTATTCTGTCCCAGATCTGCTCAGGTTTTCCCTCTGCTTTTAGTTCGTCTTGTATTTTAGATTTTGCAGTTTCAATTGCTTCATCAGTTAATTGAGCTCTAGAAATAAATTGTGGTACGTTAATCAGGTGTTTCCCTAAACGACCTCTTTCAATATTGTCTTTTTCTATCACAGCAATTCTAGCTTCTGTTTCTGAAGCGACAAATGCGGGGTCAAAATCTTTGTAAGATAAAGTAGTAGCTCCCATAGAAGCAACTTGCATTGCAATATCCTTAGCAACAGTGTCAGCACTGTTTTCACCAGATGCCAATCCTACTAAAGCAGCAATTTTATTTCCGTGAATGTAAGAACCTACAAATGGAGCTGCTAATTTTTTAAATTCATTAATTTGAATTTTTTCTCCAATAACTCCTGTCTGCTCAATCATTTTTTCAGCAACAGTCATACCTCCAAAATCTGCATTTAAGAAAGATTCTTGATCATTACAGTTCATTGCTAATTCTGCTAAACTAGTAGCTAGAGCAACAAAATCACTATTTTTTCCAACAAAGTCAGTTTCACATCCTAATACAATTAATGCCCCTTCTGTTTTGGAGTCATTTACTACTGCGATTGCGGCCCCTTCACTAGAATCTCTATCGGCTCTTTTTTCTGCAACTTTTTGTCCTTTTTTACGGAGTATAGCAACAGCTTCATCGTAGTTGCCATCTGCCTCTACAAGAGCTTTTTTACAATCCATCATTCCAGCACCGGTTGCATCTCTTAATTTTTTTACGTCTGCGGCTGTTATGTTTGCCATCTTTTATTAAAATTTTAGTTATTTAATTAATTTATAGAAAAGTCGTTATAGTAATCCTTGAAAAGAATAAAACTAAAACGACTTTTTTGATAAGTATGCTTATTTTATTCTTCTTCTGAAGAAGCTTCTTTAATATCTACTGATGCAACTCTTTTTCGAGCAGTTTTAGCTTTTGGAGCTGGTGTAGCTTCCTCTGCTGGTGTAGCTTCCGGAGTTGTGTCAGCTTCTTTTCCTGCTTTATCTTTCCCGTTTTTACGGCTACTAAGACCCTCAATAACAGCATTAGAAACACTAGTCATAATTTTTTCAATTGATTTTGAGGCATCATCATTTGATGGAATTACATAATCAATTACATTGGGATCACAGTTTGTATCAACCATTGCAAAAATTGGAATCTTTAATTTTAAAGCCTCCTTAACCGCGATGTGTTCACGAGTGGTATCAACTACGAATAGAGCACCTGGTAGACGCGTCATGTCTGCAATTGAACCCAAGTTTTTGTCTAGTTTTGCTCTGGTACGATCTACCGCTAAACGTTCTTTTTTTGATAAAGAATTGAATGTTCCATCTTGCTTAGATCTGTCGATAGCCGCCATTTTTTTTACAGCTTTTCTGATAGTTACAAAGTTGGTAAGCATACCTCCTGGCCATCTTTCAGTGATGTAAGGCATGTTCGCTTTCCCTGCTTTATCAGCAACAATATCTTTTGCTTGTTTTTTTGTAGCTACGAAAAGAATTTTTCGTCCACTTGCTGCAATTTTTTTAAGAGCTTCATTAGCTTCTTCTAATTTCGCAGCTGTTTTATAAAGATTGATAATGTGGATTCCATTTCGCTCCATATAGATATAAGGTGCCATATTAGGATTCCATTTTCTGGTTAGGTGACCAAAGTGAACACCTGCGTCAAGTAACTGTTTTACTTGTTCGTTGTTATTTGCCATTTTTGTAATAGTTTACGTTCTTGTGTTATTATAGATAGCAACTTTTTTAAAAAAAAGTTTAGATGCTAAACTAACTCTCCGACTCTCGGAGTAACAGCGATTTTTAAAAATTTATTTGTCAAATATATTTGACTGTATAAGAACTTGTTACTTAATTCAGGCGCCCAAAGGCGCCCAAGTAAGTTATATTTTAACGTTTAGAGAATTGGAATTTCTTACGGGCTTTTTTCTGACCGAATTTCTTACGCTCTACCATTCTTGGATCTCTAGTTAATAACCCTTCAGGTTTTAGTATTGATCTATTTTCTTCATTCAATTCGCACATTGCTCTTGATATTGCTAAGCGAATTGCTTCTGCTTGCCCAGTATTACCTCCACCAAAAACATTCACAGTTATATCAAATTTCTTTGTGTTATCTGTTAACATTAGTGGTTGCATTACTTTATATTGTAGTGTACCTGTTGTAAAGTAATTTTCGAACTCACGCTTATTAATGCTAATGTTACCTTTTCCTTTGGCAATATAAACACGCGCAACCGCATTTTTTCTTCTACCTATTTTATGTATTACTTCCATTACTTTTTAGAGTTAAGATTAATGGTTCTTGGTTTTTGTGCTTCTTGTCCGTGTTCAGTTCCAACGTAAACTTTCAAGTTTCTGAAAAGAGCAGCTCCTAATTTATTTTTAGGCAACATCCCTTTTACAGCTTTTTCTAATAGTCTAGCTGGGTCTTTCCCAAACATTTCTTTTGCAGTAAGACTACGCTGACCACCTGGGTAACCTGTATGTCTTATGTATGATTTATCTTCCCATTTGTTTCCTGACAAAGTAATTTTTTCAGCATTGGTAATGATAACATTATCACCACAGTCAACATGAGGAGTAAAATTAGGTTTATGCTTTCCGCGTAATAATATTGCTACTTCACTCGCAAGACGACCTAAAGCTTGACCTTCAGCGTCAACAAGTAACCATTCTTTATTTACGGTAGCTTTGTTAGCTGAAATTGTTTTATAACTTAGTGTATCCACTTTTAATTTTTTTGCTACTTGCATTCACCTACAAGTAGTGTTAAACATTCCTTCTTTTGGATAAATCGGGCTGCAAATGTAATATTATTTTATTGAATTACAAACAGTCACAATTTTTTATTAATAAATGTTTAAAAATAAAATTAACAGGTCTTATAAATTTACTAATAATTAAATTACTTTTATAATTAAATGTACCTAAGTAATTTAAAATGAAAAGAAGAAGTTTTTTAAAAAAAGCCTCCCTAACGGGAGTTGCTGTTGCTGTTGGATCTAATTTAATTGCAAAAAACGCTAGAGAGGAAGAGAAATCAGATAGTTTGTATGATGGAGTTGCTAAAGATTTTCCGATAGTAATTTCGACTTGGAATGTTCCAAATGCCACTTTAAAAGCAGGCGAATTATTAGAACTGGGCTATTCTTCCATAGATGCAGTAGAACAGGGCTGTATGATTGAGGAAGCCGATATTAAAAACCAATCTGTTGGTTTTGGCGGTCGCCCAGATCGAGACGGAAACGTAACCTTAGATGCCTGCATCATGAATAAAAAAGGAGATTATGGTGCGGTAGTTTACATGCAAAATATCGTTCATGCAATTTCAATTGCAAGGAAAGTTATGGAGAACACTCCTCATGTAATGTTAGCTGGAAAGGGTGCTGAAGAATTTGCTGTCGCTTCGGGTTACAAAAAAACTAATTTATTGACCCAAGAATCTAAAATTGCCTGGGAAAATTGGAAAAAAGAAGCCGATTACCAACCGATTATTAATATTGAAAATCACGATACCATTGGAATGTTAGCAATTGATAAAAATGGAGATATTTCTGGGGGTTGTACTACAAGCGGCTTAGCCTACAAAATGGCAGGGCGAATTGGAGATTCTCCCATTATTGGTTCGGGCTTATTTATAGATAATGAAATTGGTGGTGCCACGGCTACAGGGATGGGTGAAGAAGTATTAAAGACTGTCGGTAGTTTTTTAATTGTGGAATTAATGAGGCAAGGTAAAAGTCCACAACAAGCCTGTGAAGAAGCAATTCGAAGAATTGTAGTTAATAACTCTAATTTTAAGAATTTTCAGGTGGGGTATATTGCTATTAATAAAAAAGGAGAAACTGGGTTTTATTCAATTCACGAGTATTTTAGTGTTTCCATATATGAAAATAAAATATGTAAGAATCATTTATCAGATTTTTACAATAAAAACGGATGATCTAGTCCAGTTATATAGATTTACTTAACTATAATTTCATCGACAAAAACCCAAGCTTTCCCTTGATAAGGAGCTCCTAAGTGCCATTCTGGTAAATCTCCTAGGTTTTTAGCAATGATTTTTACATATCTAGAAGTAGTCTCCTCTATTTTAAAATGTACTGTTTTAATTTTAGTCTCTGAAGAAGCCTTTTGAGAATCGATTTTATAAGTAGGTGAAATTTTACGAAATGTATCGTCGACAGCCACGTAACATTCAACTTCGGTCGGGTAAAAAATCCAGCTTCGTTGATCTTGTAAAAAATTTACCTCCACCGTTTGAATTGATTCGGTACTCCCTAAGTCAATGGTTGCAATCAAATCAGTATTTTGATAACCCTGCCAAGATCCTGTTTTAAAATCTGAAGATCCTCGAATGCCGTCTATTAGGGCATTATTCCCTCCTGCATTGTATTGATTAGCGTATTCTGTTTCTAATTTTATAGTCCTGTTTGGATTAATTTTATAAAAATTAGTATTAATTGTATCACTTTTAATTCCATTATAAACCGCATAGGTTCTTAAATCTACCGCCTCTGAAATAAGGATAGGGGATGCGTATTCTTTAAAATTATCAGAACCTAAACTATAAAATATAATTGCTTCACTTATTGCATTAGCTAATGGCAGACCGTTGTTTCATTTTTAAACGCTATGTCACCTTCATTAATATAGGGTGCGGGAGTAATGAGGTGTTCTTTAATTTCAGTTCTCGGTTCTTGCCCTTCTATAGTTCCCCATTTGGAAGGAGAACTACTCATTTCAAAAGTTAGAGTACCTCCCGCCATAATTTCGTCATGTTTTAAATAAGTCCTATTAAGTTCTAAATTATTTAATAATACTTTATTAATGTAAATATGAGTTGCTGAAACATTTTCTGCCTGTATTATAAATTTTTTGCCGTTTTCAAGATTAATAGTAGCTTTTTTAAAAAGCGGGCTTCCAATAATATAGTCGTTTGATCCTGGTGTTACCGGGTAAAACCCCATGGAACTTAAAACATACCAGGCGCTCATTTGGCCACAATCTTCATTTCCTGAAACACCATCGGGTTCATTTTTATAAAGTTCTGTAAGAATTTGATTTACTTTTTCTTGAGTTTTAGCGGGTTGATTCACAAAATTATAAAGATAAGCCATGTGGTGACTAGGCTCATTCCCGTGGGCATACTGTCCAATCAGTCCAGTAATATCTGGCTGTTCACGTCCTGATGTTTGAAGTTGAGCAGAAAACATGGTATCTAAGTGATTTTCAAGCTTCTTTTTACCTCCCATTAGGTTCATTAAGCCAGAAATATCTTGAGGTACGTAAAGGCTGTATTGCCAGGCATTTGCCTCGGTATAGTTAAAATTCACCTCGTAAGGATCAAAGGGAGAAAACCAAGTATTTCGGAATCTCCCTCGCATAAAATTAGTTTCGGGATCAAAAATATTTTTATAGTACTGTGCTCTTTTAGAGAACAATCTGTAATCAATATCTTTACCCATAGCTTTTGCCATTTGAGCAATCGTCCAATCGTCATAGGCATATTCTAAGGTTTTTGATACCGACTCACTTTCTTCTTCCATCGGTATAAAACCAAATTCCTTATAGGATTTAAGACCTAGTTTATCCTGGAGAGCACTATGCTTCATTGCCTCAAAAGCTTTTTCGGTATCATACCCTCGTATTCCTTTTAAAAAAGCATCGGCAATTACCGGAACCGCGTGATAGCCTATCATACAATCGGTATAGTTTGCCGATAAGTCCCATATTGGCATAATACCTCCTTCTTCATACTTTGCTAAAAAAGTATTGATAAAATCATTGGTTTTATCCTGTTCTATAATCGTGTAAAGAGGATGTGTGGCTCTGTAAGTGTCCCAAAGAGAAAAAACCGTATAATAATCAAACTCATTTGTTTGATGAATTTTTAAGTCCATACCACGGTAGCGACCATCCACATCTTGATATAAATTTGGAGCGATCATGGTATGATACATAGCGGTATAGAAATTAGTTAGATTATCTTGACTTGAACTTTCTATTACAATTTTTGTTAATTGCTTTTCCCAAGTAGCTTCGGCTTTGGTTTTAATATCCTCAAAAGATAGCGAACCTATTTCTGCTTCTAAATTTTGACGTGCTCCAGCTTCATCAACTGGTGAAATCCCTATGTTAATTATAATAGGCTCGTTTTTTGGATTAACAAATGTCAACGCAGTTTTTCTTTTTTTAGGACTTCCATCTTGAGAAGGTTGTATACTATCCGAAAAAGCATGCGAGGTTTTAATATAAAAATACAATCGTTGATCTTTAGCCCAAGCATCAGAGAAACGGTAGCCCTGTAGCTGAGTATTGGAAATTTTTTCAATAGTTGCATCCAATACTTTGTCACGATGTTCCAAATCTAAAATCACAATCTGGTTATTAGAAGTTGGAAATTGATATTTATGAATTCCACTTCTTTTTGAAACCGTTAAACCTACATCGATATCAGTACTATCTAATTTTACATGATAATATCCCGGAGAGGCTTCTTCATTTTTGTGAGAGAAATGTGCTCGATATCCTTTTTTACCATCAGCACCGTTATGAAAATTTATTGCATTGGTTGGCATTAATAAAATGTCTCCATAATCACTTACGCCAGTCCCACTAAGGTGCGTATGTGAAAACCCATAAATATATGCATCACTGTAATGATAGCCACTGCACCCGTCCCAACCCTCTAGACGAGTATCCGGACTTAGTTGCATCATTCCAAATGGCATAGTCGCACCCGGATAGGTATGACCATGGCCACCGGTACCTATAAATGGATTTACATAGTTGATTAGTTTTTTCTCACTTAGTGTGGATGGTGTTTTAGATTCCCTTGTGCAACTAAAAAATAGCAGCGAAATAATAAGCAAAATAAAATTTTTCATTGTAAGATTTTAGAACATTAATATACAAAAAACACCTCGTAAATAACAAACTGAATAAAATGCGTTAAGGTTTTGAGAGTTTTATATCAAGTTCTGTGTATCAATTGTGTATCAATAATTAAAGATTGATATCGTATCTTTACAATTATTAAATATAAATTTAAAATATCAACTACTATGAAAAAAACTATTTTTTTAATTTTTATTTTTCTAACTCCTACACTTATATTGTCCCAGGATTACATTGGGAAGGTTGCTGAGAAAGTCCAATCAAAGAAAATTAAATTTGGAAAGTTTAAATCATATAATTTTTTTGATTTAAGACCTGACCGATCTGATAATAATATCAGTTCAGGATTTGAGCTAGCAAGTAAAAATTATTCCGAAGCTGTAGATAAAGGTATCATACTAACGTTTGATCAAGCTAAAGTAGCTGCTATTTACGATCAAGATCCTCAGCAAATGGAAATAACTATTCCTTTTAAAACAAATGGAGAAACGGTTCAACTAGAGTTGTTTCAAAAAGATATTTTTTCACCAGACCTGAAAGTAATGACAAGTGATGGTAGAGATATAACCAATATCATGGATAGAGGTAAACATTATCGTGGGATTGTGTCAGGCAATAACAATTCTCTGGTATCTGTAAGTGTATTTAGAAATGAAATTGTAGGGTTTATCTCGTTTAATGATGCAAATTATATTATTGGCAAATTAAAAGATTCTAAAAGTAAACACATCATTTATAAAGAAACTGATCTTCGTCAAACAGAAGAGTTCAATTGTTCTACAGAGGATAATGGGGTCAGTTATACTTCAGAAGAAATAAATTATAATGAAAACAGAGATCCAGGTGATTGTGTAAATATTTATGTAGAAGCCGGACAATCTGTATATAATTCTTTCGGAGGAGATTTAGTAAGTACAACTAATTTTTTAAATGGGGTCTTTGGTCAAAGTTATGTGATTTATGCTAACGAAGGGATTACCATGCAAACATCCAGTATGCTTGTTTGGACAACACCAGATCCATACGTTGGACCATCGTCTGCAAATTATAATGCTCAATTTAAAGCTAATACCGCTCAAGGAGCTTTTAACGGTGATTTAGGTCATTTAGTAGAAGTTGATAATGTTGGAGGTATAGCAGCAGGTTTTAGTGGAATTTGTAATCCAGATACCGATCAGAGTTTGTGTTTTAGTGGATTTTCTGGAACAGGATACAATAATGTTCCTACTTATTCTTTTAACGTTTTTATTTTAACTCATGAGATGGGACACCTTCTAGGTTCAAGACACACGCATGCTTGTGTTTGGAATGGAAATGGAACTGCCATAGACACTTGTTCTGGATTTACGGAGGGTGGTTGTCCATTAGTAGGTTCTCCGCCTAGTGGAGGAACCATTATGAGTTATTGTCACAATGATCCAGTAGGTATCAATTTTACTGAAGGTTTCGGTCTTCAACCAGGTAATGTAATTAGAAATACAGTAAATAGTCCTGGAAACTGTTTAGGAGGTTGTAGCCTTGTCCAAATTGTTTGTCCTGCAAATATTAATGTGGATAACGATCCTGGTACTTGTGGTGCAATTGTTGCTTTTGAGGCTACAGTAACAAACCCGATACCAACGTCGGTAATTACCTATTCACAAAATCCAGGAACAGTATTTCCTGTTGGAACAACTACTGTTATAGCTACCGCAACAAATGCTAACGGAACTGATCAATGTACGTTTACCGTAACCGTAACCGACGTTGAAGCACCAACGATAATTTGTCCTGCAGATATTATAGTGAGTAATGATTTAGGAGAATGTGGAGCTGTTGTAACCTTCGAAGATCCTGTTGCAGAAGATAATTGTTCTAGTAGTTCTGGATTGAATGAAGATTTCGAATCAGGACCAAACGGATGGACGACAGGTAGTCTTGGAGCTGCAAATAACTGGTTAATATCAGATAATTCAGGTGAAAATTTCCCATTTGGTAATTTAATGTATGGTGTTCCTCACTCTGGTGATTTTGGACATGAAAACTCATTTTTATTATCCCCTGTCTTTGATTCAACAGGTGGAGGAGATTTCGAATTTGATTATTTTGTAAATAATGAAGACGATCCTTATGATCAAGAGATTGTTCAAATCTCTTTTAATGGAGGTGCGTCTTGGACTACAGTAATTGGGACTCAACTACCAAACAATCCGTCAACAATACAAAGTACAAGCTTTAGTATTTCACCTGCAAATGCTACAGCAAATACTAGAGTTCGATTTATATACGATACAATAGACGATTGTTGTGGTCCACAGGACGGATTTTGGGTAGATAATATCAGCTTTGGTGGAAGTGGAGGTTTAGTTGTAACCACTTCCTCTTCATCAGGAGATACATTTCCTGTTGGAGTAACTACTGTTACTGCTACTGCTGTTGATGGAGTTGGAAACACAACAACCTGTAGTTTTGATGTAACGGTTACTGATACTGAAGCTCCTACGATAACTTGTCCTGACGATATTACAGTGAGTAATGATTTAGGAGAATGCGGAGCTGTTGTAACCTACGCAGATCCAGTAGCAGAAGATAATTGTGATCTAATTTTAGATGAAAGTTATTGTAAAGAAATGAATGTTACAAGATTGATAGATTCAAACAATGAAACGGCCACTTTTGAGATAAGTACTGATGAATGGCACTACCTAGCTATTACCAAGTCTGATGACTTGACAGGTAAAATTTATCTAGACGGAAACCTTGTTGGAGAGGGAACTTTTTTAGATGTTAATTATAATTGGTCTCAACTATATCTTGGCGTAAGTTATTTTACTTCTTGGCGTAAACATTTTAAAGGTTGGCTTGATGAGTTTAGAGTTTCCTCTGTTGTAAGGACAGAACAGGAAATTCTAGAAAATTTTGAAGCGAATACGAGTCTCGAATTAGATGCCAATACTTTAGGTTTGTGGCATTTAGATGAGCCTAACGGAAATTTCTTCAACAATTCAGTACCAGGAATGGATGATGGAGTATTATTTTCTGGAGCTCAGTTTACAGACGGCAGGTTTGGAAACTCAGTTTACTTTGATGGGATAGATGACAGGGGTGATTGCTATACCAATATTCCAGAATCTAATGTAACATTCGAAATATGGTTAAAGATTCAAGGAGAAGAAGAGCAAGAAAACGTAATAACTCCGTTTGAAGCTTACGGCTCGTACAACACTTCATCAGATATTTTTGATAATTGTGATAGTGGAGGAAATGTATCGGGAGTTATCGATCTTGATGGCGTTAATGATTATATTCAGGTTGAAGGTGGAATTTTAAATAACGTTAATTCTGGCACCCTACAAGTTAGTTGTAAGTTTGACCCTTCAACAAATCATAAGAACATTTTCTTTTATGGTTCTGGTTCTGACAGTGAACCTGGTATTGAGCTTAGAGCAAATGAACAAGGACCATATTTTTCTTGGCATCCAGGTCCTGGAAATGTCCAGTCAATTTATGTTGATGAATACGTTGATGTTTTTGAATGGCACACATATACTGCTCAATGGGACGAAAACTCAATGGAATTATATGTTGATGGAACTTTAGTTGCAAGTAGTACTGCGTTCGGACCAGCCCTATCTAATGTATTTGCTAATATTAGGATTGGAAGAATGGGCAACAACACATCAACTTACACCAACCTATCGCTAGACTTCGTAAGACTTTACAATAGTAAATTATATTCAGATAATTTTGATACTTGTCAAACACCACCCTCTGAAAATTTAATTCTTGATTTTGAGTTTAACAATGATAATAACACAGTTGCCACTGATTTATCTGGTAATAATTATGATGGGACAATATATAATTCTCCTTTGTGGCTAGAAGAACAAACTAACGATTGTCTTGCTGATACATCTCAAACTGGTGTAACTCAAACGGCTGGACTAGCAAGTGGAAGTGCATTCCCGGTGGGCACAACCACTAATACATTTGTGGTAACTGATGGAGCTGGAAACACAGCAACCTGTAGTTTTAATGTAACAGTAAATGATACCGAAGATCCAACCTGGGTAACACCACCAAGCGATTTAACAGTTGCCTGTGACGGTTCTGGAAATACAACTGAATTTAATAACTGGTTAAACAATACTTTTTCTGGAATAGACAACTGTGGTTCGGTAACCATAACAACTAACAGTACCGGTTTAAGTGACGATTGCGGAGCTACAGGAACTGAGACGGTAACTTTTACCCTTACAGACTCTAATAACAATGCCATAACTCTTGATGCTACCTTTACAATTGTAGATACAACAGATCCAACTATGGATGTTGCTGCGTCCGATAGCACCGTAGAATGTGATGGTACTCAGCAGATGCATTTACAGCATGGTTAGCAGACAACGGAGGAGCAGAGGCCTCGGATGCATGTTCTGGAGTTACTTGGACCAACGATAGTACTGGCCTTAGTGATGCTTGTGGAGCTACTGGAACTGAAACCGTAACTTTTACGGCGACCGATGCCTGTGGAAACTTTAGCTCAACTACTGCTACTTTTACGACAGAAGATACTACAGCACCTGTAATTGGTTGTCCTGGTGATGTCACTGCAGTGACTGAAGATGGTGATTGTGGTGCTATTGTAAATTTCCAACCTGCAGTAGCTATTGATAATTGTGGATCGGCCTTTACTTACCAAACAGGTGGTTTAGGAAGTGGATCGGTATTCCCAGTGGGTGATACCCTTATTGAGTATACTGCACAAGATGATTGTGGAAATTTAGCTACCTGTACCTTTACCGTAACGGTAATCGATGACGATGCACCAGTGGCAATTTGTCAAGACTTAACGGTAATCTTAGATGATACTGGTAATGCAACGATCACTGCCGATCAACTTAATTTTGGATCGAATGATAATTGTGGCGTGGAAAGTTTAGCTATCAATGTGGATACTTTTGACTGTTCGAATGTAGGTGCTAATCAAGTAACCTAACAGTAACGGATATCCATGGCAATACTGCTACTTGTGTTGCTAGCGTAACCGTGTTAGATAATACGGCTCCAATTGCAGTTTGTCAAGACATTACGCTAGAATTAGGTGATGATGGTACGGTGACTATTGATCCATTAGCGATGTAGATGGTGGTTCCAGTGATGCTTGTGGTATAGCTTCTTACGAACTTAATATCGGATACTCTTGATTGTAGTAATCTAGGAAATACCGCAGTGATTCTTACCGTAACGGATGTTAATGGAAACCAGAGTTCTTGTTCAGCTATAGTTACCTTAGAAGATAATACTCCTCCGGTATTAGTATGTAATGATGTTACGGTTGAGCTAAATCAAGATGGAGTGGCCTTTATTACCCCTTCATTAGTTGCTGATATTACAGATAATTGTGGAATAGGCGCAGTGACCGTTGATGTGCAAGAAGTTTCTTGTGCAGATATTGGAACGCCAGTAACGGTTAATGTATTTGCGAATGATGGCAATGGAAACTCAGCAGTTTGTTCGGCTGTTGTAACAGTAGTTGACTTATTAGCACCAGAAATAGTATGTCCTGATGACCAGGTAGTAAATCTGGGTCCTGATGGCACCTATACCCTAGGAGATTACATCGGCGATGGCAGTGCAACGGCTACCGATAACTGTACCGATCCTGTTACTATATTTACTCAAGATCCAGTTGCTGGCACTGTACTAGGTTTTGGAACGCAAGTGATTACTTTCACTGCCGAGGATCAGTATGGAAACGTTTCTACCTGTAGTTTTGAATTGGATATTCAGGAGATATTAGGTGCAGGTGATGTCGAAGATTTTGCTTCTTTAGTATTGTATCCAAACCCTGCCGATAGCAAAGTAAACTTAAGTAACCCAAGACAGATAGACCTAAATAATGTGACAATTTACGATCTTACGGGTCGAATCGTTCATAAGGTAGACTTAAGAACTATGGGATCTGAAATTACAATTGATATTGCTACCCTTGCCAATGCTATCTATATGGTAGTAATCAGAGGAGATCAACGAATTTCTACCAAACAATTAATAGTCAATAACTACTAATTGGATTAATTTCTAAATAAATAAAAATCCCCCTCCCAGAAGAGGGGGATTTTTTGTTTTATTTTATTTAAATTGAGGTAATAGTTTAGTAGATTTATAGACTTAAATAAATATAAATATGTCTGATCAAAAACGCCTATTTCTTGTTGATGCCTTCGCGCTGATTTTTAGAGGTTATTATGCCTTTATTAAAAATCCAAGAATCAACTCGAAAGGTGTTGACACCTCTGCCATTATGGGTTTTATGAACTCTCTTTTGGATGTAATAAAAAGAGAACGCCCGGATCATTTGGCAGTTTGTTTTGATAAAGGAGGAAGTAAAGCAAGAGTTGAAGCTTATCCGGCTTATAAAGCCAATAGAGACGAAACTCCAGATGCTATTAAAGTTGCTGTTCCTTATATTTATGATATTCTAAAGGCCATGCATATCCCGATTATGGTAAAGGAAGGCTTTGAAGCTGATGATGTCATTGGAACACTCGCTAAAAAGGCAGAAAAAGAAGGTTATAAAACCTTTATGGTAACTCCTGACAAAGATTTTGCGCAATTAGTTTCTGACAACATATTTATGTATCGTCCAATGTTTGGAGGTGGTTATGAAACATGGGGAATCCCTGAGGTACAGAAAAAATTTGATATTGAACGTCCAGAGCAGGTTATCGATTATTTAGGTATGGTAGGCGATACCGCTGACAATATTCCTGGATTACCGGGTGTTGGAGACAAAACCGCTAAAAAATTTCTTGCTGCTTACGGAAGCATGGAGGGGCTATTAGAAAACACCCAGGAACTTAAGGGTAAAATGAAAGAAAAAATCGAGGAAAACAAAAGCTTAGGAGTTCTATCTAAACAATTAGCAACTATTATGTTGGACGTCCCTGTTGAGTTTCATGAACAAAATTTTGAAATGTCTCAACCAGATATGAAGGCTGTAACAGCTCTTTTTCAAGAGCTGGAGTTTAGACGGTTAATCGATAATTTCACTAAAACATTTACTAAAACAGTTTCAACAGTAAATGAGCAAATTACTAAGGAGGTTAAATCTTCAATAAAAAAAAGCGAGCCATCTTCGGCGGGTCACGGACAATTTTCTCTTTTTGGAGGTGACGGAGAACCCACGGAAAACACACTTGACACTACTAGAAAAAGTATAGTCAATACCGAGCATTTTTATCAGACCGTTCAACCAGGTATGGGAACGAAATTATTTATTCAAAATTTATTGAAACAAAAATCGGTATGTTTTGATACTGAAACTACAGGGCTGAATCCAATTACAGCAGAATTGGTTGGTATCGCGTTTTCTTGGGAAGTAGGAAAAGGATTTTATCTTTCTTTTCCAGAGAATCTTAGCGAGGCACAAGATTTAATAGAAATACTTAGACCTTTCTTTGAAGACGAATCGATTCAGAAAATAGGACAGAATTTAAAATACGATATTAAAGTCTTATCAAAATACAATATATCTGTTCAAGGAAAATTATTCGACACCATGCTAGCCCATTACCTAATCAATCCAGATATGAGGCATAACATGGAAGTACTAGCCGAAACCTATTTAAATTATACACCAATTTCAATAGTTGAACTCATTGGTAAAAAAGGAAAAAATCAACTTTCTATGCGAGATATTTCCTTGGAAAAAATTACTGAATACGCTGTTGAAGATGCAGATATTACGCTTCAATTAAAAAAACATTTTGAAAAAGAATTAAAGGAAGCAAAAACACAAAAACTATTTGATGAAATTGAAATTCCTTTACTACGTGTTTTGGCAGAAATGGAATTAGAGGGAATTAATTTAGATGTCCCCTTTTTAAATGAATTGGCAAAAGATTTAGATAAAGATATCGCTCAACTGGTTTCAAAAATTTATGAATTAGCAGGCGAGGAGTTTAATATAGCTTCCCCAAAACAATTAGGAATTGTTCTTTTTGAAAAAATGAAATTAGTTGATAAACCAAAAAAAACTAAAACAGGACAATACTCTACCGCTGAAGATGTTCTCTCTTACCTAGCAAAAGAGCATGAAATTGTAAAATATATTCTTAAGTATCGGGGACTCGCCAAACTAAAAAGTACTTATATAGATACCTTACCTATGCAAGTAGAACCAACAACAGGAAGAGTACATACCGATTACATGCAGACAGTCGCAGCAACTGGAAGATTAAGTAGTAATAATCCTAATCTACAAAATATCCCCATTCGAACAGAAAGAGGAAGACAAGTTAGAAAAGCTTTTATTCCAAAAAACAAGGATTACGTGTTACTTGCAGCTGATTACTCTCAAATAGAATTAAGGATTATAGCAGCTTTAAGCGAGGAAAACAACATGATTGAAGCCTTCGCTCAGGGAGAAGATATTCACGCATCCACGGCTGCAAGAGTATTTAATGTTGACTTAAACGAAGTAAGTAAAGAACAACGAAGCAATGCTAAAACAGTCAATTTTGGAATTATTTACGGAGTGTCGGCATTTGGATTAAGTAATCAAACAGATTTATCTCGTTCAGAAGCCAAAGAGTTAATTGAAACCTATTATACGTCGTATCCAAAACTTAAAAGTTTTATGAGTAAACAAGTTGATTTTGCTCGTGATAATGGATATGTTCAAACTGTTTTAAATAGGCGTAGGTATTTAAATGCTATCAATGCATCAAATGCAATTGTCCGAGGTGCTGCCGAACGGAACGCTATTAACGCCCCCATACAAGGGAGTGCTGCAGATATTATTAAAATTGCAATGATTCATATTCAACAGAAACTAAATGCAGAAAATTATAAAAGTAAAATGTTACTTCAAGTCCACGATGAATTGGTTTTTGATGTTTTTAAACCTGAATTAGAAAAACTTAAATCACTCATAAAATTTGAAATGGAAAATGCCTTTAAGCTATCTGTAAACTTAGATGTAGATTTAGGGACAGGCGATAATTGGTTGGAGGCCCATTAAAAAATTATTCACGTTTACGGGTGAAATCAATTAAAGCATTAATTATTATTATTACGGTTGTAAAAATTAGATTTAATTTAATATTTTTAAATAAAAAAATTGACTTTATTAAAACCCATATTATACTTTTCGCTCTTTAAGTATCCTTTAACCGAAGAAGAGATATTTATTTTTTCCAAAGCAGAATCAAAAGAGCAAATTAAATTAGATTTAATTGAGTTGGTAAACGATGATATAATTTATAAAATTGATGACTTTTACTTAACGGAAAATAATGAAACACTAATTAAAAGAAGGCTTGAAGGAAATAAAATGGCTAAAAATATATACCAAAAAGCCTTAACTGTTTCTCGATTAATTTCTAAATTTCCTTATGTAGAGGGTGTGGGGATTTCAGGCTCTTTATCCAAGGGTTATTATGATGACGATGGAGATATTGATTTTTTTATTATAACCAGCCCAAATCGATTATGGATTGCTAGAACCTTCCTAATTCTCTATAAAAAAATATTTTTATTAAATTCTAGAAAGTATTTCTGTGTTAATTATTTTATCAGCTCCAATGCGCTAGAGATTGAAGAAAAAAATATATTTACCGCAACCGAGTTAACAACGTTACTCCCTATGTTCGGTAACGGTAGTTTCCATAAATTTTACGAAAAAAATAAATGGGTAGAAAATTATTTGCCAAATAAAACTGTTACAGAAGGCTTATCAAAACTAAATTTGGTCAAAAAACCAACGGTCACAAAAATTACTGAATATTTTTTAGATTCGAAAATAGGAGATTGGCTTGACGCTGCTTTTTTAAGAATAACATACCATAAATGGAAAATTAAATTTAATCATTTAGAAGAAAGGCAATTTAACGTGGCGATGAAGTCCACAAAAAATATATCGAAACATCATCCTTTAAATTTTCAACGAAAAGTAATTGATCGCCTAAACAATAGGTACGACGAATTAAGAGAAAAACATAATATTCACATCGCTAAAGAAAATGCTTGATATTCTTTTTTCACATTCCTACTATTATCCGTTGGATCAAAAACAATGGAATAATAAAACTCCTTATCCTCCTTTAGGAACCATATACGCTGCATCATTATTAAGGAAGAGTGGTTTTTCAGTCTCCCTTTTTGATACTAACTTAAGAGATAATCCCTTTGAAATTGAAAAAGAAATTCAGGATCAAAAGCCCTCTTTTTTAGTTATTTATGATGATGGATTTAATTATTTAACAAAAATGTGTCTTACCAATATGCGAGAGGCTGCTTTTGATATGATTGCCATCGGAAAAAAGCACAACTGTATCGTCATCGTAAATAGCTCAGACAGTACAGATCACTATAAAAAATATTTGAACAAAGGAGCTGATTATGTCCTATTGGGTGAAGGAGAAATTTCGTTAAAAGAATTGGTGCTTAAACTAGGAAACAACGAGCAAATCGATTTGTTAAAAGGAATCGTATATAAGAATGATCTTGATTATACGATCAATCCAAAAAGGGAAGTTTTAAAAGATTTAGATGAACTGCCCATGCCTGCTTGGGATTTAATTGATATTAATGCGTACAAAGATGTATGGGCTAAAAGCGGAAAAAATTTCACTTTAAATATTGCAACCACAAGAGGATGCCCCTATAAATGCAATTGGTGTGCGAAACCTATTTATGGTGTTCGTTATAATTCACATTCACCAGAATATATTACCAAATTAATCGCTACCCTGAAAGAAAATTACAGCGTTACTAATTTTTGGATGTGTGACGATATTTTTGGGTTAAAACCCAAATGGGTTCAAAATTTTAATACCGTATTAAAAGAAGCAGAATTAAAAATAGCATACACAATACAAAGTCGAGTTGATTTATTACTGAAAGAAGATACTATAGATGCATTGGCAGAAAGTGGTTTAAAAGAGGTTTGGGTAGGAGCTGAAAGCGGTTCTCAAAAAATATTGGATGCAATGGATAAAGGCACACAATTAAATCAAATTTATAAAGCGACTCAGTTATTAAAATTAAAAAAAATCAAAGTGGCCTTCTTTATTCAATTTGGTTATTTGAACGAAACTAAAGATGATATTTCCAAAACAATTGAAATGATTAAAGAACTGCAACCAGATAATATTGGAGTTTCTGTATCCTACCCATTGCCAGGGAACTAAGTTCTATGAAATGGTTAAAGATGATCTAAAATTTAAATCAAACTGGAAAGATTCTGACGATTTAGCGATGATGTTTCAAGGAACTTTTAATTCAAGATTTTATAAAAAACTACACCGATATGTTCATAAAGAATATAGAAAAAGTCAGGCGATTTTTAACTTTCATCAACTTCTCAAAAATCCTTTTTCAATTTCAAAAGATAAAGTACGTTCGCTTCTTTTATATTTTTATTATGCTCCGTCCTCTTTATTTGATAAAATAATATTGGATAAAATGAAACATACCCATGAAAGCTAATTTTGATCATCACGCAATAAATTACGATGCGTATTTCTCCAATTCATTAATTGGAAAAGCGCAACGGGAACGTGTTCACTATTTTTTAAATAAACAACTTGAAAAGAAGAAAAAAAACTTGCGGGTGCTAGAAATTAATTGCGGTACCGGAATCGATGCCAATTGGTTGGCTAAAAAGGATCATTTTGTTATTGCTTCTGATATTTCCTCTAAAATGGTCGAAATTGCAAAAAAGAAGTACGATCAATCAAATTTAATTTTTAAGCAATTGGATATCCAAACTATCCACACAGAAACTTTTAAAGAAAAGTTTGATTTACTTTTTTCTAATTTTGGAGGATTAAATTGTTTATCAAAACAAGACCTAAAAGAATTTCTGAATAATTCAAAATCAATTCTAAAATCTCAAGGGATGTTAGCTCTTGTTATTATGCCTAAGCATTGTATTTGGGAACAGCTTTATTTTTTTCTTAAAGGGGATTTTAAAAACATGAAAAGAAGAAACACAAATAAAGCCTTAGTAACTAATGTTGATGGCATACAAATTCCTACGTGGTATTATAATTATCAAGAACTAGTCAATTTGCTATCTGAGCAATATAAAATAGTATCTTTAAATCCAATTGGAATTGCGATCCCACCTTCTTATTTAAATCCTTTTTTTAAAAATAAAAAAATACTTTTTGAGATCCTAAAGTGGAAAGAAAAATTATTAAATCATTGTATGTGGGCAAATTTATCGGATCATTACTTAATTGTACTTCAAAAAAAATAATCAAATGAGTATTGTTTTAACACATGGTTATTATCTAAACAAAGATCCAAAGGAGGCAAGTATAATGAAGCCATACGCTCCTCTTGGTTTATTGTACCTATCAAGTTATTTAAATCAAGAAAAAATTAAAAATCTCGTATTCGATTCCACCTTTTCAAATCAGGAAACTCAATTAGAATTTATAGCCCGGGAAAAACCATTTGTAGTTGCAATTTATACCAATTTAATGACTAAAATAACGGTCATTAAGTTGATTAAATTATTGATAGCTGATCCTAAATATGGATTTCCAAAAATAATTTTAGGGGGTCCCGATGTGACCTTTAATATTCAAAATTATTTAGATACCGGAGCTCATTTTTTAATTATTGGAGAGGGGGAACAAACCATAGCTGAGTTATACCAGTCTATTCAAGAGAATTCGGATTATAGTTCTATTACTGGAATTGCTTATAAAGAAAATAATTCGGTAATAAAAACACCGCCAAGAATAAAAATTAAAGATCTCAGTCAACTTCCTCTTCCCAACAGAGAAGGTATTAATATTCAAAAATATTTAGATACTTGGAAAACTAATCATGGTAAAAGTTCTATGACTATTAGCACTCAAAGAGGATGCCCTTATACCTGTAAATGGTGTAGCACTGCTGTATACGGACAAAGTTACAGAAGAAGACCTGCTAAATTAGTGGTTGAAGAGATGCGTATGCTTCAAAAGCAATACAATCCTGACTCCATCTGGTTTGTTGACGATGTTTTTACGGTCAGTCATAAATGGATGGAAGAATTTTGTAATGAAGTAACTAAACAAAAGGTTTTGATCCCTTTTGAATGTATCACAAGAGCTGAAAGATTAAATGATAAAGTTCTTGAACAATTAAAACAAACAGGCTGTTATCGTATTTGGATTGGAGCCGAAAGTGGTTCTCAAAAAATTATAGATGCTATGGATCGTAGGGTAGATGTTAGTACTGTGAAAAATGCCATTAGAGAAACAAACAAAAAAGGAATTGAGTCAGGAACCTTTATCATGCTTGGATACCCTAACGAGACTGAAGACGATATTTATAAAACCATTGACTATCTTAAAGAAGCCAATCCAAAATACTTTACCATTACGTTGGCTTACCCAATAAAAGGGACTTCCTTATATTCAGATATTGAAGATAAGATAACAAAACAGCCTGCCTGGGAAACCTCAACAGACAGAGATATTGATTTTAAAAGAACATATTCAAGAAAGTATTATGATTATGCTATCAGAAAAGTAGTGAATGAAGTTAATTATCATAAAGAACTAATAAAGGGTAAAAACAAAAGCTATTATAAGGCTGCCAAATTAAAAATAAAGTCATGGTTAGCTGGTAGCTTAATGATGGTAAGTAAATAATGAAAAAGACAGTAATTATAATATTAATTTTATTGACTTCGTGTACCAATTCAACCTACAATGATATTGTAGAGGAGGATTTTTCGCTAACACTTAAATGGAACAAGAGTTACGAGCAAGACACCATAAGTAACGCAATTATTGGTTTGCAATGGTGCCTGTCTTATCTTGGAGCTACACTCCCAATTACTGAAAACGGTATTAAAAATCAAAATCCATTTATAATTTTAAAAATAAATAAATTAGGTTTTAATGTCGATGCGTTAGAAAAACTCAAGCGACTAAATACTGTTATTAAAGCAACTGAAGAATATCAAATTACTTCAGCTATTGATCTGGGTAGGTATGTAAGTCTATTAATAGGTTCTTCTGAACATTATTATGAAATAACAGGGGTCCCGTTTTTACTTTCCGATTTATCAACTTCTTATGAACTCAAGAACCTGGGCGGTTATGTTAATAATTCTAGTGTTTCGTATGAAAATCGAATCATTAGATTTTCTGAACAAGATGGTTTTAACCAGTTGTTTTTATGCTCAGAAATTAGTCCGGAGTCTGAAGAGATTTTAGAGTACGAAACCCTTGATTTAATGCAAAATGGTCAAGTTAGATTTGGTATTTACAACAAAGATGGTTTTCGAATTTCAAACTCCGATCCTCAACATAGCAATGCGGGAAAACCTGCTAAATGTATTTGGTGTCACGAATCTGAAATTCAACCATTATTTAATATACAAGATAATTATGATGGGTTTATCCCCTATTTAGACTTTAAAGATTTACTGATAGATTTTAAAGTAACACATAGAAATTTACAAAATTCTTTAGTAGATGGAGTTGATTTTCAGGAATCTTTACAGCATATACAAACAGAATTACTTTACATATCTTTTATGGAGCCATCTGCAATGCGCTTAAGTATAGAATGGAATATTAATATCAATGAAATTGAAAATTTATTAGACGGAATTCCAACACATAATTATGATGAATTCCCTTTTCTCGGGAATCTTTATTTTAGAGAAGAGATTGATCAATTTGCCCCTTTTTCAGGACTACCAGTTTCCAGTAGTGTTCGGGAAAAATCTGAAATTGAAGTGAATCATTTAAACTAAATGTCTAAAAAAAGTAAACATATTAGGCGGCTAAAAACCATTTCATTATTTGGCGTAAGTCAATTAATATCTGTTCTGTCAATAGTTATACTTTCTTTAATTATTATTAGATTTCACTCGACGGAGTTGTGGGGACAATATGCAGAGGTGCTTATCTGGACCAATGTGTTTTTACTTTTTCTATCTTTTGGAAATAATGATTATTTATTAAAATCATTTAGTAAAAAACCTTCAACAATAAATCAAAAATGGTTAAATAATTTTATAGCTAGAAGTATTCTATTAGTGCCAAGTATTATACTTATTTATTTTATCCCTTTTTTTAAAGGCATTGAACCACTTATCTTTACTCTAATTATTCTTCAATTTATAAATCAATCGTTTAAATCCTTAATTGTATATCACAGAAAATTTCAATTAAATATTATTATTGAATTATTGGCTTTAAGTCTTATGTTAAGTCAGGTTATTCTAAAAATTGAATATTTATCCTTAATTATCATCATCAAAATTATTTGCTTTGTTCATTTTATAAAACTTATTGCGTTTTCTATATTTCTATTTAAAGACTTTAAGCAAATAAAATTATTAGTTCAATTTAGTGAATTGAAGAAATCATTACCCTTTTTTATACCTTTAATTATTGGGACTTTTAGATCAAAAATAGACACTTATTATGGAGCGCATTTTTTTAATCCAATTCAGTTAAGTAAATATCAAGTATTAATAAGTTTTTTAGCTTTAGCTCAAATGTCTAGTGCTTTTGCAATCACTCCTTATCTTAAAAATTTTTATAGATTAAAAAATGAATCGGTTTCAAAAATTCAAAAACAGTTTTTTATTTATGGTTGGATATATGCCATTATAGTGATTTTTGTGACTTTTATCATACTGTCTAAAGTATACCAACTAGCCTATTCTCTAATACAATATAGTTTAGCATTTATATTCATTATACCATTATTTTTACATATTCTATTAGTAAGTGAATACTATAAAAAAGAGCAACAATATAGAATTGCTTTATTTACATCTATTATAGTATCTATTCAATTTTTTATAGGATATTACTTAATAAAAAATTGGTCTTTAGATGGAGCTCTATTAGTTAAAGCTTTTGGACAATGGTGTATTGTAATTTTATTATGGGTTTGGATTAAAAGGCGAAAATGAAAAATTATATAAAAAATATATTAATTAGTCTTTGGGGTCCATTTAAGCCAAATAAAAATCAATTTTTTTTATTTATTATTGGATTACCAAGAAGTGATAGTTCATTACTAATGTATATACTTGAATCTAATAATGAATTAATTGGATATGGTAAGTATTTTATTAAATATACCAGTTCAAAAAAACCATTAAGTTGAATAAAAAGAAAAACATACTCATTGTAGGATATCCGAAAAGTGGCACAAATTGGTTGAGTAGATTAGTGGCCGAAGTATTACAGTCTAATTTTAACGGTGATTGGGGTTTTGAAACTAAAAATGCCTCAAGGTTAATTTTTGAAAACAATAATTCTGAGTATCAAGTTTTTAAATCTCATCATTTTTTTTCAGATATTAAAACTGCCAGTATAGAACCTATTTATAAGATTATCTATATCATTCGTGACCCTAGAGATATTGTGATATCTGGGACCTACTTTTTCAATTTTAATTCATTACTTATAAAAGTTTTAAATAAATTAAGTTTAGGGTTTATAAAGTCAGATTTATCATTTAGAAAGAAAAAGAAAAAAATGATAAATGCTGTATTATATGGTGATTATAAAATTACTCCCTGGTTAGCCTTATCTTGGGAAAAACATGTAACAGCATATATAACAAATGATATATATATCATTAAATACGAAGATTTATTAGATAATACAGAAAAGGAAATTCAAAAATTAATAGCATATTTAAATTTAAATATAGCAAATGATCAAATTGAAAAAAGTGTCAAAAAACAATGTTTCGAAAATAGAAAAAAAGAAGTAGTTACTTTAAAACACAAATATCTAAATAAATTAGTTAGAAAAGGATCTCAGGGATATTGGAAGAATAATTTTACTGAGAAAGAAAAAAATCTTTTTAAAGAAGAATTAAATAATAAAATCGAATACTATTCTTTTTAAAGTAAATTACAATTTATGAATAACAAAATTCTCATATTTAACCCTAAAAGTGCCAATGCTAAACATCGAATTCCAAATTCTATTTTACAAGTGGGAGCTTCTATTTATGGGATTTACGAATTTGTATTTGTTGATGGAAATTTAGAAAATGACCCTTGGGAGAAAATTGATTCTTATTTTCAATCAGGAAATTTTAAATATTTTTGTAGTACGGTAATGCCAGGGCCTCAATTAAGACAAGCCATCCCTTTTACTAAAAAAATAAAGGAAAAATATCCAGATTGTATTACTATTTGGGGTGGATATTTTGCTTCCAACCAATACCAAGTTTCCATCTCGTCTGGTTTTGTAGATTATGTTATAAATGGACCTGGCGATATTGCTTTTCCTTCATTAATTAGGGTTTTAGAGGATAATAATCATACTGAAATTTCAACTATAAAAAACCTGATCTTCAAAAATGAAGAAGGTGAAATCATAAAAACAGCAAAAGAAGAACTGTTAGATCAGGATTCGTTGCCGAAATTACCTTATCAACATTTAAATAGTTTTTACAACTTAGAAAACTACTTAAGTAAAACTTTTTTAGGAAGAAATACCTTTAGTTACCATTCTAGTTTAGGCTGTCCTTTCACTTGTTCTTTTTGTGCCGTAGTTCCTATTTATAAGGGTCGTTGGAAAGCAAAATCTGCAGAATCAGTTTATAAAGATGTAAAATATTTTAAGGATACTTATCGTATAGAAGCCATAGAGTTTCATGATAATAATTTCTTTACTTCCAGGAAAAGAGTCATCGAATTTTCTGAATTGATTAAAAACGATGGGATCACTTGGTGGGGGGAAGGAAGAATTGACACTATAAACAAATACAGTGATGCCGATTTAATTTTAATGAAAGAAGCTGGTTGTAAGATGATTTTTTTGGGAGCTGAAACAGGTAATGATGAAATCCTAAAACAAATGAATAAAGGAGGAACTCAAACTGGGGAAACCATCAAACAGTTTGTAAAAAGGTTATATCCAATTGGTATCATCCCAGAACTTTCTTTTGTATTAGGTATGCCTGCTGAAACTCCCGAAAAAGTGATGGCTCAAATAGAATGGGACATTAATTTCATAAAAGAAGTTAAACAAATTAACCCTGATGCTGAAATTATTATTTATTTGTACAGTCCCGTAGCTACCGAGGGATCTGAGTTGTATGAACAAATTCAAAAAGCAGGCTTTAGTTTTCCTAAAAATCTTGAAGATTGGTTAGCTCCAGCTTGGGAAAATTTTGATTTAAGAAAAAATCCACTAACGCCCTGGCTTACTCCAAAAATGGTAGATCGAATTATGAATTTTGAAACGGTTTTAAATGGCTATTATCCAACTGCTACCGATTTTAAAATTAAAGGATTTAAGAGGATCTTGTTAAGGGGTGTTTCTAAGATTCGATATATAACGGGTTTTTATAAATATCCTTATGAAATAAAAATCATGCATAAAATTTGGAAATATCGTCAACCTGAAACTCAAGGCTTTTACTCTGAATAATGTCAAAGTTAAGAAACATTATAAAACGTATTACACAGCCATTTTTAAAAACCGGTTTAGCTTACTATTATCGAAAACCACGAAAATACAACTATCAGGATATTGAAGTTTTGGTGCATCCAGAAGTGTTTCCTCCTCATCTAACCTTAAGCACTAAAATATTACTAGATTATATAGTTGAATTAGATTTAAAAAACAAAGCTTTTTTGGAGTTGGGTTGTGGTTCTGGAATTATTTCACTTTTGGCTAGTAAAAAAGGAGCCTTTGTTACTGCTACAGATATTAATAATATTGCATTAGATCATTTGAAAAAAGCCTCTTTTGAAAATCAACTTAAAGTAGAGATCATTGATTCCGATTTATTTAAAAACTTAAAAAATAAATCCTTCGATTTAATTATAATCAATCCGCCATATTATCCTAAAAAAGCAAAAAACATAAAAGAAAAAGCTTGGTTTTGTGGTGAAGATTTCGAATATTTTAAAGGTCTATTTAATCAATTACCAAACTTCATAACCAACCACAATCAGGTGAATATGATTCTCTCAGAAGATTGTCAAATCGAAATCATTACTTCGATAGCATCATTAAACAACTTAAAACTAACTTCTGTCTATGAAATTTCAAAAATGGGAGAAACCAATAATATTTTTGAGATAAATCTCAAGTAGTAGAAAAAAATCTACTATTGGTTCATTAAATCTTTTGCTAATTTTTATCCAATAAGTTAAAGATTGGCTAAATTTTATAAATGTTATGTGAAACATATTATATTTAAAAAATAATTATCCGTTCAATGCGTTGGTTTTTTTTTATTATAATTTATACTCTGATTGATTTATATGCCTTACAAGCAATCAGAACTCTCACAAAAAATTTCTGGATAACAGGGATTTATTTATTTGTCTCTTTAGTGGTTATCGTTTCATTATATTTTTTATTGAATTCAAATAGTTCAACTCACTTCTCTCAACCTCCAATAAGCTATTTGTTCGGTATATTTTTGGCTTTAATGATTTCAAAAATACTAGTGATTATTTTTATGTTAGGAGAGGATATAACACGACTTATATCAGGATTTTATTTTAAAATTTTTACAAATGAGCAAAATTTTTATATACCATCCAGAAGAAAATTTTTAAGCACACTTGCTTTAGGAGTTGCAGCAATACCTTTTTCTGCTTTATTATATGGTATGATTAAAGGGAAGTATAATTTTAAAGTATTAAAATATGAATTGGAGTTTGCTGACTTGCCGGAGGCATTTGACGGTTTTACGATGACACAAATAAGTGATATTCATAGTGGTAGTTTTGACAATAAAAACAAAATTTCTTATGCTGTAGACTTAATAAACCAACAAGATAGTGATGCTATATTCTTTACTGGAGATTTAGTCAATAACGTTGCTGATGAAATGGATGATTGGAAAGAGTTGTTTTCTAATTTAAGTGCGAAAGAAGGTGTTTTTTCTGTTTTAGGAAATCATGATTATGGAGATTATGTTCGTTGGAACAGTAAAGAAGAAAAATTAAAAAACTTAGATAAGCTTAAAAAAATTCAGTCTGAAATGGGTTGGAATTTGTTGTTGAATGAGAATTTTTATATAAAGAGAAAAAATCAAAAAATTGCAATCGTTGGAGTTGAAAACTGGGGTGAAAATGGCTTCAAACAAGCAGGAGATTTAGACGCAGCTTGTAAAAACATTAATGATAGTGATTTTAAAGTCTTATTGAGTCATGACCCTTCGCATTGGAAGTCGAGAGTTAAGAATGATGATCGTAATTTTCAATTAACTTTAAGTGGTCATACTCATGGAATGCAGTTTGGTATCGAAATACCAGGTTGGATAAAATGGAGTCCTGTTAAATATAGGTACGAGAACTGGGCAGGTATTTACGAAGAAAAAGGAAGATTTATAAATGTAAATCGTGGATTTGGGTTTTTAGGCTATCCGGGTCGGGTAGGAATCTGGCCTGAGATTACTGTGATAAAGCTCAAAAAAAAGGACTCTAATGCATAATTCCCTGAAAACACTATATTTGCAGAACAGTTTTTTACCAATACTAAGAAATTATGTCAAAATTTGGAGAATTAATTGAAACCCAAGTTCCTGTTTTATTTGATTTTTATACAGACTGGGACGAAGCATCAAAAGAAATGCATCCCGTACTAAGAGATGTTGCGGCTGCTTTAGGCGATAAGGCTAGAGTTATAAAAATTGATGTCGAAAAAAATGAAGAATTATCCAAAGCACTCCGTGTTAAAGGATTACCAACTCTAATGATTTACAAGCAAGGCGAAATGAAATGGCGCCAAAGCGGAGAACAAGACGCTAATACATTAATTGGTCTTGTTAATGAATATGTTTAGATAAACTTTCTAGAATAATACATTATAATCCATTTTTGACACCGCGGTGTTAATAAAAGTTATTATTAATCTAAAGAATCTAGCAAATCGTCATTAAAAATTTCTTCCTCCACTTCCAATAAGTCATTTTGGTTATCTGAAAAATTGAATTTTTGAAGATACTCATTAAATTTTTCAGCTTCAACAACGGTATACTCTTGATTGTCAAAAGAAGCCAAGACATCTAACAGCCCTCTGTAGCGCCCTAAATCACTAAATATTTCATCTCCAATAGCCTCTTGTTTATTGTAGCTTAGTTTACTGTAGAAGAATAGATGTTCTTGATAATGTCTAACAACAGATTGGTATACTGCTCGTGCTTTTTCAACTTTATTTATTTGATAGTAATAGAGGATAAAAGGCTCTAGCAGGGAATAAAACTCAAAATAATCTACAGGCATTTTTTCCATAGCTAAATCTAGTACGTTTTCTGCTTTATCATATTGACCTTCTTCAATCAACACATTTGCTAATCTTGAGAGCGTGCTTCTGTAAGTTATTCCATTTCTTCTTGTTTCCACATCATGATAAATAGCTGAATCACCACTATTTCCCCATTTCCAATTCATAACGATGCTGTACATTTTTTCTCCATCTATTCGTCCCATTTCATAGGGATTATTTTTATCTAAAGGAGTTCGAATAGGCACTAGTTTATATAGAACGCCTTCTAATTGTAAAAATTCTTTCATCCAAATATAATCGTCGTCTCCAAAAGCACCTCCACTAAAATAGATAGGACGCTCCCAATTATTATTTGCAATTACATCTAACATTAAGAGTCTATTTTTATAAATAACATCTCCTTTTAAAGTTATATATATGTTGGGAACTATTTTATCAGCATCTTTAGGATCAACAATTCCGTTTTGCAAAACAGCTTCTTTATCTACAGGAATTTTAATCACTTTCGTTGGGAAAGTGTTAACCCACTGTCTGCTTTCCAATTCTACTTGTGTTTTTTTACTGTCATTAGCAACAAAATCCATCCAATCTTTAATATTAATAGTATCTTTTCTTGTTTTTTGAAAAAACAGAAAGTCTCTCGAGCCATACTTGTATTTATCATGGCTAAGTTGAGAGGGTATCGGATCGCTATCAAAAGCTTTCTTTTTCATATCGTCAATGTACCAATCGGTCTGAAAAAGACTGGTATTAACAATTCGAACATCTTGCCGGTATTTCTCAATTCCTTGGGCATACCATAATGCAAAGGTGTCATTATCACCGATGGTAAATATAATTGCATTTTCATCACAGGAATCTAAATACATTTTTGCCATAGATTGTGCAGTGTATCTATTAGACCGATCGTGATCGTCCCAGTTTTGTGACCCCATTAAAACAGGAACTGCCAATGCAGTTGAAGCTAAAACAATTGGAACCGCTAATTTTGGTTTTATTTTTTCTTTGACTATTTCAAACAAAGCATATACTCCAAAACCAATCCACATTGCAAAAACATAAAAAGATCCAACCAAAGCATAGTCTCGTTCTCTTGGTTCGAAAGGTCTTTCATTTAAATAAATTTTTAAAGCTATACCAGTAAAAAGAAAGAATATTAAAAGTACCCAAAAGTTTTTAGGATCATTTTTATAATGAAATAAAATTCCAATAATTCCTAGTAAAAGAGGTAACATAAAATAGGTATTTCTAGCTTTATTATGTTTCGAATCACTTGCTATAAATTCTTGAGGGCCTAACCTTGCATCATCAATAAAATTTATTCCGGTAAGCCAATTTCCGTGTAAATCAGTGTATTCCCCTTGTTTATCGTCTTGTCTTCCACTAAAATTCCACATAAAATATCTCCAATACATGTATCCAAATTGATATTCAAACATATAGGCAATATTTTGTAGGAATGTAGGTTTTTGGATATCTAAAAAAGGCCCAAAATCTTTTAAAAAATCATCTAAATCCTCAACACCAACATTACCAGACCTGATGTCCTGATTAAAATCTTTTACAATATCGATTAATCTGGATTCTCCCAGGTATTCTCTCTTTATAGTAAATTCAAGGCCATCGGTAAATTGCATATAATTAGTAGCATGTTCCATACTCCACATTCTTGGAAACAAACCTTTTTGAGCATCGTCGGTATTTTGTGAAGCATTTACAAAATCATTAACGATTATATACTTGCCATTTTCTTCATCTTTTTCAAATTTAGGTTTATCATCTTTGTAAGGTTTTTTTGGATCTAAGCCTACATATTTTTCTGTAAATAGGGGGCCATAAAAAAGATGTGTTTCAGGGTATTGCTCTCTGTTGTAATAGGCTAATAATTCTCTTGCATTATTTGGATTGTTCTCGTTAATCATAGTTCCAGCATTGGCTCGAACGGGGAGCATTATCCAGCTAGAAAACCCAATAAATATAAAAAGTATAGCTAATAGTAAGGTGTTAAGTTTTACATATTCTTTTTCTCTTGTAAACCTTAATAAATAATAAAACAAACCTGTGAAAAGGAAACCTGCTATAATAGTTCCTGAATTGAAAGGAAGTCCAATACTATTTACAAAAAATATTTCTGATGCACTAAAAAATTTAAGCGTCATGGGGAGTAGTAACTTAAATATAAATAGTAAAATAGCTACCATAACAATATTGGCGATTAGGAAATTTTTTAGGGTTACCGATTTATAATTTTTAAAGAAATATAGCATTCCCATAGCTGGAATTGTAAGAAGTCCCATAAAGTGAACCCCAAAAGATAGACCAATTACGAAAGCGATTAAAATGACCCATCTATCTCCTCTTGGCGTATTCATATCTCTTTCCCATCGCAAAGCCAAATAAAATAAAACAGACATAATAAAGGTTGCCATAGCATATACCTCTGCTTCTACAGCATTGAACCAAAAGCTATCTGAAAATGCAAATGCCAGAGACCCTATTGCTGCACTGCCCAAAATTGCATGATAATTTTGTTTTTTTAACTCAATTTTTTTAGAAACAATAGTAGTTAATAACATGGTTAGTGACCAAAACATAAATAGTATGGTAAAAGCGCTTGCAAAAACTGACATTAAATTTATGGTTAGGGCAATATTTGTAGCTTCCAATGCAAAAATTGAGAAAAATGCTCCTAAAATTTGGTATAATGGAGCTCCAGGAGGGTGTCCAACCTCTAAATTACTAGAGGTAGTAATGTATTCTCCAGCATCCCAAAAACTTGCTGTTGGCTCGACAGTTAACCAGTACGTTAAAAGTGCTATTGTAAATACAAACCATCCTAAAACATTATTCCATTTTTTAAAATTGAAGGAATCCATAAATTATTATTTTTTATTTGCAGCGAATTTACTAATAAAATAAAAGCTCAGTAAAAAAAAGTTAACGTATTAATACCTTCATATATTTTACACTAAAAATATAATATTTATTAAAAAAATATTTGTGCAAGCCAAAGTTTGTATTAAATTTGCATCCGCATTAAGGTAATGGCCCATGGTGTAACTGGCAACACGTCTGTTTTTGGTATAGAAGAGTCTAGGTTCGAGCCCTAGTGGGCCAACAAACATCACATCAAAACCTAATTCATATATGAATTAGGTTTTTTTTATTTCCATAAATCATATTAAATTTTAAATGTCATAACAGGCATGTTAGCGTGATTTACAAGGTCTTCACTTACACTTCCATTAAAGAAATGCGCCAGTCCTCTTCTGCCATGTGTTCCCATGCCAATTAGATTCGCATTCGTTTCGGATGCAAAATTTAAAATTCCCTTTTCTATAGAGATATCATTATAAATATGAACACTAAAATTTGAATCATCCATATCTCTTATAAAACTTCTTATTTTAGTATTAATTTCTTTTGTTGTTTTAAATTCACTTGGAGTATTTATATAAAGTAAATTTATATGAGTGTTGGTTCCTTCGGCAAACTTCTTTGCTTGGTTAAAGGGAATTTTACACTCCTCTGAAAAATCGGTTGCATATACAAAATTATCAGTTTTAAAATCTTCATGGTTGTTTTTTATAACGAGTACAGGGATTTCAGAAGTACGAACTACTTTTTCTGTATTACTTCCTATAAACAGTTCCATAAACCCATTAGTTCCCTGTGAACCCATGATAACAAGATCGATGTTTTTTTCTTTCACAACTTCATTTACATCTTTGTAAACCTCCCCATGGCCAATGATTGCTTCATGTATTAAAAGCCCCTCTAAATATGGTTTTTCGAGTAACTCTTCAAAATATTTTTCTGCTAGTTTTATAAAAAAAAGAGATTCAGGCATTGCTCCATTAGCTCCAGAAGAAGACAGGTGTGTTGGGAGTTCAAGTGAATTTAGCACATAAATTTCACTTTCATTTTTCTTTGCCAGTTGAGCAGCTACTTTCAAAGCATTTTCTGCCTGTTCAGAAAAATCGGTTGGTACTAATATGCGTTTCATAAAATAATTTTTACTGTGATTTATCAAGATATTAATTTACAAAAAATTTTCATAAGAATAAAGGTTTTTTTTAAAGTTAAAAAAACACTATATTTGCACCTAAATTGATACAAAACTAGCTGAGGGGACCAAAAAGTCCCCTCTTTTTATAGCTAAAATTAATGAAAAAAATAGTAGCAGAATTACTTGAAAAAGCTTTAGAAGAAAACGAATCTTTATTCCTTATCGATTTTAGTGTCTCTGAAAATAATCAAATAAGAGTGGTTATAGATGGTGATAATGGAGTAACTGTGAATGACTGTATTGCTGTTAGTAGAGCCATAGAGCATAATATAGATCGAGAAGAAATTGATTTTTCATTGGATGTTTCGTCGGCTGGAGTATCAGAACCACTTCTGATCCCGCGTCAATTTCTTAAAAATATTGGCCGTAATTTGAAGGTGAAAACAAGAGATAATGATGTTTGTCAAGGAAAACTTGAAAAAGTAGATAGTAAAAATATTGAACTCCGTTGGAAAGTTCGAGAACCAAAACCTTTAGGTAAAGGAAAAGTTACTGTTCAAAAAGAAGCGGTAATAGAGTATAAAGATATTGTTGAAGCAACAGTTATGATAAAATTTAATTAGAAGAATATGGAGAATTTAGCATTAATCGATTCTTT
Organism: uncultured Flavobacteriaceae bacterium; assembly: GCA_905181835.1. Taxonomy (GTDB): domain Bacteria; phylum Bacteroidota; class Bacteroidia; order Flavobacteriales; family Flavobacteriaceae; genus Marifrigoribacter. The sequence continues at coordinate 95,282 of CAJIZF010000001.1, forward strand.
TTCAGAATTTAAAGATGATAAGTTAATAGACAGAGTAACATTAATGTCTATTTTAGAAGACGTTTTTAGAAACGCTTTAAAAAGAAAATATGGTGATGATGATAATTTTGATATTATTATCAATCCAGATAAAGGAGATTTAGAAATTTGGAGGAATCGAGTGGTTGTTGCAGATGGTGAAGTTGAAGAACCTAACCAAGAAATTTCACTTACTGATGCTCAAAAAATAGAATCCGATTACGAAATTGGTGAAGATGTAGCTGAGGAAGTGAAATTAATAGACCTAGGCCGTCGTTCAATTTTAGCGTTGCGCCAAAATCTTATTTCTAAGATACACGAACATGATAACACAAATATTTTCAAGTACTTTAAGGATTTAGAGGGAGAAATATATACGGCTGAAGTTCATCATATTCGTCACCGTGCAATCATATTACTAGATGATGAAGGTAATGAATTGATTTTACCAAAAGAAAAACAAATCCCATCAGATTTTTTCAGAAAAGGAGATAATGTAAGAGGGATTATTGAAGGGGTAGAGCTTAAAGGAAATAAGCCGTTAATTGTTATGTCGCGAGCTCATCCTAAGTTTTTGGAAAAATTATTTGAGCAAGAAATTCCAGAAGTTTTTGATGGATTGATTAATGTAAAAAAAGTAGTTCGTATTCCAGGAGAAAAAGCGAAAGTAGCAGTAGACTCTTACGATGACCGTATAGATCCAGTAGGAGCATGTGTTGGAATGAAAGGTTCCCGTATTCACGGTATAGTTCGTGAGTTAGGCAACGAGAATATTGATGTAATTAATTTTACAAATAATACTCAGTTGTATATCACAAGAGCGCTTAGCCCTGCCAAAATAACTTCAATCAAATTAGATGAAGATAATAAAAGAGCAGAGGTAATATTAAAGCCTGAGGAAGTTTCAAAAGCAATAGGTCGTGGAGGACACAATATACGTTTAGCTGGTTATTTAACAGGTTATGAAATTGATGTATTACGAGAAGGAGCTGAGGAAGATGTAGAATTATCAGAATTCAAAGATGAAATTGATGAGTGGATTATCAAAGAATTTGAAAAAATTGGATTAGATACTGCAAAAAGTGTATTGGAAAATGACCTAAAAGAATTAGTCAAAAGAACTGATTTAGAGGAAGAAACTATACAGGAAGTATTAAATATATTAAAAGAAGAATTTGAAGATTAAGTGGTAATTTAACTGCATTTTTTAAATTTAAATTGAAAACAGGAGAAAGCATTTATATGGCTGAAGTAAAAACAATGAGACTTAATAAAGTTTTGCGCGAGTTCAACATTTCATTGGATCGTGCAGTTGAATATTTAAGTTCAAAAGGTTACGAGGTGGAGTCTCGGCCTACAACTAAAATTTCTAGTGAAGAATACCAAATACTCTTAGATGAATTTCAAAAAGATAAGAGTAAAAAAGTAGCCTCAAAGGAAGTTGGTGAGGAAAAAAGAAAAGAAAAAGAAGAAATTCGAATTGCTTCCGAGCGGGAACTTGAAGAAAAGCAAAAGAAAATCGAAGCATCCAAAAAGTTAATTAAAGCTGAAGTTAAACTTGAAGGCTTAAAAACTCTCGGAAAAATAGACCTCGAAGGCAAAACTCCTAAGGCTAAAGAGGAAAAAACTCCACAAGACAAAAAAGAAGTCACCACTCCTGTAAACAAAGAGATTTCTGTCAAAAATGAAGAATCCACTGAGGTAAAAATGCCTGATAGCGATGCTTCAAAAATTATTAAAAAAGAAATTTCTTCAGAAAAGAAAGAAGTATTACCTGCAAAAGAAAAAGTTTCAGCTCCTACAAAAAAAGAAACTATTGCTAAAATAGATGTAACCAAGGACTCTGAAAAAAGTATATCTGAATCCGAGAAGGTAGTAACTCAATACAAAAAATTGGATGGCCCAAAGATAACAGGAGAGAAAATTGATTTAACACAATTTAAAAAACCGGAAAAGAAAAAGAAAGAAACCACCGATGCAGATAAAGAGAAAAGAAGTAAAAGAAGACGAATAAGCAAAGGTCCTGCAAAAGGTAACGGTCGTGGTGGAAACCAAAATAATAGAGGTGGTCGTAAAAAACCAGCTCATACTCCTAAAGAAGAGCCTAGTGAAGCGGAAGTTCAAAAACAAGTTCGAGAGACTTTAGAGAAATTACAAGGAAAGTCTTCAAAAGGAAAAGGAGCGAAATATAGAAGAGAAAAAAGAGATGTTCATCGCCAAAAAACAGAAGATGATCAAGCTTTGCAAGATGCAGAAAGTAAATTACTTAAGGTAACAGAATTTGTCACTGTAAGTGAAGTAGCTACTATGATGGATGTCCCAGTAACTCAAATTATTTCAGCTTGTATGTCCCTTGGAATGATGGTGACTATGAACCAGAGATTAGACGCAGAGACCTTAACTATAGTTGCTGACGAATTTGATTACTCGGTAGAATTTATTACTGCAGATATTGAAGAATCTATCCAGGTAGAAGAAGATGCTCCAGAGGATTTAACTAATAGAGCTCCTATTGTTACGGTTATGGGGCACGTTGATCATGGTAAAACTTCATTATTAGATTACGTTCGTAAAGAAAACGTTATTGCTGGTGAGTCAGGTGGAATAACACAACATATTGGCGCCTACAGTGTCACTCTAGAAGATGGTCAACAAATAACTTTTTTAGACACACCAGGACACGAGGCCTTTACGGCAATGCGTGCTCGTGGTACGCAAGTAACAGATTTAGCTATTATTGTTATAGCGGCAGATGATGATATTATGCCCCAGACAAAAGAAGCGATTAGCCATGCTCAAGCAGCTGGCGTTCCAATAGTTTTTGCAATCAATAAAATTGATAGACCGACAGCAAACCCAGATAAAATTAAAGAAGGCTTAGCACAAATGAATTTGTTAGTTGAAGATTGGGGTGGGAAAATTCAATCTCATGATATTTCAGCAAAAACAGGAGATGGAGTTAATGAATTACTAGAGAAAGTTTTGTTAGAGGCTGAATTATTAGAACTTAAAGCAAATCCAAATAAAGTTGCAAACGGAACAGTTGTTGAAGCGTTCTTAGATAAAGGTAGAGGTTATGTTTCGACCATTTTAGTCCAAGGAGGTACTTTAAAAATTGGAGATTACTTATTAGCGGGGCAATGTAGTGGAAAAGTAAGAGCGATGCACGATGAGCGAGGAAATAAGATACAAGAAGCTGGTCCAGCCACACCGATATCTATTCTAGGTTTGGATGGTGCGCCACAAGCTGGTGATAAATTTAATGTATTTGACGACGAAAGAGAAGCAAAAGGTATTGCTTCAAAAAGAACTCAATTGCAAAGAGAACAATCTGTTAGAACTCAGCGTCACATAACATTAGATGAAATTGGCCGTAGAATAGCATTAGGAGATTTTAAAGAATTAAATGTAATCTTAAAGGGTGATGTTGACGGTTCAGTAGAGGCTTTAACAGACTCCTTTTTGAAATTATCAACAGACGAAATACAAGTAAATATTATTCATAAAGGGGTAGGAGCCATTACAGAAAGTGATGTGCTACTAGCATCTGCTTCTGACGCAATTATTATAGGGTTTAATGTAAGGCCAATGGGTAATGCGAGACAAATTGCTGATAAAGAAGAAATTGACATTAGAATGTACTCCATAATTTATGCTGCAATTAATGACCTTAAGGATGCAATGGAAGGTATGTTGTCCCCAGAGATGAAAGAAGAAATCACAGGAACTGCAGAAATTAGAGAAACTTTCAAAATTTCTAAGATAGGAACAATAGCAGGTTGTATGGTTATTAGTGGTAAAATTTATAAAGATTCTGGAATCCGATTAATTCGTGAAGGAGTAGTAGTTTATACCGGAGAGTTATCCTCTTTAAAAAGATTTAAAGATGATGCTAAAGAAGTTGCGAAAGGATATGATTGTGGTATGCAAATAAAAAATTACAACGACATTAAAGAAAATGATGTTATAGAATGCTTTAGAGAAATAGCGATCAAGAAAAAGCTCAAATAATTTAACTTCTATCAGGTTTTAAAATAAATGCAGAAGGATATTTATTTCTTATCTCTATCCTAGCACGATCTGCCTCTAGGCGTGAATTGAAATTTCCTATCCAAACTTTATAATTTGGAGTTTCATACTTTATAGATGCAGGCCAAGAATCAAAATATTTTTGATATTCCCTTATTATTTTGTTAGCCACTTCTAAATCTCCGTAATAAAGTTGGATAGTATATCCGTCAGACAATTTATTTTTAGTTTCTAGCTTTTTTTTTAAAATTAAAAGTTCTGAGATTTTTTCATTCGCATTAATTGTAATTGAAGCGTTTTGACTATACGAAAAGCAAACAAAAGCGAGCGTAAAAACAAAGCAAGAAAGAGTTCTGTTGTTAGATTTCAGTTTCATAAAAAATATATTAATGCAAATGTAAATTTAATTAACTAAAAAGAAAGCAACTTTACTATTTAGAATTGTTATAAATTACACATTCAGACTCTGTTTGTATTTCTAAAATTGACTTTTATACCTTATTTTTGCTGCGTTATTTAAGGTAGTCAGGCCCTTTATTACTTATTGATTTGAAAATGAACTAACTACGATCTTGGAATTGAAAAAAAAATTAATCATTAGTATGAAAAAGATGAATTACCAGAATTTATCATCAAAATTATCACTTCTGTTGTTAGCATTTGTGTTAGCGTTTTCAACTAACATTTTAGCACAAGAAAAAGGTGATGCAATAGCCGGGGAAGCGCTTTACAAGTCAAATTGTGCTGCTTGCCATAAACTAGATAAAAAAGGAGTAGGTCCAGCTTTAAGAAATGTAGCTGAAAAATACGAAAGAGATTGGCTCTATAAATGGATTAGTAATAGTCAAGGTTTAATTAAATCAGGAGACTCGAAGGCAGTTGCTTTGTTTGCTGAGTACAATAACTCAGTGATGACTTCATTCCCAGGATTATCAAACAATGATATTGATAATATTCTTGCTTATACTAGCCTCCCAAAACCTGAACCAAAAGTTGCTGTAGCTCCAATTGCCACATCAAACAATGATGACGGGAACTTACAAAATATAATACTTGCAGTGCTTGTTCTAATTTTATTGTTGTTGGTAACAATGTTTTATCTAGTAGCTAAGTCTTTAACTAAATTATCTCAAGCAAACGGAGTTGAAGTTAAAACTGCAACCAAAAAGCCTTTGTGGAAAGTCATTGTACAGAATCAATTTTTAATGTTGGTTTCAGCTATCATGTTTTTATTAGTTGCGGCTTATTTTATGTATGCATTTTTCATGCAAATAGGTATAGATCAGGGTTATGCTCCCGTGCAACCAATCCACTATTCGCACAAAATTCATGCAGGAGCTAATAAAATAGATTGTAAGTATTGTCATTCTTCAGCTGTAAAAAGTAAGCATTCTGGGATTCCTTCTTTAAATGTTTGTATGAATTGTCATAAAAATATTGCTGAGTACAATGGAGAAGAAGATTTAGCTAATGGTTACACAAAAGAATTTTACACAAAAGAAATAGCTAAGCTATATGAAGCTGTTGGATGGGATGACGCCGATCAAAGATATACAGGCGAAGAAAAACCAGTTAAATGGATTCAGATACACAATCTTCCTGATTTTGTATACTTCAATCACTCACAGCATGTAAATGTTGCTGGAGTCGAATGTCAAACTTGCCATGGGCCAGTTGAGGAAATGGAGATAATGTATCAACATTCTCCACTAACCATGGGGTGGTGTATTGACTGTCATAGAGAGACAAATGTCGATTTAAAGAATAATGATTATTATGAAAAAATCCATGAAGAGCTTTCAAGAAAATATAATGTAGATAAATTAACCGCTGCAGAGTTAGGTGGATTAGAATGTGGGAAATGCCACTATTAAAAAAAATGAAACGACGGGCCTATTAATAGGTGTGTCATTAAATTAATTATATAAATGTCATTAAACAAGAAATACTGGAAAAGTGTTGAAGAACTGGACGAAAATAGTTCTATTGTTAAGGCGCTTCAACAAAACGAATTCGTTGAGGAAATCCCAGTTGATAAATTTTTAGGAGATAAAGAAACATTAGAAACTTCTTCAACATCTCGTAGAGATTTTCTAAAATATGTTGGTTTTTCAACAGCCGCTGCATCGTTAGCGGCATGTGAAGGACCCATTAAAAAGTCAATTCCTTATGTTGTATTGCCAGATGAAATCATTCCTGGAATAGCAAACTATTATGCGACAACAATTGCTGATGGGTTTGATTTTGCCAATATATTAGTAAAAACTAGAGAGGGTAGACCCATAAAAATAGAACGTAATAGACTTGAACAAAGTTTTGGAAGTGTAAATGCAAGAGTACATGCTTCGGTTTTATCTCTGTATGACGTTAATAGGTTGCAAACACCTTTAATTTCAAATGAACCAGCAACTTGGGAAGCTTTTGACTCGGCCTTAGAAAATAAATTAAATGCCTTAAAAGAAGAGAAAATAGTTCTTCTAACACAGACATTTGCTAGTCCTTCTACTTCAAAATTAATAAAGAAATTTACTTCGAAGTATCCAAATGTTAGTCATGTTATATATGACACTGTATCGTCATCAGAAGCTTTAGATGCATTCCAAAGTAAATATGGTATTAGAGCTTTAGCTGACTTCGATTTTTCAAAAGCGGAAGTAATTGTTTCTGTTGGTGCTGATTTCTTAGGAGATTGGCAAGGAGGAGGTTTTGATTCTTCTTACGCAAAAGGACGTATTCCAAGTGAAGGAAAAATGTCTCAGCATTTCCAGTTTGAAGCAAATATGTCTTTGACTGGAGCTAATTCTGACATACGAATACCAACAACCCCCTCACAACAAAAACAAGTTGTAAAAGCGCTTACAGGTGGTAGTACCTCTGGACTTCCAGAATCTGTTGTTGCAGCGATATCAAGTGCAAAAGCAGCTTTACAAAAAGCCGGAGATAAAGGGGTAATTATTACTGGTTTACCTGATGTATCAGCTCAATCTAGTATTCTTTCATACAATGAAAGTGTTTCAAGTGTTGTGATGAGTACAGAAAAACCAAAACTGATTCGAAAAGGGAATAGTAGAGAAGTTACAAATGTTATAAATGATGTTATAAATGGTGATGTTAAAGGATTAATCTCTGTGGGTGTAGATCCTGTATATTCATTTCCAAATAATTTAGCATTCACTGAGGCTTATACACGTCTAGCACTTACGGCATCTTTTTCTTTTAAGAAAGACGCTACAGCATCCTTATCTCAATTAGTTGCAGCTACTCCGCATTATTTAGAGTCTTGGGGAGATACTCAACTTAAAAAAGGAACATTCGGGTTAATGCAACCAACAATTAAGCCTTTGTTTGATACAAGACAGTTTCAAGACAGCCTATTAAAGTTATTAGGGGTAGAAAAATCATACTATGACTTTATAAAAGAAACCTGGAAGGAATCAATTTTAGAAAGTGCTAGTTGGAATAATGCTTTACATGACGGAGTGTTTTTGAGTGATGTTGAAATTGATAACGATGAAATCACTTCAGGGACTGAATTTATATCGTCAAACAAATCAATAGATACAATTCTTCAAGAAGGAGGTTTAGAACTAACCTTGTATACCAAGATTTCAATGGGTGATGGCCAACAAGCAAACAATCCATGGTTACAAGAAATGCCAGATCCAATAACAAGAGCCTCTTGGGACAATTATTTAACGGTTTCTGCAGCTGATGCTTCAGAAATGGGCTTAGAAAATAAAAATGTTGCAGACGGAGGTTTAAATGGGAGTTACGTAAATGTCTCAGTTGGTGATGTAACTATTGAAAATATTCCTGTTATTATCCAACCTGGACAAGCAAAAGGTTCAGTAGGTCTAGCTTTAGGATACGGTAAAACAGCATCAATTCAATTTGAAATGCAGACGGGTGTAAATGCATACCATCTTTATAATAATTTTTCTTCTATCCAAAATGTTACCGTTGAAAAAGTAGCCGGTGAGCATGAATTTGCTTGTGTACAGTTGCACAACACTATGATGGGTAGAGATATTATTCGAGAAACTTCCCTAGAAGTTTTTAATACAAAAGATGCAAATACATGGAATCCTGTTCCTGTAGTTTCAAAAGATCATAAAGAAATTTCAGTAAACGATCCAGGAGCAGATTTATGGACTTCATTTGATAGAACAATTGGTCACCATTTTAATCTTTCTATAGATTTAAATGCTTGTACAGGTTGTGGAGCATGTGTAATTGCTTGTCATGCAGAAAATAATGTTCCTGTGGTGGGTAAAAAAGAAGTGCGTAAAAGTCGTGATATGCATTGGCTTCGTATTGATAGATACTATTCAAGTGAAGATACTTTTGAAAGTGATTTAAATAAAAAAGAAAAAGCAAACGGTTTATTTGGAGAAACAGGCGTTAAAAGTACGCTGATTTCTATGGAAGATGCTTCGGCCAGTCCAGAAGTAGCATTCCAACCAGTTATGTGTCAACATTGTAATCATGCACCATGTGAAACAGTATGTCCTGTTGCGGCAACTTCTCATGGGCGTCAAGGACAAAACCAAATGGCTTATAATCGTTGTGTAGGTACCCGTTATTGTGCAAATAACTGTCCATATAAGGTTCGTCGTTTTAATTGGTTTTTATATTCTGAAAATGAAGAATTCGATTACCATATGAATAATGATTTGGGTAGAATGGTCTTAAATCCTGACGTTGTTGTTCGTTCACGTGGAGTAATGGAAAAGTGTTCTATGTGTATTCAAATGACACAAAAAACAATTTTAGATGCAAAAAATGAGGGGAGAGCCATTAAGGATGGAGAATTTAAAACCGCTTGTTCGGCAGCTTGTGAGTCAGGTGCGATGGTTTTTGGTGATGTTAATGACCATGAAAGTGAAATAAATAAGTTAAGTAAAGATAAAAGAATGTATCACTTGCTAGAAGCAGTAGGAACAAAACCTAATGTGCTTTATCAAGCTAAAGTGAGAAATTCAAAAGAAGTTTAATAATACTAAGAAATAGCAAAAAAGATATGGCGTCGCATTACGAAGCTCCTATTAGAAAACCCTTAGTAACTGGAAACAAATCCTACCACGATGTAACGGTAGATGTTGTAACTCCAGTAGAAGGAAAAGCCAATAAATCTTGGTGGATTGTTTTTTCAATTGCCCTAGCAGCATTTTCATGGGGAATAGGGTGTATCATTTATACCGTATCAACGGGTATTGGTACCTGGGGATTGAATAAAACAGTTGGCTGGGCCTGGGATATCACCAACTTTGTATGGTGGGTAGGAATTGGTCACGCAGGAACCCTAATTTCTGCAGTATTGTTATTGTTTCGTCAAAAATGGAGAATGGGAATTAATCGCTCTGCTGAGGCAATGACTATATTCTCTGTAATTCAAGCTGGTCTATTTCCAATTATTCACATGGGACGTCCTTGGTTAGCCTACTGGGTTGTTCCAATTCCAAACCAATTTGGCTCTTTATGGGTCAATTTTAATTCGCCATTGCTTTGGGATGTATTTGCAATATCAACTTATCTTTCAGTTTCATTAGTTTTTTGGTGGACTGGATTATTACCAGATTTTGCCATGATACGAGATAGAGCCATCACCCCTTTTAACAAAAAAATATACGGTATTCTATCTTTTGGATGGAGTGGTCGTGCAAAAGATTGGCAACGTTTTGAAGAAGTATCACTGGTATTAGCAGGACTAGCTACACCTCTGGTATTATCTGTTCACACAATTGTCTCTTTTGACTTTGCAACTTCTGTAATACCAGGTTGGCACACTACCATATTTCCTCCTTATTTTGTAGCAGGAGCAGTTTTTTCAGGTTTCGCAATGGTAAATACATTACTGATAATAATGCGAAAAGTTTCAAATCTAGAAGATTATATTACCCTCCAACACATAGAATTAATGAACATCGTAATTATGATTACCGGCTCAATTGTTGGTGTTGCTTATATAACAGAGCTGTTTATTGCTTGGTATTCAGGTGTTGAATACGAGCAATATGCATTCCTTAACAGAGCAACAGGTCCTTATTGGTGGGCTTATTGGGCAATGATGACTTGTAATGTGTTCTCACCGCAATTTATGTGGTTTCCAAAATTAAGAAGAAGTATTATGTTTTCTTTTATCATTTCAATAGTTGTTAATATTGGAATGTGGTTTGAACGATTCGTAATTATCGTTACTTCATTGCATCGAGATTATCTCCCTTCATCTTGGACAATGTTTTCGCCAACATTTGTTGATATAGGAATTTTTATAGGTACAATAGGTTTCTTTTTTGTATTATTCTTGTTGTATGCAAGAACTTTCCCAGTAATTGCTCAAGCTGAGGTTAAATCAATTTTAAAATCATCTGGAGCTAATTTCAAAAAATTAAGAGCCGACCACGGAGATGACGCAAAGCATTATGGTGAAGAAGTAGAATTTTCAACTAAAAATAAAAATAATTAATTATGGCATCTAAAGTTATTCACGCTTTATATACAGACGATGATATCTTATTGCAAGCCGTAAAAATGGTTCGTGAAAAGCATTACCATATAGAAGAAGTATACACTCCCTTTCCTGTTCATGGACTCGAAAAAGCTATGGGACTAGCAGATACTAGAATTGCAATAACATCATTCTTGTATGGATTAGTTGGATTGAGTGTTTCTATTTTGATGATGGATTTTATAATGATTCAAGATTGGCCTCAAGATATAGGTGGTAAACCAAGCTTTAGTTATTTAGAGAATATGCCTGCATTTGTGCCAGTAATGTTTGAATTAACTGTTTTTTTTGCAGCCCATTTGATGGTGATTACATTCTACATGAGAAGTAAGTTGTGGCCTTTTAAAAAAGCTGAAAATCCAGACGTAAGAACAACAGATGATCATTTTTTAATGGAAATAGACGGCAGTAAAGAAACAGATGTTATTTCTGATTTCTTAAAAAGTACCGGAGCAGTTGAAGTAAAAATAATTGAAAAGAATGAAGATCACTAATATGAAAAACATAGTAAACATAGCAGTTACCATACTTATCATGCTAAGCGTCACTTCTTGTTTCGATAAAAAGAAACCTAATTACAGGTACATGCCTAATATGTATACTTCTGTAGCAGTTGAAACATATAGTGAATATGAAATACTACCTAATGGTCAAGCAGCCTTAACTCCAGTGAAAGGTACAATATCTAGAGGTTGGATGCCGTACGAATATGAGAATACGCAAGAGGGAAAGGCTTTAGCCACTAAAGAATTAAAGATACCGTTAGCGGTAAATGAAGAAAACCTCGCTAAAGGAAAAGAACTATTTAATATTTATTGTGCAATTTGTCATGGAAATAAAGGAGATGGTCAAGGAACCTTAGTTAAAAGAGAAAAGTTTCTTGGAATACCAAGCCTTGCAGATAAGGGAAGAAATATTACTGAAGGAGATATTTATCATGTGATGATGTATGGATTAAATTCAATGGGATCTTATGCTTCTCAAACTAATGAAAAGGAAAGATGGCAGATTACAATGCACGCGTTGGATTTAAAATCTAAATTGAATGGCGAGCCTTTGTGGTCATCCACACAGAAAGACTCAATGGAAAAAGAAACCACTTCAAACGAAGCAAATTAATAAAAAGAATAAAGAGAATAGCTAAGATATGTATACGTTACCAAGTAAATTAAAGTTTTTTGCAATTATTCTTATGGTAATTGGTGCCCTAGGAATCGTAACAGGCTTTCTATCCACTCCAAGTAATACTGACGAGGTGAAAGAAATGTTAGCATCTAGTCATGATGATGGACATCAAACAGAAGCTACTCATACTGAAAGTCACTCAGAACAGTCTCATGACGAAAATATCCATGATGATGATGGTCATTACGAGCATGTTTTACATCAACTACAGAATAGACCTTGGTCTTCCTTGTATATTGCCAGTTTCTTATTTTTTATGATATCCCTAGGTGTTTTAGCATTTTATGCTATTCAAATTGCATCTCAAGCAGGCTGGTCGCCCGTACTTTTTAGAGTTATGGAAGGAATAACTTCTTATTTGATTCCTGGCGGAATTATTATGTTAATACTAATCGGTCTTTCTGCATTTCATTTCAATCATTTATTTGTTTGGGCTGATCCGGAGGTCGTTGCACACGATAAATTAATACAAGGCAAGTCAGGATGGTTAAATAGTTGGGGAGTTCTTATTAGAGCGATTATATTTATTGGTGGTTGGGTAGCTTATCGTCAAATATCTCTCAAATTATCAAGAAAGCAAGACGAGGCTACAGATAGCAAATGGTTTAAAAAAAGTTTTAAGATATCAGCAGGATTTTTAGTCTTTTTTATTTACACAGAATCCGTAATGTCCTGGGACTGGTTAATGAGTTTTGATCCACATTGGTTTAGCACATTATTTGGATGGTATGTCTTTGCCGGTATGATAGTTTGCGCTGTGACTACCATTGCCTTAGTTACTATGGTATTAAAATCTCAAGGTTATTTGGAATACGTAAACGACAGTCATATTCATGATTTGGCTAAATTTATGTTTGGTTTTAGTATTTTTTGGACTTACTTATGGTTCTCGCAATTTATGTTGATATGGTATGCTAATATTCCGGAAGAAGTTACCTATTTCGTAACTAGAATAGAAGACTTCAAATTACCATTTTTTGGGATGGTAGTTTTAAATTTTATTTTCCCAATTTTGGTACTAATGAATAGTGATTATAAGCGAGTAAATTGGTTTGTTGTGATGTCTGGAATTGTTATAATTATTGGACATTATGTAGATTTATTTGTGATGGTGATGCCTGCAACTGTCGGAACTTCTTGGTATTTTGGAATTCCTGAATTGAGTTCTGTTGTATTTTTCCTGGGACTATTTATATATGTTGTATTTACCGCTTTAACAAAAGCACCATTATTGGCTAAAGGGAATCCTTTTTTAAAGGAAAGTAAAAATTTTCATTATTAATTTAATTTGTTGATAAGATAACGATGACCGCATTTTTAATAATTTTAGTAATCATTCTTTTTGGAGTAGCTGTCTGGCAGATGAATAAAGTATTCCAATTATCAAAGTCGCCAAAATCTGAAGATTCAGAAATAGCATCAGATAGCGACAATAACACACAAGGGTATTTAATGTTAGCCTTTGTATTTTTTATTTATGGAAATTTGGCATATTGTTTTTGGGAATGGGGTGATGTAATGCTTCCTGTTTCTGCTTCAGAACATGGAATCCAAACAGATCAGCTGATGCTAACTTCCATGATTATTATCTTTACTGTAGGTATTTTTACACAATGGTTACTGCATTACTTTGCTTTTGTTTACAGAGGTAGTAAAGAAAAAAAGGCGCTATTTTATGCTGAAAATCATCGATTAGAATTTATTTGGACGATCATACCAGTTATTGTATTAGCAGCTTTAATAATTTATGGTTTGTTTACTTGGTCTGATATTATGTATGTTGATGAAGATGAAGATCCATTAGTAATAGAATTATATGCTTACCAATTTGATTGGAGAGCAAGGTATTCTGGAAAAGATAATACTCTAGGTAAGGCAAATGTTAGACTTATAGAAGGGATCAATCAATTAGGAGTCGATACTTCAGATCCAAATGCACAAGATGATAAAGTTGTAAATGAACTTCACTTACCGTTGGGAAGAAAAGTTTTATTTAAAATGAGGTCTCAGGATGTTTTACACTCAGCTTACATGCCTCATTTTAGGGCACAAATGAATTGTGTACCAGGGATGATTACCCAATTTGCTTTTACACCATCAATGACCACTGACGATATGCGAATGAATGATGAAGTAATTGAAAAAGTGGAGTATATTAATCAAATTAGGAAAGAAAAAAATATTGAATTATTAGCAAAAGGTGAAGAAGTACTGGAAATGTATGAATTTGATTATTTGTTACTTTGTAATAAAATATGCGGAAGTAATCATTTTAACATGCAAATGAAAATTATTGTAGACACTGAAGAAAAGTACAATACTTGGTTAGCTGAACAAGCTACTATTGCTGAAACTATAAAAAACAAATAAATAGCTTAAAAGAGATATGTCAGAACACGCTAACAATCACGATGATCACGGACATCACCATAAAGAAACTTTTGTAACCAAATACATCTTTAGTCAAGATCACAAAATGATTTCTAAACAATACCTAATCACAGGATTGTTTATGGGAATCATTGGTATCGCAATGTCATTACTTTTTAGATTACAACTTGCTTGGCCAGATCATCAATTTACTATTTATGAGATTTTTCTAGGAAAATGGGGAGAAAACGGAGTTATGGATCCTAATGTATACTTGTCTTTAGTTACCATTCATGGTACTATTATGGTATTTTTTGTTCTAACTGCGGGATTAAGCGGTACGTTTAGTAATTTGTTAATACCCTTACAAATTGGCGCACGCGATATGGCTTCAGGGTTTCTAAATATGATTTCTTACTGGTTATTCTTTCTGTCAAGTGTTATTATGGTACTTTCTTTATTTGTTGAAGCGGGTCCCGCAGCAGCCGGATGGACCATATATCCTCCATTAAGTGCTTTGCCACAAGCAATGCCAGGATCTGGTGCAGGAATGACGCTTTGGTTAGTTTCAATGGCTATTTTTATTGCTTCATCTCTTCTAGGGTCATTAAATTATATAGTGACAGTTATTAATTTAAGAACTAAAGGAATGTCAATGACTAGACTTCCGTTAACAATTTGGTGCTTCTTTTTAACTGCAATAATTGGTGTTGTTTCGTTCCCTGTTTTATTATCTGCAGCTTTAATGCTTATCATGGATAGAAGTTTTGGAACCTCTTTTTTTCTCTCTGATATTTATATAGCTGGAGAAGTTTTACACAACCAAGGGGGCTCTCCGGTTTTATTTGAGCATTTATTTTGGTTCTTAGGTCACCCAGAGGTTTATATAGTAATATTACCTGCTATGGGATTAGTTTCTGAGGTAATGGCAACAAATGCACGTAAACCAATATTTGGTTATAGAGCTATGGTAGTATCTGTTTTAGCTATTGCTTTTCTTTCAACTATAGTTTGGGGTCACCATATGTTTATTACAGGAATGAACCCGTTTTTAGGATCTGTATTTACATTTACAACATTATTAATTGCAATACCCTCAGCGGTAAAAGCGTTTAATTGGATTACAACTTTATGGAAAGGAAATCTTAAGATGAATCCAGCTATGTTATTTTCTATAGGTTTTGTATCTACTTTTATAAGCGGAGGTTTAACAGGTATTATTTTAGGAGATAGTGCGCTCGATATTAATGTGCACGATACCATGTTCGTAGTAGCTCACTTTCACTTAGTAATGGGAATATCAGCTTTGTATGGTTTCTTTGCGGGAGTTTATCACTGGTTTCCTATAATGTTTGAAGGAAGACTGTTAAATAAAAAATTAGGATATATTCACTTTTGGATTACTGCCATAGGAGCTTATGGAGTATTCTTCCCAATGCATTTTATTGGTATGGCAGGATTACCTAGAAGATATTATACAAATACTAATTTCCCATATTTCGATGATTTATTAGAGGTAAATGTTGTTATATCTGTTTTTGCCTTTATAACTGCAGCCGGACAACTATTTTTCTTATATAATTTTATACATTCAATGTTTTATGGTAAAATGGCAGGTAAAAACCCTTGGGATTCCACCACACTTGAGTGGACAGCTGAAGTCAAACATATCCATGGAAATTGGAATGGTCCAATACCAGAGGTACATCGTTGGTCTTACGATTACAGTAAGTTGAATAAGGACAATTCAGACTATGTACTTCCAGGACAAGATTACATTCCTCAACATATTCCACTTCAAGATAATGAAGACGAATTAAAGCATTAAAGTTTAATAATAATTAAATTTTTTTAACAAGCATAACAAAGCCTTTTGATTTCGAAAGGCTTTTTTTATTTATTCAATTAATGGTTCCCTTTCGATTTGTATATTTGTTTCCATGAATGAACACTTAGATCCATCTGATGAAAATTTTACTCCTGAAGAATTTGAGGTAGAAAAAAAATTGCGCCCTCTTTCTTTTGACGACTTTTCAGGGCAAGACCAAGTTCTTGAAAATTTAAAAATATTTGTTCAGGCTGCAAACTTAAGAAGCGAAGCTTTAGATCATACCTTATTTCACGGACCTCCTGGTCTTGGAAAAACTACCTTAGCTCATATTCTTTCCAACGAATTAGAAGTTGGTATTAAAGTTACCTCTGGTCCAGTTCTTGATAAACCTGGAGATTTAGCTGGGTTATTAACAAATCTAGAAGAACGAGACGTTTTATTTATTGACGAAATTCACAGACTAAGTCCAATTGTCGAAGAGTATCTATATTCTGCAATGGAAGACTATAAGATTGATATCATGATTGAGTCAGGTCCAAACGCAAGATCTGTTCAAATTAACTTGAATCCGTTTACCTTAGTAGGTGCCACAACACGATCAGGTTTGTTAACAGCACCAATGCGTGCTAGATTTGGTATTTCATCTAGATTACAATATTATACGACTGATTTATTGACGACCATTGTTCAACGAAGCGCATTAATACTTGGAGTTCCAATTAGTATGGAGGCTGCTATAGAAATTGCAGGTAGAAGTAGAGGTACACCAAGGATAGCTAATGCCTTGTTGAGAAGAGTAAGAGATTTTGCCCAAATTAAAGGAGACGGTAATATTGATATTAAGATTGCTAAGTTTGCTCTAGAGGCTTTGAATGTTGACGCACATGGTTTGGATGAAATGGATAATAGAATTTTAACCACCATCATAGAAAAATTTAAAGGTGGTCCAGTTGGGATAACAACCTTAGCTACTGCTGTTTCAGAAAGTTCTGAAACCATAGAAGAAGTTTATGAGCCTTTTTTAATCCAACAAGGATTTATAATGAGAACCCCTAGAGGAAGAGAGGTGACAGAAGCTGCATATAAACATTTGGGAAAAACTAAGGGCCCAACCCAAGGCGGCCTGTTTTAAACTTTGGATTTTAAATCAACCCATACAGAATTGATTAAAAATGAAGCAAAAAGACTTGGCTTTCTTTCTTGCGGTATTAGTAAAGCAGATTTTCTTGAAGAGGAAGCACCTCGCTTGGAGCAGTGGCTAAATAAGAATATGCATGGTGAGATGCAGTATATGGAAAATCATTTTGATAAACGACTAGATCCTACAAAACTCGTTGAAGACTCAAAATCAGTAGTTTCTTTATTACTAAATTATTTTCCCTCTAATGAACCCCAAGATAAAACAGCTCCTAAAATCTCTAAATATGCTTATGGTGATGATTATCATTTTGTTATAAAGGAAAAGTTGAAGCGATTATTAGAATTTATTTATGAAGAAATAGGTGAAGTATCTGGCCGGGCGTTCGTAGATTCAGCTCCCGTTCTTGACAAAGCATGGGCCGCGAAAAGCGGACTAGGTTGGGTCGGAAAAAATAGTAACCTTATCACAAAAGATACCGGTTCGTTTTATTTTATTGCAGAGTTAATTATAGATTTACCATTAAATTACGACAATCCAACTACGGACCATTGCGGCACCTGTACAGCTTGTATAGATGCTTGTCCGACAAAAGCTATTGTAGATCCTTATGTAGTAGACGGAAGTAAATGTATTTCTTATTTCACTATTGAATTAAAAAATGAACTCCCTTCTAGTATGAAAGGAAGTTTTGATAATTGGATGTTTGGATGTGATATTTGTCAAGATGTATGTCCATGGAACCGGTTTAGTAAAGCTCATAGCGAACCACTCTTCAATCCAAATGATAAATTATTATCAATGTCAAAATCCGAATGGGAAGAAATTACAGAAGAGTTATTTCAAGAAATTTTTAAAAAGAGTGCAGTTAAGAGGACGAAATTTTCAGGATTAACAAGAAATATTAATTTTCTTAAAATATAGAGATATAAAATAGTACTTACATGAAAAAAGAAACTATAAGAAAACAAGCTTTAAAATACCATGAATTACCAAAGCCTGGAAAAATAGAAGTAGTTCCAACTAAGAAGTATGCTTCACAAAGAGATTTGTCACTTGCTTATTCTCCAGGTGTTGCCGAACCATGTTTGGAAATTGAAAAAAATATAGACGAAGTTTATAGATATACAAACAAGGGGAATTTAGTCGCTGTAATTACAAACGGAACAGCAGTTTTAGGGTTGGGTGATATAGGGCCAGAAGCCTCCAAGCCCGTTATGGAAGGAAAAGGATTACTTTTTAAGATATTTGCTGATATTGATGTTTTTGATATTGAAATTAACGCAAACAGTGTTGAGGACTTTATTAATACAGTTAAAAATATAGCACCCACATTTGGAGGTATAAATTTAGAAGACATAAAAGCTCCTGAAGCATTTGAAATTGAAAGAAGGCTTAAGAAAGAGCTTGATATTCCTGTGATGCATGATGATCAACACGGCACAGCAATCATTTCGTCAGCAGCGCTTATAAATGCAGTTGAGATTGCCAATAAGGAGTTAGAAAATATTTCGATAGTAATTAACGGTGCAGGTGCAGCAGCAATATCTTGCACAAAGCTATACAAATCATTGGGGGTAAAAGCAACTAATATTATCATGTTAGATAGTAAAGGTGTTATCCGAAAAGACAGAGATGATTTAACTATTGAAAAAGCAGAGTTTGCAACTAAAAAAGATATTCATTCTTTAGAGGAAGCAATCGAAGGTGCAGATGTTTTTGTTGGCTTATCTATAGCAGATATTTTAACCCCAGAAATGTTGATTTCAATGGCAGCTAATCCGATAGTATTTGCATTAGCAAATCCAAATCCTGAAATTAACTATAAACTAGCAATTAAGACTAGAAAAGATATCATTATGGCTACTGGAAGAAGTGACCATCCAAATCAAGTGAACAATGTGCTGGGTTTTCCTTTTATTTTTAGAGGTGCTTTAGATGTTAGAGCAACAAAAATAAATGAAGCTATGAAGATGGCTTCGGTACTTGCATTAGCTAAATTAGCTAAGGAACCTGTGCCTGAACAGGTGAATATTGCATACGGAGAAACTAAACTAATTTTTGGGAAAGATTATATAATTCCTAAACCTTTTGATCCAAGATTAATTAGCACTATTCCTCTTGCTGTTGCAAAAGCAGCAGTAGTTAGTGGGGTTGCAAAGGAGCCTTTAGATAACTGGAATAAATATGAAGAAAAGCTTTATACCCGAATGGGGAATGATAACAAGATGTTGCGAATGTTGTTTAACAGAGCAAAAATAAGCCCTAAAAGAATTGTATTTGCCGAAGCAGACCATTTAGATGTTTTAAAAGCCGCTCAAATTATTTTTGAAGAAGGTATTGGTATCCCAATTTTATTAGGAAGGAAAGATATTATTTTAGAATTAATGAAAGAAATTGATTTTGATGCCGATATTGAAATTTTAGATCCAAAAAATGATGATCAAAACGACAAACTTAAAGAATATGCAAAAATCTATTGGTCTCAAAGGCAAAGAAAAGGAGTAACTCTTTATGCATCAGAAAAATTAATGAGAGAAAGAAATTATTTTGCATCTATGATGGTAAATGTTGGAGATGCCGATGCGATGATTTCTGGCTATTCTAGAGCATATCCAATTGTTATAAAACCAGTTTTAGAAACTATCGGAAAATTTGATGGTGTAAACAAAATAGCAACAACAAATATAATGCTTACTAATAGAGGCCCCCTGTTTATTTCAGATACCTCCATTAATATAAATCCTACAGCAAAAGAACTTGCAAATATTGCTCAAATGACCAATTATACAATGAAAATGTTTGGCATTAAACCAGTAATAGCTATGATATCCTATGCTAATTTTGGATCATCAAAAAGCCCAGAGGCAATAAAGGTAAGAGAAGCGGTCTCCTATTTACATAAAATTAGTCCCGAAACAATTGTAGACGGTGAATTACAGACAGATTTTGCCTTAAATAGTGCTTTATTAAAAAAAACATTTCCATTTTCAAAACTTGCTGGAAAAAAGGTGAATGCTTTAATTTTCCCAAATTTAGACTCTGCCAATAGTAATTATAAGCTTTTAAAAGAATTGAACAATGTAGAAACAATTGGACCAATAATGCTTGGAATGAGAAAAGCTGTTCATATTCTTCAGCTTGGAGCTAGTGTTGAGGAAATTGTAAATATTGCAGCCGTTGCAGTAGTTGATGCTCAGCAAAAAGAAAAGATTAAAAAACAGCAGAAAAAAAGCTGAATCTAGAATGTTTTTTAGCATTTTCAGGGATTGTAGATGCAAATATTTATACTATATTTGAGGCATCAACCGATAGCCAATGATTACCCATCTGCAGGGAAGACTTGTTGAAAAAACCCCTACTAATATAGTTATAGACTGTAATGGTGTTGGGTATTTTGTGCATATCTCATTACACACATTTTCGAATCTCTCTGACACTGAAAGTGTAAAGTTATTTATACACTTACAAGTGCGTGAAGATTCACACACATTATTTGGTTTTTCAACTAAGGTTGAAAGAGAAATATTTAGGTTGTTAATATCTGTATCCGGCGTTGGTGCAAGTATAGCTAGAACAATGCTTTCGTCGTTAACACCAGATCAGGTCAAGGATGCGATAGCTCAAAATGATTTTGCAGCTATTCAGTCAGTAAAAGGAATTGGGTCTAAAACTGCTCAAAGAGTCGTTTTGGATTTAAAAGATAAAATATTAAAAGTCTATGGCTTAGATGAGGTTTCTGTTACTTCAAACAATACTAACAAAAACGAGGCGTTATCTGCTTTAGAGACGCTAGGTTTTGGAAGAAAACAAGCAGAAAAAATTTGTGATTCTATTGTGAAAAACGATGGAAATGCTTCTGTAGAAACCATCATAAAGTTAGCTTTAAAAAATTTGTAAAAAATTGGGAGTAAAAAAATACAATTTTAAAAATAGCTTTTTCAAGCAAATGTTAGTTTTAAGCGTCCTTTTAGGATTTTTTGCCACATCTTATTCTCAAGATTCAACAAGCACCGGCAGCACTATGGGAAGGATGGACCTACCAACTCCTACTAGTATCCAAGACCTATATACTTACGATCCAATTACAGAAATGTATATTTACTCTCAAATGGTTGGCGATTTCTCTATATCTTATCCATTAATTCTAACAACGGAGGAGTATAGAGATTTAATTCTTAATCAGCAAATGAAATCTTATTTTAAAGATAAAATAGATGCTGCTGATGGTAGAAAAGAAGGCTCAGAAGAATTACAAAAAAACTTATTACCCGCTTTTTATGTTAATTCTAGTTTTTTTGAATCTATTTTTGGGGGAAATACCATAGAAATAATTCCTCAAGGTAGCGTTGAAATTGACTTAGGAATGCTTTATACTAAACAAGATAATCCGTCTTTTTCGCCAAGAAATAGAAGTAATTTATCTTTTGATTTTGATCAAAGAATTAGCCTGAGTTTATTGGGAAAAATTGGTGAAAGACTTCAGATTACTGCTAACTATGATACGCAATCTACTTTTGATTTTCAAAATCAGATTAAACTAGAATATACTCCAATTGAAGATGATATAATTAGAAAAATTGAGGTCGGTAACGTTAGTATGCCTCTAAATAGTTCTTTAATTCAAGGTGCTCAAAGTTTATTTGGTGTCAAAGGAGAAGTGCAATTTGGTAAAACTACTATCACAGGTGTGTTTTCTGAACAAAAATCTGAAACAAGAACCGTTGTAGCTGAAGGTGGTGCAACGATAACCGATTTTGATATTTTTGCTTTGGATTATGATGAAAATAGACATTTCTTTTTATCCCATTACTTCAGAGATAACTATGATAGAGTTTTGGCGCAGTACCCATTTATTAATACAAATATTCAAATTACTAGAACAGAGGTTTGGGTTACAAACAGAACAAATGCAACAGATAATGTAAGAAATATTGTTGCATTGCAAGATATTGGTGAGTCAAACCCAGAAAATATTGGCTTACCCTTTCCTCCAGGGGGATTTATAAATGCTCCAACTAGAGCTTATCCAGATAATGATAATAACGATTTTAACCCACTCGGAATTGAAGGTGATGATTCTTCGATACTTAATCCTGCAATTCGAGATATAGCTACAGTGCAATCTGGTTTTAGTGGACTTCAAACAAGAGATGGGTTAGATTATGTGACTTTAGAAAACGCTAGAAAATTGAATACTGGAGAATACAAACTAGACACCCAACTAGGTTACATTTCTTTGAATCAGCGTTTGAATAATGATGAAGTATTGGCTGTAGCTTTCCAATTTACAGTAAACGGAACTGTTTATCAAGTTGGAGAGTTCTCTAGTGACGGTGTAGACGCATCTGGAGGAACAATTCCTGGTGATGAAGATGATGAACCGATTGAAGGAATATCTCAAAACCTTGTTGTTAAATTATTAAAGAGTAATATCACCAATGTAGAGGAACCTATCTGGGATATTATGATGAAAAATATTTATCCTCTAGGAGCTTTTCAATTAGAACGAGATGGATTTAATTTGAATATATTATATACAGATCCTTCCCCTCAAAATTTTATAACAGCAGCAGAGGGAAGTATCGAATATCCAGCTTTAGATTTACCATCAGATGTTGATAACACACCATTATTAAAGGTTTTTAATCTAGATCGATTGAACTTTAATGGAGATCCACAACAAGGAGGTGATGGGTTTTTTGATTTTTCACCAGGAATTACGGTAGATACTCAAAACGGAAGAATTATATTCACAAACATTGAGCCTTTTGGAAGTCATTTATTTGAAAAGCTAGGAAATACATCCAACGCCTCTGAAGATTACAACAATCCTTTAACTTATAACGCAAATCAAAACAAATTCGTTTTTAAAAAGCTTTATGAATCAACAAAAACTATAGCAGAGCAAGAAGAAAGTGATAAAAATAAGTTTCAATTAAAAGGAACCTATAAGTCTACGGGTGCAGATGGAATTCCTATCGGAGCATTCAACATACCACAAGGTTCTGTAACAGTAACTGCTGGTGGTCGAGTTTTAGTAGAAGGAGTAGATTATACCGTAAATTATCAATTAGGAAGGGTTCAAATTTTAGATTCTTCGTTATTAAATTCAAATACACCAATTTCTGTTTCTACTGAAAATAACACTTTATTTGGCCAACAAACCAAAAGGTTTACAGGTTTAAATGTTGAACATATTTTTAATGAAAAGTTCCAAATGGGAGCAACTTTTTTAAATTTAAACGAAAGACCTTTAACTCAAAAATCTTCTTTTAGTTCGGAGCCAATCAATAATTCTATTTTTGGTTTGAACGCTAATTACTCTACCGAAGTTCCTTTCCTTACTAGATTAGTAAACAAACTTCCTAACATCGATACTGATGTGGAGTCCGTTTTTTCTTTAAGAGGCGAATTTGCATATTTATTACCTGGTGCTCCAAAAGTTTCAAATTTGAATGGCAAAACAACTGCGTACGTCGATGACTTTGAAGCGGCTCAAACTAATTTTGATATAAGCTCTCCATTAACTTGGTTTTTATCTAGTGCTCCTATCGGTTTTGGAGGTGAGCAAGGTAACGGAAACCTAGCTAGTAATTATAGACGTGCAAAATTGTCTTGGTATAACATTGACCCAATATTTTACAGTTCCCAAAGACCTGATGGAATAACTGTTGACGATATTTCATCCCCTTTTACTAGAAGAATTTTCAGAAATGAAATATTTCCAAATCAAGATATTATTCAAGGTCAAACACAAGCATTGTTTTCTTTAGACCTTGCTTTTTCGCCAGCTGAGAGAGGTCAATATAACTATAATCCAGCAGCAAACGGAACCAACACTATTCCGAACCCTGGGTCTAATTTTGGTGGAATTATAAGACAATTAACCACTACTGATTTTGAAAGGTCAAATGTTGAATATATTCAATTTTGGCTTATGGATCCGTTTTTATA
Source organism: uncultured Flavobacteriaceae bacterium (assembly GCA_905181835.1). Lineage (GTDB taxonomy): Bacteria > Bacteroidota > Bacteroidia > Flavobacteriales > Flavobacteriaceae > Marifrigoribacter. The sequence continues at coordinate 119,318 of CAJIZF010000001.1, forward strand.
CGATGAGACAGCAGGAAGTGATGGTGGTACTATTACCTTTAATTTAGGAAATATTTCTGAGGATGTTTTAAAAGACGGAAGAAAGCAGTACGAAAACGGACTACCTGAGGACGGCTCTGATACCAATACGATACCTACCTCATATGGTAAAGTTCCCACAAATCAATCATTACTTTATGTTTATGATACACAAGGACAAGAAAGAATTAATCAAGATATTGGATACGATGGTCTGAACGATGGTGAAGAAGCAATATTATATCCTGAATTTTCTGGTTTATCTGATCCCGCAGGAGATAACTATAAATATTTCTTACAAGCAGAAGGAAATTTAGTGCAACGTTACAACCAGTATAACGGTACTCAAGGAAATTCGCCAGAAGTTTTAACAAATACTGACAGAGGATCAACTCCTCTTCCTGATGTGGAAGATATTAATCGAGATAACACAATGAACACGGTAGATAGTTATTTTGAGTATAATATTGATGTTTATCCTGGAATGGACGCTACCAACAGTGATTATATTACCGATACAAAAGAAATAAATGTTACCCTTCAAAACAACGAGATTATTCCTGTAAGGTGGGTTCAATTTAAAGTTCCTATTAGTGAGCCAGATGTATCAGTAAATGGCGCTTCAGATTTTAGATCTATTCGATTTATGCGTATGTATTTATCCGATTTTGAAGAAGATATGATATTACGATTTGGAACATTAGATTTAATTCGTGGAGATTACAGAAGATATCAAGTTGCTTTAGATGAAAATGCCCAAGATCCAACGGTAGGGAATACTTTATTTGAAAATTTCACTGTTAGTATTGAAGAAAATGAAAATAGATCTCCTATTCCTTATGTTTTACCACCAGGTGTATATAGAGAACAACTTAATAATAATAATAATATAATCCGTCAAAACGAACAGTCGTTATCATTAAGAACCTGCGGATTAGACCCAGAAGATGGAAGATCAGTTTACAAAAACTTTAATGTAGACATGAGGCAGTATAAAAACTTAGAAATGTTTATTCACACTGAATCTATTGAAAACGAAGCTATGCTGTCCGATGGCGATATGGTTGCATTTGTTAGATTGGGAAATGATTTATCTCAAAATTATTATGAAGTTCAGCTACCATTAAATCCTACCACTTTTGGTAGTTCGTCGCCTGAAGATATATGGCCAATTGAAAATAGACTTCTACTTCCGTTTGAATTATTACAGCAGGTAAAAGCACTGGCTTTAGGGGATCAAAATAATATTCCAAATGAAACTTCATTTTATTTGCAATCTGAATTAGATCCGAACTTTTCTGGTCCTGAAAATGAGTTAAGAATAGGAATAAAAGGGAATCCAAGTTTTGGTAATGTAAGAACTATAATGATTGGTGTTCGTAATAATACAACTAGTGAAATTTGTGGCGAAACATGGTTTAATGAGTTAAGAATGACTGAGTTAGACAATCAAGGGGGTTGGGCTGCTATAGCTAGTATGGATGTCAATTTAGCAGATTTTGCAACTGTAAGTGCGTCTGGTAGTAAAAGTACTGTTGGGTTTGGCTCAATTGAACAGGGTCCAAATCAAAGAAGCTTAGAAGACGTTCAAGAGTATGGTTTGGTTACAAACTTTAATTTAGGACAACTGTTACCTCAAAAATGGGGAATTCAGTTGCCATTTAATTATGGTCGTTCAGAAGAACTAATAACCCCAAAATACGACGAAGAATATCAGGATATAGAACTTCAAACAAGACTTGATAATCAACAAGACTCTCAAAGGCGACAAGAAATTCAAGAGCAGTCAGAGGAATATACCAAAAGGCAAAGTATAAATTTTATTGGAGTTCGAAAAAATAAGGTAGGTAATTCCAAACCAAAAGTTTATGATATCGAAAACTTCACTTTTTCTTATTCATACAACCAGGTAGATCATAGAAGTTTTGAAGTAAAACAATCAAAAGAACAGAGTGTATTATTAGGCGGTACTTATAATTATAACTTTCAACCAAAACCTGTAGAGCCATTTAAAAAGAATGACTCTATATTTAGAAGTAAATATTGGAAATTATTAAAAGATTTTAATTTCAATTATCTACCAACAAATATTTCAGTGGGCTCTAACTATAATAGACAGTACACTGAACAAAAGTTTAGAGAGTTAAACTTACCTGAAGCGAGTATTGGTGTTCCCACTCTGTATCAAAGAAATTTCTTATTTGACTGGCAGTATACGATTAATTATAATCTAACAAAATCATTAAGGTTTAATTTTTCGTCCACCAACAACCGTACTGTTAAGAATTACATAGATATTTTTGGAAATACAGATAACACTATTGGAGTCTGGGATGGGTTTTTTGATATTGGTGATCCAAATCAACATTTTCAATCACTTCAGCTGAATTACGACATCCCCTTTAATAAAGTGCCATTTTTGAAATTTATTAGAGCAACATACTCCTATACAGGAGATTTTCAATGGCAAAAAAGTAGTGATTTATTCTTAGATATTCCCATACTTACCGAAGATGGAACAACTCAGTCCTACAATCTAGGGAACTCAGTTCAAAATGCTCAAACTCACCGAATTAATTCGAGTTTAGATATGAAGACTCTTTATAAATATGTTGGGCTTATAAAAAGAAAGAAAAGTAAAAAAATTATTCCGCCTGGAACCAATTCAAAGGATACAGAAAGTGGCTCTAGAGATGATAGAGATAAATCTTTTGGAAAATCTGGGAAGGAGGATAACCAACAAAATAAAAATTCAAAAAAAGGAGTAGCAAATCAATCTGGAGACTCTAGAAGTGGTAACGGTGGAACAGAATTCTCAACTTCTCTCACAACTGGAGAAAAGTCTATGAATGTATTGATAGATTTAGTTACGATGGTAAAAAAAGTGCAATTTAACTATCAAGAAAATAATGGAATATTTTTACCGGGATATACGCCTACTGTTGGTCTTGCAGGTACATTTAAACCAACTGCAGGCTTCACTTTTGGAAGTCAAGCCGAGATCAGGGATTTAGCAGCTAGAAATGGATGGTTAACATTATACCCTGAATTTAACGAGCAGTATACCGAAGTAGAGTCTACTCAATTAGATTTTCAAGCAAATCTTATTCCTGTTCAAGGTTTAAAAATTGATTTAACAGCTAGCAGAATTTATTCAGAAAATTATGCAGAAAATTATATAGTAGAAAACGATTTATATCGTTCATTGACTCCCAATGTTTTTGGTAACTTCAATATTTCTACCATCTTGATTAAGACTGCTTTTTCAGCTAGTGACGAAACTACCTCTAAACCATTTGAAGATTTTAGAAGCAATCGTTTAACAATAGCTAAAAGATTAGCTGAAAAGTATTATGGTACTACTACATATCCAGTAGACCCTGAAACCGGGTATCCAGTTGGTTTTGGAAAAACTAGCCAAGATGTTTTATTGCCAGCCTTCTTATCAGCTTACAAAGGGAGTAGTCCTGAGAAAGAAAGTACAAGTATTTTTAGAGATATTCCAATCCCAAATTGGGATTTAAAATATACAGGCTTGATGAAATTTCCTTGGTTTAAAAAGTACTTTAAACGTTTTTCATTGCAACACGGTTATCGATCAGGCTATACAGTCAATCAATTTAGAACCAATTTAGATTTTGATATCAATAATCCTCAGGATACTGATCAGTCAGGAAATTTTAAAAGTAAAACACTTTTAACCAACGTTAATTTAGTAGAACAATTTTCCCCACTAATTAGAATTGATTTTGAAATGAAAAATTCAATAAATATTTTATTTGAACTAAAAAAAGACAGAGCATTGTCATTAAGTTTTGCAAATAATTTGTTGACAGAAATTCAAGGGAATGAAATAGTAATTGGAGCGGGATACCGGATAAAAGATTTAAGGATTGGCACAAATTTTGGCGGAAAGAAACAAATACTTAAAAGTGATTTAAACTTTAAGTTAGATTTATCAAGAAGAGATAATAAAACAATTATTAGATATCTTGATATTGCAAATAATCAAACAACAGCTGGTCAAACAATTTATGGAGCGCAATTAACCGTTGATTATGCGTTGAGTAAAAATTTAACAGCACTGTTTTATTATGATCATTCTTTTTCGGAATATGCAATTTCAACAGCTTTTCCACAAACTACGATAAGAGGAGGGTTTACCTTGCGATATAACTTTGGAAATTAATAAAAACCTATATTATTTATGATGAATACACCTTCAAATTTAAAATATACAAAAGACCATGAATGGATTAATGTTGATGGCGACATAGCTACGGTAGGAATAACTGACTTTGCGCAAAGTGAATTAGGAGATATCGTTTATGTTGAAGTAGAGACTTTAGATGAAACTTTAAATAAAGATGAGGTTTTTGGAACAGTGGAAGCTGTAAAGACAGTCTCTGATTTATTTATTCCATTATCTGGAGAAGTAATTGAGTTCAATGAAAGTCTAGAATCAGAACCTGAAAAAGTAAATTCTGACCCATATGGCGAAGGTTGGATGATAAAAATTAAGATATCAAATCCGGAAGAAATCAATCAACTATTAGATGCAGAATCCTATAAAGAGCTTATTGGAGAGTAAACAATTGCTTGTTGTTTGTATCCTTTATTCTGTATTTATAACTATACTTTTTTTGCTGCCTACCAAAGAGATTCCAAAACTATTTGACACTTTCATCCCGATAGATAAATTAGTTCATTTGTTTATATTTTTGGTTTTGACCTTTTTATGGCTATTGTACGTCAATAATGTTTTAAATGACACAAAACCAATAGTTTTATTATTCATTCTTGTAGCATGTTTATTTTATGGCATATTAATTGAAGTAATTCAAGAACTCTTCGTGTTGTCAAGAGGAGCAGAAGTTCTAGATGTAATAGCCGATTTACTTGGTGCTAGTTTAGGGCTGTTACTTTTTAGAAATTATAAAAACAGAATTACATCTTGAATTTTTTTATATACTCAAGAAATTATATATTTTAGCAACCAGTTAAATACACCCTTATGGAACCAAAAAAAAATCCAAAATCAGATCTAAATCGTAGGAGTATGATATTTTTCCAATTAGGAATGGTATTAATGCTCTTTATTACATGGAGAGCCATAGAAAATAAAACCTACGAAAAGGCTGAAATAAATCAAGATATGCTTAATCTAGGTGATGATTTGGAAGAAGATATTCCTATCACAGATATGAATATACCACCACCACCACCACCACCACCACCACCAGCTCCTGAAGTTATTGAGGTGATTGAAGACGAAGCAGATATTGAAGAAACAATAATTGAATCTGCTGAAGTGAATCAGGAAGAAGAGATTATGGAAATTGATGAAATTGAAGAGGCGGAAGAAGAAATTGCAGACGTTCCATTTGCGGTTATTGAAAATGTACCTGTTTATCCTGGATGTGAGAAAAAGAGATCCAATGCTGAAAAAAAGAAGTGTATGTCTGAAAAAGTTCAAAAATTTGTTCAGAAGAAATTCAATACAGAACTTGCAGGCGATTTAGGACTGGAAGGTAGGCAACGAATAGCTGTTCAGTTTAAAATTGATAAAAATGGTGATGTAGTCAATGTTAGAGCACGAGCTCCTCATCCAAAATTAGAGCAAGAGGCCGTAAAGGTTGTGAAAGCTTTGCCAAAAATGGTACCTGGAAGACAACGAGGAACAGCCGTAGGTGTCCTCTATTCCTTACCTATTTTATTTCAAGTAGAGAACTAACATGAAACATTTACAATGGTTTAAAACTTAAAGTAGTCTACACTTATTAGTGCAGAGTTATTAAAAAAATCACAAAAAAAAAGCCCTGGTTATCAGGGCTTTTTTTGTGAACAACTATTCGTTTTTCTTTTCTTTATTCTTTTGCATTTCCTTTTAATCTTTCCATAGCTCTTTCTTCAGGACTTCTAGTATCAACAGGGCCTAATTCATAGGTTAATTCTTCATATAACGAAGTTAGGAACATTTCAGTAGTGACAGAACCATCGCCAAAACCTCGAGAGTCTAAATTATTGGTAATACTTTTCTTGGCTAAAACAGTTTCTAACGTATCACCATTTTTAATCATAATCACTATTTGTTTGGTAATTTTAGTCATTACTTTTTGATAATTTATTAAATCTAGTGCGTTGGCTAAAGTTCCTTTTCCTGGAACTACTACGGTATTTTTATCGACAACATCTCCGATTTTTGATATGTTCTCTAACATTGACCCAAGGGTAATTCCATTCTCATAATCTAAATGTGGGTACTTTTTGTGGGTATAAATAGCTCCTGTGAAAAGTACATTTTCATTTGGCAAATAAACTAATGAATTACCTTCATTACTAATGGACGTAATTTCAATTGTTTTTGTTTCAATATTTAGATTAAGTTGTTCCGTAAAAGAAAAGTCTGGTTTAAAAGAACCACTGAAGCCTGATTCTCCACTTACTTTTCGTTTTAGCTGACTTTTTTCAGTTACTCTTTGCGATATTAATAGGACTCCCTCTTTTTTTAAGTCTTTAACTGTCTTTAATGCTTTTAAAACATTCGAGGTTGATATTAAGTATTTTATGGAAGCTTTTTTATTTATTCTTTTTATTATATTTAAATTTCGATCCATATTGTCTTCTTCCTGAGTATCAATTAAAGTAAATTTATCTTCAACTAAATATACTCCCATATTATGATCTCCTTCGAAATAGTAGACTCCTGGCAGAATATTAATAAGTTTCGAGTTCCCATCTTCTATTTGATTTATACTAGTAGGGGAGGGAATTTCCATCATTTTTTTCTTTTTTGCATAATATTCTTCTTTTTTGTTCGCACCATCTTGTTGAGCAAAAGAGTTAAAACTTAAGAATAAAAATAAAGCGATTGTTATAGTTTTTCTATACATTTTATGTTGTTTAATTTTAATCAAAATTACTAAAAATCAATTTATTATTATTTAATAAAAACTTAAAATTATTGTGGAGCTTTGAGAGGTGTTTTATATTTGCAAAATCAAATAAATAGGACTTGTCAAGTATAAACATACATTTAAAAAAGAGGTCTCTCCTTAATAATTTTCTAGAAATTACTAAAGTCAGGTTGTCGGTAAGTGTTTTATTCTCTTCCGTTGCTGGCTACTTGCTAGGAACTGACTATGTTAGCCTAACCGAGTTAATACTTTTATGTATCGGAGGATACTCCATGGTGGGAGCTTCTAATGTCTACAATCAAATTATCGAAAAGGACTTAGACGTCTTAATGGATCGTACTAAAAACAGACCGATTCCTTCAGGCAGAATGTCTGTACAGTTAGCTTTTATAATCGCTGTTAGCTTAACAATAATTGGAATTATAGCCCTCTATATAATCAATCCAATTACTGCTATGTTTGGCTCGGTTTGTATATTTATGTATGTCAGTTTGTACACTCCGCTTAAAACGAAAACACCATTATCTGTTTTTGTAGGCGCATTCCCTGGAGCAATACCTTTTATGCTAGGATGGGTTGCTGCTACCGGAAGTTTTGGGATTGAGCCGGGCACACTATTTATGATTCAGTTTTTTTGGCAATTCCCTCATTTTTGGGCAATTGCCTGGTTTTTGTTTGACGATTATGAAAAAGCAGGGTTTTTTATGCTTCCGACTGGTAAAAGAGATAAAAGCACGGCGCTTCAAGCAGTACTATACACCTTATGGACCGTATTAGCATCCTTAATACCTGTTTTTGGAGTTACAGGGAAATTATATTTAACTCCTCTGTCTGGGGTTTTAATAGGCTTAATAGGCTTGGGATTTTTATACTTTTCAATCCGTTTATATAGATATAGATCGAACAAAGCTGCCAAACATTTTATGTTGGTGAGCGTTAGTTATATAACTTTACTACAAATAATTTATGTTGCTGATAAGTTTATTAGATAAAAAATAGTACCTTAAATAAGACCCACATATGGAAAATAAAAGCGATTATTATAAATTTAAACTAGACAAAGCAAAAAAAATGATGCTTTGGTTTGGAATGATTAGTTTAACGATGAGTTTTCTGGGAATAACAAGTGGCTATATTGTTAGTAAAGAACGCCCCGATTGGTTAAACGATTTTCAAATACCACCAGCATTCTATATTAGTTTAGTGATAATTATCATAAGTAGTTTTACTTTCTACTTGGCAAAAAAAAATGTAATAGCACAAGAAAGAAATAAAGGAATGATTTTTTTAATTAGCACATTTATTCTTGGTGTTACTTTTGTTATTTATCAATTTAAAGGATTTTCAGAAATTATTTCCTATGGTTATTTTTTTACTGGAAGTGAAAGTACAATTACAACATCATTTATATATTTAGTAGTACTATTGCATTTGGCGCATATTGTTGCTGCTCTAATTTCAGTATTGGTCGTAATTTATAATCATTATAAACAACGGTATGCGTTGGGAAATACTGTAGGGATTGAGATAGCAGCTACTTTTTGGCATTTTGTTGATGTTTTATGGCTTTACCTCTTTTTATTTTTCTATTTTATTAGATAAAAAATATATGTATTTTTGAACCCTATTAAAATCAAATTATTATATGGACGCGACAGTTGAAAAACCAAGCACTGAAAATAAAACTTGGAACGGAGGAAATAAACCATTAAATGCCAGTTATGGCAAAATGATGATGTGGTTTTTTATCGTTTCTGATGCTTTAACATTTTCAGGATTTCTTGCCGCTTATGGCTTTTCAAGATTTAAATTTATAGACTCTTGGCCCATAGCTGACGAAGTATTTACTCATATACCATTTATACACGGTAATTTCCCTATGTACTATGTGGCATTCATGACATTTATTTTAATATTTTCTTCTGTTACAATGGTTCTGGCTGTGGATGCTGGACACCACCTGAAAAAAAATAAAGTAATCATTTATCTTTTTCTCACTATAATCGGAGGTTTAATTTTTGTTGGTTCTCAAGCATGGGAATGGAATACTTTTATAAAAGGTAGTTATGGAGCTGTAGAAACTAAAGGAGGAAAAGTTCTTCAGTTTGTAAAAGAAGATGGCAAAAGAGTAGCCTTAGGAGATTTTGCAGTACCTATACATACGGAAAGAACCACACAAGACAGCAATGAAGGTATTTGGTTTTTGTCTGAAAAGGAATTGCCAAGTGTTACCTTAGCAGAGGTTACAAAAGGTTTTTTAACAGATGAATCTTTGTTAATTAGAACTCAATACCTAGATGAAAACGGAGAACGAATTGTACTTAACAGAGCGGAGTCCGTAGCTAAATTAAATAATGATGGGATAGGTATAGTTGAAGGTGCTAATTTAAAGCATAACGAATACGGTACTCCTTTATTTGCCGATTTTTTCTTTTTTATAACTGGATTTCACGGGTTTCACGTTTTTTCGGGAGTAATATTTAATATTATTATTTTCTTTAATGTAGTTATCGGAACCTATGAAAGAAGAAAAAATTATGAAATGGTAGAAAAAGTAGGTTTGTATTGGCACTTCGTAGATTTAGTATGGGTTTTTGTATTTACAGTTTTTTACCTTGTATAAAAGAATAAAATTTAAGAAATGGCACAGGATCACAATTTAGCAATATTTAGAGGAAGACTTAAGTTTAAATCTAATCAATCAAAAATATGGGGAGTATTTACCTTACTTTCTATAATAACAATAATTGAAGTAGCTCTTGGTATTATAAAACCAGAGTTTTTAACAACTAATAAGTTGTTCACCTTAAAATATCTCAACTGGATTTTTTTAATACTTACTGTAGTAAAAGCCTATTATATCACTTGGGATTTCATGCACATGCGTGATGAAAAAATGGGTTTAAGAAGGGTAGTTGTTTGGACTGCGGTCTTTCTAATTATTTATTTGGTAGCAATCTTATTAATTGAAGGAGATTATATCTTCGATGTTTATAAAGAAAATTATATAAAATTTAATTTTTAGATAGGACTTTAGAAAATTTTAAAAATCTCCATTCATTCTTTGAATGGTTTTTTTTTTATTTTTTTAACCTAAATTAATTGTTCTTATATTTTTTACCAATTACTTTTGTAGCTTGAAAACATCAGAAAAAATAAAAAAATTTACAATTCTAGGAATCTTATTCTTATTACCTATAACTGCTTATTTGTTTTTTTCCTCTGGAGTTAACAATTTTGCAAAGTTGCCGGTATTAACCAAAGGTGTTTTGGAAATTGATCAATTTGAATCAGAAAATAAAGTAAAAAAAGAATTACAAAATCATCTTACAATTTTATGTTTTTTTGGTAATGATCTTGAACTAACGCAGTCTAATGCTTTTAATTTAGCTCATAAAATTTATAAGAAAAATTATCAATTTAAAGATTTGCAATTTATTATTTTAACCCCAAGAGGTACAGAACCTCAAATTCAAAATTTAAAAGAAAAACTTTCTGAAATTGAAAACCCTGAAAATTGGAATTTTGTTTTTGGCGATACCACTGAAATACAAAAAGTTTTTAATTCGCTGGGTTCCAACTACAGGCTTAATAAAAATTTTGCTTCAAATCAAGTTTTTTTAATAGATAAGGAACGAAATCTTAGGGGAAGAGATGATGATGAAGATTTAGGAATGTTATATGGTTTTGATTCAAGTAATTACTCTGAAATTAATAATAAAATGGATGATGACGTACGAATTTTGCTAGCAGAATATAGATTAGCACTAAAAAAGTATAATTCTAAAAGAGAAATTTAAGTCTATGAAAAACTATTCATACATTGGTATTTCATTTATTATATTGGTATTTGGAATTTGGTCAGTTCCTAAGATTGTTGATAAATTCACCAACAAAGAACTATCTTATATTTTAGATGCAAATAAGGACTTAAAGAAAATTCCTGATTTTAGTTTTATTAATCAGGATAATAGACAAATCACCAATGAATCTTATAAGGGAAAAGTTTATGTTGTTGAGTTTTTCTTCACTACCTGTCCTTCTATTTGTCCAATTATGAATAGAAATATGGTAAAGATTCAAGATGAATTTTATGGAAATCCTAATCTTGGGATGGCCTCATTTAGTATCGATCCTAATACCGACACCCCTGAGGTATTAAAACAATACGCAACGAGTTATAAAATCACGAACCCAAACTGGCATTTATTAACTGGAGATAAAGAAAATATATATGCGCTTGCTAATTTGGGGTTCAACTTATTTGTAGGAGAAGATTCAGAATTTGAGGAAGGTTTTGAACATTCTGGTTTTTTTGCATTGATAGATCAAGAAGGATATATTAGATGTAGAATAGATGAAAATGAAAATCCAATCATCTATTATAATGGACTTGACGATGACGGAATACAAATGATAAAAGAAGACATTAAATTATTATTGTAATATGAAACATACAACTTTAAACGAAAAAAAATACACCCGATTAATTTGGATTTTATCCATTGTTATTCCTATTGCTGTTGCTGCATTATTTGGAATTAGAATTCCTGGGGTGGAGCGTTTAGGTTTCTTACCTCCTGTGTATGCTGGAATTAACGCTTTAACGGCATTAGTACTAGTAACCGCTGTATTTCAAATAAAAAAAGGGAATCGAAAAAATCATGAAACTTTAATGAAGTTTGCGATATTTCTCTCTGTATTATTTTTAGTTTTTTATGTGGTCTATCACATGACATCTGATTCTACTAAATTTGGCGGAGAAGGCTTTATTAAATATGTATATTATTTTATTTTAACCTCTCATATTCTTCTTTCAATACTGGTAATCCCTTTTGTCTTATTCACCTATCTTCGAGGGATTTCTGGTCAATTTGAAGAACACAAAAAAATAGCACGTTATACTTTTCCACTTTGGTTATATGTAGCTGTTACTGGTGTTATAGTATATTTTATGATTTCTCCTTACTATTAAATGATATTAATGCAGCGAAAATTAATACTCATATTGTTATTGTTTTTTTTATTAAATAGCATTGCTATTGAAGCACAATGCGCAATGTGTAGAGCAGTGCTAGAGAGTGGCGAAAATCAACAAACGGCGAGAGGGGTTAATAACGGAATTATGTATTTGATGGTATTTCCCTATCTACTCATTGGTGCCATAGGATTTGCTATTTATAGGTCTAGAAAAAAAAACTAAAGAATCTGTAACTTTTTATTTTTTTAAAGGTCTTATTTATGAAAAGTAGTGTCGAGCTATTTCTTAACATCAATTTCACATATAACAAATTATAATTTCTGTACTTTGTCATGTTAATAAACAACCATGATTGAAATTAAAAATCTGCACAAGTCCTATAAAATGGGGAGCAACTCACTTCATGTTTTAAAAGGAATTAATTTTGAAGTTTCTGAAGGTGAAATGGTTGCTATTATGGGATCTTCAGGCTCTGGTAAATCAACATTACTCAATATCTTAGGAATTCTAGACGAACCAGATGAAGGGGTTTATAATTTAAATCGTACCCTTATTAAAAATCTCAATGAAAAAATTGCTGCGAAATATAGAAACAAGTTTTTAGGTTTTGTTTTTCAGTCTTTTAATTTAATAAACTATAAATCTGCACTAGAAAACGTTGCAATGCCCCTTTATTATCAAGGAGTTAGTAGAAGTGTTCGAATTGAAAAAGCATTGCATTATCTTGAAAAAGTAGGTTTAGCAGACTGGGCTAGTCACTTACCCAATGAACTTTCTGGGGGTCAGAAACAGCGTGTTGCTATTGCAAGAGCTTTGGCTAGTGACCCAAAAGTATTATTAGCAGATGAGCCTACCGGAGCTTTAGATTCAACAACTTCCTGTGAGGTGATGGAGTTAATCCAACAAATAAATGATGAAGGGAAAACGATTTTAATTGTTACGCACGAAGATGATATAGCCCACATGTGTAAGCGAATTGTAAATCTTAAAGATGGTATTATTATAAGTGATACAAAAGTAAAGCAGGTAAGGGCTAAAACTAAAGAATATGTTTAGTTTAGAAAGCTGGCAAGAAATATTTGAGACCATGTTAAAAAATAAACTTCAAACGTTTTTAACAATGGTTTCTGTTTTTTTCGGAATTTTTATTTTAGTAATCTTAGTTGGCTTTAGTAGTGGAATTGAAAAGGGAGTAAAATCTCAATTCGAAGAAGATGCTACCAACCGAATTGCAATCAGAACTAGAAGGACTACTAAAGAATATAAAGGTCTAAATCCAGGTAGATTAATTCAATTAAGAAATAATGATTTTGAGGAATTTAACGAAAAATATATGGATAATTTAGAGTACAAAACATCGATATATAGCGTTTGGAGAGGACAACTACTTTATAATGGTGAAGTTGGAAACTATAGAGTAGAGGGGGCATATCCAGATCAACAATTTATTGAAAACCAACGCATGGTTTCTGGACGATTTCTGAATAACAATGATATTAATCAATTAGAAAAAGTTGCTGTTATTGGAAATCAAATTAAACAAGATCTTTTTAAAGAGATAAATCCTATAGGAGAATATGTTCAAATTTCAGGAATTAATTTTAAAGTCGTAGGAGTTTATACTGATCCTGGTGGAAAACGAGAGGAAAGTCGAGTTTTTATTCCGTTAACTACTGCCCAACAAATTTTTAATGCGGGAGACAAAGTCAGATCTTTAGCCTATACAGTAAAGATGTCTGATAATTTCGATGAAGCTGTAGCGCTGTCATTGGCTTTATCAGAAAGTTTTGAAAATGATATTAGAACGAAACATACTATTTCTCCAGACGATCGAAGTGCTGTTAGGGTTGAAAACACATTAGAAGAAGCAAAAAGGATATACACTCTCATTGCAACAATTAGTTATGTTTTTTGGTTTGTAGGAATCGGTACTATTATTGCCGGAGTTGTTGGTGTAAGCAATATTATGCTCATTGTTGTGAAAGAGCGGACCAAAGAAATTGGAATTCGAAAAGCACTGGGGGCATTGCCAAGCTCCATTATTGGAATGATTCTCCAAGAAGCAATTTTCATCACTTCTTTTGCAGGTTTTTTAGGCTTGTTTGCAGGAGTTGGTTTGTTAGAATTAATTAGCCCAATGGTAGATAATGATTTTATAAAGTCACCTCAAGTAGATTTTAAAACTGCAATTATTACAGTCACTATATTAATTGTAGCTGGGGTTTTTGCTGGTTTTATTCCAGCAAGAAGAGCAGCGCATATAAGACCCATTGAGGCACTTAGGGTAGAATAGTAAAAAGTTATGTTGAACAAAGATCGTTGGAATGAAATATTAGAGGCATTAAATGCCAACCGCTTTAGGACTTTAATGACCGCTTTTGGTGTTTTTTGGGGGATCATGATTTTGGTATTACTACTCGCCTTAACGAATGGTTTAAAAAATGGAGTTATCAAAGATTTTGGTGACTTTGCCACCAATTCAATTTTTATGTGGTCGCAAAGTACATCCAAGGCATATAAAGGATTACCTAAGGGAAGGCGCTATAATTTTAAAATTGATGATGTAGCTCTTTTAAAAGAAAAAATACCTTCATTAAAGTATGTTTCTCCAAGAAACCAACTAGGGGGTTACAGAGGTGCAAATAATGTTACGAGAAAAGATAAAACAGGAGCTTTTAGTATCACAGGTGATTACCCTGAATTCATTTATCAACAACCCATGGATATTACACAAGGGCGTTTTATAAGTTATTCAGATATTAATGAAAAAAGAAAAGTAGCCGTTATTGGAGTAGATGTAGTAAAATCACTATACGATCTTGACGAGAATATTTTAGAATCCTATGTAAAAATTAATGGAGTTAATTTTTTAGTTATAGGAGTTTTTAAAAACAGTAATAATAACGGAGATGATGAAGAAGATGCCAATACGATATTTGTACCATTCACCACATTTTCACAAGTATTTAACTATGGAGATACAGTAAGTTGGATGGCAATCACGGCAGAAGATAAAACAAATATAACGGATATTAAACCCAAGATATTTTCTATCATCAGAAAGCAACATACAATTCACCCAAAAGATAATCGTGCAATTGGTGATTATGATTTAGCCAAACAGTTTAGTAAAATATCGGGACTGTTTAGTATATTGACCTTCGTTGGGTTTTTTGTTGGAACTCTTGTTCTGCTCTCTGGCGCTATAGGAATTAGTAATATTATGTTGATTGTTGTCAAGGAACGGACGAAAGAAATAGGAATACGAAGAGCACTCGGAGCGACTCCATTTAACATAAGAACACAAATACTTCAAGAGTCTTTGTTATTAACAATCGTATCTGGAATGGCAGGTATTGCATTTGCTTCGGGAGCAATATGGCTGACAAATTCAATAATAGATAGTATTGGACCTATAGATAACTTTGCCAACCCTGCTGTCGATATAAAAATAATTTTAATCGCTTTGTTGATATTAGTTCTCTTTGGTGTTTTAGCAGGATTAATTCCAGCTACGAGAGCCACTAGAATGAAACCTGTAGACGCATTAAGAACAGAATAAAATTTAAAAAGAATAGAAATATAAAGTATTACTCACTATGAAAAGAATAGGAACTATTATCACTTTAACCGTTATTTTAATTGCATTTATATTTGGAATACGATACATCTACCTAAAAGATCAAAAAGATCCAGTAGTTTATGAAACTCAAAAATCTTTTAGATATACAATTTTAAAAAAAACAGTAGCTACTGGGAGTATAGTGCCAAAGGAAGAAGTTCTTATTAAGCCAAATATCTCTGGTATTATCGATCAAATATTTGTGGAAGCTGGCGACTATGTTAAATCGGGCGATTTATTAGCCATGGTAAAGGTAGTTCCAAACGTATCTTCTCTAAATAGTGCTAAAAACAATATCAATTCGGTGAGTACTCAAGTTGAAACAGCAAAATTAGCCTTTCAAAATCAAGAAAGTATTTATAATAGGCAAAAAGGATTATTTGAAAAAGGAGTCATATCTGCAAACGAATTTGATAATGCACAGTTATCCTACAATCAATCATTACAACGTTATAAACAAGAACAGATTAGCTTAGATAATGCCCGCCAAAATTATGATATTATTAAAACAGGTACTACAAGTGGAATGGGAGCAGCTGCAAATACTGAAATAAGAGCTACTGTTTCTGGAATGGTTTTGGATGTTCCAGTAAAAACAGGAAATCAAGTAATAGAGTCTAATAATTTTAACGATGGAACTACAATCGCAACAATCGCTGATGTTACGAATATGATTTTTGAGGGAAAAGTTGATGAAAGTGAAGTAGGAAAGATTAAAGAAGATTTAGCTTTAGAAATTACAGTTGGAGCCATTGACAACAAAAAATTTGATGCAACTTTAGATTATATTGCGCCGAAGGGGATCGATGAAAATGGAGCAATTCAATTCCAAATCAAAGGGACTTTAAACAAAAAAGACGCTACGTTTATCAGAGCAGGTCTTAGTGCAAATGCTTCAATTATTCTTGCAAGGGCAGATAGCGTAATAGCTCTAAAAGAGGCACTGATACAGTATGATGTAAAAACAAAAACTCCTTTTGTTGAAATTGAAATAGGGAATCAAAAGTTCGAAAGAAAAGAGATAGAGCTAGGAATTAGTGATGGTATTAATGTAGAAGTAAAAGCGGGAATATCACCAAATGACAAAATTAAAGTTTGGAACCAATTAAAACCAAGAGCTAACTTTTGAAGACGTAGATAAAATTTAATTAAAATAAAACTGTAACATTTTTAACATAATAAAGACCAATTCAATTATGATTATCAATATGAAGACTTTAGTAATGTTGTGTTTATTTCTGGGTATGGAAGTAACGTTAACAGCACAAAATAAAAAATGGACACTTCAAGAATGTGTTGCTTATGCTATAGAAAATAATATTTCTGTAAAACAATCAGAATTAGATATTGAAAACTCTGATATAGCAAAAAGTGGAGCCATTGGAAACTTCTTGCCATCGATTAATGGCTCGGCTTCGAATAGCTGGAATACAGGCTTAACACAAGACGTTACAACGGGTATTTTAAGAAATATTACCTCGAGAAGTTCATCCTACAGTGTTTCTGCTGGAGTTACTGTTTTTAGTGGTTTAAGAAATCACCGAGAATTACAAAAAGCAAAAATGCAACAACTTTCTTCGCAATATAACTCTAGTAAGATAAAAGATGACATCGCATTGTTTGTTGCAAATAATTATTTACAAGTATTGTTATCAAAGGCAAATTTAGAGGTTGCATTGGAACAAAATAAGGTCACTAAAGATCAAATTTCAAGAACTAAAGAATTAGTAGACTCAGGATTATTACCTGAAGGAGACTTATTAGAAATTAATGCGGTTAGTGCTCAAGAGCAACAAGCGATTGTAAATTCTGAAAGCAATGTTAGAATATCTTTAGTTAGTCTAGCGCAACTGTTACTAATTAAAGATTATGGAAATTTCGATATTGCAGATCAAGAATTTTCTGTAATATTATCTGAAGTAGCAGAGAAAAACGTTGACGAAGTAATTAATTCTGCCAAAGAAAATAGATATGAAGTAAAAATTGCAGAACAAAATATGAATATTGCCAATAAAGATCTAGAAATTTCTAGAAGTATTTATTGGCCTACTCTTAATGCATATTTTAATTATAATACTCGCGAAAATGATATCCCTCAAATTTCTTCGGTGTTAAATCCTGATAATCCGACATTAACTACTCAAATAGGTTATGTAGGATCTACAGGAGAAGTTGTTTTATCGGAAGTGCCAAATACCAGCTTGATACAAACGCCAGCAAAAGCATTCACAGATCAGTTGTCTGACAATGACGGTGTTTCTTATGGATTAAATTTAAGTCTTCCAATTTTTAACGGATTTTCTACTAGAAACAATGTAAAGCGTAATATAGTTAATGTAAAAAGAAACGAATATCAACTAGAACAAGCTAAACTCGATTTAGAATCATCGGTATATCAAGCCTATGTCGATGCAGATGGAGCCAAGAAATCGTACGATGCTGCATTGGCATCATTC
This sequence comes from uncultured Flavobacteriaceae bacterium, assembly GCA_905181835.1. Lineage (GTDB taxonomy): Bacteria > Bacteroidota > Bacteroidia > Flavobacteriales > Flavobacteriaceae > Marifrigoribacter. The sequence continues at coordinate 137,312 of CAJIZF010000001.1, forward strand.
AAATCTCAAGAGTTAGCTTACGAATATGCAAAAACTAGGTTTGATGTAGGTTTAACAAACTCATTTGAGTTTAGTCAATCCAAACTACGATATAGTACTGCTAATATTGAAGCTAATAGAACTAAATTTGATTATATTTTTAAATTAAAAGTATTGGAATTATACTTTGGAATACCAGCTACTGAGCTTAAATTTTAATTATGAAAAAAAAGACCTTCGTTTGGATAATTGTTATTGTTGTAATTTTATTGATTGTACTAATTTCTGGTAAAAAAGCTGGTTGGTTCGGTAAAAGCGGGAATTTTAAAGAAGTCGAAGTTACAAGTATTCGTTTAATTGATATTGTTGAGACCGTTGCAGCAACCGGAAAAATTCAACCTGAGGTTGAGATTAAATTATCTTCTGAAGTTTCGGGAGAAATAATTGAACTACCTATTATTGAAGGGCAACAAGTTAAAAAAGGAGATTTATTAGTTAGTATTAATCCCGATTTGGTGCAAGCAATGGTAGATCAATCTCAAGCAGGATTACAAAATGTAAAAGCGCAATTGACTCAAGCTGAGGCAAATTTAGCAAATGTTAAAATTAATTTTGAGAGAAATAAATCTCTTTTTGAAAAGGGAGTAATTTCAAGATCTGATTGGGAGCGTTCACAAACTGATTATGAAGTAGCGCAAGCAAATGTGAGGTCTGCTTTTTATAATGTAGAAAGTGCAAAGTCCTCTGTAAAACAATCTAGAGATAATTTATCAAGAACATCGATTTTTGCTCCAAGAGATGGAACAATTTCTAAACTTTCAGTGGAATTAGGAGAACGTGTTGTTGGTACCGCTCAAATGGCAGGTACTGAAATTGTTAGAGTTGCTAACCTAAATAATATGGAAGTTGAAGTTGATGTTAATGAAACAGATATTGTTAAAGTAAATGTTGGAGATTCAACAATTGTAGAAGTTGATGCTTATCTAAAAAGGGAATTTAAAGGAGTTGTTACAGAAATTGCAAATACGGCCGAAAACACCTTATCAGTTGACCAAGTAACAAACTTTAAGGTAAAAGTTAGAATTCTACCAGACTCCTATAAAGACTTAACAGTAAATAGGTCCGATAACTATTCGCCATTTAGACCAGGAATGACTGCGACGGTGGATATTATTACCAATTTAAAAGAGAAAATTATTGGGGTGCCTATCAGCTCGATAGTTATTAAAACTGACACCTCCAGTGCCACTGCGAAACAAGTTGTAAAAGAAACAAAATCGACAACAGCAGAAAAGTTTGAATGTGTGTTTGTAAAAGAAGGCGATGTTGCTAAACTAAGAGTTATTACTACGGGAATTCAAGATGATTCAAATATTGAAATCATTTCGGGATTAAAAGAAGATGATTTAGTTATTACAGGTCCCTATAACACCGTTACTAAAATATTAAAACCGGGTAGTAAAGTTGAGACTAAAATAGAGGAACAAAAAGAATAATATACACATTTTAATGGCAACAATTTTATGTATTGAAACAACTACAACCAACTGCTCTGTTGCCTTATCAGTGGAAGGAATTGTAGTCTCCTTAAAAGAGGAAAACGATAAAAACTATTCACATGCCGAAAAACTACATTTGTTTATTGAAGAAGTATTGGTTAAAAGTGAAATAACAAAAGACAAGTTAGACGCTATAGCAGTAAGTAAGGGTCCTGGGTCTTATACTGGGCTCCGTATAGGTGTTTCAGCTGCTAAGGGCTTGTGTTTTGCATTGGAAATCCCTCTTATTTCAATTCCTACACTAGAAGCACTAGCCTATCAGGTAAAAAATACAGATGGAACTATCGTGCCCATGTTAGATGCTAGGCGTTTAGAAGTATATTCTGCGGTTTTTTCAAAAGATAAAATTCAAATTAGAGATACCAGAGCTGAAGTATTAGACGACCATTCGTTTACTAATTATTTAATTGAACATACTATTTATTTTATTGGTAATGGCGTTGAAAAATTTAAATCAATTTGTAAGCATAGTAATGCTATTTTTATGGATCAAAATTTACCGTCGTCCAATGAGATGGGAATTTTAGCCGAAAACAAATATCAAAACAACGAATTTGAAGATGTCGCTTATTTTGAGCCTTATTATTTAAAAGACTTTATTGCAGGATAAATCAACGCACTAAAATATATTATTCAAAAAAAACCAACTTATTTTATACAGTTGGTTTTTTTGTTTGTAAAATGATTTATAAAAAAACTATATACTTAAAAGCCTTGAATTTTGTCCAAATACTGTATTAATTTTTTAATATCTTTTTCGTTGTCCAAATCTAAATTTTGTTCTTTGGTATAACTCTTTACAATTTTTTCATCATCACCAAATGCTTTAAGTTTTTTACTTTTAGACCTTGGTAATTCGAGTGTATTTCCATTTTTTGTATAAATAGTATAGATAAAACGGTCTTCAAATCTTGCCAGGGTTGATCTCTCATAATTATTTTGTGCTTTTTTTGGCGGAAAGTACTTCTTGGTTACTTTTTTTAATAAACTTAGATTATTCCCATCAAATATAACAAGATAGTAACCTTGACTTGGGATAAACACAAATGTATCGTTCATGATTTTTGCATAAATCTCCTTTGATTTTACAAGTGCTTTTGCCGATTCATCGTCATCATTTAGGGATTCTTTGTATTCTATTTCATCAGCTACTGCATTGTATCTTAAAGCTCCGTTACTTAAAATCATTTCATTTTCTAAATAAACATCCCCTAATAAAAAATCATTTACATAATAAGGTGTTCCATCATAGTTTTCTGGGGTGGCTGGATCATAAAGATTCCGAGTATCGTATACGTCAGCACTATATACAAATACTTCTGTTGCAAATTGGGTCTTTCTATTTTGCGCAAAACCAATTGAGCAAGCAAAATATATTACTATTAAAGTACTGTTAATTATCTTTTTCATTGTTATAAATTTATTGGTGCAGTTATTTTTTTATAAATGTAATCATGAATTATTTAAACCACAAACTATGCCAATCTTTGTTTATAAAGAATGGAATTTAAAATGCAGAATTTTTTCAAAAGCATTCAATAAAAATACGGGATTTATCCTTCTTACTATCTGGGGCAATTAGAGAATTAGATTAATAAGTTTTATAAAGTGTCGTAATACTTAATAACTTCAATAAGACCTGCTTCTTTGTTCAGATTGATTTTATTTTCCTTTACAAACACTTTGACCTCTTTTGATTTATCGCCAAAAGCTTTTAATCGTTTGCTTTTAGATCCTGGAAGCTCTATTAAAAGACCGTCGCTTGTGTATAAATATAGACTTTGCTTTTCTTTATAATTTGCAGCAATATTGCTGGCTAATGAAGTGTATGCTTTTTGTTCTGGTATGTATTCTTTTTTAATTTTTTTAAAAAGAGATGTTGGCGTACTATTAAAAACAACTATAAAATAACCTTGATTATTATTGTTCTCGTTAGGTGCTAAAAACACATAATTTTCATTTCCTATTTTAATAGACAAATCACTGGAATTTTTTAAAACTTTTGCTTGATCATCTTTTAGCACAGAAGATTTTTTAACCTCAAATAAATCTTTAGAGGCATTGTATCTTAAACCAATATTTTTTGCTAGCGGAACTCCATTTTTTTGAATGGTTCCATTCTTAAACATTTTATCCTTATAAGGAGTTCCTGTAAAATCAGCCTCTAGATACACTTCTACACTTCTTTGAGAAATATAGGAATCAATATCTGTTTCATTGAATACAGATTGAGCTTTAATATTAACTGAATAAAGCGATACAATAATAGAGGTGGTGATAAGGAATTTTTTTTTCATTTTTTTTTATTATTCTAAAGTGCGAATATATTTCATTAACGCTGATAAGCAAAACAATAATTTGTTAAAAATTACTAAAATTATTTAGAGATTTAATTAAATGAATTGCTTGAAATCTGCTAGTTGTTTAAAAATTAATTATTTAGAAGTTTTAATGCCTCCGACGCCTCTGAAACAGGAAGTTTACAACTATTATTTACGCAAACATAAATCAAAGTTTCGTCATCAATGTATCTATATTTTAATAAAGGTTTTGTGCTCTCTTTTGAGCTTCCAGCTACAAGTGCATTAGGGAGATACGATGTATTTAATTCTTTAATTTTACTGTTTGCATCTTTCCCAACAACAACTATTTCGTAGTATTTGTTTTTATAATTTTCTGTCAAATCTAGCCAATTGGAATAGCCACTTGGGTAAGTTTCAATTTCTGGATGAACATTATGAAGCATTTTTGAGGAGGTATTTAAATACTTTTCATTGTCCAAATGGTGCGATAATATAAAGAGGTTTTTTGCCATAATTGAATTAGAGGCAGCTATTACATTATCGCGATATTCAAAACTTCTAGCAACTAATTTTTCGTCCTTTTTAGAGGTGAAGTAAAACATACTATTTTCTTGATTATAAAAGTTTTCATAAGTATAATCAGTTAGTTTTTTTGATAAACGAATCCATTTTTCATCAAGCGTAACCTCGTGCAGTGAAATAAAAGCATCTATTAAGGTTGCATAATCTTCTAAATATCCGTTGATGCTGCTTTGACCGTCTTTATAATTATGGTTTAATGCACCATTGGATTGTAATTGGTTTTCAATGATAAATTGTGCACTTTTTAGAGCTTCAGTCAAATAAGCTTGTATCTGAAAAGTTTTGAAAGCCTCTACATAGCCCTTTATCATCAAAGCATTCCAAGAGGTTAATGTTTTGTCGTCAAGCCTTGGTTTTTCTCTATTATCTCTATAGGCTCTTAATTTGTTTTTCCAATTCTTTTTTTTCTGTTCAAGTTCAATTTGTGAAATTGAAAATTCATCAGTTATCAAAATGTCACTTTTTCGTCTTATCAGAACATAATTCTCTTTTTCCCATTTACCATAACTGTTAATATTATAATATTCAGAAAATAACGAGAAGTCATCTTCTAAAATTAATTTTAACTCATTTTTATTAAAAACATAATAGGCTCCTTCTTCTAACTCACCTTCCTTCGTAAGACTATCGGCATCTAAAGAGGAATAAAATGCTCCTTCAGAATTTGTCATTTTCCTTTTTATAAATTCAAGAGTTTCTAAAACCACCTCTTTGTATAAAGGTTTTTTTGTTATTTGATATGCCTTGCTGTATAAACTTACCAATTGTGCATTGTCATATAACATTTTTTCAAAATGAGGCACATGCCACCTTGAATCAGTACTATACCTTGCAAAACCTCCTCCTACATGGTCGTATACTCCTCCATATGCAATTTGGTCCAAGGTTACATAAACATAATTTAATAGTTTTTCATTATTGTATTGTATTCCATGCCTTAATAGATATTCTAAATTATTTGGCATCATAAATTTTGGAGATCTGTTAGGCCCCCCATATTTATAATCAAAAGAGTCACTCCATTTTTCAACGATACTATCAGAAGGAAAATTTGTAAAATTTAATTCATTTGTATTTACAGAGATTAAATCCATACTTTTAATACCTTCTTCAAGTTGAGTTGCATAATCGATTAGTTTTTGAGGATTCTCTTGATAAATTTTTTCGATTTTTTCTAGAGAATTTATCCAAGCATCTTTTTTAAAATAGGTGCCGCCCCATACTGGTCTGCCATCTGGTAAGGTAATGACATTTAGGGGCCAGCCTGCACTTCCCGTCATTAATTGAACAGCATTAATATAAATTTGATCCACATCAGGGCGTTCTTCTCGATCTACTTTTACGGCTACAAAATGTTTATTCATAGTTACTGCAACGGTAGAATCCTCAAAACTTTCTTTTTCCATTACATGACACCAATGACAGGCAGAGTAACCAATACTTATGACCATAAGTTTTTTCTCCTCTTTTGCTTTTTGTAAAGTTTCTGAATTCCATGCTCTCCAATTAACAGGATTGTGAGCATGTTGTAACAAATAAGGACTTGTTTCATTAATTAATTCGTTGGTGTATTGGTGTTGTATATTCAAAATATCTTTTTTTGAAGAGTTACAAGAAAAAATTGTTATTGATAAAATTAAAACTATTAATATAACACGCATACTTTATTTTATATTAAGATGTATATTTAAAAATTAACTTATTCATTTAGGGCTTCAACATATTCAACCTTCCCGTTAAGCATTTCTCTTAACATGTTTTCAATTCCATTTTTAAGAGTTACTGTAGAAGAAGGACATCCGCTACAAGCACCTTGCAATATAACTTTTACAGTTTTAGTATCTATGTTATAGGAATCAAAAGCAATATTTCCGCCGTCTCCCTCGACTGCTGGGCGTATGTATTCATTAAGTATTGAAATAATCTCTTTTTCAATTTCTGAATAATCTCTATCTTCAGTTAACTGATTTGTTTGTTCTTGTTTCTGGAGTATTTCGTCTTTAAATATTGTTTTATTATCTTCAATATAGTTTCGGATGAATTCCCTTAATTCATTCGAAAATTCCTGCCAGGTATAATTATTTTTTTTTGTAATTGAAATATAATTTGTGTTCATAAAAACTTCTTTTACGAACGGAAAATTAAATAGTTCATTCGCTAAAGGAGCAAAGACTGTTTCATTTTTGTTTTTGAACTCATACATGGTATTCGCCAAGGTTCTATTTGCAACAAATTTTAAAACTTCCGGATTAGGAGTACTTTCGGCGTAGATGGTTATAGGGTTCTTTTTAGAAGATTCATTATCCTTCTTATTTATTACAGGTTGTCCTGATTTAAAATAATCTGAAATCGATTCAGCAACTTCATCTTGAACATCTTGCCATTTAACTTGAGTCAGGTTAAAAGGGAATTTTTCGATAGCAATAAAATTTTGAGAAATATAAATAGTTTTCACGAAAGGAAGATGAAATAGTCTCTGTGCAATAGGACTTTCTTTTGCATCATCAATATTATTGAACTCATAACTTTTTGACTGTGTAATAAATGATTTAGTAACAAACTTTACAATATTATCGTTATTTGTAAGTTGTACAGTTATGTTTATTTTTGACATTTCTTAACTTTTTCACAAAAGTATAAAAAGAAAGTAATGTATTCAATATATTTGATAACTTAACCTACACATGGACATAAAAAAAGTTTACTTAGTTTTATTTGTTTTGTTATCTCATATAACATACTCACAAGATGGTATTCCTGTTTATTCAGATTACTTATCAGATAATTTATATTTATTACATCCGTCTATGGCAGGGGCAGCAACAAGTAATCAAATCAGATTGACAGCCAGAAAGCAATGGTTTGACCAAAACGAAGCGCCAAATATGCAAACGTTAAATATCAACGCTAGAGTTGGTGAAAGGTCGGGTTTAGGAGCTATATTTTTTAATGATCAAAATGGCTACCATTCTCAGACCGGAGCATACCTTACATATGCTCATCATATAATGTTTTCTAGGACTGAAGTAGATTTAAATCAGCTTTCATTTGGTTTGAGTTTTGGTTTAATACAATCTAGGCTAGATGAAACTCAATTTGATCCATTAGATTTTGATCCAATAATAGCAGGAATAATTCAAAGTTCTTCTTACTTTAATGTGGATGCAGGAGTGTCTTATAATTTTTTAAATTTTTCAGGGCATTTAACTGTAAAAAATATAATATTTCAAAGTAGGGAATTAAATTCTGCTGATTATGAATCCGCTAACCAGCGTAAATTTATTATATCTGGAGCTTATGCTTTTGCTAATTATGGATCTTCTTGGACCTATGAACCTTCATTAATGTATCAATTTCAAGAGAGAACTAAAGAACAATTAATTGATATAAACGGAAAAGTTTATAGAGCAATGGACTTTGGAAAGTTATGGGGCGGATTATCTTATAGAAGGAGTTTTGATGGAGCAGAGTATCTTAATGGAATAGAAGTTGAAAATCAAAAATTACAGTATCTAACTGCTATTCTTGGAGTTAGTTTTAATAAGTTTTTGTTTGCTTACACCTATTCGAGCCAAATGGGTAACGTAAAGTTTAGTAATGGCTCCTTTCATCAAATAACATTAGGTTTTAATTTCCTGGGTGGTCGGGAACCTTATGACTGTAATTGTCCAGCAATTAATTAATGAGGTCAGTTAATATCCCTGTCAGGTATTTTTGTTAGAATTTTCTTGTTTCTATATCAACTTTTTCAAGATATTTTTTTAATAAATGCTTTAAGGTTATATCTGATGAGTTTGTAATAAATTGAATAATAGGCTGATTGCTAGCTTCTCTTAATAAGTTATTTTCTAATAGTATGCTTTTTGTTTGCTTAGCAACTGCTTCTCCAGAATCTATGATTTTTATGTTATTTGGCAATAATTTTACCAACTGTGGAATTAAATATGGGTAATGGCTACATCCTAATACAAGGTGGTCTATATTATTTTCTAACATTGGTTTAAGAAATTTTTCTAATAGACTTGAGATTTCAGAACTTAACAAAGCCCCCTTTTCAATTAAAGGCACTAATCCTTCGCCAATAACCTCTGTTATCATAATATCTTTGGTGAATTCCTTTGTGGCTAATGAGAATAGTTCACTATTTAAAGTGCCTTTTGTTGCAAGAATTCCAATACTCTTACTTTTTGATTGTAACGCTGCAGGTTTGATGGCTGGTTCGATTCCTATAAATGGAACTCTGAATCTTCCGCGCAGTACAGTTATGGCGTTCGTAGTGGCTGTATTACAAGCAACAACAATTATTTTACAACCTTTTTCTAATAATAGTTCGGTATTCTTTATACTTAATGATATTATTTCTTCCTTTGACTTATTACCATAGGGTGCGTTCAGACTATCGGCTAAATAAATAGTATTCTCGTAAGGAAGTAATTGATGAATTTCCTTCCAAATTGAAGTACCACCAACCCCAGAATCAAATAAACCAATTGGATTGTTATTCATGTTATAAAAATAAAAAACTGTTCACCAAAGGGAGAACAGTTTTGATATTAATTTTTAAAATTAGAAATTAAATTCCTAGTTCTTTTTTTACGTCGACCAATAAGTCCTTACCCTCTGCCAAAAGCAATGTGCTGCTATCCATTACATATTGATATCCTTGAGTTCTTCCTACTTTTTGGATTGCAACTCTTGCTTTCTCTAAAATTGGTGCTATTAAGTCCTCCTGCTTTTTCTGTAAATCTTCTAGAGCACCCTGTCGGTAGGCATTTATATTAGTTTGCATTCCTTGAACCTCTTCAGCACGTTTTGCATTTTCCTCTGCAGTTTTACTTTCTGCTTCTACTTCATATTGTTTGATTTTAGTTTCAAACTCTCTCACTAATGTTTTTATTTCTGTATCGTATGTTTTTTGAAGTTTTTCTAATTGACTTTGAGCTTCTTTCATTTCTGGCATTGCTTCAGCAAGTGCTTGAGTATCAATATGTGCAACTTTTGTTTGTGCATTCACAAAGCTTGTAGCTCCTACTATTAGTATGATCGCTACGAATAATGATTTGATTTTTTTCATTGTAATTGTATTAAAAATTAAGTGTTATTTATTGTTTATTCTTAGTTTATTCCATTTTCGTCTTCTCCATCTCCTTCATTATTATTGGTTGGAGTTGGATTTAATCTATTTTCTCTGGCGGTTAGTATAGAATCTCTCTTTCGTTGTCTTTCGTCAAGTAATTGTTGTTTTCTTGCTTCATATTCTATTCGCTTGGCTTCACGGATTGAATCTCGAACTCTTTTTCTTTCTTCCATATCTTTCTCACGCGCATTTTTCTTATCTTCTATTGCTTTTTCTCTTTCAGAAATAGCTTTATCTTCTTCTACAGTCAGATCTTCTTCACGTTCTACCTCTCTCTTTTCTTTTTTATTACTTATTTCTTTTCTTTTGGCTGAACGATTAATACTTCTTAAAACAATATCACTGATATCATGTCTGTCTGCAGAAAACAACATCACAATATCAGCTGATCTATCAAAAATAAAATCATATTTTTTATTTTCGGCAATCTCTTGTACAATATTAAAAACCTGATCCTGGATTGGCTGCACTAACTGTTGCCTTTGTAAAAATAAATCTCCATTAGGACCAAACCGGTCTTGTTGGTATTTTATCATTTCGTCTTCTAATACTTTAATGTCTTCTTCTCTTTCTTCAATTAATTCAGTAGTAAGCAATACTCTTTCTGTGCTCAAATTAATTTTTAGAAGTTCTATCTCATCATTCTTCTTTTCGAGATCCTTTTTCCAACGTTGAACTTTTCCGTTTAATTGGGTAGAAGCTTCCTTATATTCAGGTACGTTTTCAAGAATATATTCCATATCAATATATCCAATTCGAACCCCTCTTTGCGCATTAGCTACAAAAGAAAAACACAAAAGAGTGAGCGTAATAAATAGTAACTTTTTTGTTTTCATAATTGTTAGTTGTATGTAAAGAAAATATCGTGCCATTTTTTTAAAATTGTTGTCCTATTATAAAATGAGTTTCCCAACCGTTTGGTTGAAAACCACCTTGTATAGGGTCGAATCCGTAACCGAAATCGATTCCTAATAATCCAAATGCCGGCATAAATATACGCAATCCTAAGCCAGCAGACCTTTTTAATTGAAAAGGATTGTACTCTCTAAAATTATCATAAGCTGCTCCACCTTCGATAAATGTTAAAGCATATATGGATGCAAGCTGCTTCAAAGTTATTGGATAACGTAATTCTAAAGAAAACTTATTATAAATAGCGTTTCCATCTAATGTTGATAATGATTGATTAGGATATCCTCTTAATGCAATAACTTCACGACCATCTAAACTGAAAGCACCTAACCCATCACCTCCTAAGAAAAATCTTTCAAAAGGAGGAAGCCCTCTATCTTGATTATAGGCTCCCAAGAATCCAAACTCTGCACTTGGCCGTAAAACCATTTTTCCTACTAACTGGGTATACCAAGTTCCCTTAAATTTTATTTTGTAATACTCTAGCCATTTAAATTTTTGTTGATCTATTTCGGCTATTCTCTCAGTAGCATTAACAAATTCAGGATCTGTAGGTCCAATTTCCTCTAGTCCTTGACGCTCATTATCTAGCTTTTTCCAATTGGTATCACTAAATATTGAGTAAGGTAGAGTTACTTTAGCGGAAACACTAAAATCAGACCCTGACATTGGAAAAATTGGGTTTGTTGCAGTGTTATTTCGGCTAATTCCTATTGTGTAAGCTAAATTGTTTGATTCTCCATCTCCAAAAGTAAACAAGCCGGTATTGTAATTTTTTAAATTGTAATGTTGATAACTGAGCGAATGAGATAACGTAAAATAATCGTCAGGCCATTTTAACCTTTTTGCAAGACCAATAGCTCCACCTGTAATTAAAAAACGTCTAGATTTATCAACGTCCCTTCTTCTGGCATCGTAGAAATACTGAACGGTATGAGAAAAAGAGGTGCTTAATTGAATCGGTTTTTTTCCTCCCAACCAAGGCTCAACTAAAGAAAGACTGTAAGTTTGGTAAAAAGAACTTCCTTGAGCTCTTATTGATAATTTTTGACCATCTCCCATTGGTAGAGGATGGTAGGCTTCTTTGTTTAAAATATTTCTTATAGAAAAATTATTGAATGAAAGACCAAGAGTCCCTACAAATCCACCTCCGCCATATCCTCCTTGAAGCTCTATTTGACTAGACCCTTTTTCAACTACAGAATACTCCATATCTAAAGTGCCGTTATTTGGATCTACATTTTTGAAGTTTGGCGAAATTTGTTCTGCATCAAAGTATCCTAGTTGTCCAAGTTCTCGGATGGTTCTTACCACATTACGTTTGCTATATTTTTGACCTGGACGCGTTCTTATTTCTCTATAAATTACGTGGTCATTAGTTTTGTCGTTTCCAACAACAGTTATGTGATCAAAATAAGCAATCTTGCCTTCGTGGATTCGGACTTCAAAATCGATTGTATCGTTTTTAACAGCAACTTCAACTGGATTGATACGTGAAAATAAATAACCGTTGTTTTGATAGAGGTTAGTTAAGTCATTTGCTTCAGGATCTTCGGCATTTTCAATTCTTTCTTGTAATAAAACACCGTTATAGGTATTTCCTTCACCGATTCCTAAAACGCTTCGAAGCTGTCTGTTGGTGTAAACGCTATTTCCAATAAAATTGATATCCCCAAAATAATATCTTCTACCTTCTTCTACATTAATTTTTAGAGTAATATTTTTATTGTCTTCTTCTATAATGGTATCACTTAAAATACGTGCATCTCTAAATCCATTTGATCTAAATTTAGTGAGCATTGACTCTTTATCAGTTTCAAAACTATTATTTGTGAATTTTGATCTTTTCCAAATACGAAAAAACGATTTCTCTTTTGTATCCTTCATAGAGGCCTTCAATTTACTGTCACTAAGTTCTTCGTTTCCTTTGATCTCTATAGAAGAAATTTTTACTTTTTTATTTCTATTGATATTTACCGTCAAATGTTTTGAAAATTCTACACCTAAAGAGTCGATAAACGGCTTCGTGGTTATTTCTACTTCAGTGTTAAAAAATCCATCTTCACGGTATTTCTTTTTAATGTAGTTTTTTGTTGTAGTAATAAGATTTTTTGTGATTTTAACACCAGGTTTTAAATTGTTGTCTTTAATAATTTCTTTTTGTTTACCTTTTTTTATGCCAACAATTGTAACATCTTTAATTTTTGGAAGCTCTACGATGTTCAATTCAAGATCTACTTTATCTCCAACAATATTTGTGATGTAAAATGCGATATCACTAAATAGTCCTTGATCCCAAAGTTTCTTTGTGATCTCACTAAGTTTTTCTCCAGGAATATAGATGCGATCACCAACTTTTAGCCCTGTAAATGCAACAACTGTTTTTTTATTAAAACTCTGTTCACCAGAGACAGTTAAAGAATTAATAGTATATTTTTTATTTCCTTGAAGCTGGGATCGCTGGGCAAACAGTGAAAATGAAGATATTATTGTAAAAAATATTATACAACAAATCTTTCTGTAGGTATTTATTTGAGCACTATTATTTAAGTTGATCACTTGTCTTTCCAAATCTTCGTTCTCTATTTTGATAATTCAATATTGCCTCAAAAAGGTTTTCGTTATTAAAATCTGGCCAAAGTATGTCCGTAAAGAACAATTCAGCGTATGCAATTTCCCAAAGTAAAAAGTTACTTATACGTTGTTCACCACTGGTTCGTATTAGTAAATCTACGTCTGGCAGATAATGATCGTAAAGATGATTATTAATTACCGATTTGTCAATATTTTCGGGCGAAATTAGGTTATTTTTAACTTTAAGACTAATCTCTTTTATAGTTTTTATTAATTCTTCTTGAGATCCGTAACTTAAAGCGAGTGTTAAAGTTAATCTATTATTATCTTTAGTTTTCTCAATAACATCCTTCAGCTCTTTAGCTACTTTAGTTGGGAGAGAATTTAAGTTTCCAATTGTCGAGAGTTTGATGTTGTTTTTTTGAAGTGTTTTCACCTCTTTTTTTAATGACGATATCAATAACTTCATCAATAATTCAACCTCTAACTTTGGACGGTTCCAATTCTCAGTTGAAAATGCATATAAGGTTAAGTATTTGACATTAATTTTTGCGCAAGTTTCAACTATTTCTTTGACAGTTTTTGCCCCATTTTGATGTCCAATACTTCTTAACAATCCTTTGCTTTTTGCCCATCGCCCATTACCGTCCATAATAATAGCAATGTGATTAGGTAATTGGTCAGTATTTATTTCACTTAATAGACTCATTTAAAAATTGCAATAACAAGGTTTTCTACCAAAAGTGAAAGTTAAAGTAATTCCAGTAAATACGTACCAATCATTATTATTTATATTTCCAAAACTTACATCATCTTGATTTTCACTAACTTTATTTGGATTGCTACCGTCAAGATTGTCTGTAAAAGTATATCGAGCTCCAATTTCAGCTGCTAGCACAAAGTTTTGCCCGAGAGTAGTTTTATAACCCACGATCATAGGAATAGCTAAGGTACTTGCATTACTATCTTTAATTATCCGGCCATCAATTTTTTTTATGAGTGAATTATACCCAAGGTAAGATAAACCAGTAAATAAATAGGGCGTGTGTGCTGCCTGCCCGCTGTACATGCTAAAATCCCAAAAAGTATATTCCAATCCAATAGTCACTTCATTTAGACTATTTTCGAATTTATAGCCTCTTTCGTTTCTTCTGGGGTCTTTAGATTGACTGTCGTCTCCTTCAATTTTGCCAAATAAAATAGTACCTCTAAATGAATGTCTAGGACTTCGGTTCCATTTAAAAACTCCTCCAAAAACAGATGTTTTAGGCGCTATAAATGTCGTTTTTCCTATATCACCTATGTAATTAGCTGCTCCCAAAAAACCGCCAATTTCGTAGGTTTGAGAACTCATAACATTTGGTATGAGTATGAAAACAAATAAAAATATATAAAACCTCATAACTCTAAAAAGTCTGCAAATATAATAATAAACTTTTCATCTAATAACACACAAGCTAAGACTATCAAGTATAAACAATAAATAAATGGTTTTATTGTTTAATTTCTCTTGTCTTCTCCCCATAATAATTTTTTTCGTAGTGTTTTAATAAAGCTATTTTCAGAAAGTTGAACTAGTTTTATTTGGAAAGGTGCTTTTTTTATAGTGATTAAAGTTTCATTTTTTAGGGTAGCTATTCTTGAGTCTAAAGACACCAGATGCGATTTACCACGCCCAGATACTTTGAGGTTAATTATACTATTATCAGGGACTACAAGTGGTCTTGCGTTTAAGTTGTGTGGGGCAATAGGAGTAATGACAATACTGTTTGTATTTGGGTCTAAAACAGGGCCGCCACAACTTAAAGAATAACCTGTTGAGCCTGTTGGTGTTGATATGATTAAGCCGTCGGACCAGTAAGATGTTAGGTGTTTGTTATTTACCATAGTCTCTACCTTAATCATAGAGGTTGTATTTTTTCTATTTACTGCAATTTCATTCAAAGCAAAATTTAATGGCAAATTTTCTTTGTTGTTTGGAGAGGTATAGATAGATAGTAAACTGCGTTCTGATAGAACATAATTTCCATTTAAAATTTGATGTAAACTTTCGGTTATTTTTTCTTTCTGAATGGTCGCTAAAAAACCAAGTCTTCCGGTATTGATTCCAATAATTGGAATTCCCA
This sequence comes from uncultured Flavobacteriaceae bacterium, assembly GCA_905181835.1. Classification (GTDB taxonomy): domain Bacteria; phylum Bacteroidota; class Bacteroidia; order Flavobacteriales; family Flavobacteriaceae; genus Marifrigoribacter. Next base: position 152,484 of record CAJIZF010000001.1, read on the forward strand.
GGTCTTTAACATAGGTTACAGATTTTAGAATAGTTCCGTCTCCCCCAATACTTAGAAAAAAATCATAACTATCATCAATTTCCTTAAAAGATGAAACTTTGGAATAACTCTTAGAAATATCTTTGTGTTTTTGAATACTTTTTAAAAAAGCATCTTCAACTACAATGTCAACGTTTTTATCTTGTAAAACATCTAAAATACACTGGATATACACTTCTGAATCCTGATGATAAAATTGACCGTAAACCCCTATCTTCATAATTATATATTTAGGTATTTATCCAAGTAATTGGATCGGTCTTTCAAATCTTCAATAAAACGATCTTCTTCATGGCTAGAAACTACATGATAGTTGTAACGCCTAAATGTTTGAACAATTGCATTCATGCCAGTATGCCCAATCTTAACAGTTAATTGTACTGTATTATTGTTTAATTTAGAAATAAAAACTCCTAATATTTTTGCATTGTTAGATTCTATAATCTGACAAATTTCACTGAAAGAGTACTCTTTTTGGTCTTTTTCAATAACAATAATTCCACCTGCTTCATTCAAAAAGGGTGTGTCATTGAATAAAGACATAATATCACTTAGTTCATAATAACCAATATATTCATTATCGTCCGAAAGGATAGGCATGATATTACTATTGTGCAAAGCAAATGCTTCTAAAATATCTAACCAGTTTGTTTTTTCTCTTACAAAAAAAGACTCTAACGCGAACAAATAGTCTTTCAGTTGTTCTTTGCCGTCAAAACAATGAGCATCATTTTCAGAAATACACCCTATATAATTACCCTCTTTTTTTACAGGAATGTGAGAGTAAGTAAGTTGGTTAAATATACTTTGAACCTCCAAAATATTTACGTTTATATTAAAAGGTGCAATGTCATTAATTATGTATTCTTGTGTGTTCACAATAATTATTTTTTTGCAAATTACTTAAAAAATAGCTTTAAATACCTAGTTCAAATTGTATTTTTGCATTCAAAAAAAGGAATATGACAAAATTAAGTGTCAATATAAATAAAATTGCAACTTTAAGAAATTCAAGAGGTGGTCAGACCCCAAATGTATTTCAAGCTGCTATCGATGTTCAAAAATTTGGAGCCCAGGGTGTTACCATTCATCCAAGGCCAGACGAACGGCACATTAGGTATCAAGATGCTTACGATATTCGACCTATTATCACTACAGAGTACAATATCGAAGGAAATCCAATTGAATCTTTCTTAAAAATGGTTTTTGATATAAAACCAACTCAAGTTACCTTAGTTCCAGACGCCGTTGATGCCTTGACTTCAAATGCTGGTTGGGATACTATTAAAAACAGGAATTACTTAACAGAAATTATTTCAGAATTCAAAAGACAGGGAATTCGAACTTCTATATTTGTAGATCCCAGCCTAGAAATGATTGAGGGTGCTGCTGTAACAGGGACTGATCGAATCGAATTATATACCGAAGATTTTGCAGCGCAATATAATTTGGGAAATAAAAAAGCTGTAGAACCTTATACCCATTGTGCTTTAAAGGCTGATGAGTTTGGATTAGGAGTTAATGCTGGTCACGATTTATCTTTAGAGAATATTCGATTTTTTAAAGAAAATATTCCCAATTTATTAGAAGTATCCATAGGACACGCTTTAATTTGTGAATCGATTTATATGGGAATAGAAAATGTAATTGGGCAATATTTACAAAAATTGAAATAATGCAATTACATTCCAATATTATAGGTACTGGTAAACCATTCATTATTCTCCATGGTTTTTTAGGAATGGGTGATAATTGGAAAAGTCTCGGAAAACGTTTTGCAGAACAAGGCTATCAAGTTCACTTAATAGATCAACGTAATCATGGGCGAAGTTTTCACAGTGAATTCTTTGATTATAGTTTTTTATCAGAAGACCTAAAAAACTACTGTAATTTTCATCAGTTAGAAGATATTATTTTATTGGGTCATTCTATGGGTGGAAAAACAGCGATGTCTTTCTCAGTAAAATACCCTGAGATAGTATACAAATTAATTATTGCAGATATTGCACCTAAAAAATATCCCCTACATCACCAAGATATTTTAAAAGCATTATCCTTTTTAGATTTTAATAAGATTGATTCCAGAAAAAAGGCGGATGAAGCGATTTATAAATATGTAAAATCTCCTGGAGTTCGTCAGTTTTTGCTTAAAAATTTATTTTGGGTTAAAAAGGGAAAGTTAGGGTTGCGAGTTAATCTTCCTGTTTTAATTAAACATATTGAAGAAGTAGGGAAGGCACTTTACGAAAATGCTGTTTTTTATGAGGAAACTTTATTTTTAAAAGGAGAAAATTCCAACTACATCGAAATTCAGGATGAATTTTTAATCAAAAAACAGTTCCCAAATTCTGAAATAATAACCATTCAAAAAGCTGGTCACTGGTTGCATGCAGAAAATCCAACTGATTTTTGTACGGAAGTATTTAAATACTTATCTTAGGAGGATAAGATTCTCCTTTTTTAATTAGTCTTTTATGAAATGGTTCTTAAAATTATTGTTGAGTGCATTGGCAGTTTTTTTACTCGCTAATATTTTACCAGGCGTTGTCGTGGAAAGCTACATGTATGCTATATGGGTAGCTGTTATAATTGGTGTTTTAAACGCTTTTTTACGTCCTGTTTTAATTTTTTTCACCCTTCCGGCAACCCTAGTTACTTTGGGCTTGTTTTTATTTGTAATCAATGCGTGTATTATATTGATTGCTTCTAATATTTTAAGTGGATTCAACGTAATCTCTTTTTGGTGGGCCCTATTATTTAGTCTAATGCTCACCTTTTTACAATCTTTATTGCATTCCGTTTTAAAAGAAGGTCGTCAAAGCTAACAATCTATTCTTAAAATACTTGTATCAAGGTTTTTCATTTTGTACTTTTGCACTCCCAAAATAAAAGGGTAAAATTTTATATAAAATGGAGATTACAAAAAAAGACATCGATAGTTTAAATGCAGTGGTTACTGTGGCAGTTAAAGCTGAAGATTATTCGGGCAAAGTTCAGAAAATTTTAAACAATTATAGAAAAACTGCAAATATACCAGGCTTTAGAAAAGGTCATGTTCCCATGGGAATGGTTAAAAAGCAATATGGTAAAGCAGTTTTGGTAGAAGAAGTAAATAAAATTCTTCAAGATGCACTGCATAATTATTTAACTGAGGAAAAGTTGGATGTATTAGGAAATCCCTTACCTAAAAATGATACTGAAATAGATTGGGATGCAAAAGATTTTACTTTTGATTTTGAATTGGGGCTTTCACCGAAGTTTGATGTAGATGTAGTGGGTAAAAAAGCGATAACTCACTATAACATCGAAGCGGATGATAAGATGGTGAACGATCAAGTTACTTCAATTCGTAAACAATATGGTAAATTGATTTCAAAAAACGAAGTTGAAAAAGGAGATGAAATTACAGGTACTTTTTCTAACGAAGAAAAAGAAATTAATAAAGACACCACTTTTTCTTTAGATGTAATTAAAGGCAAAACTCAACTAAAAAAAATAATCGGTGCTAAGGTTGGTGATACACTGAGTCTAAAAACAAAAAACCTTTTCGCGAATGACCATCAAAATCAAACTTATTTAGAGGTGTCACAGGACGAAGCTCAGGGTTTAGATATTGAAGTTAATTTTGAAATAAAAGAGGTAAATCTGCGTGAAATGGCAGTGCTAAACCAAGAATTTTTTGATAAAATTTTTGGTAAAGATGTTGTTAAATCTGAAGATGAGTTAAAAGCTAAAATTAAGGAAGATGCTGAGAAGCAATTTGTTCAGCAAAGTGACCAGAAATTGATGGATGAAGTAGTAGAGTCTTTAATTTCGAATACAAAATTTGATTTACCTGGAGAATTTTTAACTAAATGGATCCAGTTTTCAGGTGAAAAACCGATGACCGAGGAAGAAGCAAAAGCTGAATATGAAAAAAGTGAAAAAGGATTGCGCTTTCAATTAATCGAAGGAAAAATTAGAAAAGATAATGATATCCAAGTTTCTTTTGATGAGTTAAAGGATTATTCAAAAAATATGATAAAGATGCAAATGGCTCAATATGGACAAATGAATCCCTCTGATGAGGAGTTGGATTCTATTGCTGCTCGTATCATGTCAAACCAAGAAGAAGTAAAGAAATTATCAGAACAATTAAACAGTCAGAAATTATTGAAATTTTTCAAGGAAACGACAAAATTAAAAGCTAAAAAAATAACGTATGATAAATTCATAAAAGAAGCCTACAGTTAATTTAGTACCATACGAAGCGTATTAAGGTATTAATACCTTTTTTTTTAGGGTAAATAAAAATAAAGTTGTTTTATAATAAACAACGTTATTTTTTTAATTTTAAAAAACAAGTTTATGAAAAAGAGTAAAATAATCTATTTAATTTTCTTGATCGCTATCTGTCTTACTGTATTTGTAAGTTGTGAAGAAGAAGAAACTTTTGATTGTCCAGACCTAGAGGCTAATTTTGGGGATGAATGTTTTGTTGACGATGGTGGTAACGGTACTGTGGGTATTATATCAGAAGATTGCGAATGTTTAGTAGATGGTCCAGATTTTGATTGTCCAGAAATAGAAGCTAACATTGGTGACCCTTGTGAAAATGACGGTGTTGAAGGAACGATATCAGAAGATTGCGAATGTGTAGTAGATGGTCCAGGTTTTGATTGTCCAGACCTAGAGGCTAATTTTGGGGATGAATGTTTTGTTGACGATGGTGGTAACGGTACTGAAGGAACGATATCAGAAGATTGCGAATGTTTAGTAGATGGTCCAGGTTTTGATTGTCCAGACCTAGAGGCTAACTTTGGGGATGACCGCTTTGTTGAAAATGACGGTGGTGAACGGTACTGTGGGTATTATATCAGAAGATTGCGAATGTGTAGTAGATGGTCCAGGTTTTGATTGTCCAGAAATAGAAGCTAATTTTGGGGATGAATGTTTTGTTGATGATGGTGGTAACGGTACTGTGGGTATTATATCAGAAGATTGCGAATGTGTAGTAGATGGTCCAGGTTTTGATTGTCCAGAAATAGAAGCCAACATTGGTGACCCTTGTGTCAATCCAAATGGTGTTGAAGGAACGATATCAGAAGATTGTGTGTGTCTTGCTTAAAAAAGTCTAAAAATCATTATATTTATCGCGTTGAATTATATTAATTCAACGCTTTTTTTTTAATAAACAATAATCAAATTTATGAACTACGGGAAAGAGTTTAAAAAATTCGCAATTAAAGACCAAGGAATTAACAGCTTGTATTACGATCAAATAACAAGCAGTATGAATCCTATGGGTTTTACTCCTAATATTATTGAGGAACGACAAATGAATGCTGTGGCAATGGATGTATTTTCGCGTTTAATGATGGATCGTATTATATTTTTAGGAACTGGTATCAATGATCAAATAGCAAATATTGTCCAAGCGCAACTTTTATTTTTAGAAAGTACCGACGCCTCAAAGGATATTCAAATATATATCAACTCTCCAGGTGGAGGGGTTTATGCAGGTCTTGGAATTTATGATACGATGCAGTTTATCAAGCCAGATGTCAGCTACCATATGTACTGGAATGGCTGCTTCAATGGGGGCTGTTTTATTGTGCGCTGGTGCACCTGGAAAACGAAGTGGATTAACACATTCTAGAGTTATGATACACCAACCTCTTGGAGGCGCTCAAGGACAAGCGAGTGATATTGAAATTACTGCTAGAGAAATTCTTACACTTAAAAAAGAACTCTACGAAATTATCTCTAAGCATTCAGGACAAAAATATGATAAAGTCTACGAAGACAGTGATCGTGATTATTGGATGAAAGCAGACAAAGCGCTGGAATATGGAATGATCGACGAAATATTAACCCGATCATAAGGATAGCATAATTGAAAAATTAAGAATTAAAAAATGTCGAAAGAAGAATTAGAATGTTCATTTTGTGGTCGTAAAAAACCGGAAACTAACCTGTTGATAGCTGGATTAGATGCACATATATGTGATCGATGTATTGAGCAGGCACACGGTATCGTTACAGAGGAATCAAATCATTCATCCAATAATGAATTGACTGACGAATTGATGCTGAAAAAGCCTAGAAAAATAAAGGAATTTTTAGACGCCTACATTATTGGTCAGGATTATTCAAAAAAAGTAATGTCCGTTGCGGTTTACAATCATTACAAAAGATTGCTACAAAAAAATACGGAAGATGATGTAGAGATCGAAAAAAGTAATATTATCATGGTGGGTGAGACCGGAACAGGTAAAACATTAATGGCAAAAACGATTGCTAAAATGTTAAATGTACCTCTAGCTATTGTTGATGCTACGGTGTTAACAGAGGCAGGTTATGTAGGAGAAGATGTGGAGAGTATTTTAACCCGATTGTTGCAAGCTGCAGATTATAACTTAGAAAAGGCTCAAAAGGGAATTGTATTTATTGATGAAATAGATAAAATTGCTCGTAAAGGGGATAACCCTTCCATTACTAGGGATGTTAGTGGAGAAGGAGTTCAACAAGCGTTGTTAAAATTATTAGAAGGAACTATGGTAAATGTACCTCCAAAAGGAGGACGTAAGCACCCAGATCAAAAATTTATCGAGGTCAATACAGAAAATATATTATTTATAGCTGGTGGCGCATTTAGTGGTATAGAGCGTAAAATTTCAAAGCGATTGAATCTCCAAGCAGTTGGATTCAGTGCCTCCATGCAGGAAGATGTTGTGGATATAGATAATTTATTAAAATATATCATTCCAAAAGATTTAAAAGACTTTGGTTTGATACCAGAAATTATTGGAAGACTTCCTGTTTTAACCTATATGAACCCCTTAGATTCAGCTACTTTAAGAGCAATTTTAACACAACCTAAAAATGCCATCATCAAACAATATGAAAAATTGTTTGCAATGGACGAAATAGAATTTTCTATTAATGAGGAAGCATTAGACTTTATAGTAGAAAAAGCGGTAGAGTATAAACTAGGTGCTCGAGGGTTACGATCCCTTTGTGAAGCTGTATTAACAGATGCTATGTTTGAGTTACCTGATAGTAAAGAAAAGAAACTAGAGGTTTCTAGAATATATGTTGAACAGAAACTTAACAAATCTACGATCAAGAAGTTGAAAGCTGTCTCTTAATTAATTTTTAGTAATTCTTCTAAAAAATCTCTTGAGTTTGATAATCTAGGGATTTTATGTTGACCTCCTAATTTATCATGTTGTTTTAACCAATCTTTGAATAGATTTTTTCTAGCAATATGTATTTTTGGGAAATTTAGCGTGGTATTATTATAACGTTTTGCTTCATAGTCACTATTAGCCTCCTGCAGAAAAGCATCTAACAATTGATTAAAAGTGGAATTGTCATCGGGAAGTTTCTTAAACTCAATAATCCATTCATGGGCTCCTTTTTCTTTTCCTTTCATAAAAATTGGACCAGCGGTATAATCAACTATTTCAGAATGCGTTAATTTTGAAGCCTTTCGCAATGCAGATTCAGCATTTTCAATAATCAATTCCTCTCCAAACACATTGATGTGATGCTTGGTTCGACCTGTTACTTTAATCCGATAAGGGTATTTGGAAGTAAAACGAACGGTATCTCCTATTTTATACCGCCACAACCCTGCATTGGTAGTTATAACAATCGCATAATTTTTACCTAGTTCAACTTCACTTAAAGGAATTACTTTTTCTTTTGAAGTCTTGTAAGTATCCATCGGGATAAATTCATAAAAAATTCCATAATCTAACATCAAAAGCAATTCTTTACTGTTATTGCGATCCTGAATGGCGAAAAATCCTTCGGAGGCATTGTAAGTTTCGTAATACCTAAAATTATTATTTGGTAATAACTTTTGATATTGCTCTCTGTAGGGATCAAAATTAACACCACCATGAAAATAAGCCTCCAAATTTGGCCAAACTTCAAATAAATTTTTCTTTTGAGTAGTCTCTAAAACATTATTTAATAAAACTAAAACCCAAGATGGAACTCCTACCAAGCTGGTTACGTTTTCATTTATAGTTTCGTCTACAATAGCTTGCATTTTAGTTTCCCAATCAGACATTAATGAAACTTCATTACTTGGGGTACTACTAAACTCTGCCCAAAAAGGCATATTGTCTATTAATATGGCAGAAAGATCACCGAATCCAGTTCCATTTTCCATATACAGCTCTTTACTTCCTCCTAGGCGTAAACTTTTACCAACAAATAATTCAGAATCCGGATTGTTATTCAGATACAAACATAATAAGTCTTTACTGGCTGCATAGTGACAATTTTCTAAAGATTCCGGACTTACAGGTAAAAACTTACTTCTCGCATTAGTGGTTCCACTAGATTTAGCAAACCACTTTATAGGACTTGGCCAAAAAATATTACTCTCCCCTTTACGAGCTCTTTCATATAAAGATTGATTGTCTTCATAGCTGGTAACCGGAACTCTTTCAGTAAAATCGAGATAATTATTTATACTTTTAAAATCATACTGTTTTCCAATTTCAGTAGATTTTGCTTTATGAATCAATCCCTTTAAGAGTTCATCTTGAACATCAATAGGATACTTTAGAAATAAATCTATTTGATGTATTCTTTTTTTTAAAAACCAAGAGGCGATCGAATTTACTATTGGTAAGGGCATTATTATACAGTATATTTACGTTATAAAAATAATCAAATTATTTAGATGAATTATCAAGGTGTACTCACAAAAATGAAAACAGAATTAGGCACTCCTATTCAATACTATTTAGTATTCAAGAATGATTTCCTAAATGTCAATCAATTACTTGATAAAAAAGTAAAAATAAGTTTTATAGGGTGTCAATGTTTAAACTGCGAAAAAGAAAAAAAAATTTATCGCCAAGGTTTTTGCTATGATTGTTTTTTTGAAATTCCTCAGGCAGCAGAATGGATCATGCACCCTGAGTTAAGTAAAGCGCACTTAAATATTGAAGATCGAGATCTAGAATATGAGAAAAAGGTCCAGCTAAAACCACATATTGTTTATCTGGCCAATAGTAGCACTATAAAGGTTGGGGTAACTCGAAAAACACAAGTTCCCACACGATGGATCGATCAAGGAGCTCATGAAGCTATTGAAATTGTCGAGGTCCCTAACCGATATTTAGCTGGTATTACCGAAGTGGCACTAAAAAATTATGTAGGCGACAAAACCAATTGGAGAAGTATGATTACCAATAAAATTACAGATCAAAATTTAACGGAATGGCGCGATAAATTAAAAAAGTATATCCCAACAGAGGCGATGTCTTATTTTATCGAAAACAATAAAGAAACATATATGGATTTTCCAGTTAAACAATATCCTGAAAAGCCAAAGAGTTTAAATCTAGTTAAAACACCACATTTTGAAGGAGTATTAAAGGGAATTAAAGGCCAATATTTAATTTTTGAAGATCAAACTATTTTTAATGTAAGAAGTAACGAAGGATATGTTGTTTCAATTACGATTAATTAGAATTTATTCTATTTCTTCTCCCATTGCTAAACCAAATCGATTCCGGAATGCATAGACAGCTAGGTATAATAAAGGAGTGTCTAATGCTGCAATCAATACTTTAAATAAAAAACCACTTAACAATAGTGACGAAAATAATTTCCATTCAATTTTCCCGAAGCTACAAAGTAAAATTAGTACGGTAAAAGTATCTACAAATTGAGAAAGAAAAGTTGAAAAATTATTTCTTAACCAGAGATGCTTGCCTTTGGTTAGTCGTTTCCAAAAGTGAAATAGTTGAATATCGATGTATTGCGCAAACAAATAGGCCAACATCGATGCTAAAACGGCAATTGCTGTAGCTCCAAATACTTTATTAAAAAGAGTGTCGCTAACAGGACTCCAATTTGTAGCAGGAACTATTCCTGATACAAATACAATTAACATTGAAAAAAAAGAAGCGAAAATACCAATTGTTACAATTTGATTTGCTTTTCTTTTTCCATAAACTTCACTGATAATATCAGTAATTAGAAAGGTAATAGGATAGGGTAAAATTCCAACAGAAATTTCGAAAGTGTAGAGACCAAAAAAGTCCCAATAAAAAAATTTTTGAAAAATTAAATTAGAAGCCACTAAAGAAGCAACAAACAAGGCTCCTAGGATGAGATAAATTTTTTGAGCAAAAAGCTGATCTTTTACACTGAGTTTTGACACAAGAATTTAGTTTTTTTAAAGATACTTAAAAAGCTTTTACTTAATTTCGTAGTTCAGTCTTAAAAATTAATTTCATTAAATCACAGCACAATATATATCTTTCATTAGGGAGCAATTTAGGTAATAAATTTGACTATTTACAAAAAGCAGTTGATGCTGTATTTGAAAGGGTAGGTTCGATTATCACTATTTCACCTGTCTTTCAGACCCCCTCTAAGGGATTTGAAAGTGCTGATTTTTTAAATTGTGTGATGAAACTGGAAACCAATTTGCCGGCCGAAAAATTATTAGAAACTATACTTTCCATTGAGCAAAAAATAGGAAGAATTAGAAATATAAATGAAGGTTATACTGCTAGGCCTATCGATATTGATATCTTGTTTTTTGATGACCAGCTTATAAGTAAAGAAAACTTAATAATACCGCATCCTGAGATTCCAAACCGCAACTTTATTTTAGAGCCTCTTAAATGCATTGCCCCGGATTTTATTCATCCAGAATTAAATAAGCGTATAGACCTCTTGCATGAGGTAACAAACGATACTGATGCACTTATTGAATTAACGCAACAATTAAAAAATCCGATAATAGATTTTGACATGTCTACCCACAGGTATGTAGCGATTGAAGGAAATATAGGTGCAGGAAAAACGAGTTTAGCCACACAAATGGCTAAAGACTTTAATGCTAAATTAATATTGGAGCGATTTAAAGAAAATCCTTTTTTGCCCAAATTTTATGAGGACCCAACTCGATTTGCTTTTCCATTAGAGATGTCTTTTTTGGCAGATCGTTACCAGCAGCTATTGGATGATCTGACTCAATACGACTTGTTTAAAGAGAATGTTATTGGAGATTATGATGGTTATAAATCGTTAATATTTGCAAAAATAACGTTACAAGAAGAGGAATATAACCTCTATAAAAAAATATTTTATATCATGCATAAAGAGCTTCCTAACCCTGACTTGTACGTTTATTTATATCAAAATACGGAACGATTGTTAGATAATATAAAAAAAAGAGGGCGTGATTTTGAGCAAGATATAGAAGCGAACTACTTACATAAAATAAATAAAGGTTATATGGAATTTATTAGAGGTCAAGCTTCAGATAAAATTAAAATAATCGATATATCTGACCTAGATTTTGTGAACAGTAGAAAAGATTACTTATTTATTTTAGATAAAATTATTAATTGATACTTAAGGATTTTTTAAACTTTTACATCTTTAATTTCACAAATAAATCCCAGATAACAAGCCCACAACTTACCGAAATATTTAATGAATGTTTGGTGCCGTATTGTGGAATCTCAACGATATAATCGCTCGCAGAAACAACTTCCTGTGAAACTCCTTTTACTTCGTTTCCAAAAATAATAGCATAGGTAGTATCGGATTTGGTTTTAAACCCTTCAAGCGATACGGATTCCTCAGCTTGTTCAATACTTACAATAGCTTTACCTTCAGATTTTAATAGACGAACCAAAGCTAAAGTGTCTTCAGCATATTCCCATTCAACGCTGTCGGTAGCACCTAAAGCAGTTTTATGAATATCCTTATGAGGTGGTTTTGCAGTGATACCACAGAGGTAAATTTTCTCAATTAAAAACGCATCTGAAGTACGGAAAACGGAACCAATATTATTCAGACTTCTAATGTTGTCTAAAATAACAATTAAAGAGGGTTTTTTTTGAAGATTTAAATTCCCTATTGTTTATTCTTTTTAGTTCGCTATTTTTTAATTTTCGGTTCTTCATGACACAAAAATAATTTTATATCCTACATAATTGGAATTATTTAATAGAAATATTGTTGATAAAAGAAATGAATTCAATCATAAAGCGTTTCAAATAAAATAAGATTTCTTTACTTTAGCTTATTATCTATCCAAGTTATGGCAAAAAAAGAAACTCCTTTAATGAAACAATACAATGGCATAAAAGCTAAGTATCCTGATGCATTATTGTTATTTAGAGTGGGCGACTTTTACGAAACCTTTGGAGAAGATGCCATACGTTCTGCAGGTATATTAAATATTACGTTAACGGCGCGGAATAATGGCGGCGATGGCGAAAAAATAGAATTAGCTGGATTTCCGCATCATTCTCTAAATACCTATTTGCCAAAATTAGTAATGGCGGGTTGTCGAGTAGCCATCTGTGATCAATTAGAAGACCCAAAGCAAACTAAAAAGATTGTAAAAAGAGGGGTTACTGAATTAGTGACTCCAGGAGTGGCTTTAAATGATGATATCCTAAAATCCAAATCAAATAATTTTTTAGCAGCGATCCATTTTAATAGCGCTAAAAAAAAGAAGGATGAAATTGGGATTTCTTTTTTAGATATTTCTACGGGAGAATTTTTAATATCCCAAGGAAATATTGATTATATCGATAAGTTAATCCAAAACTTTAATCCATCTGAGATACTTTTTTCGAAACAAAAAAGAAAACTATTTGCGGAAGTGTTTGGAGCTCACCATCATGTTTTTTATTTAGAGGATTGGGTTTTTCAAAGTGATTATGCTGAAGAAGTCTTGAATAAACAATTTAATACCACTTCGTTAAAAGGGTTTGGAGTGGATCTTTTACCATCTGGGATTATCGCTGCTGGCGCAGCCTTACATTATTTGTCAGAAACTAGACATGATAAATTACAGCACATTACCAAAATAGCTCGGATCGCGGAGAATGAATATGTTTGGATGGATCGATTTACTATTGGTAATCTTGAGCTTTATCATACTTCGTCTCAAAATGCAGTCACCTTATTAGACGTTATAGATAAAACGATATCTCCTATGGGAGGTAGGTTATTAAAACGTTGGGTTGCTTTACCTCTAAAGAATAAAAGTAAAATTATAAATAGGCACGAGGTCGTAAGCTATTTGTTAAAAAAACAACCGATACTAACAGCTATACAAACCAATATTAAATGTATTGGCGATATAGAGCGATTAATATCTAAAGTAGCTACAGGAAAAGTAAGCCCAAGAGAAGTGGTTCAATTAAAAAATTCTTTAGAAGCGATTCTCCCGATCAAAAAAGAGGCAGAAAATGCTAAAAATAATGCGATCAAAACAATTGGTGAAAACTTACAAGATTGCAAATTATTAAGAGAGAAAATTACCAACACTCTAAATGAGGATGCTCCGGTATTAATACAAAAAGGAAATGCCATAGCTGAGGGGGTTTCAGAAGAACTTGACGGACTTAGATCTATCGCAAAAGGAGGAAAAGATTATTTAAATGAAATGTTGGAAAGAGAAACGGATCGAACGGGTATCAACTCTCTAAAAATTGCTTCCAACAACGTATTTGGATATTATATAGAGGTTAGAAATACACATAAGGATAAAGTTCCAGAAGAGTGGATCCGAAAACAAACACTAGTGAATGCAGAACGGTATATTACCGAAGAATTAAAAGAATATGAAGCAAAAATACTAGGTGCTGAAGAAAAAATTGCTTTTTTAGAATCAGAGGTTTTTAACAAACTGATAGAATGGATGTTACAATTTATTGGTCAAGTACAACAAAATGCCCAATTAATTGGAAAATTAGATTGTTTATGTTCTTTCGCTTCCTTAGCAATCGAGGCAAACTATACCCGGCCATTATTAGATGATTCCTTTGAAATTGATATTAAAGGAGGAAGACATCCCGTGATAGAAAAACAACTTTCTGCCGATCAGTCTTTTATACCTAATGATGTTTATTTAGATAGAGAGATGCAGCAGATTATAATGATTACCGGTCCTAATATGAGTGGTAAATCTGCAATTTTGAGGCAAACAGCATTGATTGTTTTACTAGCACAAATTGGAAGTTTTGTCCCTGCAAAAGAAGCTCGGCTAGGAGTAGTAGATAAAATATTTACAAGAGTGGGTGCGAGCGATAATATTTCGATGGGAGAATCAACATTTATGGTAGAAATGAATGAAGCTGCAAGTATTTTAAATAATATTTCTGAGCGAAGTTTGGTTTTGTTAGATGAAATTGGTCGAGGAACCAGTACGTATGATGGGATATCTATCGCCTGGGCAATCAGTGAATATTTACATGAGCACCCTTCCAGAGCAAAAACATTATTCGCTACACATTATCATGAATTAAACGAAATGACTGAAACATTTGATAGGGTGAAAAATTATAATGTTTCAGTAAAAGAGTTAAAAGATACCGTTCTATTTTTAAGAAAATTAGTTCCGGGTGGTTCGCATCATAGTTTCGGTATTCATGTTGCGAAAATGGCTGGTATGCCAAAGGCTGTTTTAGATAGAGCAAATAAAATATTAAAAAGGCTAGAAAAATCTCATTCTTCAAAAGAACTCACTAATGAAATGAAAACGATAGCGGAAGATAAAATGCAACTTAGTTTTTTTAATCTGGACGATCCACTTTTAGAGGAAATACGAGATGAAATTTTAGATATCGATATCGACACGTTAACTCCAGTTGAGGCCCTAATGAAACTTAATGAAATCAAGAGGATGTTACTTCCAAAGACAATCTTAAAGTCAAAAAAATAAATTATGTTTCTTAATGAAACTTAATAGACTTATTCTTACACTTTAACAACTCCCAAATAAAAAAACTAAACATTATAAAATACTCTAAAGTCACCAACCATAAATTTTCAGAAAATACTTCATTACTATAAGCTGAATAGCTTAAAACAACTACAAAACTCCAAACTATTGGAAATTTATATTTTGTAAATACAGAAAGTAACAAAGGGCTAGCGATATACCAAGGATGAATTGTTGTAGAAAGTATATAGTATGCAGAAATTCCAAATAATAAAGTGGTAATAAGTTGCTGAATTGATTTATTCTTTCTGAAAAATGTAAAAATTAGAATAAATATGACAATGATTAATGAAAGAATTTTTCCAATGATTGCTATCATATTCCAACCGACAACTTTAAATCCGATCCACCGAATAACGTAGTAAATGCTTGCGTTGAACTCAAAATCTTGAAACCATAAAACGGTCGTTTCTAAAAAATTATTAAAAAATGCTAAAGATAAAAAGGGGGTAAATGTTAGTAGAACAGTACCTATTACTATCAAATAATAGAAAAAGAGTTTTAATAAACCTTTATTAAAATTAGCTATAAACCACTTAAAGAATAAAGGAAGAAATAGTAGTGGAATTAATTTAACGGATACAGCAACTCCAAATAATACTGCAGATTCAATCCATTTTTTTTGATGCGCTAAATAGATAGAAGAAATTAAGAAAAACAACATAACACTCTCAAAATGAAGGTTGCCAGTTAATTCTATAATGATAAAAGGATTTAAAAAATACCAAAAAATTTGATTTGGATTTAGATTTAACTTTAAAAGTAGCTTTCTCCCAAAAAAAAGAATGCCGACATCAGCAAGAATAATAAGCACTCGCATTGCGATGACTGCTCCTAAAATACTTTTACCAGAAAACAACGTTGCAAGAGCAAAGCACAATTGATTAATTGGAGGATAATTACTGTAGTGACTTCCATTTAGTTGCCCCATTCCATGGTATAGTTGTTCCGCTTGGCTTATCCTCAAGCCGAGCGTATTAAAATCAACGTTAATAAGATTTTCTGGTATAAATAGGTACGGACTGACTCCTTTAATAAGTAATCTTCCATCCCAAATAAAACGATAAAAATCTTGTGATAAATTAGGAAGACTTGTAAGAAAAAGAAACCTAAAAGCTACTCCAATACCAGCGACTAGCCAAAATCGATCGTGATTAATTTTCAGAATCCCATAAGAAACAAAAAATAATACTCCATATAAAGTTATTAGTTTTGGAAAGTCTCCTCGGGTTAAATCATAACCAAATGAGATATAAAATAAAAACCCTAGAACTACAAGGAGTAAAGTTATTATATCTCTATTAAATAAATTTTTTAACACTTCATAAAATTAATGCCGTATCTATTTTAATCATATGGCGTTAAAAATAAGCTTTCAAGGTTATAATTAAAGTGTATGCAAAGTTAATCTTGCCACTCGGCTATAAAAAGATTGGTGTCTCGACCTCCCCCGTTATTTCTGTTGGATGAAAAAACCAAGTATTTTCCGTCATTTGAGAAAACAGGAAAAGCATCAAAAGTCTCACTATGTGTTACGCGTTCTAGATTTTTTCCGTCAATACCTATCATGTAAAGATTAAATGGAAAGCCTCTTTCAGCCTCAAAATTGCTTGAGAATAGTACTTTTTTGCCATCAGGGGTGAAAAAAGGACTCCAGTTGGCATTTCCTAAATTAGTTAACTGCTTCATATTACTTCCATTCGCGTCACAGATATAGAGTTCCATATTAGTGGGTTCTACAAGACCTTCGGCTAATAAACCTTTATATTTTGATATTTCTTCTTCGGTTTTTGGCCTAGAGGAACGGAATATTAATTTAGTTCCATCTGGCGAAAAAAAAGCGCCACCATCATACCCTAATTCGTCGGTAATTTGTTGAACGTCACTACCGTCAAGATTCATCGTATATAGTTCTAAATCTCCACTTCTTGTAGAAGTAAAAACTATTTTATCACCTTTTGGAGAAACAGTTGCTTCTGCATCATAACCAGCCTCATTGGTAAGCTGTCCGGTGATATTTCCCTTTAAATCTGCAACAAATATGTCAAAACTATCATAAACTGGCCATACATATCTTCCGTTTTTTCGAAGAGGTACTTCTGGACAATCTTCATTAGCTAGATGTGTAGATCCATAGACAAAACTTTTATTGTTTGGAAGAAAGTAGGCACAAGTAGTACGACCCATACCAGTACTTACCATAGGAGGTATATTGCTATTATTAAAAGTTTCGCCAGCATTCATTAAAAACATTTGGTCACATTCTAAGCCCCATTTCTTATTATTAGACTGAAAAATTAATTGCTGGTCGTCAAAGCTCCAATAGGCCTCTGCATTATCACCCCCAAATGTTACTTGTTGTAATGATTTAAAATGTTTTTCCTCTGGAAAAATTAACGAGTCCTTGCTGGTTGTTTTTATTGTTTCATCTTTATTTTCAGTTGCTGAAGATGAATCTGTAGTCCTAGATTCGGTTTTAGTTTCTTTACAAGAGAAAATCAATAAAAGAAGTAATAAAATTGGTATCCGTTTCATTTTTAGATTAATTTTGTGCAAAAATAACGCTTTAGAATTTTTGGTAACAACGATTCGTGTTATTTCTATTAAAATTTATTTAAAAAAGTATCGATGAAAGTATTTTATTTATTGGTGGCTGTATTAGTCATTTTTTCATGTAAGCAAGAAACTCATATAAAAGAAGTTTCTATGAAAGAGGATGTTTATTTTTTAGCTGATGATTCTCAAGAGGGTAGAAAAACTGGTTCAGAAAAAGAAAGACAGTCAGCTGATTATTTGGTAGATAGATTTAAAAATTTAGGTTTAAAACCAAAAGGAGTAAATGGTTATTTACAACCTTTTATATTTAAACCAAAAACAAATCCACATGAAGAAGCAACTTATGTGATTAACAAAGAAGACAGTACAATTACAGGGCTAAATGTCCTTGCCTACATTAATAATAAAGCAGAAAATACGATCATCATTGGAGCTCATTATGACCATCTTGGTTTTGGCAGCGAAGGTTCACTTTTTAGGGGAGATCAACCTGAAATACATAATGGAGCAGATGATAATGCTAGTGGAGTTGCAGTAATGATGAATTTAGCGAGTCGACTAAAATATAATAACACCAATAATAATTATTTGTTTATTGCTTTTTCTGGAGAAGAAATGGGCTTATTAGGATCAAATTATTTTGTAAAAAATCCAACGATTGATACTAAAAAAGTCAATTATATGATTAATATGGATATGGTGGGACGTCTTAAAGACGATAAAACGTTGGCTGTATACGGAGTGGGCACCTCTCCAAAATTTAAACAAACACTTTTTGCAAACAACACTGATTTCAAATTAATTGAAAAGGAATCTGGGGTAGGGCCAAGTGACCATACCTCATTTTATTTAGCAGATATTCCAGTTCTTCACTTTTTTACTGGACAGCACGAAGATTATCATAAACCCTCTGATGATCCAGACAAATTAAACTATAAAGGGATGGAGGCCATATCAAATTATATCATGCGGATTATTACGGATTTAGATAATGATCAGCGATTGGCATTCAGAAAAACAAAAAATGAGAGTGAAGAAACACCCGATTTTAAGGTAACCCTAGGAGTAGTTCCGGATTATCTTTACGATGAAAAAGGAATGCGTATTGACGGTGTAAGTGAAGATCGTCCAGCACAAAACGCAGGAATGATCAAAGGTGATGTTGTGATTCAGGTGGGAGCATACAAGATTACGGATATGATGAGTTATATGAAATCACTTTCTAAATTTGAAAAAGGACAAACCATAACAGTTATTGTCGAACGAAATGGAGTACCACTAGAATTGAAAGTTACTTGGTAGTTTTTTTGTTAGTTGATGGTAGTTTAATACTGTTATTTAGTACGAAGCGTTATTAAGGGTAAAAAAATCCCAATTGCTAAAGTGATTAATCCAATGTTTTTTCCAAGTACGTTACTCAATAAAACAGTCATTAGTATTAAATATAAGGGTGCTAGTGTAATAATCAAGGCATAGCGAAAGGTCCCAACAAATTCTTTTTCTTTAATTTTTTGATAGGCTATTTTTTTCCAAATTAAGTAGGGAATAAAATAAAATAACTTTATTAAAAAACTCATCATCAAAAAGACAACGGATGTTTGTTCTTTTTTTCCTGAATACTTAAAATTATTATTTAAGCATTCATTTACTTCAATAGGCGATGTAAAGTCAACCTTTAGTTTTTCTAATTTTTTTAGACTTAAGTCGTAATCAGAACTACTTTTAATATGGGTTGTCAACGTTTTTAAATTTTCGGATAACTCCTTATTTAAGCCTTGTATATCTAAATTAGAACCATTCCAGTAATTATTTGGAGAAATATGATGACCAAAATAAATAGACATAGAGTCTCCGTAACTGGTAGGAGATTGATAGTTTACACCCACAGGTATGATTAAAATTTCTGTAGTTGGATAGTTTTGTAATGTTTCTTCAATAATTCTAGCAGCGCCTTTTTTTAGAGGTCTAACTTTTCGAA
The DNA here is from genome assembly GCA_905181835.1 of uncultured Flavobacteriaceae bacterium. GTDB lineage: Bacteria > Bacteroidota > Bacteroidia > Flavobacteriales > Flavobacteriaceae > Marifrigoribacter. Next base: position 171,827 of record CAJIZF010000001.1, read on the forward strand.
GTAAGGAATGACTTCCTTCCGGAAAAAGTACAATCGATTTTTTATTGCGAAGTAATTGGGTACAAAATGTAAAAATGGGTTTGTTTTTTTGAATGGTATTTACCCCATCGATCATTCTGTAAACAGGAAGCATTTGTACGCTATTTAAAATTTTCGCTACGGTTGAGTTTTTAAACACAGCAGCTCGAGTCAGAAAATGATTTATTCTATTGCTTTTAACTGTTAATAAAAGTGGATCTAACAAAGCATTTTGATGATTCCCCAAAAACAATATAGCTTTATCTTTCGGGATTTTTTCTAAATAAATTGCACTTGTTTTTCGATAATAAAACTTAAAACCTAATTTTAAGTATGATTGTAAAAATTTTATCCAAAGTGTGTTCAAAATAATAATCGTTTTAAATTTGTTTTTTTGACCAATAGGTTGCTAAAAAAAGTCCAGACACCATGTGCCATATTCCCCAAAAAGCAGCCAACAAAGCCATGCCTCCTAATCCGTCAAAAAAACTAAAAATTAACAACAAACCTAACCCAGAATTTTGAATTCCTGTTTCAATTGCTAGGGTTCTTTTATTTTGTTTGCTCAATCTTGTTAAACTTGCAATACCATACCCTAATGTTAAGGCTAAGACATTATGAATAAATACAATAAAGAAAACATAATGAATATATTTTTCAAAAATAGCTATGTTTTTATATAAGGCTAAAAAAATAAGGATAATAAAAAATAAAATTGATCCTAGTTTAAAAAAAGAACTCGTTTTATCTGCAAATTTTGGGAAATAATTTCGAACAAGCATTCCAAGTAATAGGGGAAGTCCTAATAATAACGAGATCACTTTTGCCATTTCAAATGGAGATAATGATATACTATGTACCAAGCTAGAGGTTGGTTCGTAAAAACTTGACCAAAATTGAAAATTAAAGGGAGTCATTATAATCGCCATTAATGTTGCAATAGCAGTTAAACTAACCGACAAAGCAGTATTTCCATTGGCATAATTACTCATAAAGTTAGAAATATTACCTCCAGGACATGCGGCTACCATAAACATCCCTAGTGCAATACTAGGAATTGGTTTTATAAGTAATACCAATAAAAAAGTAACAGCGGGTAATAGAATAAATTGGGACAGAAATCCTACAACGACACTTTTTGGGTTTTTTAAAACTCTCAAAAAGTCATCAATTCTTATATTTAGAGCAACTCCAAACATAATCACTGCTAGTGTTAAATTTAGAAAGAATAAACTCTCTGAGTCAAAATTTAATCTAATGGAATCTAGTTCTTGTAGCATTTCAATTTTAAAAGTAATCAAATTGTTAAGTTTACGATTTATAAATACCTAAAAATTTCTTGCTAAAGATAAAGAGACATGTAAATGACTTTCAGTTGTTTTTGTTTCTGCGCTCATAAATTTATAAGACAGTTTGATATCTGATCGTCCTCTTCTTAGATGAATATCTGTACTCATAAATAATAAATGGTTGAGTGCATCTACTAAAAAAATAGAATTGTCTCCTATCAGATTTCCTTCCAACATGGTGTTATGAGCAACATATCGATATCCAGCATTTATCCCAAGGAAGAATTCATTTTTTAGAACTCCAAGTTGTTGGTATGCTGAGGTTTGTAGCATAGAATTTCTTTTACCAATAAAAAATAAAATATCATTTTGAAAATATACTTCCTTAATTCCAACTGCCGCGCTGGGTGCTATTGCAAAATATACATTAAACGGATCTGTGTGTAATTCCCACTCTTTTATATATTTAAAATAACAATTGTTTGTGAAATTATTTTCAATTTGACCGACCCAGGAGGCAATCCTTGAGTCGGTTGCAGCAGTGCTATGAAATAAATTTTGTAACCATTCGCCTCCTGAAATTTCACCAGTCACCCCAAAAGAGTAAATGAAATCAAAAATCCAATCTTTTCCGGTGATTGTATGTTCGAAATTGATAGCTAAGAAGCCCCCATAGGGTCTATCAAATTTTGAAATATCAGTCTCTTCTATAAGTGATGGAGTGTATATTTCTTGGCTTAAAAATATACTGTTTTGTTTTTTATATTTTTTGTTTTTTAGCAACCAACGATATGAAATAAAATTACCAGTTGTATAATATTTATCCGTAAATTGTAGAAAGTCATTGTCATGACGCAACTCAATTTGATGATTCCTTACAGTTTCAGAGCTTATGCTATCTTGAATATTTTGACAATAAGCAAATGGTGTAATGAATGAAAACAAAATCAAAAGGCTATATTTAATTAACTTATAAATGATTTCTTAAGTGTTATTTGTTATACTCTTGGAAAACATAAAACTAAAGCCAATAAAAAGCATTAAATGAAAAGGGAATAGTCCAAAATCACCACCTTCACTACCCACCACAAACGCACTGTACATGCCAAAGGCAAAATACATAGCTAGTGCACCCTCTATTATTACGTTAACTGAGATGTTTTTTGAAATATATTTATTTTTTTTCCAAGGATCTTTCATAGACTGAATATTAAATTTTGGCGTTCTTATAAATTCACTTTTTTTACCAAAATGCCCTTCAATAACAGCTATCGAATTGTTTAGTGAAAACCCCATTGCAATGGTAAAGAACGTAAAAAATAAACCAATATATTTTAAAAATTGTTTAAAGCCACCACCACAAATAGTTTTAAAAGAAAACCAATAACAAATAAAAAATATTAGGGTGCTGGAAACAAAAAAACTCATAGCAAAAAAATAATTTTTTAGCTCTTCGTGTTCATTTTTTATATAGAGCATGGGGATGCTTAAAATAGCAACTAATAAAACATTTAAGAACATGGTACTGTTCAATAAATGAAGTATTCCATGGAGTTTTGTTTTTATGGAAAGATTATTGTCTTTTAAAATTCGCCATTTAAATTTTTGAAAATTTTCAGCACCTCCTTTATTCCACCTAAATTGTTGTGATCTCGCAGCGCTTACTAATAAAGGTAGTTCTGCAGGTGTTTCAACTTCGAGTAGGTATTTAAATTTCCAGTTTTTTAATTGTGCTCTGTAACTTAAATCTAAATCTTCAGTAAGCGTATCACCTTGCCAATTACCTGCATCCAAAATACATTCTTTACGCCAGACTCCAGCAGTTCCATTAAAATTAATAAAATGATTCATACTGTTTCTTCCTACTTGTTCCAGCGTAAAGTGAGCGTCCAGTGCAAACGCTTGAACTTTTGTTAAAATTGAAAAATTTCTATTTAAATGCCCCCATCTCGTTTGCACAACTCCTATTTTAGGATCTTTAAAGTAAGGAACTGTTTTTTGCAACCAATCTTTTTGAGGTAAAAAATCTGCATCAAAAATTGTAATGAATTCTCCTTTTGCAATTTTTAAACCTTCTTTTAAAGCTCCTGCTTTAAAGTTTTTTCTATCAGACCTTGTTACATGCTTGATGTTTAATCCTTTATTCTGTAATACTGAAATTTGTTCTGAAGTTTTACTAAAAGACTCGTCTGTTGAATCGTCCAGCACTTGTATTTCAAGCTTATTGTTAGGATAATTTATTTTGGAGATATTGTCTAATAACCGTTCCATAACATACAATTCGTTATAGACAGGAAGTTGAATAGTTACATAGGGTATCTCCTCTTCTTTTGAAAAATCAAATTTTTCACATTTAGAATTCTTTCCAATAGCTCTTAAAAAATTATAAAGTAAATTAAGTTGCGCCAATGCATACATAAAAATCAGAATCAATGCAATTGCATATACCGCTATGATAAGAGTTTCTAAAATCATTTAATAAATGAGTACTTAACTATCCAATATAAAATTTTAATACCTGCAAATATAGTACCTTTTAGGGTTCCTGAAACTTTAGAAATACCAATTCTATTTCTGTATTTCACATGAATTTCTTTGTATAAATAGTTTCTTTTTAGAGCTTTTAATTGCATTTCAACAGTCCAGCCATAGGTTTTGTCTTTCATGTTTAAGTCAATTAACTTGTTATATTTAATAGCTCTAAAGGGCCCTAAATCTGTGAATTTTGAATTAAAAAAAAATGCCATTAGGCTAGTTGCTAACCAATTACCAAAAATTTGTGGTATTGTCATCGATCCTTTTTCTCTTAATTTTTTTGATCTAGCTCCTACAACAAAATCAAAATGCTCATTGATTATGGGCGCAATTAATTTATTGAGTTCTTTTGGATAATCGCTGTAATCACCGTCTAGAAAAACAATAATATCAGGCTTGATGGTTTGAGATTTTATATAGGATATTCCTTTTAAGCAGGCGTAGCCATATCCTCTTCTTTTTTCAGTTAAGACAGTAGCGCCAGCTTTTTTTGCTACATCTACAGTTTCATCTGACGAGTTGTTGCTGACCACTACTATTTCATCAACAGTAGGTGGGAGGTCTTGAATGACTTTAGCAATTGATTTTTCCTCGTTATAAGCAGGTATAATTACCTTAGTTATGGTATTCAATTTTTTTAGGTGGTAATTTTAAGTTCTTTTTGTTGAGCAGGAACAATATGTTTGTCAAAGTACCATGACGACCACTTTTCAAGCGTTAGAAATAAACCAACACCGGCGAAAAAAACGATAGTAACTAATAAAATCAAATTTTTTCGTTTACTTTTTTTATCGATTGAACATTGGTTTTGTTTTTTTCGGAATGAGTAAACTCCATAAACACCTATACATAAAGCAAGTCCTTTTAAAACCCATGCCCCTGTTCCAGAACTCCCATCGTCATTATAGAAAAAATCAGCAAAGGAGATAGCATACACACCACTCATGATACCAAACATAAATAATATAGCAGGCGCTACACAACATAGAATTCCAGCAATAGCAGCACTTATGGAGTATTTTAAGCTCCATTTAATTAGATTAGGTTTTTTTTCAGTAGACATAATTTTATTGTTTTATAATATTCAAAAATAGTCAATATGTTTTTAGATGTAAGCTCTTTTTAGTTTAATAGAGCTTAAATAGTTGTTAAAATAATTTTGTCGAAAAAATTCCATAAACCTTAAATAAAAAAACACGAATACCATAACGGGTACTTTTTTCCATAATAAATGGACTATTAGTCCTTAAAGATGTTGAGATTTAGACCTAGCATAAAGATGTGTAATTTGTTTATATTTGAGTTCTATTATAAATCTCTTTAGTTAGTTAAAAAAAATTATGAAAAAAATTATTTTGTTATTTAGTATCGTAATAGCTTCCATCTCTTGTTTTGGTCAAGTTGTAATTAATGAATATTCTGTCTCTAATCTTAGTAGTTATTTGGATAATTATGGCGGTGAAGAAGATTGGATTGAACTCTACAATACGAGTGCATCTTCCTTAAATATCGGGGGTTTTTACTTGAGCGATAAAACTACCAATCCGTCAAAGTGGGAAATTCCTGAAGGAACCGTGATACCGGCTTATGGATATTTAGTTTTTTGGTGTTCTGGAAGAGATGAGGTTTCAGGAAATAATTATCATACAAATTTCAAACTCAAACAAACAAAAAATACCCAAGAGCACATTGTACTTTCTGATCCTAGTGGATCTATTCTTGAAGATATAGAACTTCAAAAAACGCAATTAGAACATTCAATGGGTAAAACTCCAAACGGATCAGGCGATTGGAAAATTTATACAACCTCTACATTAGGCGATTCTAATTCAGGTGCTAATTACCTAACTTATGCAGAAACTCCTGTTATGAACTTAGAAGCTGGTTTTTATGAAGGGACTCAAAACGTTTCCATCACATCAGGCGAACCTAATTCTTCGATTTATTATACGCTAAATGGATCGTTACCTTCAGAAGAATCAAATAGTTACTCTGGAGATTTAACATTATCAGGAACAAAAATAGTCAAAGCAATTGTAGTGTCTGAAAACCCAGAAATTTTACCAAGTTTTATTTCTTTCAACACCTATTTTATCGATGAAAACCATTCATTACCAGTGTTGTCAACATCAGCAGACGAACTTACCGTTTTATTAAATGGGGATCAGAGTTTAAGACCCCATGGTACAATTGAGTATTTTGATGCTCAAGGGAACAGAAAAGATGCTGGTTACGGAGAGTACAATAAACACGGACAAGATTCGTGGCAATTTCCTCAGCGAAGTTTTGATTATATCGCCAGAGATGAAATGGGATACCATGATGCAATCAACGATAAACTTTTAGAGTATTCTGAAAGAGAAAGTTTTCAGAGAATCATTATAAGAGCGTCAGGCGATGACAATTACCCAGGAATTGATTCGAGTGCTCATACCAGAGATGTTTTCATACAAAAATTAGCTAATAAAAATAATTTAAATGTCGACTTGAGAAGAGGAGATCGTTGTGTGGTATATGCAAATGGTGTATTTTGGGGTGTCTACTCCATAAGAGAAAAAGTAAGTGATTCTGATTATACCGATTTTTATTATGATCAAGATAAATACAATATACAATATTTGATGAACTGGGGAGGAACATGGGCACAGTATGGAGGACAAGATGCATTTGATGATTGGTACGAAATTCACTCCTTTGCTTTATCAAATGATTTATCTGTCCAAGCAAACTACCAGCAAGTGGCTGATCAAATTGATGTGACTAGTTTAGTCGATTATATTTTAATTAACTCATTTGTAGTGTGTACCGATTGGATTAATTGGAATACCTCTTGGTGGAGAGGACTAGATCCCTCTGGCAGTCATTTAAAATGGGGTTATGTTTTATGGGATGAAGACGCAACTTTTAATCATTACATTAATTATACGGGAGTTCCTAATGAAAATCCAGATGCCGATCCATGTTATCCAGAAGGTATTACTGCAGATCCGGAACAACATATAGTACTTCTTAATAAATTATTAGAAAATGAGGAGTTTCGTCAATATTACATTACGCGATACATGGATTTGATGAATACCACATTTAAAGAAGAGGAAATGATAGGAGTTTTGGAAGACATAGAATACGCTATTACACCAGATATGCCTCAACATATTGAAAGATGGGGAGGAAGTATGGACGAATGGCAAGATAATGTTCAAAAAATAAAAGATTTTATTATCGATAGAATTGATTATATCCCTGGGGGGCTTAATGATTGTTATAATTTAACAGGCCCCTACAATATCACATTAAATGTAGAGCCTGAGGGAGCAGGTCAAATACAATTAAATTCAATAACCGTAGACACTAACGACTATCCGTGGAGTGGATCCTACAATGGAGGAATAACGATGTTGTTAGGGGCAGAGCAGAACAATGCAGATTACGTGTTTGATCACTGGGAACTGGACAACCATTCGGTAGTGGATGCTAATGCAATTAATACCTCGTTCTTTTTGGAGCAAGCTGAAAACGTAACGGCAGTATTCTCTTATGAAGGAGGCTCTGAAATTGTTATTAACGAAATTAATTACAAAGACTCACCTGGTTTTGAAGTGAAAGATTGGGTAGAATTGTATAACAATTCTGATATTTCGGTAGATATTTCCGGATGGGTATTCAAAGATAGTGACGATTTACACGAATTCATTATTCCATCAGGAACAGTCATGCCAGCAGGTTCTTATATTGTATTAGCTCAAAGTTTAGCAGATTTTCAAACTTATTATCCTGACGTAAGTCCAGTTTTAGGCGATTTTGAATTTGGTTTAAGTGGAGGAGGAGAATTAATCCGATTGTATGATAATTCAGAGGTTTTAGTAGATTCTGTTGATTATGACGATGAAGATCCATGGCCAACTCAAGCAGACGGAAACGGACCAACACTTGAATTGATTGCTCCTGATTTAGATAATGATGAAGGTGAAAACTGGGACGCTTGCGCAGCACCAGGATTTGAATACGGTACTCCGGCTAGTCTTAATAACGATTGTAGTTTAGGAACCGATGAAGTAGTAACAATGATGAGTATTTCTGTATATCCAAATCCTATGAAAACAACGGCAACAATTGTAGTTTCTAATACAAACTCTAAGTTATCGATGAAAATGTATGATATATTAGGAAGAGAAATTCTTTCCAAGGAGACGAACGATAACACATTTATAATTTCAAGAGGTAACTTAAGTGCTGGCATTTATCTATTAAAAATAGTTGCAATGGATCAAACATTGGTTCAGACACAAAAACTTATTATTGAATAAAAAAATAGTAAAATAGTATGTTTGATTTTTCAAGTTTAACCAATAATTTAGAAGGGTCTAGCTTAACAAATGTGATCGTGATAGCGCTAGTCTCATTTGTTTTGTCTTCCCTGATAGCACTTATTTATCAGAAGACTTCGAGAGAACTTGAAAGCCCAAAATATTTTATACAAGCTCTAATACTAATATCTATTCCTGTTGCAACAGTAATGCAAGCAATTGGCGATAGTCTGGCCAGAGGACTTGGGATGTTGGGGGCACTCGCCATCATTAGGTTCAGAACAACCCTTCGTAATCCAAGAAATATGGTATTTATGTTTACCTCAATTTCAGTTGGTATTGCAGCGGGGGTCTACGGGATAACGATCGCAGTTATTGGAACTATTGGTTTTTGTTTAGTGGTATTACTAATACATTATTCAGATTTGAGTAAAAAAACAACGGTAATAGCGAGTTTACAATTTGATATTCCTAATGCTATTTTATTAGCATCTAATAAGCGTGATCTTATTGAAGATCATTTAAGTAATGCCTGTGTAAAGGTAAACTTATCAAAGTATGCCATTAATAATAAAAAAAGTGGAGATACTATAATTCAGATGGTTTCATTCGATTTTAAAATTAAAATAGAAAGCAAAGAAAAAGCACGAATATTAGTTAATGAACTAGCCATAATGGATGGGATATTTAATGTAAGGATAAATTTTAGAGATGATTATGAAAAAATTTAACCTTATCTATCTGGTTGCAGTAATAATCTGTGTTTTATTACTTTATTCTCTTTTTTTTAAAGCAGATAGTACCGTAACATTTTATGGATTTGCCGATAATAAAGAAACCGAAATTAGCATGGAAAATGCCATTGAAGTTGAAAAAATATTTGTAACCGTTGGTCAAAAAGTCGAAAAGGGTTCGCCATTATTAAACGTGATATCAGCTACCTTACCTATTAAAACGAGCGATGTAGAATATAAAATTGAAGAACTGCAAACCAAGTATAATTTATGGAAATCTAATTTGGACTGGAGAATCCTTCAATACGAAATCGAATTGAAAGAGCAAACCAGTAAAATTCAATCACAGATAGATCAATTAAAAATTAAGCTTAATAACAATAAGGAATTATCAAAAAAAATTAAAAGTATAAATTTAATGGATAGTGAATCCAATGAAATTATCAATCCAAGTCAAGTAAAATTAGCTTCACTAGAATTAGAACTAAAACAAACACAAGAAATAATTCGCACTCAAATTAATAATTTAAAGAGTGAGCGATTTGCTCAAAACAACCCCTTACTTTCAGAAATCAGAGCACTAGAGGCACAACTAGACTATTATAAAAAAAGAAAAAGAGATGAGCTTATTTTGGCCCCATCAGATGGGTTAATTGGAAATATACATTGTAAAGAAGGAGAAAAAATAGCTTCGTTTGGAGCGCTTATTTCTTTTTATGAAGAAAGCCCCAACTTGGTGGTAGGTTATATTCATGAAGAACTTATCCTAAAAATAAATATAAACGATTCAATAAGCATATTTTCAAGTTCAAGACCTGATATCCAAAATAAAGGAGTCGTAAAAACTTTAGGTTCCAGAATTGTAGAAATTCCGCCAAGACTCAGAAAAATTAAAGAGCTAAAAACTTTTGGTAGAGAAATCATTATAGAAATTCCCTCAGACAACCCTTTTCTGCAAAAAGAAAAAGTGATTTTAAATTTAGTTTACTAATAGATTTCTTGTATGATGAGTCTTCTTTTTAAAATAGTAAAGATCAAATCAAGACGTATTTTACTCACGTTACTCTTTGCTGGAGTTGCAGTAACTCAAGCTCAAGAAAAGCAATCATTAACCACTTTTTTGAGCTCAATAAATAAGTCTGAGTTGGCCGTTAAAGATTCTACGACCAGTTCACTACTCAATAGTAAAAATTATAACATACCGCTTATAAAGAGTGCTCAATTTAGATTAGAAACTAGACGTTTTATTGAAACATTCCAAGAGTATTCATTGACGAATTAAACCCAATACTCTAAGAGAACAATCGAGCCAAAAAAATATTTACTCCAATAAAATTCAGGAAGTTCATTTAGAAAATAAAATAGAGATCAACCAGGACTTAAAAAGCAGGTATTTGTTTGCGCTGGATTATATCTTCAATAATAAAATGGAATTACTTTTATTAACTAAACAACAACAAATAAATGACAAACTAACCTTGTTAGGACATCAAGTTTTCGATGAAAATTTTGAAATTAAAGAGGTGATAGAATCAGAAGAAGATTTATTAGCAACCCATCTAAAAATTATACAGCTAAAAAAAACTAGAGAAGATCAAGAGGAGTACCTGAAAAAAGTTTTTGGTCTGGATGCAGTGCCAATTGAAACTAACAATTTAATCAGTCCGGAACAAATTATAGATTTTCCCATCTCGGACTCTGTATCCTATGAGTATTCATTCCTGTCACTTCAAAAATTAAAAATGAATACCCTGGAAAATGAAATGAATTTATCCATTGCAAAATCCAGGCAATTATTAGATTTTGTTCAAGCAAAATATATCGGAAAATCAGAAAATTTATTTGAAGACAATTTGTCCATAGGTTTGGGAATCAACTTGCCTTTTTTTGGTGCTGCCAGACAAGATAAAAGTGAATTTTATTTTGAAAAGACCGTTAAAGAAAGCAAATTAAATAATGAATTAAAAAACTATCAACTAAAAGTATCATTCGCTAAAAATGCGTATAACACCTCGATTGTAAATTATACGATATTAAAAAAACAAAACGAAAATAGCAGTGTGTCGTCGATCTACGAAGCCTATCAAAAAATGGATGGTGTATCGCCATTACTGCTTTTAAAACTTAAGATTCTTCAAAATAAAAAAGATATTGAAATTCTAAAGTTTCGAACACGAACTCTATAAAGCTTATATAGAAATAGTATCCTTAAATGAGCAATTGTTTCAAGAACCACTCTTAAATTACCTCTCTCCAAGCCTTGAATTATTAGAAAATTAATCGAATCTAATTTCTTTTTATTATTAATTAAAATTCAATAGCTAGACCTTAATTTTTGATTAGTTTTGCCTCTTGATTTTTTAAATAGTAATTTTTAATTAATGAAGTTTTGTTCAATTATAGCGATGACGATTTTTATAGCGCATGGCTATGCTCAAGATCTAAATACAAGCCCTAGTTCGGCTTATAAAAAAGGCGATTTTTTTTTAACTTGGGGTTATAATTGGTCCTGGTACAGCAATTCAGATATTAAATTTAAAGGCGATCATTATCATTTCGAATTAAAAAGTGTCAAAGCAGCCGATCGCCCCACTCGTTTTACAGCCGAAAACTATTTTCACCCCTCTAATTTAACCACACCACAATACAATTTTAGGCTGGGCTACTTTGTGAACGATCGTTACAGCATATCCATAGGCCTCGACCACATGAAATACATAGCCCTACCAAATCAGCCAGTAGCTATTTATGGAGAAATCCAAAATTCAGGAACTTTATACGATGGGGTCTATAATGGAGAAAGCATCTTATTAGAAGAAGGATTTTTAGAATTTGAGCATACCGACGGACTAAACTATATCAATGCGGAGCTTAGAAGAGCAGATCATTTACTGGTACTCCACGAAAAAATTAAGCTGCACGCCCTCTTTGGTGCTGGGCTTGGAGCCATATATCCCAGAACCAATGCGGTCGTTTTAAATAAGAACCGCTACGACCAATTTAATGTTGCCGGATATGGTTTGCATGCCCTCTTTGGAGTAGGACTTACCTTTTTCAAAAATCTAAGGCTGCAAACTGAACTAAAAGGAGGGTACATTAACCTGCCAAATGTAAGAACCACCTCCAGTACCTCCGATAGTGCCAGTCACTCTTTCTTTTTTGCTCAATACAACTTTAGTATTGGTGGAACTTTTAATATTCTTTAGGTAGCGATGTGCCTCTTGTAATAACGATATAGTGCAGTTGCATCAGCGCCCAACCATTTTTTTATATAGATAGCCCAAAAATGATATTGTAAGGTCCAAATGCCTTTTTGTTCATACAATCTTGCTGAGGTACAAATCCATTTTTGAATCACTGTAAATTGATTTCTTTTATAAAGCTCCTTAATTAAAATTTGATCCTCGTAAATGATATAATCCTCGTTAAAGCCACCAATCTCGTCAAATAAAGTAGCAGTGATGTATTGGCTTTGATCACCGCCTCTGCAAGCGCTCCAATTAAATTGAGTAAACCAAGAGGCAAGTTTTAACCACCAATGCGGATGGTTAAATTTCATTTTAAAACAACCTGCCAAGTTTCCCTTTTTGACCTCGTCGATAAGGTATTGATCAAAATTTTTGGGAGGATAACTATCGGCGTGTAAAAAATATAAAATAGCGCCATTGGCCTGAAGTCTCCCTCGATTCATTTGTTTGGCCCTACCACGCTCCGAAGATATTAATGCTATATGATGATGATTTTTAATATAGTTTTCGATTTTGCTGATGGATCCATCGGTACTTCCTCCGTCTACGATAAGTAACTCAAAACTATTATTTTTACTGCTATGTTGCTCCAGATGCTCCAGTAAAGAAATAATGTTTTTCTCTTCATTTAAAATGGGGATGATAATCGATATTTTAATCATTTAACCCCCAATTATAATCCTTAAAAGATATTGTTGCATCGCTAGCAATAGTAATATCAGTATATCTATTTAAAAAATCAATCAGGCTTCCTTCTTGCTTAAAATCCTTTGTAAACCATTTAAATATTTTTGAAAGTTCAACTGAATTTGTAGTAATGTTATTTTTAGTGGTATCTGCCAAAAACTCCTTGCTTGCCATATTTAAGAGGCGGTTAATATTTTGATTACTAAAAGCCTCATTTTGCAATTTTGGACAAGATATGGAAGCACAGACAATCCCAAAATGAATTCTGGGATCGCCCATTTTTCTTAATATATCATGTTCAATATTATTTAAAGACAGCGATTTTTTTGCAATGGTAATAACCTTGATATTCCATGGACTGTAAATATCCTTAATACTAGAAATAGGATATCGATCCACAATCAATTGAATCGTTAATGCATTGTAGGCATTGATCCAAAAAGCCATTTTTTGATTTTTTGACCAAGTCTCTGAAGGTCTTGAATTGGAAAGCCATTCCAAGTAAGCATTCAGCTCTGCTAGGTCATTTTTAAACCCAAGATAATCTACCTTTCCTTGTTCACTTACGTGTTTTTTTAGTAATAAATTCCAGGTAGTGTGGTTTACGGTGTTGTTACAAGGAGCCGTCTCCGATGCAAAATTATTTTTGCTAAGGAACAGTACGACTATAATAACTACTATTTTTTTCATAAGTTGATACACTCAATATTCGGCTACAAATTTATGCAGCTCTTTTAATTGGCTGGCTTAACAACAACCTCCACCATCGTAATGGTAGGTGGACTCAGAAATATGAATATCATTTCTTTTTAAATCCTTTAATTGTTTTGCTGTTTTATCACAAATAGCAAGTGGTTGATTTTTAACCAATACATGTCCTTTATGGTCGTCAAAAAAATTATCGTCTCCATAATAAATTGCTGCTTTACCAGTAAAAATACAAGGGCCATCTGGCAAAACAGGATCTTTAATAGCGGCAATTTCGATACTTTCGATATAGATCAATTCTTCTGTTGGGTAATTTTTTGGATCTAAAATTCGATAGGGTTTTCTGGCCCTAATTTCGATGGTTCCAAAACCAACATCGGTGAGCGCTTTTACATAGTCTTTAATCGGTAAGCTACCGCTTAAGCACAATGCCCTCAAGCGCTCATCGTTTCTAAGGGTTTCGTTCATTGGTTGTTCGCAGGTAGGGTCACTCATCACCAATCTTCCATGAGGTTTTAAAACGCGATACATTTCTTTGATTGCTCGTTTTAAATCTTCCGCTTTAAAAATGTTAAATAAACAATTCTGGGCAGCAACATCGATGGAGTTATCCTCAACGGGAAGGTTGAGGGCATCTCCTTTTTTTAATTCTACAAACTCACTTTTAAACCAAGGGTTTAATGCTTCTGCTTCTTTAAAATTTTTCTGAGAAGCTTCCAGCATTTCATCGACTACATCGATTCCTACAACACCTCCCTTTTGTCTCGAAAAATAGGAAAACTGTAATAGCTCCATACCGCCTCCAACACCTACATACAATGTTTTTGGATTATTGGTTAAATCCCTGGCATTAACAGTGCTGCCACAGCCATAATTCATTTCCTGCATTATTTTCGGAATTTTTAAGCCTGGAAGTTCCCAAATAGGGTTGGTGGTACAGCAAAGACCTACATCGGGTGTTAATGCTGCTTCTTTATATACATCGTGGGTGGTTTGTAAATAACTCATTGTTTATAATTCTTTAATTAGTTCTTTAAATAATAAAATCATATCGGGTTCTGCCTTTCCAGCAATTTTAATAATGTCATCAATATCGACAGGCTGAAGGTGATCTGGATCGCATTCATCAGTAAGAACAGAAACTGCAGCCACTGGCACTTTTAAATGATTGGCGACAATTATTTCTGGAACCGTACTCATTCCTACGGCATCTGCCCCTATAATTTGTAAATATCGATATTCTGCTCTAGTTTCTAGTTGAGGTCCCATCACACTCGCATAGACTCCTTTCTGGAGATTAATATGCTTAGATGTTGCAATAGCAATCAGCTTCCTATTCATTTGGGCATCGTAAGGCTCACTCATATCCACAAAACGGTTTCCCATCGCCTCAATTCCTTTGTAGGCCAGAGGAGATCCTCCTTGTAAATTAATATGATCATCAATTAACATCAGTTCTCCTTTTTTAAATTTTTTATTAATTGCCCCGGCTGCATTACTCACCAATAATTTTTTAATTCCTAATTGGTGCATCACGCGTATTGGAAAGGTCACGTCGTAAGTCGAATATCCTTCATATAGGTGAAACCTGCCTTGCATGACAATTACTTTTTTACCAGCTAAGGTTCCATATATTAATTTTCCTTTATGAAACTCTACGGTAGCGGTCGGAAAATTGGGAATGTGGTTGTAACTAGCGGTACTCTCTTTTTCTATTTCATCGACTAATTTACCCAATCCTGTCCCCAATACAATTCCTATTTCAGGAGCATCAAATCCTTTATTTTTTAAATAATCTACCGCTTCTTGTATGTATTTCTTCATGTTTTTTTTATTTTAAGGTGCTATCAAAAATTGATTGAATCCACTACTTTTTTTTAAGTCATCGTAGGTGTCAATATCGTTTTTGGCAGCAAGTAAAACTACTTGTTCTTGCTCTAAATTTTTAAGGGTTTCTTTTAATACCGTTCTAGTACCCCATTTTTTATTTTCAAAAAGTTTCTTTTTTAAGGCATTCATTCCCAATAAATAATAACCTCCATCTAAGGCAGGTCCCACTACGTAATTAGTGCTATCTAAATGGGTAAAAGCCTCTCGAATACCGGCGGTAGTTAATTCAAAAATATCACTCCCCACGATCACAATCTGGCGATATCCTCGGCTAAACAAGTAACTCAAAAGCATGGTGCATTCGTTCTCCTAAACCAACTCCGTTTTGAAGCTCTTTGAAGTAGGTAGCTGCATCCCAGTGATCATTTTCTTGAATTTGTTCCGAATAAAAAACAAATTTATCTACTTCTAGAGGTCGAGTTATGTGCAGCGTATGCTCCAGTAATTTTCGATATACTTTTAATGCTGCTAAATCACCTATTGTTTTAGCCAGTCTGGTTTTTACCTTTCCTATCTCGGGATTGCGAGTAAAAATAATAAGTGCTTTGTGGGTATTTAGCTTTTTCATGGCTTAAAAAATAGGATTTCCTTTAGTTAACCATTTTCCCCATTTTTTTGAATATACATGTATGTTTTCGGTCATTCTTTGTATCGAATCGATCACTATATAATCCTTATTTTTCCATTCACTAATACCGCCATATAAATTTTTAACATCGGTATAGCCATTTTCAATTAATTGGTTGGCAATCACTTCAGAGCGAACTCCTAAGGTACAATAAACAACAATAGGAGTTTTTTTGTCTATGCTGTCTGGTAGGGAGCTTAGCCTAAAATGATTGTAACCCACCAATATTGCTCCCTCAATATGACTCACTTTAAATTCGTCAAGTTCTCTACTATCTAAAATTACTACTTTATTTTTTTGCTGTAAGTTTTTAAGCTCTGCGACAGCGATGTATGGCACCTTTTTATGATTGTATTTATTTAAAACCTCTTCGAGGGTTTCTTGCCCAAACAAAGAGACTTTCCAAAAAATTAAGAGGCTTATTAAAAGGATTCTTTTCATTTAAATGCGCTGAGATTAAGCAACAGTACCTTGGCAGCTGCTTCCGGCTCCAGCAGTACAGCCGTAACAGTGTTGTGAAACAATTATATTTCGGTTTTGTAAAACTTCTTCATTGTACTCAGAAATATGCTTTAACTTACTGGCTACTTTTAATTTTAGCATTTGGTTGAAATCACAATCGTATAAATAGCCATCCCAACTTACCGATAGGGTGTTCGTACACATCACGTTTTCTAGTGTCGAGGCATTAAATGCTTCTACCAGACTGTACATATAATCTTCGTAATTATCAGATGCAATTAAATAATCCAAAAACCTAGCAATGGGCAGGTTGGTAATTGCAAATAGTTGATGAAACTGAATTCCAAAATCTTCCATTAAAGCATTTTTAAATTCTTTTTCCATGCTGTCTTGGTTTCCGGGTAAAAAAGCGCCACTGGGGTTGTAAACTAAATCTAATTTGAGTGGACTTCCTGGCATTCCATAACCCACCAAATTTAATTCTTGTAAGGCTTTAATCGACTTGTCAAAAACTCCTTTGCCACGCTGCTGATCTGTTTTTCCCCGAGTCCAATGAGGCATTGAACTGACCACGTGAATGTGGTATTTTTTAAAAAAATCAGGTAAATCGTAATATTTTTTATTAGCTCTAATAATGGTTAGGTTGCTACGTACGATAAAGTCTTTAATCCCTAGTTTTGACGCTTCCTCTACAAACCATCTAAAGTGAGGGTTCATCTCGGGAGCACCACCGGTGAGGTCCAGTGTGGTAGCCGGGGTGTTTTTTATGACCTCCAAACATTGTTGCAGCGTCTCTTTTGTCATAATTTCTTTACGATCTGGACCCGCATCTACATGGCAATGCTCACAAACTTGATTGCACATATAGCCTAAATTAATTTGGAGTATTTCTAATTTTTTAGGGCGTAACGGAAATTGACCTACAGCTTTAATTTTCGTGGCAAAGGTTGGGAGTTCATTGTTGTTAAAAATACCATTAGATAAAATTTCTAATTGCCTTTTAGCATCAGCTAATTCTTTTTTTTGTTTTTTTAACGATGTTGTTTGCATACCCTTTACTACGCTTTTGTTGATCTAATTTATAAGACCCAACTTACATACTTAATTTATCATATTTATTCATCATTTGTACGCCGTGTACCAGTGTTGCCCCGCTTTCGATAGCCGCCCCTGCATGAACAGCTTCCATCATTTCTTCTTTTGTGATCCCCCTTTGCAAGCCGTCTTTAGTATAAGCGTCAATGCAATAAGGACACTTAACAACATGCGAAACGGCCAGTGCGATTAACGATTTTTCACGCGCACTAAGGGCACCTTCCTCAAAAACTTTTCCGTAATAGTCAAAGAATTTTGTACCCAGTTCCTCACTCCATTCGGTGATTTTTCCAAATTTTCTTAAATCTTTAGGATCGTAATACGTTTTATCTGCCATGTTTATTATTGCTTTAATTCCATTTCTGTAAATATAACCAAGATTCTATTTTATATGGAACAATGGCTAACAATTTAACAAGAATTTACATTGCTTAAAATTGATTAAATTTGAATTCTTTAAAATCAACTACCACCTACAATCAATTAATTTGTCTAAAATAACAAAGCATCAACATTTTGCCCTGCACAAACCTTACGGTTATCTGAGTCAATTTATCGTAAATGGAAAACAAAAAAAACGAAACAAATTATTGGGCGAATTGTATGATTTCCCAGCGGGTACTATGGCTATTGGACGCTTGGACCGAAACTCCGAAGGGCTACTACTACTTACCACCGATGGTAAAGTGAGCTATGACATACTCAGTCATAAGTACGAAAAAGAATATTTTGTGCAAGTAGATGGAACTATTACAGAACAAGCCATCCAACAATTAAAAGGAGGTATTGAGATTAGCTTGGAAGGAGCAATCTACAAAACCATGCCTTGTGAAGCCAACCTTATTGAATCTCCGAAAGATTTACCCATTGAAAACAGAAAGCTCAGAGATGCGAGACACGGTCCTATGAGTTGGATCTCCATTACCCTAAGAGAAGGAAAGTACCGGCAAGTACGAAAAATGACAGCGGCGGTAGGTTTTCCAACCCTACGTTTAATTCGAGTTCGGATAGGCACTTTCACATTAACACTCTCCAAAGGAGAAACCCTAAAAGTAACTAGCTTTTCTTAAATTTTATTAGTAAAAATAAAAAATCCCTAGTAAAAACTAAGGGATTTTTATGTGGTACCACCAAGAATCGAACTAGGGACACACGGATTTTCAGTCCGTTGCTCTACCAACTGAGCTATGGTACCTGCTATTAAGCGAGGGCAAATATAACTCTATTTTGTTTTGAACAAAATAAAAATCAAAAAAAAACACCTATTTTTTTAAGGTTTTAAGATTCAGATAACAAGATAGTAAAATTCATATTGTATTTTTACAACTTAGTAGCATTCTAATGAATTTAATTATTGATGTTGGAAACACCTTTATTAAATTAGCGGTTTTTAAAAACAACTTGCTGATTAAAAAAATCAATACTTCTAAAGAAAAATTCTTTGAAGATTTTGAACGTATTTCAATAGAACATAAAAATTTAATAAATGTAATTATTTCCTCGGTAGGTTTTTTTTCAGAAGAGGCAAATTTAATAATAAAAGAAAAATACCCTACCATTATTTTATCTCATAAAACCCATCTTCCATTTACTAATAAGTACAAAACTCCTCTGACTTTAGGAAGCGATCGTATTGCTCTTGTGAGTGCAGCTGCAATTAAATATCCATCCAAAGATGTTTTAATAATTGATGTAGGAAGTTGCATTACTTTTGATTTTAAAAATTCAAAGAATGAATATTTAGGAGGTTCTATTACTCCTGGAATTGAATTTAGATATCGTTCTTTAAATGATTACACGAACAAACTTCCTTTATTAAAACCCCAAAAAACGCTAAACTATTTAGGAATTTCCACAGAATCATCAATACATGTAGGTGTAATTCAGGGGCTTACATTCGAAATGGATGGCTTTATAGATGCCTACAGAGAAAAATATCAAGAATTAACAGTTATTTTAACAGGAGGAGGTGCTCAATACTTGGTAGAAAGTATAAAAAATGACATCTTTGCGCATTCTAATTTTTTATTAGAAGGTTTAAACTACTTAGTACAAAACAATAAGAATCAATGTTAAAGCAAATAATTTTTGCAGCAATGCTTATAATTACTGGTGTTGCAACTGCCCAAAATGGAACTACATCTCCTTATTCATTTTTTGGAATAGGCGAAATTAAGTTTAAAGGAACCGCCGAAAATAGATCCATGGGAGGAATTAATGTGTTTTCAGACAGCATTCATTTAAACATACAAAACCCAGCCTCTGTTGCCAACCTGAAATTAGTGAGTTTTACTTCTGGTGGAAGTTATAAGTATGTCAATCAGCAAACAGAAACAGATTCGCAATATGCCTCTGCAACTACCCTAGATTACCTAGCATTGGGAATACCTATGGGTAAGTTTGGAGCTAGTTTTGGAATCCTTCCCTTCACCTCGGTTGGTTATAAATTAGAATCTGATGGAGATTCTTCTTTTACACAGTATAGAGGTACTGGTGGAATGAATAAAGTTTTTTTTGTACTTGGCTTATCAAGTAACTCCAAATTTTAATTTAGGAATTGACGCTAATTATAATTTTGGAAATGTAGAAAGAACTACTATTGTTTCTGAAGACGATCTTTTGTTAGGGATAAGAGAAAATATAAAATCTGATTTACTGGGGTTTAATTTTAATTTTGGTGCAGAATACAAAACACTAATTTCTGAAGATTTACAACTAACAACAACGGCAACTTATTCGCCTGCTACCAAATTTAAAGTTCAGGGAGTTAGAAATATAACAAGCGTTTTAATTTCTGCTACGGGTGCAGTCGTTCCTGTTGACGATAGGGAACAAATACTTGAGGATGTTGAGGTTAATTTTCCGTCGCAAATTACAATAGGCGCAGGCTTAGGAAGCCCTAAAAAATGGTTTATTTCTGGACAATACACCAGTACAAAGACCAGTAACTACAATGATCCAACGCTAAATTTTGGTACGGTAGAATTTGTGGATTCAAATAAATACCGAATAGGTGGGTTTTTTATACCTAGATACAATTCACTCACAAGTTATTGGCATAGAGCAGTCTACAGGCTTGGAGTTCGTTATGAGGAGACAGGAATAAATCTGCGAGGAGAGAATATAAATGAGTATGGCATATCTTTTGGTGTAGGACTTCCTGTAGGAAGATTATTCTCTAATATAAACATAGGGTTTGAGTTAGGTTCTAAAGGAACTACCTCTCAAGGCCTAGTAAAAGAAAACTTTTTTAACACCTTTATAAGTTTGTCACTTAATGATAGGTGGTTTGAAAAAAGATACATTGATTAATGAAATTAAATTTGGAAACGATGAAAATGAAATTTACATTACTTACAGCAATTTTATTTGTAAGTATAGGAAGTAAAATGCTTGCACAAGTACCTAATGATTGTTATGAAACACTATCATTATTTGTGGAACCTGCTAAGGCAAAAAATTATGTAGGAGCACTACCTTATTATGAAAATGTGATCACTAAATGTCCTAAATTTAGTTTAGCTACTTATCAGTATGGAGCTAAAATGTTTTCATATTTCGTTAAACAAGGTGATAAGTCTAAGGTAACAGATTTAATTAAGAGTTATGAAGACAAAATGGCTTATTTTCCAACTAAAACAAAAAAGGGGAAAACACTTGCGAGTATTGCTCAAGTAAAATATGATAATGCTGTTGGAACTAAAATGCAACAATTTTTAGCCTTTGACAACGCTTATAAAGAAGATGCTGCAACATTCACAAGTCCTAAAAGTTTGTATACGTATTTCTCTTTAGCAGTAAGTTTGTACGAAAATGGAGAAAAGCCAATCGAAGATATTTTTGATTTGTATGAAATTGTTTATCTAAAAGTTGCGAATGAAAAGATTGATTTAGCTACTAAGGCAACAGAACTGTACAATAAAAAAGATGCAGGTGAAAAACTTTCAACAAAGGATACAAAAAGATTAAAATCCTACGGTACCAACCTAAACGCATACAGTAAAGTTACCGGTAGCTTGGAGGGAAAATTAGGGAAGTTAGCTGACTGTGAAAATTTAGTTCCTCTTTACAACAAAGACTTTGAGGAGAAAAAAAGTGATATTAAATGGGTGAAAAAAGCAGCAAGTAGACTTTCTGCTAAAGAATGTACCGAAGATCCCTTGTTTTTAAAATTAGTTGAGCAACTTGATAACTTAGAACCAACTGCAGAATCTAAATTATATCTCAGTCAATTAGAAAGAAATAAAGGGAACATTTCAAAATCAATTGAGTATTTGGAAGAATCTGCATCGATGCAGGTAGATAACTTTAAGAAAGCTAGAATATATTTTAGAATAGCTGAATTGAAAAGAAAGCAAGGTAGTTATCGATCAGCAAGATCCTATTATAATAAATCATTAAAATACAACCCTTCTCAGGGGAGGTGTTATTTAAGAATAGCACAAATGTATTCAAAAAGCTCAAATGACTGTGGCGCCACTGTTTTTGAAAAAAGAGCGGTTAACTGGTTAGCCGCAAATATGGCTGATAAAGCTGGATTGGTTGACGCATCTATTGCGTCAGAGGCGAGAAGAGCAGCAAGTAGTTACAGACAAAGAGCCCCAAGTAAAAGTGATATTTTTTCAGATGATATGGCAGGCAAAACAATCAGTTTTAATTGCTGGATTGGTGGTAGTGTAAAAGTACCTAGTTTATAAGAGGTAATTAAATATGATTAGATTCAAACATATGTTTAAAAGCGTAACGATGCTAACAGCAGTCATTACGCTTTTTTCATGTGAAGGAAATTACAATAACATACAAAAAATGAATATTAAAGACGAAGAACCTGTTGCCGTTGGAAAGACAATTAATTTAAAGTATACGGATTCAGGAAAAGTAACAGTTAATTTATTAGCCCCTTTATTAAAAGATTATTCAAATTTTGAATTTCCTTATCAAGAATTTCCAGAGGGAATAACCTTATATTTTTGGGATAAAGAAAATAAAAGTACAGTATCGTCAGATTATGCAGTGCAGTTTAAAAATACAGGAATCGTGGATTTAATTGGGAATGTAAAAATCACTACATCAGATAGTACAATTGTTAAAGCTAATCAGCTATACTGGGATCAAGCTAACGAATGGATTTTTACCAATCAGCCCTATCAAATCATTTTTGCTGATGGATCTTATAACGATGGTCTTCAATTTGATTCAAATCAAGAGTTTACTACTTTTTTATCTAGAAATAATCAAGGAATACAATTGGTAGATAAAAACAAAAATTAAATGGTAAATAAATTATATATATTATTTGAATACTTATACCTTGTGATGGCAGCCTTATCTGTATACGTTTCAGTTTCGTCTTGGGATACCAATAAAAACAGAGCTTTTTTATTTATGTTTTTTACCATTATTGCTGTTTTCATGTTTTTCTTCAAAAGAAATTTTAGAAAAAAAATAGAAAACAACAAGAAATAGAAATACCACTCTATTGTGTTATTTTTGTTAAGAAATATTTTTTATTTTTATGGAATATAGTGTTGTAGTAATTATATGTATGTTGATTTTATCTGCCTTTTTTTCGGGGATGGAAATTGCTTATGTTTCTTCAAATAAAGTTCACCTAGCAATAGAAAAAAAACAAAAAGGGTTTATTTCATTGATTTTACAAAAAATCACCAAAAGACCTTCAAAATTCATAGCAACGATGCTTATTGGAAATAATATTGCTCTTGTTATTTATGGATTTTTTATGGGAGATTTATTGATGAATTATATCAATACATTTCAAATCTTAGCTTTTAACGGATTTTTGGCATTATTAATACAAACTCTTGTTTCTGCCATAATCATACTAATAACAGCAGAATTTTTGCCTAAAGTATTTTTTCAAATTTATGCGAATAGTTTGGTTAAATTTTTTGCATTACCAGGTTATATCTTTTACGTGTTATTTTCAATTGTTTCAGAATTTGTTATTTGGATTTCAGATCAACTACTAAAGTTATTTTTTAAAACAGAAGGAGATCATGTTCAATTAAATTTTAGTAAAATTGAATTAGGGAATTACATTTCAGAGCAAATGGAAACTGTAAAAACAGAAGACGAGGTTGATAGTGAAATTCAGATTTTTCAGAATGCCTTAGATTTTTCTGATGTAAAGTCTAGAGAGGTTCTAATACCAAGAACAGAAGTTGTTGCGGTTCCCATAGATACTTCGCCAACAGAATTAAGTGAACTTTTTACAAAAACAGGTCTTTCTAAAATCTTAGTTTTTAACGAAAATATTGACGATATATCAGGCTATGTCCATTCATTTGAACTTTTCAAAAAACCCAAAACATTAAAGAATATATTGATTCCTGTGGTATTCGTTCCTGAAACAATGTTAATCAAAGACGTTTTAAATATATTAACAAAAAAAAGCAAAAGTATTGCTGTGGTTATAGATGAATATGGAGGAACTTCAGGAATACTTACTGTAGAAGATATCATTGAGGAATTATTTGGAGAAATTGAAGATGAACATGATCAACTGATTCTAACTGAAAAAATAATAGGTAAAAATCATTATTTGTTTTCAACTAGGTTAGAAGTTGATTATCTGAATGAAACTTACAAGCTGAAGTTACCAGAAAGTGAAAATTATGAAACTTTAGGAGGAATGATTGTAAGTTTTAAAGAAGACATTCCAGATCAAGGAGAAATTATTGTTTTTGAGAATTATACCTTTAATATTATGGAAGTATCTGAAACAAAAATTGAACTAGTTGAAGTCAAATTGACCCCTGTAGATTAGTTTTTTGCTTTTTCCCCAATTTTTTTCAATTTAACTTTTTTATTAATGGTAGGAAAATAGTATTTTCGCCCACTGATATTACTAAAGTAAAGTGTTTGTATAATACTCTCAGTTTACAATTTAATATATAAACAATGATAAATTAATCCTTTTCTATTTACAATACTTAAAGAAAAGGCAAAATATAATTAAAAATGGCAATTTTAAACGACATAAGAAAACACGGAATATTTTTAATAATTATTATAGCGCTTGCATTATTTTCTTTTGTATTGAGTGGTGTTATTGGTAATGGTAATTCAACACCAAAAGGAGAAAGTACGGTAGCTACAATTAATGGAGTCGATCTTTCTCGTGAACAATTCATGAAAAAAGTTGAAACAATTCAACGTAATTTAGGGCCAAATTCACAAACAAATCAAGCAATGAACATTGTTTGGGATAGAGAATTAAGGCGTGTAATTTTTTCTGAGCAATACGAGTCTTTAGGATTAACAGCTGAAAAAGAACAAATTAATAATTCGTTGAGGATTTCACTTGCAAACAATCCAACTTTTCAAGACGAATTTGGGTTATTTAACGAATTAAAGTTACAAGAATACCTCGCTAATGTTAAAAATGCCGCTGATAACGGAAATCCACAATCTTATAATGCTTGGTTAGATTTTGAGTCAGATACAGAAAGCTCTGTACTAGAAAGTACTTATTTCAATATGATAAAAGGAGGTTTGATTACTACTTTAGTTGAAGGGGAACAAGAGTATCATTATCAAAATGACAATATGGACCTGCAGTTTATGCAAATTCCATACACAAATATAGCAGATGCAGATGTTGTCATTACAGATGCTGATATAGAGACTTATGTAAAGGCTAACTCTAAAGATTACGAAGTAGACCCTCAAGTGGATATTCAATATGTTACCTTTAATGAAGACCCTTCAACAGATGATAATGAAAACGCAAAAGCTGATA
Source organism: uncultured Flavobacteriaceae bacterium (assembly GCA_905181835.1). Lineage (GTDB taxonomy): Bacteria > Bacteroidota > Bacteroidia > Flavobacteriales > Flavobacteriaceae > Marifrigoribacter. Next base: position 197,190 of record CAJIZF010000001.1, read on the forward strand.
TTTCTGAGCTAACCAATGATTTTGAAATCACAACTGATATAGCTGAATATGTAAATTTAAACTCAGATGTAACTTACACGGATAGGTGGTTTTTAAAAAATCAACTTCCTGAAGCCATTGCTTCTGATTTAATGTCTCAAGAGCTAAATAAAATTTATGGCCCCTATAAAGAAGGAAATTCTTATAGCTTAGCTAGAGTATATGCCACAAAAAAGATGGCAGATTCGGCAAAGGCTAAGCATATTCTAATAAGATTTGCTGGTTTATCTTCAGCTCCTCAGGATGTGGTAAGAACTAAGGTAGAAGCTAAGAAACTTGCAGACAGTATCTTAAGAGTCGTAAAAAGAAATCGACGAAAATTTGATGATTTAGCCTCAAAATATTCAGAAGATTTATCAAACAAAGACAAGGGAGGTGATCTAGGATATTTTTCACCGGGAAGAATGGTAAAACCTTTCAATGATTTTGTCTTCGATAATAAAACTGGAGATATTGGAATTGCCGAAACCAGTTTTGGTTTCCATGTTATCCAAATATCTGATCAAAAAAATATTCAGAAAGCAATAAAATTAGCTCTGATTGTTAAAAAGGTAGAGGCCTCAGAGAAAACAATTAACGAAGTGTTTTCTAAAGCAACAAAATTTGAAATTGCTGCCAGTGAAACAGATTTTAATGAATTGGCAGAAGCTTCCGATTTAAAATCAAATCCTATTAATAAAATAGGAGAATTGGACTCAAATTTACCTGGAATAAACGAGAATAGCAGGACGATAGTTTCGTGGGCATTTAACGAAGAAACAAATATCGGAGACGTAAAAAGGATAAATACTAACAATGGTTATATTATTGCTCAATTAACTAGAAGAAATCCAAAAGGGTTGAAAAGTTTGGCTGAGGCATCCGCAACGGTCACACCGATTTTAAGAAATCAGAAAAAAGCATTATTAATAAGACAATCTATCTCCAACACAGAAATAAATACTGTTGCAAATAATCAAAATGTTTCTGTAAAAGCAGCTAGTGCTGTTACAATGGCAAATCCTACTATTGCTGGTGCTGGGACTGAACCTAAAGTTGTGGGGGTAGCATTTGGCCTCAAAGCTGGTGAAACATCGGGCCTTATTGATGGTGATAAAGGAGTTTATATGGTAAAAGTGACAGCTGTCAATAATGCACCAGAATTACAGGACTATTCTGGTTTTGCAAACACGCTAAACACCAGTACTCTATCCTCTCTCAATACAAATGTTTACAATGCTTTAAAAAACGAAGCAGATATCGAAGACAACAGAGCTACCTTTTTCTAGAGGTATTATATTAGGCTTTAAATAAAAAAACCATTTTATTAATAAAATGGTTTTTTTATAGAATCATTTTTCCAAATGGAATAATGGTGTTAAAGCCTTTCTTTTTGAAATATTGGTGATCATCTTCATCTCCAGTAGCCAAAATGAAATCACCTCCCCAAGCTCCTAGACTTTTTATACCACCATGATAATTTTTGAATAAGACCTCTTTAATAGGCTTTTGCTGAATCATGTTCGATACGATTTTTTCGTGACATTTAATCAAATTTTTAAATTCAGTTAAGCTATTACAATTACATAGGTCAATTGTTAATTCGTTAATTTTTTGAATTTCAATAATTTTAGGCTTGAGGACTTTTCGGTAACTATTGATACTGTCTCGACTATTTTGTTTTTTATTTAGATGAACAAAAAATAATTGATCTCTAAAACTCCAATTGATAAGTTGTTTTTTTGAGACCGACTGATTTTCTTTTTTTGTGAAGATAATAGGATGATCGTTGTTAGCGGCAGCTATATCATAACCACTTCCTCCAAAAGTAACATTCAGCAATTTATATGGATCTAAATTTGCCCATTTTGAAACATTGTTAATTAGTGTGGATGAAGTTCCCAAGCCCCAGTTATTCGGAAAATCTAATTTGGTAACAATACTAAAACCGTCGGTATTTCCTAAAAATGTCGAATTTATTTTATGAGCATTCATTAAAATTGACAACAAACGATCGCGATCATTTTCAACTTTTCGGTTAAATAATTTTATTTCTTCAATTGAAAAACAGAAATCTAACCATAGGCTCTCATTGTGATCATAACTTTTCCATTCGATAGTATTTTTTTTGCCACTATCAACAGCTAAAGATTGTCCGAATTTTGTAGGAAATGCTAGTGCATCTGCTCCATCTAATACCAAATATTCTGCGGTGAGTAATAATTTTCCGTGACTGTAAAATTCTTGTTTCAATTTATTTCTCGAAGTTGATTTAAATAAGAAGTAACAGCGTTGTGCGAAATAGCTTTATTTTCAAAATATTGTAATGCCTGCTTTGTTTCTAATGAAGTGGCCTCTAATTTATTTAGAATATTAGCTAAATGCATTTTCATATGCCCTTTTTGGATACCTGTAGTAACTAAAGATCGCAGGGCTGCGAAATTTTGAGCCAATCCCGCTACCGCAATAATTTGCATCAATTTTTTTGCTGAAGGGTTTTGTAATAAAAGCAATCCAAATTTAACCAATGGATGTAATCCAGTTAGTCCTCCAACAGTACCAATTGCGAGAGGGATTTCTATTGAAAAAGTAAAAAGATTGTTTTCTATTTTTGCATCGGTTAAGCTCGTGTACATTCCATTTTTTGAGGCATACGCATGGATTCCAGCCTCGACAGATCTAAAGTCGTTGCCTGTCGCTAAAATTACTGCATCAATTCCATTCATAATTCCTTTATTATGTGTTACTGCTCTTCTAGTTTCAGCTTTGGCTATTTCTACAGCTCTAATAAATTTTGTTGTAAAGGTAGCGCCATCTATCCCATTGGTAGACATTTCATTCACAGGACACTGAACTTCTGCCCTCACTAGACATTCCGGAACATAGTTGGAAAGAATACTCATAACTACTTCAGGATACTCGTTTAGATCTGAAAATTCCGAATAGTTTTTTGAGTTATTTTCAAATGTCTTTGCTATTTCCTCTAAACAAGTATTTATAAAATTTGCACCCATTGCATCATGAGTTTCAAAAGTACAATGAAGTTGATAGTAGCCCTCTAAGGATTTAGTAGAGTTGATAAGATTTATATCTATGAGGCCACCACCTCTTTTTTTCATACTGTATTCTATTTCTGAAATACTATTAATCAGTTTCGATTTATTTTCAGAAAAAAACTTTTTTATGACAGATTCTGCGCCATAAAAATTAATATGGATTTGGCCATTTTTTACAGTAGAGATGACCTCAGCTTTAAACCCCCCTTTGTCTAGCCAAAACTTTGCAGCATTACTTGATGCAGCAACTACAGAGCTTTCCTCAAGAACCATAGGAATTGAATATAGCTCATTGTTAATTAAAAAATTCGGAGCTATCGCAAAAGGTAAATAATAATTACTGATGGCATTTTCTATAAATCCATCATGCAATTTTTGGAGTTTTTCATCATCATTCCAATATTGTTTTAAAACTTTATAAACTAAAGGATCGTTTTGAAGGTAGTTTGAAACTAACCATTCAATTTTTTCTTCTTTTGTTTTTTTTGAAAACCCCGAGACAGGCTGTGGCATGTTTAAAATAATTATGATTCACAAATATAGTATTTAAAACAGAGTCTTTTTACTTTTTTTAGCCTCTTAAACTTCCTTTTTAATTCAAAAAAGTAGGATAAATTCGTTAAAATTGTGTAAACTTGAACTATCAAAAAACAACAAAAAATTGACAAGATTATTTTCTAAAGGTATATGGTTATCAATATTAATAACCATATCAACTTTATCTGCACAAGAAAAATCAATTTCATTAGATGATATTAATGGAGGTACTTTTAGACCAGAATACTTGAGTGCGCTGCGATCTATGAATAATGGTAAAGAGTATTCAATTTATAATTATGATAGAAAAAGTAAGACTTCTACAATTGATGTCTATGACTATAAAACTGGAGAAAAAGTTAAAACGTTACTTAATTCTACTGATATTGAAGATATAGATTATATTATTTCGTACCAATTTAGTGATGATGAAACCAAACTATTATTAGCCACAAAATTGAAACAAATCTATAGACGCTCGTCCGTAGGAATTTATTATGTATACGATTTAAAATCAAAGAAACTTACTTTAGTTTCAGATAATCAAATACAAGAGCCTACTTTTAATGGCGATTCCTCCAAGTTGGCTTACGGTTTTAATAATAATTTATATGTTAAAGATTTAATATCCGGAGAAACCAAACAACTCACTTCCGACGGACAAATTAATAGGATTATTAATGGTATTGCAGATTGGGTATATGAAGAAGAATTTTCTGTAGTAAGAGCTTTTGATTGGAACATAAATGGTGATAAAATTGCATTTATTAGATTTGACGAAACGGAAGTGCCTGAATTTTCAATGGATATTATGGGAAATGAATTATATCCTACACAGCAAGTTTTTAAGTATCCAAAGGCTGGAGAAAAAAACGCTGAGGTATCGCTACATATTTATGATTTAGGAACTAATCAAACCACTAAAGTTGATCTTTTGGGCTACAATAATTATTATATCCCTAGAATAAAATGGACCAAAGATAATTCATTACTGAGTGTTCAATTATTAAATCGTCACCAAAATGAATTAGATTTAATATTGGTGGATGTTTCAAATAATAATTCAACATCCCTTTTACATCAAGAGAAAGACGTTGCTTACGTTGCTATAGATGATGATTTAACTTTTTTAGATAACAATAATTTTATTTGGACTAGTGAAAAAAGTGGTTGGAACCATATCTATCTTTATAATGAAAATGGTAAAAACGAACAACAAATAACTTCTGGTTTATGGGAGGTAACCAGTTATTACGGATATGATAACAATACTGGGTTATTGTTTTATAACAGCACTCAAAATGGAAGTATAAATAGAGACGTCTATTCAGTGTCTTTGAAAGAGAAAAAAATCAAAAGATTAACACATAAAACAGGATCTAATAACGCTTCTTTTAGTAAAGATTTCTCTTATTTCATAAACACCTATTCTAGTTCAACGATTCCGTATACCTACACCTTAAATGAATCTAAAAATGGTAAAGTAATTAGAGAAATCATGAATAACGATGATTTAGTTAATAAACTTAAAGAATATAAAATTTCTCCCAAGGAGTATTCGACCCTATCAATAAACGGGAATCAATTAAATATGTATACTTTAAAACCTTTAGATTTTGACGAAACAAAAGAGTATCCGTTGTTTATGTACCAATATTCAGGGCCAGGATCACAAAGTGTTTCAAATCAGTGGATAGGAGGAAATGATTATTGGCATCAAATGTTAGTTCAGGATGGAATGATTGTAGTATGTGTTGATGGGAGAGGAACAGGATTTAAAGGAAGAGACTTTAAAAAAATAACTCAGTTAGAGTTGGGTAAATATGAAGTAGAAGACCAAATAGCAGTCGCAAAAAAGCTAGGAGAGTTACCCTATATTGACTCGAGAAGAATTGGAATTTGGGGATGGAGTTATGGAGGTTTTATGTCTTCCAATTGTTTGTTTCAGGCCAGTGATATTTTTTCCATGGCAATTGCAGTTGCTCCGGTGAGCAGTTGGCGTTTTTATGACACTATTTATACTGAGCGATACATGCATACACCTCAAGAAAATCCATCTGGATATGATAATAATTCCCCCATCACTTATGCAGATAAATTGCAAGGAGATTTTTTATTAATTCATGGTGCCGCAGATGATAATGTCCATTTACAAAATACCTTACGTCTTTCTGAAGCTTTAATTCAAGAGGATAAAGATTTTGAATGGGCAATTTATCCCGATAAAAATCACAGTATTTATGGAGGAAGAACAAGAAGTCATCTCTACAAGAAAATGACTAATTTTATTAAAGAGTCATTAGGTGGTTCTAATACAAATTATAAGAATTAGTGAATAATTTACAACTATTAAAAAAATAAAGATATGTCAACAACAACAATTCAAGCTAATCAAAAAGAATTATTTGGCCATCCAATAGGACTATACGTTTTATTTTTTACAGAAATGTGGGAACGCTTTTCTTATTATGGAATGAGAGCTATTTTAGTTCTTTATTTAGTAGCACAAACCGATGTGGAAAATGCTGGTTTAGGTTGGACTAATGGAGATGCCTTAGCATTATATGGATGGTACACGATGATGGTTTATGTGATGTCTATTCCCGGAGGATTTATTGCAGATAAATTTTTGGGCCAAAAAAAATCAGTACTTGTTGGGGGAATATTTTTACTTTTTGGTCATAGTATTCTTGCGGTCGAAGAAATGTGGGCGTTCTATACAGGTTTGGTATTGATAGTTTGTGGTGTAGGGATGTTAAAACCAAATATTTCTACGATGGTAGGAGGATTGTATAAAAAAGGAGACATTAGAAGAGACAAGGGATTTACTATTTTTTATATTGGTATTAATGTAGGAGCATTTTTATCAAGTTTAATCGTAGGTTATGTTGGAGAAGTTTATGGTTGGCACTACGGATTTGGTTTAGCAGGAATTGGTATGGGGCTCGGAATCTTACAATATGTTTTAGGACAAAAATATTTAAAGCATGTTGGTAATTTTTTAGGAGCTTCTCAAAATGAAGAAGAAAAAGCCTTGATGAAAAAACCTTTAACCAAAATTGAAAAAGACAGAGTCGTTGTTTTATTAATATCGTTCTTATTGGTTATTGTTTTTTGGGGAGCATTTGAACAAGCAGGTGGTTTAATGAATATATACACCATGGAAAAGACAGATAGGATGTTGATGGGTTGGTTAGTTCCAGCATCTTGGTTCCAATCTTTAAATGCAATGTTTATTATCTTTTTAGGAACTTCAGTTGCCTTATTTTGGGCTAATAGAAAACTTAAAGGAAAAGTATCGACTTCTTTGTACAAAATGATATTGGGTCTTATAATTATGGGAACAGGTTTCTTTTTCATGACGGGTGCAACAGCTCAGTTTGAGTCTACAGGATCCTCTGCAATGTATTGGTTGGTATTGGCTTATCTATTTCATACGGTTGGAGAATTATGTCTGTCGCCTGTAGCCCTTTCGTTTATAACTAAGCTTTCTCCGGTTAAATATGCATCTATTATGATGGGTGTTTATTTTGCTATGACAGGATTTGGAAGTAAACTTGCTGGCTTGTTAGGAGAGTGGTCCGAAAGTCTTGGAGAATACACTATTTTTACCGGTATTGCTATTTTTTGTGTAGTATTGGGTGGCCTGGTCCTTTTAGTTAGAAAAAAACTGGAAGTATTAACTCATGGTATAGAAGATGCAGAAGGAGAACTACAAAATAGTGAATCTTAAAACTTAGAATTAGAAGATATTTAAAAACAAAACTTAGCTTCATAAAACATTCTGTAAGCTTTGATAATTTAATAATTTAAAAATAGATTAAATGGATTTAACGAAGTATAAATTTGAAGGTTCAGAGATGAATCAAAAGTTGTTAATGGGACATCCAAGCGGATTGTTTGTGTTGTTTTTCACTGAAATGTGGGAGCGTTTTTCATATTATGGAATGCGGGCTTTACTGGTATTATTTCTAACTTCAGCCTTATTAGATGGTGGTTGGGCTTGGACCAGAGAAGAAGCTCTTGGTCTTTATGGAACCTATACTATGCTTGTTTATTTTTCTCCAATTTTAGGAGGATTAATCGCAGATAAATTTATTGGATATCGAAAAGCGGTAGCTTTTGGGGCTTTAATTATGACTTTAGGACACGCTTCTATGGCTATGGACACTCCTTGGGGTCTTTACCTAGGAATTGGTTGTCTAGTTGCAGGAAATGGTTTGTTTAAACCAAATATTACTTCGATTATTAATGGGGTTTATATCAATGCACAAGACAAAAAAGATGGCGCATTTACCATATTTTATATGGGAGTAAATGCTGGGGCATTTCTTGGAATTATGTTGTGTGGTTACATAGGAGAAACCATCGGTTGGCATTGGGGCTTTGGTTTAGCTGGAATATTTATGTTTTTGGGAATGCTGCAATTTTGGTTTGCTCAAGGTATATTTGGTAATGTAGGTTTAGCACCCACCAAAGAAATTGATTTATCGGATGCAGTTCAAAATAATAAGGATGGAGGCGCTCAAAAAGTTTCTGATAAAGTGCAACGAGATCGATATACTGTAGTTGGTATTTTAGCTATTTTCACTGTATTCTTTTGGGCTGCATTTGAACAAGCTGGTGGTTCTATGACTATATTTGCGGCAGATTATACCAACAGAGTACTAGAGGGAGATTCAGCGTTGATATTTAGAATAGCAAACACGCTTCTTACAGTAATACCACTAATGATTATTACTTATGTATTATTACAATTATTTAAAATCACATTTAAAAAATATGCCTTATCTAATACGTTCTTAGGCTTTAGTTTTTTAATCATATGGTTCATTGTAATTTGGATGCTGTACACTCAATTTAGTCAAGAATCTACAGAAATCCCAGCTTCTTGGTTTGGGATTTTAAACTCTTTTTATATTATTGCTTTTGCCCCACTTTTTTCTAAAATATGGGAAAGTAAGTTTAATCCGCCAGCCACAGTTAAATTTGGAGTCGGTTTAATTTTATTGGGTCTAGGCTTTGGAATTTTAGCTTATGGATCTGCCAGTATCCCTCAAGGAGCCCAGACAGCATCGGTTAGTATCATTTGGTTAATTTTAGCTTACTTATTGCATACCCTAGGAGAATTAAGTTTATCTCCTGTTGGATTGTCATATGTTTCTAAATTAGTGCCAGCTACTAAAATAGGGATGATGTTCGGTCTATGGTATATTGCTATTGGCTTAGGAAACAAAGCAGCAGGCTCTATGGGAGGTATGATCGATTCCATAACATCAGAATATTCTATGAGCACGTTTTTCTTAATTTTCACATTCGTTCCAATAATTGCGGGACTGGTGGTAATGAGTTTAACGCCTATCGTAAAAAAATTAATGCATGGAGTTAAATAAGCTTTAATTTTAATGAATTTAATGCGAAACGCCTCTTTCGAGGCGTTTTTAAATAAAATATTGATATGAAAAAAAAGGTACTAATAGTCATACTCATTTTATTAATTTCACCTTTGTACGCTCAAGATGGTATTCGGTGGATTTCAATGAATGAAGCTTTAGAGGCTCAAAAAGAAGCTCCAAAAAAAATACTTATGGATGTTTATACGAGCTGGTGTGGCCCTTGTAAATTACTTGACAAAAACACTTTTGGAAACAAAGATGTTATCAAGTATGTCAATAAAAACTACTATCCTGTTAAATTCAATGCTGAAGGAACAGAATCCGTAACCTATCAGGATTTTACTTATACCAATCCTAATTATCAAGAAGGACGGAAAGGAAGAAACTCTCAACATTTATTAGCACACGCTTTAAAAATTACTGGATATCCTACCATTGTTTTTTTTAAAGAAAATGGAGATTTAATTCAACCTGTCGTTGGTTATAAAACTCCTGAGCAAATTGAAATATTTTTAAAAATGATTGCCAATGATGATTATCTAAAACTCACAACAGGAGAAGCTTGGCAAGAATACCAAAATAATTTTAAAGGAAGTTTTAAATAACTATCGAATGATGTAGGCTCCTTTTTGAGATGTTGAATGAAAGCTTATATTTCTTTCATAGCAACTTTTCTCCCACAACGGTATAAGTGACTTATAGTTATTTCCGTCAACAACTATTAATTTTGGTTTTAAACTATCGAGCATTCTATTTAAATTTATTTTAGGATTATTTATTAGTATGGCAATATCAGCCTTATGATTTTTAGGGTAAACCCCTAAGCTATCAACAATTAGAATCATTTTATTTTTATAACTGAATACGGCAGGTATTTTTTTTTCTGAATATTTATTGATGTCATAATAAATTCGATAACCTTTTATGGGATAACTATTTTCGAGTTCCTTTAAGGAATCATATTTAAAAATTTCTAACTTTTGCCCTTTTTTATTCCCAATCAAACTATGTCGTGTTTTATGAAAAATAATGAGTTCATTTGCTAAATGATACTTCTTTAGAAGCAAATTAGAATAATATAAAATTGAAAGACTTAAAACTGTTAAAAGAACTATTTTTTGTGTTTTTAGTTTCCAATAAACTGCTATGGTAGTTAGAATCAAATAAGAGAAAATAACTTGATTGAAATTAAATGATATGTCTTGAAATAAAAAAACATTCTGATCTGCTATCCAGCTTATAAATGAATTAAGAAGTTTAATCAAATAATTATAGCTAAAAGCAAACCAATCTGGCACGTTATTAATAGACGATAAAAGAATAAGTAGAATACCTAAACAAAGGATAAGTCCAATTATTGGTAAAATAATTAAATTTGTTAGTATAAATAATCCAGGGAATTGATGAAAATAGAATAAACTCAGCGGGATAATACCAATTTGTGCTGCCAGTGTTACCGTAATAATTCCCCAAAATTTCTTAAGAATCATATGTTTAGGATAATAGATTTTGTTCCATACTGGAACTAACCAAAGAATAAATAAAACCGCTAAATAACTTAATTGAAATCCTACGTGAAATAACCAATTTGGATTAATAATAAGAAGTGTAAAATAAGAAAGAAAAAGAGTGTTAATAGCATTGGTATCTCTATTAATAATTTTTGCAAATGCAAAAAAAGAAAACATAGTGACTGCTCGAATAACTGACGGAGAAAGTCCGGTAAGAAAAGCGAAGCCCCAAAGCATTACGACAATTAAGATATTTAAATATTTTTCACTTTTAAGTATATTTTTTATTGGACCTAAAATATATAAAAGTATCATATATATAATACCGATATGTAGTCCTGAAACCGCCAAAATGTGAATAGCTCCAGCTGCAGCATAATTGTCATATAAAATTTTACTTATATCACGTTTTTCTCCTAAAACTAAAGCTTGTACAATAGCTAATTCGTTTGGAGTTAAATTATTTTGTTTTAGTTTACTAATTAAAAAACGTCTTAATTTATTAGCTTGGCCTCTTATTGTAGCTTGACCCTTGCTTTTATTTAAAATCTCCATATTTGAAATGTTAATTTGATGATAAACACCAAGACTTTTCATATACTTCGAATAGTCAAACTGATGAGGATTTAAAGGAGAAGGTATCTTTTCGATTTTACTATTTACTACTAATAGGTTGTCAACAGCATACATGGTCGTACCCGAATTTCTTTTTACGTTTAGTAGTAATTTCCCGGTAGAACGCTCATTATGATTTGAAATTACTTCAACAATATATTTAAATTGATAAGCATTTTTTTTTAATACTTCCTTTATTTTTAATTGAAGAAGATTATGAGTGCTAATTTTTTTTGAATAGTGTTGGTGCTGAAAACTTGGAGTTTGGTATTGATATAGTGTAGCGCCTAGAAACAAAAAACAAGAGTAGGTAATGACACCAAAAAATATTTTTTGAGGTATTATTTTTCTTGAAATAGTCCAAAAAATAAGAAGAAGAACAAAGGAAGGAACTAATAAATACCGAAAATCAATAAAGGGTTTAAAACGAGCAACTAAAATTCCAACTGTTAAAAAAAAAGAAAATTTTACAATAGAAAAATTAATAAATTTCATTCAAATCAATTTAAGGTTTACTTAAACTAATTGAGGAGTGTTATAAATATATGATATTTTTTAATAAGAATTCAAATAACCTTTCTGGCTTCTATAAAGGCTTTTTTCCAGTAATTTTCATCAAGTGATGAGATGATAACTCCTGATGAAGTTGTGGAATGAATAAAAAGTAAGCCTTTTTTATTTTTTTCAACGACCAGGCCAACATGATTAATGGTCCTCTTTTTTTTGTTTGTTTTAAAGAAAAGAAGATCTCCTTTTTGAACTTTACTCAATGAAATTTTTGTGCCTTTTTTTGACATATCACGTGCAGTCCGGGGTAAATTGATTTGTTCGCTTTGAAAGGAGATAAATAGTAATCCGGAGCAATCTATTCCCTTTTTAGTCATTCCTCCATACTTATATTTTGTGCCCGAATAGGTTTTTGCAAAAGCGATAATTGCATCGGTTTTTGTTTCCTTATAATTTGTTTTTTTGGAGCTTCCACAAGCAACTAAAAAAAGTGACAAACCGATTACAACAAGTTTTAACTTCATTTTTTTGTTTCCTCAATGATAAGTTTTGCTGTTTTTTCACTTGCTCCGATTCCTCCCAATTTATCTTCCAATTCATGATAATCGGAAAATAAAACAGTCCGGTTATCATCGTCCAAGATTTTTGTGAGCTCTCTAGAAACCATTTTTTTATTAAAATCCGATTGAATCAGTTCAGTAACCGCTTCCTTATCCAATATTAAATTTACTAACGAAATATAGTTGAGTTTAATAATACGTTTAGCGATTTCGTATGATATTTGATTTCCTTTGTAGCAGACTACCTGTGGAACTTTAAATAAGGCAGTTTCTAGGGTAGCAGTCCCAGAGGTTACCAATGCCGCATAGGATACACTTAATAAGTCATACGTTTTATTTAACAATAAATGAACGTTAGAAGTTTTTATAAATGATTTATAAAATAGTTCGTCTTGGCTTGGAGCTCCAGCAATTACAAATTGATACATCGAGAAGTCTTCAACAATACTTAACATTACTTCCAACATTTTTGAAATCTCTTGTTTTCGACTTCCAGGTAAAATAGCAATAATGGGTCGTTGATCCAAGTTGTTTTCTTTTTTAAACAATCCTACATCTACTTGAGTTCTATTTGAAATTTCGTCAATTAATGGATGTCCTACAAAATGAACAGGGAATTGATGTTTGTCTTCATAAAAAGTTTTCTCAAATGGAAGTATCACATACATTTGATCAACATCTCTTTTTATTGCCTTAATTCTACTTTCTTTCCAAGCCCAAATTTGAGGAGAAATATAATAATGTGTTTTTATTCCTTTTTTCTTTGCCCATTTAGCAATTCGCATATTGAATCCTGGGTAGTCTATAAAAATAACTACATCTGGATTAAATTTAACAATATCATTTTTACAAAATGAAATATTTTTAAAAATGGTTTTTAAATTAAATAAGACTTCAACAAATCCCATGAAAGCTAAATCTTTGTAATGCTTAATCAAAGTACCTCCAATTTTCGACATTAAATCACCTCCCCAATAGCGAATATTGGCATCTTGATCTTCGCGAATGAGAGCCTTCATTAAATTTGCTCCGTGTAAATCGCCTGACGCTTCTCCAGCAATGATATAATATTTCATAATTAATAAAACTTAGTAAAAAGTATAATTAACGCACTTATAACAGTCGCAAATAAAACTCCTCTGGCCCTGTATATCTGATTTTTTTTTATGAAAATAAAAAAAACAAATAGATTTAATATTGCTCCTAATGCTATGATATTTCCAATAACATCTGTTTCAATTGCTTTATTGATAGTTTCCTCTAGACTAAAAGTAGAGAAAAAATAAATATATAAATAGCTTCCTGCTACATTAGAAATGATTCCAATTATTAAACCAATAAGTACTTCTTTTTTTAAAGCTTCCAATTGCTAATGTTTTTAATGGCTTGATGCGCTGTTAAATCATATTTGGTTGGGGTAATAGATACATATCCATTCTCAAGAGCCCATTCGTCGTTGTCTTCTCCCTGATCATAATTTACAAACTTTCCGCCAAGCCAATAATATTCTCTGCCTAATGGATTAGTTCTTTTGTCGAATTTTTCTTCCCAAACACCATTCGCTTGTCTACATATTTTTATTCCTTTTAGTTTGGTGTTTGAAATTTTAGGAATATTTACATTTAAAACGACCCCTTTTGGCAATCCATTGTTCAAACATTCTGAAGTGATTCTTTTTATAAATTCTCTTGAATGTGTAAAATCTGCATCTAGTGAATAGTCTAGTAATGAAAAACCAATTGCAGGTATACCTTTAGTTCCAGCCTCAACAGCTGCACTCATAGTTCCACTATAAATAACATTAATGGAAGAATTGCTACCATGATTTATCCCACTTACACATAAGTCCGGTTTTCTTTTTAATATTTCATTGACTGCAATTTTCACACAATCAGCAGGTGTTCCGCTACAACTGTATTCAGATTGCGGTTCATTTTTATTAATAACAATAGGCTCGCAATAAAGAGTATTATTGATAGTTATTGCATGTCCCATACCGCTTTGTGGAGAATCAGGAGCAACTACCACCACATCGCCAAAATCATTCATTATATCAATCAGAAAGCGAATACCAGGGGCGTTAATTCCATCATCATTTGTAACTAGAATTAGAGGTTTTTTTGAATTCATTATAAGATTTTACTTTAGCTAAAATACATAATAATTACTTCTGAATAATTGTTTTAATACCTTAAGTGTTGTTCCTCTTGCTTTAACAAAAAATTAGTATCATTTCTGACCTACAGGCAGTATATTTTATATAATTTAGTTGTTCATAAAAAATGAGTTATGAGAATTATGAAAAAGAATTTTAAAGTTTTACTTGTTGCTGTTTTTGTGGCGATTGCTTCTTGTAGTTTTACTACCAAGAAGTTTGACAATCCAGAAAAAGATAAGTTACTCATAGACTTAATTACCTACGTCTTGGAAAAAGGACATTATAGCCCCAAGGATATGGATGACGCTTTCTCAAGAAATATTTACAAAAATTTTATAGATGGTGTAGACCCATTAAAGCGTTATTTTTTAAATTCAGATATTGAGGAATTTAAACAGTATGAAACTGCTATTGATGATCAGATTAAAATAAAAGAAGTCACATTTTTCAAGCTAGTCTATACACGTTTGACTGAGAGAATTGCCGAAATAGAAAAAATATATCCTCGGATTTTAGAACTTCCATTTGATTATAGTATTGACGAAGAATTGAATGTAGATTATGATAAAATAACATATCCAAAAAATATAAAAGCACTTGAAAATCGCTGGAGAAAACAACTCAAATTTACCACTATTTCAAATTACTACGATCTAATCGAAGAAAACGGAACTAATCTCAATGAGAAACCTACAGAAGGAAAAAACGAGGACTACGAAGACCCTAAAAATTTGAATGAAATTGAAATAGAAGCAAGAGAAAACACAAAAAGTTCCATGAGTGAATATTTTGATTTTGTAAATGATTTAGAGAGTAAAGATTATTTTGGCATATTTTTAAATACCATAGTTGAAGAATTTGATCCTCACACTAACTATTTTGCTCCCTCTGATAGAGACCGTTTCGAGCTACAAATGTCAGGTAAATTAGAAGGGATAGGAGCAAGATTACAAAAGAAAAATGATTACATAAAAATTGTAGAAGTGATATCAGGTGGTCCGGCATGGCGTGGTGAACACGTGGAAGTAGGTGACATGATTATGAAGGTGAAACAAGAAAGTGAAAAAGAAGCAGTAAGTGTTGTAGGTATGCGCTTGGACGATGCTGTAAAGTTAATTAAAGGACCAAAAGGGACTAAGGTAATATTAACCATCAAGCGTGTAGATGGAAGTATCGAAGAAGAAATAATTACCAGAGATGTAGTAGAAATAGAAGAAACTTACGCAAAATCGACCCTTATCAAAAAGGATGATAAAAACTATGGATTGATTGATTTGCGGCAATTTTATTTTGATATGCAGAATTATAAGGAGCGAAATGCCGCAAGTGATGTAAAAAAAGAAATTATAAGATTGAAAAAAGCTGGAATGGAAGGTCTTATCATTGATTTACGCGGAAATGGCGGGGGTTCTCTAAGAACAGCGGTTGATATGGCTGGACTTTTCATCAAAGAAGGTCCAATTGTCCAAGTAGCTTCTTCGGGTAGTAAAAAAGAAGTATTAAACGATAATGATGAGGAAATTATCTGGAATGGTCCATTGGTAATATTAGTAAATGAGCTTTCAGCTTCAGCTTCAGAAATTTTAGCAGCTGCAATGCAGGATTACAAAAGAGCAATAGTCGTTGGGTCTAAGCAATCTTATGGTAAAGGAACGGTTCAAAATTTATTAGATTTAAATCAATGGCTTCGCAATAATGAAATGGGTGATATGGGTTCTTTAAAACTAACAACTCAAAAATTTTATAGAGTTAATGGTGGTTCAACACAACTAGAAGGAGTTAAAAGTGATGTAGTCATGGCAGATCGATACAGTTACATAGATATTGGAGAAAAAGATTATAACAATCCCTTACCCTATGATAAAATCGAGCCTGCAAATTATGAAGTTTGGAATGGAAATATAGATTACGAGAAAACAATTAGCAGAAGTGTCGAGCGAATAACTAAAAGCCAACAACTAAAATTAATTGATGAGAATGCACAATGGATAAAAAATCGTCGCGACGTTACTACCGTTAACTTAAATTATGAATCCTATAAAAAAGATATAGAAAGCAGAATCGATGAAACTAAAAAGTTTGATTCAATAGATAATTACGATAATAAATTAATTTATGAATCTTTACCTTTTGAAATTGAACTCATGAAACAAGATTCAATTCTTTTTAAAAAAAGAAAACGATGGCATAAAAGCTTAGGTAACGACATTTACATAGAAGAAGGTATTAATATATTACAAGATCTAAAGTCAACCAATAATAACGGTAAACTAGCTAATGTTAGAGATTAATTTAATAATTTTATGATTAAATTAGCATGTGAAAAATTCCTCAACATCACTAACAAGATTAACGCTGCAAAAGTTTAAAAGAAACTCATGGGGCGTTTTTAGTTTTATCTTTTTATGTGCCTGTGTATGTCTTGCTTTGTTTGCCTATGTTTTAGCTCCTGATGATTCAAAAAATGCCAACCAAATGCACTTATCAATTCACTCGAAGGCTCCTGGATTTAGGGTGGAAATGCTTAAAATACCTTATGCTGAAGAAGAACAAAATTCTTTATCAGTATTTTTTCTCGGAAAAAAAAATACTGCTCTAGAAATTCCTATTTCTGATTATATAATTCAGGATGATTTACTACGAATTACGGAATATAATGACGAAGGAGTAGATGGGATTATCAAAGATTATCCTATTTCGTTGTTTTTTAAAGCAGATGATATTAATAAAGTTCCAGAGTTATATATTACAGAAAAATACTTTTTACTAGGAACTGACAAATATGGTAGAGACCTGTTAAGTCGAATGCTTATAGGAATTCGTATTTCATTAGCTATTGGATTTGTATCGGTCTTTATTTCACTGATTATTGGGATATCTATGGGGGCTATTGCTGGTTATTTCGGAGGTAAAGTTGATGCAGTCATTATGTGGATTATAAATGTTACATGGTCCATACCTACTCTTTTATTAGTTATAGCAATTACATTGGCTTTAGGTAAAGGTTTTTGGCAAGTCTTTATAGCGGTAGGATTGACTATGTGGGTAGAAGTTGCACGTATTGTCAGAGGTCAAGTAATGAGTGTAAAACAAATGCAATATGTAAACGCCGCAAAAGCACTAGGGTTTAATAATTTTCGAATTATAACAAAACATATTTTACCAAATAGTATGGCTCCTGTGATTATTATTTCGGCAGCAAACTTTGCTGCAGCCATATTAATAGAAAGCGGCCTAAGCTTCTTAGGAATTGGAGCTCAACCACCAATGCCTAGTTGGGGCGGTATTATTAAGGATCATTATTCTTATATAATCCTTGGGAAACCTTATTTAGCTATTATTCCTGGTCTGGCAATAATGAGTTTGGTGACTGCTTTTATGTTAATAGGTAATGCTTTAAGAGATGCTCTTGATGTTAAAAATTAATTTAACTGATACAATTAATGGTTAATATAATTAGATGCATCTAGCCTGATAAATATAAAAAGTAATATTGTAAAGCCCCAAAGTCCGGAGCCACCATAGCTAAAAAATGGCAATGGGATGCCAATGGTTGGTAATAACCCTGAAACCATTCCAATATTTATAAAAAAATGAAAAAATAATATTGACGCTACACTGTACCCGTAAATTCTACTAAATTGAGATTTCTGTCTCTCCGATAAAATTAGCAAGCGTATGATTAAGAATAAAAAAAGTACTACAACTCCCATGCTTCCTAAAAAGCCCCATTCTTCTCCTACGGTACTAAAAATATAATCTGTATCCTGTTCCGGCACAAATTTACCTTTAGTTTGTGTTCCTTTTAGCCAACCTTTCCCGGCCCATCCACCACTACCAATCGCAATTTCACTTTGATTGGTGTTATATCCGATACTTTTGGTGTCAACTTGTTTTCCTAAAACAATATTAAAACGATCTCTATGTCGTTGTTCTAGAACGTTTTCAAAAATAAAATTAACAGAAATTGAAAAACCAATACAAGCAACTGCTAAAATTCCATACTTAAAGATGGATTTTTTTTCAGTTTTAAAAATTATAATTCCTGTAATTAATAATATTAGCAAGGAAACCCAGACCGTCCCAAACGATAATGTAGCAACAAATAAAGCAGCTACAATAAAACCGAATAATAAATATATGGTAGGTAGTCCTTCTCTGTATAATGGAAAAATTAGTGCTAAATAGACCAGTGCGCTTCCAGGATCTGGTTGCGGTATTATTAAAATAGCTGGTAAAATAACAATAATTAAAGATTTTATTTGATCTTGATATGTTAATAGATCAATTTGAATATCACTAACGTATTTTGCCAATGCAAGAGAAGTAGCAACTTTAGCAAATTCACTCGGTTGAATTGTGAATCCACCAACAGCATACCAGGAGGTAGCACCATTAATATTTTTACCAAAAAGAAATAATCCAAGAAGCGAAAAGAGTGCTATGAGATATATAATACTTGAAAATCTTTCATAAAATTTTACTTCAATAGCAAGTATAAAAACGATTAATAGCACACTCAGACAAATAAACATCAATTGTTTTGTGTACACTTGTTTTACATCAAAAAAACTTGTAGAGGCTTCATTAAATGATGCAGAATATATGTTTATCCAACCAATAGCAACTAAAGCTATATATACAAATATAGTAACCCAGTCATATTTTGATCCTTTAGTTTTAAGCATTAATAATTAATTTTAAAAGGTTTTCCTGAATAAGGTTTTTTATATTCTTCTATAAGACTACCATCTAGAACGAAGTTTTCCATATCTGTTCTAGTTATTTCTCCTTTTAAATATTTTTCAATCATTAGTCCAGCGATTCTTCCTGCCCATCTTGAACCCCAGTAACCGTTTTCAATAATAACTGCTATGGCAATTTCAGGGTTTTCTTTTGGTGCAAAAGCAACAAAAATAGAATGATCAGTTAGTTGAACTCGCTTTCCATCAATCTTTGTGTAATTTTCTGCAGTTCCTGTTTTTCCACAAATTTCGATACCCGGTATTTGTATGTTTTTTGCGGTCCCTTCATTGTAAACTTCAAACATTCCTTCAATAACTGGATCAAAGTATTTTTCTTCAATTGTTGTATTATACCGATTGGTATATTTTAAAGGAATGGTGTCAATGTTATTTATTTTTTTGATAATGTGCGGCTTGTAATACCATCCTTTATTAGCAATAGTAGCCGTAAAATTTACCATCTGCATTGGAGTAAGAATAACTTCTCCTTGGCCAATAGCATTTGAAATGGTAGCACTAGCGTACCATTTGTATTTTGGAAATTGATACCATTTATTATAAAATTCAGATGATGGAATTAATCCTTTCTTCCCTGGAGGTAAATCATATCCTATATAATTACCTAATCCAAAGCTCATTAGATGTCTTTTCCAATTATCAATTCCCTCCTGTGGTGTCGAAAATTTTTCCAGAGTTCTCTTGTAAATTTTACAGAAATAAGTGTTACAAGAATTTGCTAACCCTTCAGACATATTTAACGGTGTTTTGTGAAGATGGCAACCAAGTTTTTTCTTTCCACCATAATTATAGCTGCCTTGACAAATTAACTTTTCATCTTTATGAACAACTTTTTCTTGCATTCCAATTAATGCAGTTAAAGTTTTAAAAGGTGACCCTGGAGGATATTCTCCTTGTAATACTCTATCAAATAAAGGTCTTGATATCGTATCGTACCATAATTTTGTGAAGTTTTTTGAGCGCTCTCTTCCAACTAATAATTTTGGATCATAGTTTGGAGCAGATATTAAAGCTAATATTTCTCCAGTCGATGGTTCTAGTGCTACAATACCACCACGTTTATTAGTCAATAACTTTTCGCCATATTCCTGAAGGCGGGAATCTATGGTAAGTGTAATATCTTTTCCGTTGATTGGTATGGTATCAAAAACTCCTTCTTGGTAGGAACCAATTTCTCTGTTAAAACGATCCATTTGAAGATGTTTTACCCCTTTTTTGCCTCGTAGGATATTTTCATATTCCATTTCTACACCAGCTTTACCGATTAAATCTCCCATTTGATAGTAGGAGTTTTTGTCTATGATGGTTTTATTTACCTCTGCGATGTATCCAAATACATTTGCAGAGTTTGAAACTTGATATTCTCTTAAAGATCTTTTCTGTATATAAAAACCCTTATATTTCCACATTTTTTCTGAAAGATAGGCGTATTCGTCTTTCGTAAATTGTGATACTACCACAGATGGTAATCTCGGAGAATAAATTTTTGCTCTCTTTAGAATATTATCGTATTTCTCTTCAGTAATTTTTAATAATTCACAGAACTCTTTCTTTAATTCGGAACTAAATGAGTCTATATTTTTTGGAATTACCATAACATCATAAGACGGTTGATTAGAAACCAATAGTTCTCCATTCCGATCAAATATAAAACCACGTTGGGGGTAGTCAAATACTTTTTTTACTGCATTATTTTGAGATGATATTTGTGAGGAGGTATCCAAAACTTGAAGGTAAAAAAGTCTAGCGGAGATTATTAATCCGGTAACAATAACCAGGAGGAAGAATAAATATTTTCTCAATTTATTTTTTACTAAATAGGGTGATAATACACAAAATTATAATAATGCTAAAGATACTCGAAAATAAAATTGAATTTAAAAATAATAAAAAATGATTTACATTAAATATTTCTAAAGCAAACAATATAAAATGATGAAAAAATACCATGGATCCCACATAAATAATCTGTTTTAGATAATCTTCATTACTAATTTTAATGGTATTGTATTCATAGCTTATTCCGAATGAATATTTCAAGACAAAGGGTCGAATAAAAGAAATAAAGACTGAAGCAGCTGCATGAATACCACCAGAATCACTAAAGAAATCGACAAATAATCCTAATAAAAAACTTAAAAAAATAAGTAAACTTTTATTAGCTGAAAATGGATAAATAATAATAAAAAGAATATATAAATAAGGATTTATATAACCGAAAAGGTTTATTTGATTTAAGAGGAGTACTTGAACTATAACAAGTAAAATAAAGCGAGCTGTATTTACAAAAATCAGATTATTCAACATCTTTAATTTCTTTTTCTAGATTGATTATCTCATTTGCATCTATATTATTTATCAAGTATACATGTTCAAGATTGGTCATATCATTAAACAGTAGTATGTTTAAATATTTTGAATTTTTATCCTCAGTCATCTTAAAGTTTTTAACTGTTCCAATCAATATCCCTTCAGGGAAAATCGTTGATTTTCCTCCAGTAACTATAGTGTCACCAATTTTAACAGGAGCTAATCTGGGAATATCTATTAATTGCACAATATTTGGATCAACGGTATTCCAAATTAAAGAACCAAAATGCTTCGACTTTTTAAGCTTTGCATTTATTTGACTATTGGTGTTTAAAATTGATTGAATAGTGGCATATTTCTCAGATATATTATCAACAATCCCAACGATGCCTTTTGATGTCACAACACCTAAATCTATTTTTAAACTATCATTTGTTCCTTTGTTTATGGTAAGTTTATTTTTAGTTTTTGAGTAAGAATTATTAATCACTTTTGCGTGATAATAATTATATTTCGAGTTAATTGAAGCGATATCTAAATCATAATATGAGAATTTGTTTTTATAAGATTCTAATTTTTTTCGAATCCTATTGTTCTCCTCTATTAAGATGGCATTTTGCTTTTTTAAACTAAAATAACTAGTTACAGAGCTGTTTAAATCATAAATACTTCCAGTCACATAATTAGAGGAGTTCACAAACTTGTTTTTATGATAAGAATGTGACTGTATCGTAAGAAAAATTGAAAATAAAAACAAGAGTGTGAATAACAGAAAATTTTTGTTTCGTATAAAGAAAAATAGAATCTGCTGCATAAGATATTCTAATCACAGAGTAGTTAACAATTGATGATTTTTATTTAATGAGTACACTTTTATATTTTGGTAAGTTTTTTAAACAAATTCCTGTCCCACGAACAACCGCTCTTAAAGGATCTTCAGCTATATAAACTGGTAAATCTGTTTTTTGTGACAACCTTTTATCAAGTCCCCTCAGCATAGATCCACCTCCAGCTAAATAAATTCCAGTATTGTAGATATCTGCTGCTAGTTCAGGAGGAGTTTTAGATAAGGTTTCCATTACAGAGTCTTCGATTCTTAAAATTGACTTATCTAGTGCTTTTGCAATTTCCCTGTAAGAAGTTTGAACCTGTTTCGGTTTTCCAGTTAATAAATCTCGTCCTTGTACTGCTAAATCTTCAGGAGGTAAATCCAAGTCCTCAGTAGCTGCACCAATTTGTATTTTAATATTTTCTGCAGTTCTCTCGCCCACGTATAAATTATGTTGCGTTCTCATGTAGTATATAATATCGTTTGTAAAGACATCACCTGCAATTTTAACAGATTTGTCACAAACAATACCTCCTAGAGCAATCACTGCAATTTCAGTGGTTCCACCACCGATATCAACTATCATATTTCCTTTTGGCTGCATGATGTCAACTCCAATACCTATAGCTGCTGCCATTGGCTCATGTATTAAGTACACTTCTTTTCCATTAACTCTTTCAGCACTTTCTTTAACAGCTCGCATTTCTACGGCAGTAATTCCACTTGGAATACATATAACCATGCGTAGGGAAGGAGTGATCCATTTCTTTTTGAGGGCTGGAATGTCTTTGATGAACATGTTTATCATTTGTTCACTGGCATCAAAGTCTGCAATTACCCCATCCTTAAGTGGCCTTATGGTTTCAATATTATTATGGGTTTTACCTTGCATTAAATTAGCTTCTGTTCCAACAGCAATTATTTTTCGTGTGGTTCGGTCTCTGGCAACTATAGAAGGCGCATCAACTACAACCTTATCATTATGAATAATTAGTGTATTAGCAGTTCCTAAATCAATTGCTATCTCTTCGGTTAAGAAGTCAAAAAATCCCATATCTTATTTTAGATTTTGAAAATTAAACGTGTCATTACAAATGTAATAAAAATTAATGCTTAAAATGACGTACTCCGCTAAATACCATTGTCATAGAATTGGCATTGCAATAATTGATACTCAATTCGTCTTTAATAGATCCGCCTGGTTGTATTACAGAGGTTACACCAGCTTTATCTGCAATTTCTACACAATCCGGAAATGGAAAAAAAGCATCACTAGCCATTACGGCCCCTTTTAAGTCAAATCCAAATGAAGTTGCTTTATTGACGGCTTGATTTAAAGCATCTACTCTTGAAGTTTGACCGGTTCCACTTGCACACAATTGATTTCCTTTAACCAAGACAATGGTATTTGATTTGGTATTCTTACATATTTTAGAAGCAAATATTAAGTCATTTAGTTCGCTTTCATTAGGCTTTCCGTTGGTTACATAAGTTAAATTTTCAAGAGAATCGGTTAAGTTATCTTTTTCCTGAATTAAAGTTCCATTCAAACAAGTTCTGAGGATGGTTTTGGGTAACTCAATATTTTTTTGAATTAACAGTATTCGATTTTTTTTGCCTTTTAAAACCTCTAATGCTTTTTTTGAAAAGGAGGGAGCTATAACAACTTCACAAAATAATTTATGAATTTCCTCAGCAGTTTGGTGATCAATTTCAGTGTTACATATAAGAATTCCTCCAAATGCTGAGACAGGGTCCCCAGCTAAAGCATCGTTGTATGATTCAAGAACAGTATTTCTTTGTGCAATGCCACAAGCATTGTTGTGTTTTAAAATTGCAAATGTTGGAGCCTCTCCAGTAAATTCAGCCATTAAATTTACAGCAGCATCAACATCTAGTAAATTATTATAACTTAATTCTTTACCGTGTAATTTATCAAAAATTGCTTCAAAATTTCCATAAAAAAATCCTTTTTGGTGTGGGTTTTCACCGTACCTTAATGTATTTCCTTTTGGTTCACTAATTTTTAAAGTAGCAATTTCTTGGTTTTTATTAAAATAATTGAAAATAGCGGTATCATAATGAGAAGATATATTAAAGGCCTTTGCTGCAAATTTCTTTCTATCTACTAATGATACTATTCCATTATTAGCGGTTAATACACTTAATAATTCTCCATAATCTTCCATAGAAGAAACACACAAAGTATCCGCATAATTTTTTGCAGCTGCCCTGATTAAAGAAATCCCACCGATATCTATTTTTTCAATGATGGCTGTCTCTTCAGCTCCTGAAGCCACTGTTTTTTCAAAAGGATATAAGTCGACAACAATTAGATCTAATTGAGGGATATTATAGGTTTCCATTTCTGAAACGTCATTTTGGTTATGTTGTCTATTTAAAATTCCTCCAAAAACTTTTGGATGCAACGTTTTTACTCTTCCCCCGAGAATTGACGGATAATCAGTCACGTCTTCTACAGGTATAACATCAATTCCTAGGTCGTTGATAAATTTTTGAGTACCTCCTGTTGAATAAATTTTAACGTTCAATTCGTCAAGTTTTTTCACTATTGGTTCAAGGCCCTCCTTATGGAATACAGAAATTAAAGCGGAGTCTATTTTTTTATTTTTCATAAGGAGATGGTTTTTTTTATTCTTTAAAAGAGGCTTATGCAAAAGTACATAATTACCTCTTAAAATTGTAACATATGTTTACAGAAAACGTCCTATATTAGTGAAACTTTTTTGAGTTAAAAAAAACATTAAATTTTCACTTAAATAGTAATTTAAAGAACCTTTGATTTAAGTTTTTAATTTAAATTTTAAAATGATAATATATTTACGAGTCTTAAGGGAAAGTTTTAATTTTGCAATTAATGCGCTTACAACAAATAAGTTAAGAACATTTTTGTCCTTACTGGGGGTAACCATCGGGATTTTCTCAATTATTGCAGTCTTAGCTGCTGTAGATTCACTTAAAAACGAAATAAATGATAGTATAAGTTCTTTAGATAACAGCACTATCATTATTATGCGATTTAATTTTGGTCCCTCTGATGTGCCTCGATGGAAAAGTGAACAATTTCCAGATGTTTCGTACGAGGAATACCAATACATAAAAAAAAATGTACCAAATACCAAAGCGGTCTCGTTTACCTTAAATGTTCCTAGAACAGCTATTAAATATGAAGAAAATTCGATTTCAAATGTTGATGTGGGAGCAATCACTCATGAGTATTACGATATAGAATCTCTTCAAATAGCTGAGGGGCGTTTTTTTAACGAAGCAGAATCTAACAGTGGAACTCCTGTTATTGTTTTGGGAGATGAAATTGCAAAAACCTTGTTTTCCTCATCAAGCCCTTTAGGAAAAAAAATACGATTGTATGGTCGAAAATTTACGGTGATAGGAGTACTCAAAAAAGAAGGCTCTGGATTATTTGGAGAATCTAAAGACACGACTGTTTTACTACCCGTTAATATGGCAAGAAAAATATTTGGAGATAATAATAAATCTACCTTCCCGCAAATTATAGTAAAGCCCGAAAAAGGCATTGATAATGAGGGATATATTGCTGATTTAACTCAAAAAATTAGAATGGCTAGAGGATTAAAACCTGATGATATTAATGATTTTTTTATCAACCAATTAAAAGGTTTTAAAGATGTGATTGACGATATTACTGGAACAATGAATGGTATTGGTTGGGTTATTAGTGGATTTTCTTTGTTGGTTGGTGGATTTGGAATTGCCAACATTATGTTTGTAAGTGTAAAGGAACGAACCAATCTTATTGGAATTCAAAAATCATTGGGAGCAAAAAATAAATTTATATTATTTCAATTTTTATTTGAAGCGGTAATTTTATCTCTTATCGGAGGACTTATAGGTTTAATTTTAGTTTTTATAGTGTCTGTAGCAGCTTCTTCATTTTCAGGAGATTTCAACTTTGTATTGTCTCCATGGAATATGTTTTTAGGTACCGCTATTTCAGCTATAATTGGATTGATTTCTGGAATAATTCCTGCGATATCAGCTTCAAAATTAGACCCTGTTGAGGCAATTAGAACCGGACAGTAACTAAAATATTATAGAATTGATGCCACTTTTTTGTTAACCCATTCTAATAAATCCTCATCTCTTTTTGAAAATGGATTTATAGTATTAGAGTCAACATCTATTTGTCCTATATTTATTCCTTCTTTAAACAAGGGAATCACGATTTCTGCCTTCACATGAATACTGCAGGATATATAATTATCTTGAGCTTTAACATCATCCACCACAAAGTTTTTATCAGAATTAGCAACCTGTCCACAAATTCCTTTCCCAAAAGGGATGGTGGTATGGTCGGTAGGTACCCCGGCAAAAGCCTCTAAATGCAAAGTTTTTGTGTCATGATTTGCAAAATAGAACCCAACCCAATCATAATAATCTATCGTATCTTTTAATGTTTTACAAATTAAGGTCATGCGCTTATTTGCAGAATAATTATTTTGATCAATAATCCAATATATTCTTTCTTTTAGTTGTTTGTGTATCATATAAAACCTTGTTAAATTTTTGAAACAAATTTAAATATATTTCAAAAAAATAAATTTAAATTTTAGTTAAATAAGGTGCTAAAACCCTTTTTGTTTTAACATATTTTGTAATTTTGTTTATTATGCAAAAAACAATTTCCATATTATTAACTATTTTAATCCTAGCAAGTAGCTCAGGCGTTACCTATGCTAAGCATTTTTGCGGGGATTTTGAAGTTATTTCTACCTTGACCATGGGTAAAAAAAGCCTTTCTTGTGGTATGGCTATGGAAGCTGATGATTGCGATAAAAATGAAGAAGATCCCATTGATTGTTGTAAAAACACTTACAAAAATATAGATACGGATGATAACTTTGTAAATTCATCGTACGATTTGCAAATCAGTAACAATTTTATTGCAGGTTTTATATCTAGTTTTGTTTTACAATATGTTTCTTTTTCAGATAAAGAAATACATCTATTTAATGGTTATGATCCTCCACCTATATACGAGGATATACAAGTGCTTCACGAAGTTTTTATCATTTGATTTTTATTTAAATATTTAGAGTTATTGGAAATGTATACGATTTCCCCAATAAACTTTTATGGATTTTAATATTCGGTTTAATTAAAAATTTAAATAAATGAAATACTTATTATATATATTATTAGTACTACCTGTAATTTCCTTTTCTCAAGAAAAAATTGAAGGAATTATATTAGAAAAGAATGAAAAAAACGAACTAATAGGTCTTCCTGGTGCCAATGTTTTTTGGGCTGATGCATCTGTAGGGACTATGACAGATTTAGATGGGGGCTTTTCGATACCTTACGAAAAAAAGTATACTAAATTAGTTATTAGCTATGTTGGTTTCCGAACGGATACTATTGTTGTTAATTCTCCGAGAAGAATAAAGCATACTTTAAATGCTAAAGATCTATTAGACGAAGTTGTGATTAAAACTAGAAAAAAAGCTTCCGTAAGGTCGTATTTATCTTCACAAAACGTAATAAACGTAAGTAGCTCAGAGTTATTAAAAGCTGCTTGCTGTAATTTATCTGAAAGTTTTGAAACCAATCCTTCAATTGATGTCAATTTTGTAGATGCACTAACAGGAACTAAAGAGATTAAAATGCTTGGTTTAACCAGTCCTTATATTTTAATAACTACAGAAAATATACCATCTATAAGAGGTGCATCTCAAACGTATGGGATGAGTTTTATTCCTGGGACTTGGGTGGAAAGTATCCAGATAACCAAAGGAGCTGGTAGTGTGATAAATGGTTTTGAGAGTATCGCTGGGCAAATAAACACAGAGTTACAAAAACCCTCAAGAGACGATTTACTATTTGTAAATCTTTATGGAAACGCAAATGGGCGATTGGAATTAAATACTCATCTAAATACTAAAGTTACCGATAAATGGAATACAGGATTGTATGTACATGGAAATGTAAGAAATCACAAATTCGATAAAAACGAAGATTCGTTTTTAGATATGCCTATGCAAAAACAAATAAATTTGATGAATCGCTGGCAGTATACTAATAATGAAAAAGGGTTGGTGAGTTTTATCAATTTAAGGTTTTTAAATGACCAAAAACAGACAGGTCAAGTCGATTTTGATCCAAATAGAGATCAATTAACTACCAATTATTGGGGTAGTGAAATAGATACACAAAGGATTGAAGGTTCTGTAAAATTTGGTTACGTAAACCCAGATATACCATACCAAACTATTGGAGTTCAAGCATCGTATAGCAATCATGTACAAGAATCGTACTTTGGATTAAATATTTATGATATTACCCATGATAGTTTTTTTGCTACTGCAATGTATAATTCTATCATAGGAGATTCTAGAAATAAATTTAAATCTGGAATTAGTGCTACTTATGATGATTATAATGAACTCGTAAATACAGTTGTTTATCAACGAACAGAAAATTCATTTGGGGCATTTTTTGAGTATTCTTACGATAATTTAGGTGATTTAAATTTAACAGCAGGATTACGTGTCGATACTTCCAATTTATTAGGTACATTTTTAACGCCAAGGTTACATGCTCGATATACTCCTTGGGAAGATTCGGCTTTTAGAATTTCTGCAGGTAGAGGAAAAACGAGCAGCCAATATTTTTACAGAAAACCAAAAGCTGTTTGCAACTATCTATGTTGTTAATATTTTAGATTCTAATGATTGCCTTTATGGTTTAGATCCCGAAATTGCTTGGAATTATGGAATTTCCTTCTCACAAAAATTTAATGTGTTTGGTAAAAAACCTGAAATTACTCTAGATTATTACAGAACCGATTTTATAAATCAAATTATAGTGGATTGGGAAAACCCTAGAGAAGTTAATTTCTATAATTTAAAAGGGAAAAGCATTGCAATTAGTTTTCAAGCTGAATTAAATGTGAATATTCTTGAAGGATTCGATTTTAGAACAGCTTATAAATATTATAATGTTAAAACAGATTATACTTCAGGAAGGTTAGATAGACCATTGACACCAAAACATAGGGTTTTTGTAAATGTTTCTTATGAAACTTTAAGAAAAGCAAATGGAACTCAATGGAAATTTGATTCTACCTTTAATTGGTTAGGAGAACAACGTTTATCATCTACTTACGGGAATCCTATAGAATATAAATTACCAGAAACAACTCCTACCGTTGCTACTTTAAATGCTCAACTAACCAAAGTGTTTTCTAAATCTTTTGAAGTGTATTTGGGAGGAGAAAATTTAACAAACGAAAAACAAGACAATCCAATTTTAAATAGTGAAAATCCATTTGAATCAACATTTGATACTACATTTGTTTATGGTCCAATTTTTGGAGTTACTTTTTATGCAGGATTGCGATATAAATTAAATTAAAAATATAAAAAATGAAAAAATTAGTTTTATTAGGCCTACTGTTATTTGTAGGAGTTACACTTACTGCACAAAGCAAAAATGCAAAAGCAACCATTGAGGTGGATGGTGTTTGTTTAATGTGTAAAGATCGAATTGAAAAAGCATGTATTAAAACCAAAGGAGTGAAGTCAGCTGTTTGGGATGTGAATTCTCATGAATTAAGCTTAATTTATAATGAGCAAAAAACCGATTTAACTGCTATACAAGAAAGTATAGCTGCTGTTGGACATGATACACAAAAAATAATTGCAACAGATGAAGCTTATGCTTCTGTTCATGCCTGTTGTAAGTATCGAGATCAAGAAATTAAAGAGGATAACGAGAATTAATATACTTTTCTATGATATAAAAAAAAGACCTCTAATTAGAGGTCTTTTTTTTATAATATGATAATGATTTTACATCATACCTGGCATTCCACCACCGCCCATTGGAGGCATTGGAGGTGTATCTTCCTTAATATCAACTAAAGCACATTCGGTAGTTAAAATCATACCAGCAACTGAGGCTGCATTTTCTAATGCTACACGAGTCACTTTTTTTGGATCGATAATACCGGCATTTAGCATATCTACATATTGATCAGATTTTGCATCGTAACCAAAGTTTTTCTTTCCCTCTAGAACTTTATTAATTACTACCGATCCTTCTCCACCAGCGTTTTCAACAATAGTTCTTAAAGGAGCCTCTATCGCTCTAGCAACGATATTCATTCCGGTTACTTCGTCAAGGCTGTTTGCATTTAGTTTTTCTAAAACCGATTTGGCTCTAACCAAAGCAACTCCACCACCAGCAACAATACCTTCTTCAACAGCAGCGCGGGTAGCATGCAAAGCATCGTCTACACGATCTTTTTTCTCTTTCATTTCAACTTCGGAAGCAGCACCTACATACAATACAGCAACTCCTCCTGCTAATTTTGCGAGTCTTTCTTGAAGTTTTTCTTTATCATAGTCACTCGTAGTTGTTTCAATTTGAGCTTTTATTTGATTAACTCTGGCTTTGATGTCTTTTTTTGCACCAACGCCCTTTACAATCGTTGTGTTGTCTTTATCTATAGTTACCGTTTCAGCAGTTCCGAGCATTTCTAAAGTTGCATTTTCTAATGTAAATCCTAGTTCTTCAGAAATAACAGTTCCACCTGTCAATATTGCGATGTCTTCTAACATTGCTTTACGTCGATCACCAAATCCCGGCGCTTTTACTGCAGCAATTTTTAAAGAACCTCTTAATTTATTCACAACTAATGTAGCCAATGCTTCACCGTCAACGTCTTCAGCGATTATTAAAAGTGATTTACCTTGTTGAGCAACCGGTTCTAAAATTGGAAGTAAATCTTTCATCGTAGAAACTTTCTTATCGTATAATAAAATCATAGGACTTTCCATTTCTGTTTGCATTTTCTCACTGTCTGTAACAAAATAAGGGGACAAATAACCTCTGTCAAATTGCATACCTTCCACAACATCAACATACGTTTCTGTTCCTTTAGATTCTTCAACGGTGATGACTCCTTCTTTACCAACCTTATCAAAGGCTTCAGAAATTAGATCACCAATGAGTTCATCATTGTTTGCAGATATTGAGGCTACTTGCTTAATCATATCTGATGAGTTACTTACCTTTTTTGCTTGTTTGTTAAGGTTTTCTGTGATCGCTGCTACTGCTTTATCAATACCCGCTTTTAAATCCATTGGATTAGCGCCAGCAGCTACATTTTTTAAACCTTCTTTTACAATAGCTTGCGCTAAAACAGTAGCAGTAGTGGTTCCGTCACCAGCTAAATCATTAGTTTTTGAAGCTACTTCTTTTACCATTTGCGCCCCCATATTTTCAAGAGGATCTTCTAATTCTATTTCTTTAGCAACCGTTACACCATCTTTAGTAATTTGAGGTCCACCAAACGACTTTCCTATAATTACGTTTCGACCCCTTGGGCCTAAAGTTACTTTTACTGCATCTGCTAAAGCGTTTACACCACGTTTAATACTGTCACGTGCTTCAACGTCAAATTTTATATCTTTTGCCATAATATGTATATGTTTATTAGATTGTTAATTTATTTTAAATAATTGCTAGAATGTCTTCTTCTCGCATAATTAGATAATCATTCCCTTCATGTTTTAACTCACTTCCTGAGTATTTTCCATAAAGAACGATATCACCAACTTTAACGGTCATGTTATGATCTTTTTTTCCTTTACCAACTGCCACTACTTTTCCTTGTTGAGGTTTTTCTTTTGCGGAATCTGGGATGTATAAACCAGAAGCTGTTTTTGTTTCTGCTTCTTGAGGTTCTACTAAAACTCTGTCTGAAAGAGGTTGAATTTTTAATGCCATTATTAGTATTATTTTAGTTGTTAATTATAATTATTTTAATTTAATCTAAAAGTATGCCAGTTCATGTTTTTAGTGACAATATTAAAAAAAAATGCCAGCTTGTCAGAAGCTGGCATTTTAGATTTTTTAGAAGAACTATTATTCATTGTTTTCCCCTGCAGCTTCTTGTGGTGTCAAGTCTAGTGGAGGTAACGCATTTTCTATTGCATTTTCATCAAATGCCTTTGAACCAGAATTTCCAACACCACTCATTATTGAAATATTTGAAAGTAGGATTAATGCTAATAAAAGAGTCGCTAGAGTCCAGGTGCTTTTATCTAGAAAATTTGTTGTTTTTTGAACGCCACCTAATTGCTGCGTTCCACCACCACCAAAAGAAGAAGATAATCCGCCACCTTTAGGATTCTGTACCATAATCACTACTACTAATAGAAAAGCTACAAAAATTATTAATCCTATAAATATTGTAAATGTGTTCATTTTTAAATTTTATTTATATGTTTGTTTATTGCTCGAATTTGGTCTGCAAAGAAACCACTTTTTTCGGGATATTTCAAACTTAATATTTTGTAGGCTTGCAGCGCTTTTTGATAATTGTTTTGCTGTAAGTAAACTTTAGCTAAAGTTTCAGTCATTAAGGCTTCAGAAGTATAGGTAATTTGGCTGGATAAATTTTCTTTATTATCGTATTTAACGATACTTTTAGAGGGTTTTAATTTTGGATTTTCTTGAATAAACTTATTGATTAAATCAGAATTAGGTTTTTTTGAATTGGATAGGTTTTTGGTTTCTTCTCTAACTATTGGTTTAGCAGTTGTAAGTTTTAGCCATTCCGAGAATGAATGAGAATCTTTTTTGGTAAAATCTAAAGGATTGTTTTTCTCTAAATCAGACTTTGTAATTTCATTTTTTGTTAGTTTTTCAACAGATTTTTCTCTTCTGTGAAATAAATCTGGGTTTAATATGGCATCTGCTTTTTTTAATTCAGTCTTTAATTGTTGATCTATTTCTTTACTAACTTGTTCAGATATATCTTCAGATGTTACTTCTAATTTAAGATAGGAATCTTCTTGTTTTTGAATGGTGTCAGAAATTTCGTTTTGTATAAAAAAATTGGAAGTAATGTATTCAAAAAGAATATTTCTATCTGCGGTATATGCTGCAGTTAATTTTAAAGCATCATTGTATAATAGGCTATTTGATTTTTTTAGACTTTTTAGGTGTAGCGCTCTAGCTGTTTGAAAAAAGGGGTATTTTTCAACGACCTCAGACAATCCAAAAAGATTTTTTTGACTTATGCTTTCCGGACGAGCTAGTAGTGATGTGAACGTTTTTTTATTCATTTATTTTACCAATTAGCTAAAGATACGTTAAAAATATCTTGTGTAATTCTTTCAAATATAACACTGATAGCTTCTTCTTTTTGAGATCCAATCAATTGTGAACTTCCACCGTAATCAAAGTAAAAAGAAAAACGTTGATCAAAATCCTTTAATTCTTCTTTGGTATTATAAAACCTTACATTAACACTAATTGTTAACCTGTTTTGAGCAGCAGTGCTTTGCGAGGTAGCGGTAATGGGAGCTATATAATATTCTACAATTTCTCCTTCAAAAACTAAATCACCGCCACTATTTACTAAATCTAAATTTGTTTGATTTAATAAAATATCTTGTAATTTTAATGTAAAATCTCTTTCAATTCCTGGCTCTACAATTGGCGCATTGTTTTTAAAATAATTAACTTGAAAGGTTTTTGTGGTAGAGTAATCAATATCTGCACCTGTAAAAGAGTAGGTTCCACAACTTTGAAGAGAACAAATGATAAAAAGAAATGCAATTATTTTTTTAATATTTTTCATGTCATTAACAAATATGATTTTATAAATTATATTGCTTAATTTTTCGGTAAAGAGTTCTCTCTGAAATCCCTAATTCTTCTGCAGCATCTTTTCTTTTTCCTTGGTATTTATCAAGAGATTTTTTTATTAACTCTAATTCTTTTTCTTGAATAGATAAGTTTTCTTCTTCTTCAATATCCTCAGCATAAGTATAGTTGTCATTTTCTTCTATTTTATGCGGATAATTATCCAATGAACTCTCGGATATATTTAGTACTTCAACATTTTTTACAGGAGTTTCATAGTTTGAATCAGACAGGTTTGCCAGTGTTTTTTCTGAACTTTGTGTATCGCTGTGCATCTTACTAATAATAGTGGAATGCTCCTTTTGAACATCTTTATTGTTGTCAGCCTTCATTAATTCTAATGTAAGTTTTTTAACATCATTTAAATCTCGTTGCATATCGAATAAGACTTTATAAAGTAATTCTCTTTCATTACTAAAATCACTTTCCTTCTTTTTAGTTCCAATTATAGCAGGAAGATTACTGCCAACATCTTTTAAGTAATTTTTTAATGTCTGAAACGATATGTTTCTATCTTTTTCGAGTACAGAAATTTGTTCTGCAACATTTCTTAATTGACGAATGTTTCCTCCCCAATGGTATTTTAATAACAATTCAGTTGCCTGTTCGTCTAAACGAATAGTCGGCATTTTATATTTTTGCGCAAAATCAGAAGCAAATTTTCTAAAAATTAAATGGATATCTCCAGAGCGTTCTCTTAAGGGGGGTAAATTAATCTCTATGGTGCTTAATCTGTAATAAAGGTCTTCTCGAAATTTCCCTTTACTAATATTTTCTGCCATATTTATATTCGTAGCTGCTACGATACGAACATCTGTTTTTTGAGTTTTTGAGGAGCCAACTTTTAGAAACTCCCCATTTTCAAGAACACGTAACAGTCTAACCTGAGTAGGAAGGGGTAATTCGCCCACCTCGTCTAAAAAAATAGTCCCGCCATCTGCAACTTCAAAATAGCCGCTTCTTGTTGAAGATGCTCCCGTAAAAGCTCCTTTTTCATGGCCAAATAATTCGCTGTCTATGGTTCCCTCTGGAATAGCTCCGCAATTTACGGCAATATACTTACCGTGTTTACGGTGCGACAATGAGTGTATGATTTTAGGAATACTTTCTTTGCCCACCCCACTTTCTCCTGTAACCAATACCGATATATCGGTTGGAGCAACTCGTATTGCTTTCTCTATAATTCTATTTAAATTAGGATCATTACCTATTATTCCGAAACGTTGTTTGGTTGCTTGTATTGACTCCATAGGTTTCTTCTTTTGAAAATTTTAATTATTATCAGAGTAACCAACACCCTCTCCAATCAGTGTTGCGCTTGTACAGTCAGTTATTTTTACCATTACAAATTCTCCTACTTTATAATCTTCTTTAGGAAAAACAGCCATCGTATTTTGTGAGGTTCTTCCAGCCCAGTGTTGATTGCTTTTTTTAGATTCTTTTTCTATTAATACCTCGAAAGTATTCCCTACGAATGCTTCAGTTCTATAGGCACAATGTTTTCTCTGAAGTGCTACTATTTCACCCAATCTTCTCTTTTTAATATTTTCAGGAACATCATCTTCAATTTTTCTGGCAGCTAAGGTGCCTGGTCTTTCAGAATAGGCAAACATATAACCATAATCGTATTTTACGTATTCCATTAAACTTAGAGTGTCTTGATGATCTTCTTCGGTTTCAGTTGGGAACCCAGTAATTAAGTCTTGTGATATAGAACAATTAGGTAAAATTTCACGAATATTATCTATCAATTGCATATACTCTTCTCGAGTATGTTGACGATTCATTTCTTTTAATATGCGAGTACTTCCACTTTGAACGGGTAAGTGAATGTAGTCGCAAATATTTTTGTGCTTTGCCATAGTATGTAAAACGTTAATCGCCATATCCTGTGGATTGGAAGTAGAAAAACGTAAACGCATTTTTGGTTGTGCCGTTGCAACTAAATCTAATAATTGTGAAAAATCGGTGGCTGTTGCTTTTTGAATTTCGGAGGCTTTTTTAAAGTCTTTTTTTAAGCCTCCTCCATACCATAAATAACTGTCTACATTTTGACCTAACAACGTAATTTCTTTATATCCTTTTTTACCAAGATCGTTCACCTCTTCTAAAATACTCAAAGGATCTCTGCTACGCTCTCTTCCTCTTGTAAATGGAACCACACAAAAAGTACACATATTATCGCATCCGCGGGTAATGCTCACAAAAGCAGTCACGCCGTTTCCTCCTAGGCGAACCGGGGCTATATCTCCATAGGTTTCGTCTTTTGATAGTATTACGTTAACAGCATCTCTACCATCGTCTACTTCTTTTATCAAATTTGGAAGATCTTTGTACGCATCCGGCCCTACAACTAAATCGACTATTTTTTCTTCTTCTAAAAATTTTTCTTTTAAACGTTCAGCCATACATCCTAGAACACCAACTTTCATTCCTGGGTTAATCTTTTTTACAGCATTATATTTTTGCAGTCGTTTTCTGACCGTTTGTTCAGCTTTATCTCTTATGGAACAGGTATTTACTAGAACTAAATCAGCATCTTCAAGATTTTGAGTTGTATTAAACCCTTCTTTGTCTAAAATTGATGCAACAATTTCACTATCACTAAAATTCATAGCACAACCGTAACTTTCTATAAATAAGTTACGAGTGTTTTCTTTTTTTGAATCAAGTACTAGTGTTTCGCCTTGTTTCTTTTCGTCAATAATTTTTTCCATACTATTCTTCATTGATAGAAGATGATTGTCTTATTATATTTATTTCTATTTTTTATAATGCCCAATAAGTGTGCCTGGTTCTATTTGGGAGAATCAAAGATACAATTTAATTGATACTTTATGACATTATGGCAGGTTTCTTTTCGTAATTTAGTCATCTTAATAGGCTTGTGTTTTATTTGCAAAAGTTATTCAAACTATTTTTTGAATCTAAAAACAAAATTATTAAGGTTCTTTAAATTATATTTTAAAGATAAAACTATTGATTTTTGAGTACTAAATAAAAGGATTTAAGATGGGTTCATTTTCCTTTTTTTTTGAATAAATTTTATCTAAATTTTCATTTTTTTTTGAACTTTAAAATTAAGTTTTAAAAAATTCACATACTTTTGTTCCCCTAATATAACATTATATGGCAAAGAATTTAGTGATTGTTGAGTCCCCCGCGAAAGCAAAAACGATAGAAAAATTTCTAGGTAAAGATTTTAAAGTTACCTCAAGTTTTGGGCATATTGCTGATCTTCCTTCCAAGGAACTTGGAGTTGATGTAGATGGAGATTTTACCTCCCAAATATATGGTGCCTACCGACAAAAAAAGTTTAGTAAAAGATTTAAAATCTGCTGCTAAGAAAGCAGAGATGGTCTGGCTTGCTAGTGATGAGGATCGAGAGGGAGAGGCCATTGCATGGCA
Source organism: uncultured Flavobacteriaceae bacterium (assembly GCA_905181835.1). Taxonomy (GTDB): domain Bacteria; phylum Bacteroidota; class Bacteroidia; order Flavobacteriales; family Flavobacteriaceae; genus Marifrigoribacter. The sequence continues at coordinate 234,576 of CAJIZF010000001.1, forward strand.
CTTAGCAGAAAATTTAAATTTGACAGAAAAAAACACAAAACGAATTGTTTTTCATGAAATTACAAAGACTGCCATCTTAAAGGCAATTGAAAATCCAAGAAAAATTAATTATGATTTAGTAAACGCTCAACAGGCCAGAAGAGTTCTTGATCGACTTGTAGGTTATGAATTGTCTCCAGTTTTGTGGAGAAAAGTTAAAGGTGGTTTGTCTGCTGGTAGAGTTCAGTCTGTAGCAGTTCGTTTAATAGTTGAAAGGGAACGCCAAATTGAAGCTTTTAAACCAGTAGCCTCTTTTAGAGTGGTCGCTGAGTTTACTAATAAAAATGGAAATAAGTTTAAAGCAAAACTTCCAAAAAACTTTAAAACAGAAAATGATGCACGAAATTTTTTAACAAAAAATTTGGGAGCAAATTTTAAAGTTTCAGATTTAGTAAAAAAACCTGCTAAAAAATCGCCAGCTCCACCTTTTACAACGTCTACATTACAACAAGAAGCCTCCAGGAAGCTCTATTTTTCAGTTGGTAAAACGATGACAATTGCTCAGAGATTATATGAGGCGGGTCTTATTACCTACATGAGAACTGATAGTGTAAATCTGTCTAATGATGCTAAAAAAGCTGCTGAAGACGAAATCACTAATTCTTATGGAGTAAAATACAGTTCGCCAAGAAATTTTAAAAGCAAAGCAAAGGGTGCACAAGAAGCTCATGAGGCAATTCGTCCAACCGATATGTCTCGACATACTATAAGTGGAGATTATGATCAGGAGCGGTTGTATAGTTTAATCTGGAAACGTACCATTGCATCACAAATGAGTGAAGCTCAATTAGAAAGAACAAATGTAAAAATTAAAAGTAGTGCTGATGTTGCAGAGCATTTTGTTGCAAACGGAGAAATGATAAAGTTTGATGGTTTTTTAAAGGTTTATTTAGAAGGAACCGATCAAGAACATGAAGAACAAGACGGAATGTTGCCCACTTTAAATATTGGAGATGAGTTATTAAAAAACTACATTACAGCTACGCAAAGGTTTTCTAGACCTCCCTACCGATATACCGAAGCTTCCTTAGTAAAACAAATGGAAGAATTGGGTATTGGAAGACCCTCTACCTATGCGCCAACAATCTCAACGATTATCAATCGAAACTATGTTGAAAAAGGTTCTGTAGAAGGTGTTGAGCGTAACTACTTGCAAATTACTTTAACAGACCATGTAACAGAAACTATATTAAACGAAGCAGTAGGGTCTGATAAAGGTAAGTTAGTTCCAACTGATATTGGTATGATCGTAGTCGATTTCCTAGTAGAACATTTTGAGTATATTTTAGATTATAATTTTACTGCAAAAGTAGAAGAGGATTTTGATAACATCGCTGAAGGTAAGGAGGAGTGGTCAAAAATGATGAAAAATTTCTATAAGAAATTTCATCCGCAAATTCAAGATGTGACCGAAAATGCTGGTAGAGAAAGTGGTGAGAGAATCCTAGGAAAAGATCCTGTATCAGGTAAAACCGTATTGGTTCGTTTAGGAAAATTTGGTCCAATAGCTCAAATAGGAGCACCAGATGACGAAGAGAAAAAATTTGCAAGTCTTCTCCCTGATCAGCAATTACATCAGGTGACTTTTGAAGATGTGATGGATTTATTTAAATTGCCTAAAGATCTTGGATTGTTTGAAGGATTGGATGTTCAAATTAATAATGGTCGATTTGGCCCGTATATTAAATTTGATTCAAAGTTTATATCCCTGCCAAAAGGAATGGATCCTCTGGAAGTCGATTTAAGTTCTGCAAAACAATTGATAGAAGAGAAAAGAAAAGCAGACGCACCTATATACGTATACGAAGGATTGCCAGTTCAAAAAGGTGCTGGGCGTTTTGGTCCTTTTATAAAGTGGAACGATATGTTTATCAATGTCAATAAAAAATATGATTTTGATAATCTAGAAGATTCCGAAATTATTGAATTAATCGAAGCAAAAAAACAAAAAGAAATCGATAAATTAATTCACAATTGGGTAGACGAAGGGATTCGATTGGAAAAAGCCCGTTGGGGTCGTTTCAACTTAATCAAAGGAAAAACTAAAATTGAGTTGCCTAAAACTACCAAAGCAGCTAAAATGACTTTGGAGGATGCTTTAGCTATTTATGAAAAAAAGAAACCTAAAAGAAAATCAGCAGCAAAGAAAAAGCCTGCTGCAAAAAAAAAGGCGACCGCTAAGAAAAAATAATGATTGATTTTTTAACTCCTGTTCCAAAAACAGTTTTAGCACACAGAGAGGTTTTACCTTCAGGTGTTCTTGGTAAATATATTTCTGTGCACAGTAGTCCTGGTGTTTTACCGGATCTTGATCATGTTAATTTTGCAATACTGGGAGTTAAAGAAAACAGAGGTGATATCAATTTCATTGGAGAAGAATTATGTTTTGATGAGATTCGGAAATCATTTTATTCGTTATATCCTGGAAATTGGTCTCATAAAATTGTTGACCTTGGCGATATCGAAAAAGGAGCAACATTAAATGACACTCATTTTGCAATGAAAGCGGTTCTAGAGCAACTGCTTTTAAAAAAAATAATTCCTCTATTGCTTTGTGGAAGTCAAGATTTAGCTTATTCCCAATACCGATCCTATGATGTTCTTGGAAATATGGTAAATATAACCAACATTGATAGTAAGTTTGATTTGGGAGACGCTGATCAGCCAATGACCAACAAATCTTTTGTGGGGAAAATTATTGTAAATAAGCCATATGGCTTATTTAATTATAGCAATTTAGGCTATCAGTCCTATTACAACGCATCTGAAGAGATAAAATTGATGGAAAAATTATTTTTTGAAGGTTATCGGCTTGGAGAAGTCATAGCTGATACAAAAATAGTTGAACCAATATTAAGAGATTCCGATATGGTTTTTCTAGATATTGAAGCAATAAAAAGCGCTGATTTAAGTTATAGAAATAGTAAGAGTCCAAATGGCTTTGATAGCAGAGAAATTTGCGCCATTGCAAGATATGCAGGAATTAGCAATAAAGTTTCTTCATTTGGAATCTACGAACTTAAAGAATTTAAAGATTCTAAAAGCTCGGCAATGTTGATTGCTCAAGTATTTTGGTATTTCATTGAAGGATTTAATTTTAGAGTCGCAGATGATGATTTTAGCAACGATTCTCAGTTTACAACTTATAAAGTACCTATTGAGGATGAGGTGTTAATTTTTAAAAAGAGTAATAAAACCGGTAGGTGGTGGATAATAATACCTTTTTTTACTACTGGCAATAATAAATTGAAAAGAGAAACGTTATTACCTTGCACCTATGGCGATTATTTGTGTGCATGTAATCAGGAAATTCCTGAAAGGTGGATGAAAGCCCGCCGAAAAAATGAATTTTAATAACAAACAAACTAATATTATATCGTAAAAGTAGAGTGTTTTTTAAAAAATATGTTGTTTTTTAAAAATTTTATAAATAGGTTTACGCTCTATATTTCGATAAATTAACCTAAATATATATGAAAAAGCTTGTTGCATTAGTTGCGATCATATTCACATTACATAGCTGTAATTCAGGTGATCGTGGAGAACTAGTTGGAACTCAAGGTAAAAAATGGCATCCAGAAAAGCCATTTGGTATGACCTTAGTTCCCGGCGGATCCTTTATTATGGGTAAATCAGACGATGACTTTGTTGCTGTTAACGATGCCCCAACTAAAACAGTTACCGTTCGTTCTTTTTATATGGATGAAACCGAAATTACCAATGCAGAGTACCGTCAGTTTGTGCACTGGGTTAGAGATTCAACGGTACGATTAAAACTTGCAATCATAGCTGATGAATTTGGTCTCACATCAGAGGATGAAGGAATTGGAACTTATGCATTTGTTGATCAAGAAAATGAAGAAATGACTCCCTACGAACAGTACGAGTACGACAATTATTTTGGAATGGGAGAAGATTTCTATGAAGGTAGAAAAATAAATAACCGTCCAGAAATTATTTGGGATACTGCTAATTATCCAGACGAATATTATACTGAGATAATGGACAGCATGTATATCCGGCCTGAAGAAGCTTACAATGGACAACGAACTGTTAAGACTGAAAAATTGATCTTTCAGTATACTTGGATGGATATTCAAGCGGCCGCAAAAGATAAAACAGGTAAATCAAGAAGTGACTATATTCGAAAAGAAAATGAGCCTATTTATCCAGATACTACCGTTTGGATAAAAGATTATAATTATTCCTACAATGAACCGATGCATAACGATTACTTTTGGCATCAAGCCTATGGTGATTATCCTGTCGTTGGTGTAAATTGGAAACAAGCAAAAGCTTTTACAGCCTGGAGAACTCTTTATAAGAATTCGTATCAAAAATCAAGAAGGCGTCAACATATAAACTCTTTCAGATTACCTAGTGAAGCTGAATGGGAATATGCAGCTCGTGGAGGATTAGAGTCAGCTTCTTACCCTTGGGGTGGTCCTTATACGAAAAATGATCGTGGATGTTTTAGAGCAAATTTTAAACCTTTGCGAGGTGACTATGCTGCCGATCAAGCTCTTTACACTGTTGAAGCTACATCTTACGAGCCAAATGATTACAATCTTTACAATATGGCAGGTAATGTTGCTGAATGGGTAGATTCTTCATACGACCCAGCATCTTATGATTTCTCCTCCAACATGAATCCAAACGTAAATGACACCGATAACTATCGAAAAGTAGTTCGAGGTGGGTCTTGGAAAGATATTGCATACTTTTTACAGGTAAGCTCAAGAGATTATGAATATCGAGATTCCGCTAGAAGCTATATTGGCTTCAGGACGGTTCAAGATTATATGGGTACCGATGTCATTTTAAATGAAAAACTTGGCGATGCTCGTTAATACAACTAACAAACTAAACTAATTAAATTTATAAAAACTACAATTATGGCACAATCTAAACAAACAAAGAAATTATTTAATATGGCATATGGCCTTGGAGCATCTATTGTAATTATAGGAGCTTTATTTAAAATTCTTCACTGGGAAATAGGACCCTTAAATGGTGGGATTTTATTAGCAATTGGTCTAATAACAGAAGCATTAATTTTCGCTATATCCGCTTTTGAGCCAGTTGATGATGATTTAGATTGGTCTTTAGTATACCCTGAATTAGCAGGAGGTATGGGTAAAAACAGGGATAAAGGCTCTGATGATGCCGAGGGTATCTTATCAAAAAAATTAGACGAAATGCTTAAAGACGCTCAAATTGATGCTGAATTAATGGGAAGTCTATCGGAAAGTATCCGCTCTTTTGAAGATGTTGCAAAAGTGATGTCTCCAACCGAAGAAGCGTTGAATTCAACAAAAAAATATAGCGAAGAAATGGCGACAGCTGCATCTCAAATGGAGTCTTTAAACAACTTATACAAGTTGCAAGCGGAATCAGCCAACCGTCAAAATGAGGTGAATAACCAAGTTTTAGAAAATGCAGAGCAAATGAAAAACCAAATGGAAAACTTAGCAACCAATCTCTCTTCTCTGAATGGAGTATATGGAGGTATGTTATCTGCTATGGAAGGTAAAAACTAAGATAGTTACACTGTAATTAAATTATTAATTCTTAAAAAAGAAAAGTAAAATGGCAGGAGGAAAACTATCCCCAAGACAAAAGATGATTAACTTAATGTATTTAGTGTTCATCGCAATGTTAGCTCTTAATATGTCCAAAGAGGTATTATCCGCTTTTGGTTTATTAGAAGAAAAAATTACACAGTCAAACGAATCAACAGATGTACGAAACGATGCTTTTATGGCTAATCTAGCTGTTAAGGCGAGTGACGAACCTCAAACCTATGCGGAACTAAACGAAAAAGCAAAACAAATAAACACCTTATCAAACACGCTGGATAATTATATTGAAGAGATCAAAAGCGGTATGATGAAAACGGTTAAACCCGACCAGCAAGATAATTACGAGGTACAAGACAAACCAGATTTTTTAGACACCAAATTTTTTAAAGGTGATAAATTATCCAAAGATGGTTTATTATTTGAATCTAATATGTTGGCCTACAGAGATGGTATTATTGATATTTTAGGTGACGACTACCCTGTGATCTCTAAATCGGTGAATGAACAATTTGGAATGCAAGAGGAATCGCCAAGAGGTAAGAAAGTTAAGGTAAACGCATTGAAGTTTCATTTTGAAGGTTTCCCAATGATTGCCTCTAAAACTAAACTGACACAAATACAATCGAATATCAAAACAATACAGAATGAAATCTTGTCAAGTATGATGAGAGGTGAGCAAACTGCTTCATTATCTGTAAACACTAGTAACTATTCAACCTTATTAGAAACGCCTAAATCAGCTTATTATGCTGGAGAAACATTTGATGGTTCTATCGTCCTAGGACGTGTCGATGACCAAACTAAGCCAAACAGAGCCGAACTTACTTTAGACGGTAAACCACTTGTTGAGGGGAAAGACTTCAGCTTTGATGGAGGTAGAGTAAAATTAAATGTTAGTGCAGGTAGTCCTGGAGATCATACCTTAGAAGGTAATTTGATATTTAAACAAGACGGTGAGGAAACAGAAGTTCCTGTTAGTAGGAGTTTTTCAACAATATCGAAGCCAAATGCAGCGGTAATTGCAGCTGATAAAATGAATGTGGTATATAGAGGAGTAGACAACCCAATGACAATATCAATTCCTGGAATTCCTGATAATAAAGTTTCTGGTTCAGCTACTGGTTTATCGAAAGGTGCCAAAGGAAAATACATTATGCGACCAGGTAAAGGTAGAGAAGTAACTATTACTGCAAGTGGAACCTTACCCGATGGGGTCCGAATTAACACCCCTGCAAAATTTCGTATCAAAGATATTCCAAGACCAACCGGTACAATCCGTGGAGAGGATGGAAATGGTGGTCCCGTTCGAATGAACCGCCAAGGGCTTGAAATTTCAAGTGTAGGAGCTATGTTGTTAGATTTTGATTTCGATTTAAACCTTAAAGTAACAGCATTTAGTTTTAAAGTTGCTGGACAACCAACGGTAAAAGTTTCAGGGAATAAATTAAATGCTCAAGCAAAGAGCGCTCTAAAAAGAGCAAAAAGAGGTGGAACAGTTCAAATATTTGATATTATCGCAAAAATAGCAGGAAATTCAAGTTATAAATTACCAAGAATTACACCTGTTTTTGTAGAATTAGCAAACTAGAACAAAAATTCTATTTATGAATGTAAAAAGTATAATTTTAAGTGTTTTTTGTTTATTTATGGTATCTAATCGTGCTACTGCACAATTAAATATTCTTAATGCCAAAACACCTGAGGAAATCGGCTTAAAAACGGAAGATCAATTAGCTTATGATAATGATCAGCCCTTGCCCTACGGTTTTATTGATAACCGTGATGTATTGTGGTCAAAAACTACTTGGGAAATTATAGATTTGGACGAGAGAATAAATTTCCCATTGTATTATCCAATTGATACTAATAGCATTGGTATTGAAAGGAGATCGCTTTATGATGTGTTAATTAAAAACATTAAAAATAAAAATATTGAGCAGGTATATGCAGATTCTTATTTTACTGAAAAACGTACTTTAAACGATATTGAGGCTTCTTTGGTCTATTCAGATACTACAGATTTAGGTATCTCACAGTTTAATGCTGGTGAAGAGATTGACTCGCAATATATTCGTAAGTTTACGTTAGATGCGGCAGACATTGAAGAGTGGAGAATCCGGGGATACTGGTTTTTAGACAAACGCTCGGGTGAACTTAAGTACAGATTACTAGGAATTGCACCTGTAGCAAATGAGGCTCGTTCGAAAGCTTTTCCTGATGATGCCTCAGACACTAAAGTAGAGCTGTTTTGGGTATGGTATCCTTCAACGAGAGATGTTCTCCACAAAGCAAATGCTTTTAATAGGAAAAACACCTCCAGACCAATCTCCTTCGATCATTTATTAAATTCTAGAAGGTTTAATTCATTAATTTACAGAGAGGACAACGATTTGGGTGACAGAGCCATAAATGACTATATTAACGATAATGCACTTATGCAATTGTTAGAGTCTGAAAGAATAAAAGAAGTTATTAGAAATATCGAAATAGATATGTGGAATTACTAGCTAAGTAATTTTATTAAAATACCAAAGCCTTAAGACCTTGTTTTAAGGCTTTTTTAATTTTGAACCTCTTATATTTGTTGTATGAAAGAGGTAGATTATATAGTCGTAGGACTCGGTATTGCTGGAATTTCTTTTTGCGAAGAATTAGAAAACAACCATAAGTCCTTTATCGCTTTTGATAATGATAAAGTTACCTCAACTAAAGTAGCTGCTGGAGTTATCAATCCAGTGGTTTTAAAACGATTTACTCCTGTTTGGAACGCAAAACTTCATGTAAGTTCATCGATTCTTTTTTACAAACAACTCTCTAAAAAGATTGACTCGAAATTGTTTCAAGAAACCTCCATGTTTCGCATTTTTAAAAGCATAGCAGAACAAAATAATTGGATGGTCGCTAGTGATAAAAAAGAATTGGAAGAGTTTTTAGAGCCGAAAATAATCCCAAATAACTATCCGCATATCAATGCTCCCTTTGGTTTTGGAAAAGTCAACTCTACGGGTAAAATTGATACCATTGCCCTGATCGAAAAGTATAAAAAATATTTACAGCTTGAGAAGAAGTATCAAAATAACACATTTGATTATTCATTGTTAACTTTTAAAAATCAACAAGTGATTTACAACAATGTGGTTTCAAAAAAGATTGTTTTCTGTGAGGGATCTTCGGTAAACACAAACCCTTTTTTTCCAAAAGTAGCGCAACATAGTAAAGCTGCTATATTAATTCCTAATAAAGGGGAATATCTTACTATAAAATCGAACGATTTAAAGTTAGACGCCATGTTAAAATCATCCTTATTTATTATTCCTTTGGGCAATGATTTTTATAAAGTTGGAGCTACCTATGACCGAGATGATGTTTCAGTTCAAGTTACAACCCAAGCCCGCGACGAGCTAGTTTTAAAGTTAAAAGAAATTATCACTTGCGATTTTGAAGTGGTCGATCAAGTTGCAGGGATACGACCTACTACTAGAGATAGAAGGCCTTTTTTAGGTTCCTTGACAGACAATCAGCAACTGTTTTTTTTTAATGGTCTTGGAACCCGAGGAATTACTGCTGCCCCCTCCTTAGCTAAGGTACTATTTAACTTTACAGAAAATAGTATTGAAATTCCTAAAGAAATTAATATTAGAAGGATTTACAAGTGGTAACTATTCGTTTTATTGAAAAAAAAATAAGCATCTTTGCAAAAAAAATAAATTAAATGCTCAATATTCACAATCTGACTGTTTCGTTTCAAGGCGATGACTTGTTTTCTGGGATTACGTTTCAATTAAGAGCTGGTGATCGAGTAGGATTGGTGGGAAAAAATGGAGCAGGAAAATCTACTTTATTAAAAATATTATCAGGAGAACAAGAATATGATGGCGGGCAAATTGCTTCCGATAAAAAAGTTTCGATAGGCTTTTTAAAACAAGATATTGATTTTGTTAAAGGGAGAACGGTTCTAGAAGAATCTTACGAAGCTTTTAAAGAAATTAAAAAGTTAGAAAATCAGTTAGAGACGATCAACCAAAAGTTAATTGAACGGACCGATTACGAAAGTGAGGGCTATCATCAGTTAATGGTCGATTTAAACGAAGTACAGCACCAGTACGAAATACATGGAGGTTATAGTTATCAGGGAGAAACAGAAAGAGTCTTGCAGGGATTAGGTTTTCAGAGAGCTGATTTTGATATGCCTACCGACACCTTTTCAGGAGGTTGGAGAATGCGAATTGAGTTGGCAAAATTATTATTGCAAAATAATGATATCCTCTTATTAGATGAGCCTACCAACCATCTGGATATAGAATCTATTTTATGGCTAGAAGAGTTTCTGAAAAACTATACGGGTGCCATCGTAATTGTTTCTCACGATAAAATGTTTTTGGATACCATTAACCAACCGAACCATCGAAATATCATTGGGTAGAATTTACGATTTCAATAAGCCCTATACCCAATACCTAGTTTTGCGTAAAGAACTGAGAGAACAGCAATTAGCAACTCAAAAAAATCAGCAAAAACAGATAGAGCAAACCGAAAAATTAATAGAAAAATTTAGAGCCAAGGCTTCAAAAGCTACGATGGCGCAATCTTTAATAAAGAAACTAGATAAGATTGACCGAATCGAAGTAGATGAAGATGATCATAGTGTCATGACTTTAAATTTTCCAATTTCTGTAAACCCGGGTAAAGTAGTTATAGAGGCGGAAGATGTTTCTAAAAATTACGATGATAAACAAGTACTCGACAAGATAAGCTTATTGCTTGAAAGAAACAGTAAAATTGCATTTGTAGGTCAAAATGGTCAGGGAAAATCAACCTTGGCTAAGTGTATTGTTGGCGAGATTCCTTTTACTGGAGCTTTAAAGTTGGGGCACAATGTAGAAATCGGCTATTTTGCACAAAATCAAGCTGATTATCTAGATGGATCTAAAACCGTCCTAGATACTATGATTGACGCTGCAAATGAAAAAAATAGAGCTAAAGTTAGAGATATTTTAGGAGCGTTTTTATTTAGGGGAGACGAGGTCGATAAATATGTACGTGTTTTATCTGGGGGAGAGCGAAACCGACTCGCATTAGCAAAATTATTGTTACAGCCATTTAATGTTCTGGTAATGGACGAACCTACCAACCATTTAGATATTAAATCAAAAAATGTCTTGAAAGATGCGCTGATTAAATTTGAAGGAACCTTGCTGGTAGTTTCTCATGATCGAGACTTTCTTCAAGGGTTAACCACTAAAATTTACGAATTCAAAGATCAAGATATTAAAGAATATTTGGGGGATATTGATTATTTTTTAGAACAAAGAAATATCCAAAATCTAAGAGAGGCGGAAATGAGAACCATAACCAATGCAAAAAGTAAAGAACATAAATCTTCCAGTAAAGAAAGCTATCAAAATCAAAAGAAATTAAAGTCTCTTCATAATAAATTAAGCAAAACAGAGGCTTCTATCACTAAATTAGAGAAAGTTATTAAAGAGATCGATTTTGAATTGTCAATTAATTACGATGAAACCATTAGTAAGCCTAACTTTTTTGACCAATACCATTCAAAGAAAAAAGAACTGGAAAAGTTAATGGAAAATTGGGGAGTTATCACGGAACAAATAGACGCTATCCACTAATTATTTTTTTTTGAGGTGAACATAATTAAAAGTCCATTTTTTAAATTTTTAGCTAAATAATTAAAAAATGATTTTGTGGTATCTTGGGTAGCTTTGGTGCTTACCTTATGACGGCGAGATTATTTTTTTTGACTCCGTCTTATTCATTGCTTTAAAATTATTTATTATTAAACATTCTTTTTCAGGATATATAATAGTTCACAGCATTCAAAATGAGAAATAGATAGTTTGATGAAAAGTTGGATTGAAATTCACAAAAATAGATATCGAGTCTGTGTTAGATTTTTGTGCTACAAAATCCTATGAATTACCATTAAATGCAGGTTTTGTGTTTGAACTAAAAACATCTTCCTTTTTCTAAATTATATTCAAATAAACCTTGTAGAACTTAAAAACTATCTTATATTTGCAGTCTAAATCGCGGGATAGAGCAGTAGGTAGCTCGTCGGGCTCATAACCCGGAGGTCTCGAGTTCAAGTCTCGATCTCGCTACAAAAGAGTAATCAGAAATGGTTACTTTTTTTTTGCTTTAAACTCAAGTATACAAAGGATTTAAGAGTGTATTGGCTGAGTGCTATTCAATTGATATTCCTAACTTTTTATTTAAAAACTAACAAGGTTAAAACCAAATATATACAAAACTGACAGTAAAAACAGCTGAAACTGACAGTAAAATTGACAGTAAATAATAAAAAATAAACACAAAAAAGGCACTATAATTAAATAGTACCTTTCAAAACCCCTACTAAATAGCAAGGCTTGTAGGGAGTTCTTAAAATCGTTAAGGAGTGCAGTTGGTAAAGTTGGGGGTGTTTGCTTCTGTTAGAGGTGCACTAGTACTAAAATTTTCACATTCAATAACATTATCACACTCCAAGTACTTAATTCTTGGTTAAAAGCTTCAGCATAATTGAAACATCGCATACATATTCAGTTACATTACTCACGTCCCAATTTCCAATAGGTTGATTAAAGTCAAAGTGAACTAGCAAACATCTAGTTGCATATCAGTAACACTACTCACATCCCAAGAACTAATAGCTTGATTGAAAGATTAGCACTCATAAAACATCTCATTCATATCAGTCACATTACTCACATCCCAATTCCAATAGGTTGGTTGAAAGACAGTAGCAATTAAACATCTATCTCATATTAGTAACACTACTCACATCCCAATCTCCAATAGGTTGGTTAAAAGCATAGCTTTCAGCAAACATACCACTCATATCAGTCACATTACTCACATCCCAATCTCCAATAGGTTGGTTAAAAATAGCATATCAAAACATACTACTCATATCAGTTACATTACTCACATCCCAATCTCCAATAGGTTGATTGAAAGATAGCATTATCAAACATACTACTCATATTAGTCACACTACTCACATCCCAATCTTCCAATATGGTTGGTTAAAAGATAGCATACAAACATATATTCATATTAGTTACATTACTTACATCCCAAGAACTTATATCTTGGTTAAATGTATTGGTATCTTCATAAAATAATATCATACATATCAGTAACTTTAGTAGTACTACTTTAGTCACATCTTCTTCATTAGCTACCATTTCTCTTAACATAGCCTCATCTACCACCGTATAAGTAACTCCATCTATTACTCCCGTATCTCCAACATTAGCATCATCACAAGCCTTAATAGTAATTCCATTATCTGCTAAATAAACTACATCACAATTAAGGCTCTTCACTTGTTAATAAAACTAACCTCATTACCATAAAACTCCCCAAAAGCATTGGTTAAAAAAGTTCTTGCATAATAGGTAGTATTAGGCTCAAGGTTTTCTAATGTGGTAGTATATATCTGTACCATTTACATTCACCTTGATTATTAGCTGTAGTAGGTTGTATGGTAGTTGCATACACAAACCCTTGCTCTGTATTAGTAGGATCTATCACAGTTCTCTGAAACAATACTTATCACACCATTTAAGGTAGCTGATGTTTCTGTTATATTGGTAACTGCTGAAGTAGTAAGTGTTGGATTGTACAACACAAGGATTACCCTCATCATCACTACAAGCAACGATTAATAAAGCTAAAAATAAATAGATAAGTTTTTTTCATTTTGATTTTTAGATTAATTACCTCTAATAATTGGTGTTACCTCAATTCTAATAGCATCATACTCCTCTTTTGTCATCATATCAAGTTCAAATAAATCTTTAGCCTCTTTTAATTTATCAATCGCTTGTTGTCTTGTCATCGGAGCGTTCGGGTTAATTAATTCGCCTCTTGTAACTGAATAATCTGATGCAGTTAAGTAAGCACTTCCTAACAAGCCGCTTTTGAAGTTTACATCTTTCAACTCAATTTTTACTCCCGTTTTTCCCATTGAACGCCAAACTTGTGCTTTTGATAATACGTAAGTGTTTTGCTCAAACGTAGTTGATGCAAGAACAGGTTGTACTCCCATAAGTGCGCCACCGACAGTAATTCTACCAATATATATAGTTTCGTATTGATTAGATATTTTACTTGAGGATGGTCCTAATTTTTATGGTATCTCCAACTACAACTGTAGAGCCATCTTTTAATATTAAACTCTTTGTAACTATAAATTGTGCCTTATATAATTTTTTTACTTCCTCAAAAGGAGTAGAAAGGTCATAAGTTTCTACTTTTTTTAATTTTTGAGCATATACTCCAAATGTTAATGCTGATATAATTAATGTTAAAATTAGTTTTTTCATTTTGTTTTGATTGAAAATTAATAATAAACTAAAGTAATAATAATAAACTAAATAACTGATACATAGTTGATACTTCTAATTACATAACATTTTGCGTTTTCAAAAAGTGGACATAGTAGACATAGTTTATAGGTTTTAAAACTTTAACTATATTTGAGTATGAAACATTTACTATTAATATTATTGTTTGTTCCATTAATCAGTTTTGGGCAAGAGGACATAGAAAGATATAAACTCTATCCAACAGAGAAATATGTGGACGTTTTTAGAACTTGATACTGCAACGGGTTTAATGTGGCAGATTCAATATGATGTTGAGGGAGACAAAAGGTTTAAGTCTGTTTTAAACGATATTGTTCTAAATGATAGCGAACAAGTTAATGGTAGGTGGAAGTTATACCCTACTCAAAATATGTATCAATTCCTACTTGTAGATGTTATGGTTGGTACTGTAATCCAAATCAATGGAGTACAGAAGAGAACAAACGTTTTGTAATAGGTTATAGACTAAAAAACACCCTAAATAAACAGTGCTTAACCCTCTAAAATGTTGACAATTTTGTCAATAACGTATTTGGTTTTTCCTTGACTTTTTAAATTTAAACTTGTAACTTTATTTCATAGTGTTTCAAGATATATTCTTCTGAATTTTTTCAGATAAAAAGTTTCCTTGTTGTATTCCCCTAAAGGGATATATAAATAAAAATCTTCAAAGATTTATCTAAATAAATATTTCAAAAACGTTATATATACAGATATAAAAAATAATACTTGCTTGTATTAAGGATAGCTATATCCAATTACGAATGAATAGTTGTTCTGTAATCTTTCAGGTATTTAAAAAGTAGTTTAAAATAGATATGAATACAACAGGAAAGAAGTTTGGAGGGAGACAAAAAGGGACTCCTAATAAACTAAATAGTAAGATAAAAGATAAACTATCAGATATAATAAGTGATGCTATTAGTTCTCTTGATATAGAGGATATGACAAAAGCAGAAAGACTTAAATTAATACAACTTGGTTTACCTTATATAATTACTAAACCTCAACAAGAAGAAATACAGGAACAACAAAACTTCACTATAGAAATAATAGATAGATTAAGTGATTATTCAGATAAACAACTTGATAATGCTATTAAGAATTAAATGTTTTATAAATAATATAGAGAATAATTAAAATAACAACAATCCACCAATATTTTTTAAACATATAATCAGTCCACTTATTTGCTCCCCACATAATATAGAATTAATAATTCAAATATAATGCTATTAATAATTAACAACCCAAGAGAAGCTATAATAGAAAGCTATAAAAGACCTATTTCTTATAAAAACTATATTCTACTAAATGGTAAGGTTGTGATTAGATTTAAATAAAATAAATATTTTTTCTACCTTTATTTTGCCTTTCAAAAAAATGAAATGCTACATATGGGTGCCAGAAAAACATTTACAAATTTTTATTAATTCTGCAAAATCAATTTATGGTGATAAATACGATTACTCTAAAGTAATCTACAAAAACACCTCTACCAAAGTAGAAATTATTTGTCCTAAACACGGCTCTTTTTTTAAAACACCTTCAAAATTTATTAATGCTAAACAAAGCTGTAGGGAGTGTAATGGATATATAAAATGGACTTGGGATAAATTTGTTGGAAAAGCAAATATATTTCATAAAAATAAATACACATACCCAAAACAAACTTTTATAAATACAAAGACAAAGTATAAAATTATTTGTCCGGTACACGGAGAATTTATGCAGTCAATTTCTCATCATTTAAAAGGTGGATGTAATCAATGTGGTATTGATAATAGAAACAATAAGCAAAGAGATACTAAAGAAGAATTTGTAAAAAAAGCAAATTTGTTATTTGGACAGAAATACAATTATTCCGAAGTTAAATATTTTAATTCTATACAGGGTTGGAGAATTATTTGTTCGACACACGGAAAATTTAGTATGAAACCAAATAGCCATTTAAATGGTCAAAACTGCCCTAAATGCGGAAGGGTGAATGCAATTCGTAATATGAGAACTAGTTACGATGTTGCTTTAAAAAGGTTTAGGAGTATTCACGGAAACAAATATGAATATAAAAAAGAAACATATAAAGATAATATAATACAATATGGTAATGGTTTGTAAAATACACGGAGAGTTTACTCAAATACCACACGCACACTTTTCAATGAAAGCCGGTTGTAGAAAATGTGGCATATTGGTTACGGCTAACAAAAATAGATATGATTTAAGTGAGGTTATTAACTCATTTAAGAAAGTTCACTCTGACCGTTATAAATATGACATTAAATCTTATAATGGAGTAGCAAATAAAATTAGAATAAAATGTAAAAAACACGGTTGGTTTAAGCAATCTGTCTCGGCACACAAGGGAGGTAACGGTTGTCCAGAATGTTCATATGAGTTAATAGGGGATAGAACAAGAGTGACACTTGATGATTTTTTAGTTAGTGCAAAAGAAACACACGGTAACTTATATGATTATTCGAAGATAAATTGGATTGACCAGTATACAGATGTTTTAATTGGATGTAAGAAAAAAAATCACGGATTTTTCCATCAAACTCCAAGAGACCACAAAAGAGGCTCTGGTTGTCCAAAATGTAATCATTCAAGAGGAGAAAGATTAATTTTTAATTGGTTACAAGAAAATGAAATAGACTTTATACCTCAACATACCTTTTCAGATTTAAAACAAAAATCCTTCTTAAGGTGTGATTTTTTTGTTCCCGATTATAATTTAGTTATCGAGTATAACGGAGTACAACATTATAAGCCTATTGAGCATTTTGGAGGTATGGAAAGTTTAATGGATACTCAAGCAAGAGATAAAACTAAAGAGGATTATTGTTTAGATAATGGTATAGCATTTGAAGTAATAAAATATGATGAAGATATAGTTTTAGAATTAAATAAAATAATCAACTAAACCATAGGCATATCCTCCTCTTTCAGTTCAGCTATTTCTAAACCTCTTAAATAGGTTAAACTTACATTTATAGATGAATGTCCCATAGCTTTCTGTAGCTTGGTTATAGAGCCAGTTCTCTTAAAGATTTCTATAGCACCAGAGTGCCTAAAAGAGTACAATGTTTGTCCTTGTTCAAGTGTGTTTGATTGTCTCTTAAAACGACTCCAAAGAGTCTTAAAATAGTCTTGGTTTAAAGGTTGAGGTTGGTTAGAAAATATATTATGATAAAGTTCTCTTTTTACAAGAACATCCCTAATATATGATGGAACTGGAACAATTCTATTTCTTCCAGATTTATTTCTGTTACCAGCTAAATGAATGTATTTTAAATCATCTGAAAAGTCATTCCAAGTAAGTTCTCTTATTTCTCTATGTGGTCTTAAAAGGCAACCATAAGTAAGTAAACAGCATAAATGCAATTTGCTATTAAACAACTTAATATCATCAAGTATATCATTGATATTATCAAAAGGTTTGTGAAGTGTTGAATTGGGTTTCTTTAGTTTTACTTTACTAAACAAATTAGGTCTATAATCACTTATTAAAGGACTTAATGTAGATTTTACAGTGCGTTGTGTCTTTGCACTCCAATTAGGTCTAACAAGAAACTTTGTGACGTGTGATGGCTTTAATTTATCGATTGTAATGTTCTTTATATACTGTTTACTCTCATAACGTTTCCAAAGAAGAATAATTCGTTTAATGTCCTTTATATACCTTTCTGAACACCTTTGAGATACCTTTGTTTCAAGACCATTATTGAGTGCTTGAATAACAGTTATAGGTTTATCCTTACATTCTTTTTTCTTTAGTTTTGGCTTCCATCCTTCTCTTAATTTTAATTCAAATGCAGCTTTGAGTAGTGATGGATTATCTATACATTTTAATTTAATTCCAATAGCTTTTCCATTCCAAAATCGATAACGTTTTTTATTGTAATAAACATTTATAAATATTTGTTTTTTGTCTTGACCAATTGTTACATTAAAAGAGTTCATACTGTCAGTTATTACTGTCAGTTTTAAAAAACAAAAATATAGATATATGAAAATCAACAGTTTGCAGTAGGTTAGAGCGTCGGACTCATAACCCGAAGGTCACTGGTTCGAGTCCGTTCCCGCTACTAAAACAATAAAACGGTTATACTTTTATAAAGTGTAACCGTTTTTTATGTAAAAAAGACATTGTATAGATACCTTCCAGGAACAAGTGTAAAACCTCCTGCTATTATTAAACCGGCCCAAAATAGTATAATCATTGATCTTGAGTGACCTTTAATATCACCCTTCTTTATATAATAGATGCTCTTTGGAACGGTGTATATAGTCAGAATACTTAGTAGATGGATCCATCCAAAATGATTTAAAAATTGAGGTCCCACTCTTGCCTCCATAAAAAGAGATATCCCTGCTTGAAAAAACATTAAAATCATATATGCCCAACCAATATTTTTATGATTTCCAGAGCCCTTAGTTGAAAAATAAATTAAATATGCTCCTATAATTAAACAAGGAGTTACTGCAATTAAATGAATTGTTCTTAGTAGTTCATACATGGATTTCAAAAATAGATTAATTTGACGACATTAAATTATAAGCTTGAATAAAATCTCTTGGTGTAAAACTTAAGTTTAACTTTTCATAATAAGAGTCATTATATGATGAGTGTCTATTAAATCTTTTGGAGTAAAACTAATGTTCGATATTTCAATAGAGTTATCTACTAAAACAATAAAACGGTTATACTATTATAAAGTGTAACCGTTTTTTTATGAATACACATTTAATGTAAATAAAACCTTACATTTAATTATTTTTTCATATATTTGTAAAGTAAACATTACAAAATAATATTATGAAAGATCAAAAAAAACAAAATAAAATTTTGCTGGCATGGACATTAGCATGGGTAGTAAGTTTAGGTATTTTAACAGCTGCAGAAAACTCACTTTGGGATAATAAAATATACACTATAATAGGATTAATAATAAATTTTGCTGTTGGAGTAGGTATGATAATCGCTCATAAAAATTTATTTAAGACTTATGACGAATTACAAAAGAGAATTCAATTTGAAACAATGGCCATTACATTGGGTTTAACAGTAATAGTTGGTCTAACATATGAAGTGTCTTTTGATTTTGGAATTATTGGGAAGGAACCTGAATTCGAATATCTAATGATGTTTATTTCACTTTCATACATTATTGCTAATATCGTTAATTCAAGAAGATTTCGATGAAAAATAAACTAAAGGAATTAAGGAAAAATCAAAAATTGACACAGGAAGAATTAGCCAACTTAATTGGTATTTCACGTCAAGCGATAAACGCGATTGAAAAGGAAAAATTTGATCCAAGTTTACCCACAGCATTTAAGATGTCAAAGCTGTTTAAGATACCTATAGAGGAACTATTCTTTTTTGAAGGATCTAAATAATTAATTGAATTGATTTGTTAACTTCCAAGAATTCTACTGGGGTAAAATAAATGTTCGATATTTCAATAGAGTTATCTACTAAAACAATAAAACGGTTATACTTTTATAGTGTAGCCGTTTTTTAATTAAAAGACTGAGTTCAAACACCCTCAAAGATTATGAGACAATCTTCCAGCGATTATTAGACCAGTTCAAAATAGTATTGAAAAAGTATAATGTCATTTAAGAGAAGCATTATCGAAAATTAAGCAACATAGAATTATAACTATCTTGAATTTTTTGAATAATTAGAGTCTTATCTAAATTCAAGCCTTCAATGTCATCTATTTCATTAAATTCTCGCATATTATAATTCCCCCACAAGCTGAATTCAATAATTATTGGAGTTAAACGAATCCCTTTTTCCGTTAACAAATAAATATTTTCTTTTTTGTTTTCAGGTGCTTTCGTTTTAAAAATCAGTTTATACGACTCTAATAATTTTAATCGTGCAGATAAAATGCTTGGTGCAATCTTTTCATATGAATCAGACATTTGCTTGAAAGTCTTTTTGTGCTTAACAAGCATGTCTCTGATGATTAACAAAGACCATTTATCACCTACAACATCTAATGAAGACGAGACTGGACAACCAGAGCGAAATTCTTTTTTCATTTTTTATAGATTATTACTATTAATTCAATAGTAATAATTACTTTTGCTATCGAATTAAAAGTAAAAATACAAAAATTTAAAAATAAAATTTTGAATGAAAACAAAAAAAAGCATAGTTAACACAGCCGATAAACTTAAAAATACAAAATTAATAATATCATTATTCTTAATTTGTTGTCTAACTATTACTACTTCCACTGCTTTTGGTCAAAATAATAGTAACTCAAGCAATTTAGAACAGCTTAATAGTCTTAAAAAATCATTGAAAAAAATATCCATTTCAGATTTAGGCTCTTCTATATCGGTTAGTGAGGGTATAAAGGCTTATACCTTTGGCGGAGAACTTCTAAATAAAGAGGAATTACAATCAGCAATATCGTATGGGTTGATGGATCCAGAATCTAAAATTTATGTTGATACTAACAATGCAATTTCCTTGATTATAATTCCTAAAAAAGAAGATGAAGTTGTTGTAAATAAAATTCATGCTGAAGGGTTGAAAAGAATTAGTGAAGAAGATTTTTTAAATAGAAGGATTCGCTTTGAGGATGAAAACTACACCTTTTATGGTGCTAATAATGAAAAATTAATGCCAGAAGATGCACTTAAGAAATTCAAAAGTGGGATGTATAAAGTTGATGCCTACGTTGATGATAACGATCAGTTTAAAATGGCTTACCTTCTTAAAATGACACAAGAGCAGATGAACCAAGGCATTGAAGAAGCTATGAAAATGCAAAATGATTTTGAAGCTAAATTAAAAGGGAAACCTTTCCCTGACTTTAGATTAACAGATCTATCAGGTACCACACACACATCAGAGAGTATTAAAGGAAAAGTTGTTGTTATAAATTTATGGTTTACAGCTTGTGCTCCTTGTATCCATGAAATGCCAGAATTAAATAAGATTGTCGGTGAGTATAAAGAAAATGAGGATGTCCTATTTTTAGCATTTGCCCTCGACCCAAAATCTCGTGTGGATAAATTTCTAAAAAAATACAAATTCGATTATAATATTATTCCAGATAGTCAAGAATATATTACAAAAAAACTCAATCCTCCTGGTTATCCAACACATATTGTTTTAGATAAAAATTCAAATGTAGTCTTTTTATTTTCTGGATATACGCCACAAGCTGGTGAAGCAATTAAGAGTTATATTAATTCAGAATTAAAAAAGTAACTCGATATTAAATAGCTAATTGGTAGGTATTTATCAGAGTAAGAAAAAGAATAACATTTGTTATTCTGGCTGCGAAGTATATGAAAATTAATTAGAAATTATGATAGCAGGACATTTTACAACGGCATTAATAGCAAAACAAAAATTCCCAAAAGGAACGTTACTTTATTTTTTAATTATATCTCAATTACAAGATTTTTTGTGGTTTACCTTTCACTATTTAGGTCTTGAACCAACCAATCCGAGTGATGCATTTGATGCCACTTTAAGTAATATGGTAGTAGATATGTTATACAGCCATGATTTGTTACCGCAATTGTTTTGGTTGGCAATTGTTTTCTTAATTGGGAAACTGCTATTCAAAAACACCAAAATAGGCTTAGTAAGTATGGCTTTAGTATCAATCCATTTTGTTTTAGATTTCTTTTCAGGTCATATGCACCATATTTTTGGGGCAGATACACTGGAAGCTGGTCTTGGATTGTATGCATCTAATCCTTATTTAGCCATTTTAATAGAAGCCTTATTTTGTATTGCTGCTATGTGGTATTTCTTTAAAGAAGAAGCAAAAAAAGGAATTATTAGAACTACAAAAAATAGAATTGCAATTATTTCCGTTTTTGCTTATGGGATTATTTTTATACTACTTATTGCCACAAAATCTTTTAGACAGTTATTTAGTATTCCAGAATTTGATTTAGGATTTAATACCAATATGCCTACGATCATTTTTACATACGTTGCAATGCTTTATTGCTTGAATTATTTTGCGCCGAAGTTTACGCTTGACAAAAAATAATAAGATTATGGTTGAAGGAATATTAAATTTTATTAAGGAATTAAAAATTCGGAACGAATCCTTATTTTATTTTGGTTTGTTCTGCTTATCTCTTTCAATACTATTTATCGTTTTAACCAAACTTGCAACTACTCAAGTTCACGGAGTAAACGCTTGGTTTAAGCCCTTTAAATTTGCTGTTTCAATAGGTTTATTTGCTTGGACAATGGCTTGGTATTGTCATTATTTGTCAAATTTTAATGAAACACCTTTTAACTGGGTAGTTATTATTTTGTTTGGTTTTGAACTTTTATATATCACTTATCAATCCTCACAAGGGCAGATGTCTCATTTCAATATAAGTACACCCACGTATTCAATGTTGTATTCATTAATGGGTTTAGCGGCTACAATCGTAACACTTTATACAGCATACATTGGTTTATTGTTTTTTACACAGACATTTCCTGATTTACCAAATTACTATATTTGGGCGATTCGTTTTGGAATACTCATTTTTGTAGTTTTTTCTTTCGAAGGTGCTTTAATGGGGTCGAGAATGAACCATAGCGTAGGAGCAATCAATGATAATTCTAACTGGTTTATTGTCGGTTGGAGTAAAACGGTAGGCGATTTAAGAGTGTCTCACTTTATAGGAATGCACGCTTTACAACTACTCCCATTTCTTTCTTTTTATATCTTTAAAAACACAAAAGTGACCATCATTATTTCATTGCTTTACGCAGTTCTTGCTACCACAACATTAGTTCAAGCATTAAAAGGAAAACCTATTTTTCAGAATACAGAAACAACTAAAATGGAAACATAAAACGACACCACAACAAGGTATAGTTCACATCCTATGGGATACGTGCCATACGCGAACAAACGTTGGCAGTCATTTAATACAAAGTTTTTTCATTATTATTTTTGAATGAGACCAATCAAATAATAGGTGTTTTCAAAATCTCTTGGTGTAAAACTTAAGTTCAACTTTTCATAATAAGAGTCATTATGTGATGAGTGTCGATTAAGTCTTTTGGAGTTAGACTTATGTTCGATATTTCAATAGAGTTATCTACTACCAACCCTTTCAGAAATGAGAGGGTTTTTTTATGCAGTGTACTCAAGAATACAAAGGATTTTAAAGTGTATTAATTGAGTGTAATTCAGTTGATATTAACTATTTTTTATTTAAAAACTAACATGTGTCAACTTTTATTTTTACAAGTTGTGGAGTAGTATTGACTCGTTATGCTTTAGACAACACTTAAACACCTATTAAACAAGGGGGTAACGTTTCTTTTAACTCCCATTTTTTTTGTATTTTTATTCTATTAAATAATATTTAAACTCCTCGCAAAATATTTATTATGAAAACATCTTGCTTAACCATCATCTTATTAGTTTTATTCTATTCATCCCAGGCTCAATTTGGTCCACAACAAATTATAACAACAAGCGCAGGCGGAACGTTTGGTGTTTATTCTACTGATATTGATGGAGATGGTGATATGGATGTGCTTTCTACCTCAAGCAATAGTATTGAATGGTATGAAAATATAGATGGGCAAGGTAATTTTAGCCCGCAACAATCTGTAACAACTTTTACAAGTTCGGCAAGTTTAGTCTACTCTGCTGATATTGATGGAGATGGTGATATGGATGTGATTTCTGCTTCTTATCCAGGAGATAAAATAGTCTGGAACGAAAATATAGATGGGCAAGGTAATTTTGGACCACAACAAATAATCTCAGCATTTGCAAATGGACCATCAGAATTGCATGCCACCGATTTAGATGGTGATGGTGATATAGATGTACTATCTGCTTTAGCTTGGGAAGATAAAATAGTTTGGTATGAAAATATAGATGGGCAAGGAAACTTTGGTAGTCAGCAAATAATAATGTCAAATGAAGAAGGGGCGAGTTCAGTTTATACAACAGATATAGATGATGATGGTGATATTGATGTAGTTTCTTCCTCAGATGTTAGAATTGCATGGTATGAAAATACCGATGGACAAGGCAATTTTGGTTCTCAACAAATTATTGATTCAGATGTTATTGATGGGAGGGATGTGTATGCAGCTGATTTAGATGGAGATGGAGATATGGATGTACTTTCAGATTCTAACTATGGTGATAAAATAGGATGGTATGAAAATACAGATGGGCAAGGTAGTTTTAGTGTGCAACAAATAATATCAACAAATGTAGATGATATACGGTCTATTCACGCAACTGATTTGGATGAAGATGGAGATATGGATGTGCTTTCAGCTTCTTACTGGGATAATAAAATAGCTTGGTATGAAAATGCCGATGGGCAAGGTAATTTTAGTGTGCAACAAATAATATCAACAAATACAATGGCAGCAACATCGGTTTACGCAGCTGATATAGATGGTAATGGTATTATAGATGTACTCTCAGCTTCATTTGATGATAATAAAATAGCTTGGTATGAAAATTTACATCCTTTAGGTGTAAATGAAAATGCATTATTAGTCATTTCTGTTTTTCCGAACCCAGTTAAAGAGGTTTTAAACATCTTAACCCAAAATGGTAGTCCAATTAGTTCTATACAAGTCTTTGATATTCTAGGAAGATTGGTTATAGAAGAAAAACATGACTTCAATAAAGTGGATGTATCTAATCTAGGTAATGGTTTATTTTTTATAAAAATTCAAACAACTGAAGGGGTAGTTACTAAGAAAATAATTAAAGAGTAAACTCACCTGTAACCGTTTTTTTATTCATGCACAATAATAAAAAGAAGTCGTCGTTTAAAAAAAAATAGAATCCGATGAAAAAATCAATTTTACTATTTACTTTCTTACTAACGATTTTTAGTAGCTGTGAAAAAGATGATAATAAAAATCCAGAGGAATGTTCCTTTAATAATAATGTACAGTCCATAGTTCACGATGGTGTTAATAGAGAATATGTTTTATACATACCTGATTCATATGATGGAACATCTTCTGTTCCACTAATGCTTAATTTTCATGGGTTTGGTGGTAGTGCAAGTGATTATATGCAAGAAGCAGATATGCGCTCATTGGCAGAAGTTGACACTTTTATTTTAGTCTATCCCCAAGGTAGTTGCTTAGATGGCTCTTCCCATTGGAATCCTTGCCCAATAGGCGGAGACAATAAAAGTACTGCTGATGACGTAGGATTTGTTGAATCTATGATTAGTGAGATTTCGTCTCAGTATAATGTAGATATGGAAAGAATTTATGCTGCGGGATACTCAAACGGGGGCATGATGGCATACGGGCTTGCGAATTATAAAAGTGATTTAATTGCTGCGGTGGCATCTGTTTCCGGAACAATGTTAGATTGTACAGGACCTACCAATCATCCTATGCCAGTAGTACATCTTCATGGAACCTCTGATAGTGTTGTTTCCTATAATGGGAGTACTGACTGGAATTCTGTACAAAGTACATTAGACCATTGGATTAACTTCAATAATACAGTTTTAACTCCTACTATAACAAGTGACAACACTATTGAACATTATGTTTATGACCAAGGAGATAACTCAGTTTCCGTTGAGCATTATAAATTTATAGGAGGAGAACATGTTTGGTTTAGCACCACTTTCCAAGATCAGAGTACATCTGAATTAGTTTGGAATTTCGTATCCAGATATGATATTAATGGATTGAGATAAGGAATAAAGGTAACGCTAATGGATGTAAATCAAAATCATATTAGTTCAACTTTTCATAATAAGAGTCATTATATGATGAGTATCAATTAAGTCTTTTGGAGTTAGACTTATGTTCGATATTTCAATAGAGTTATCTACTAAAACAATAAAACGGTTATACTTTTATAAAGTGTAACCGTTTTTTAATTAAAAGACTTCGTTCAAACACTGTCAAAGATTAATATAAGATTTTCCTGAGATTATTTTTACCTAAATTTACACTTTACAAAAAACTATGAAAAAAACAAAGAAGATATTTAACTGGATTTTTAAAGGATTAATTTTATCCTATATTTTATTAATATGTTTCCCTCATTTACTTTTCGCAAATAAATTTGACTATAAAAACTTTTCAGTGTATTACCATTCTAATGACATTAATACAGAAGAACTAAAATTAGTTTTAGATAAGTCTGAAAATTTACTAAAGAAATCTGAATTATTTAAAAAAGGAACAAGTCAAGACATCTTCATTTGCAATGGGTACAGTGAATTTACTTTTTTTGCCCTGTTGTCAAGAAAAGCATTTGCTGTAAACTATCCTATTTCTCAAAATATTTTCATATCCAAGTCTTCAATTTCACAGAACTATATTTTAAGAAATGGAAAAGAAAATAACAAAAGGACATTAAGTGGAGTTATTGCACACGAAACTGTTCATTCTCTGTTGGAAAATAAATTAGGGCTATTAAAATATAAATTGCTTCCTTCTTGGAAAAATGAAGGATACTGCGATTTTATTGCAAACGAAAGCTCTTTCAATAAACAAAAAGGAGTAAAAGAAATTTGTAATGATACTGAAAACACAGACATTCCATCTTTTAAATATTTTAAATACAGAATGATAACTGAGTATTTATTTGAGGAAAGAAAAGTTACATTAGAAAAATTCTTAGATGAGGATTTTGATTTGGAAAATATAAATAACAATTTGAAGAAAAAATACTGTGCACAATAGCGGGAAGGTAAATCAAAATCACATTAGTTCAACTTTTCATAATAAGAGTCATTATATGATGAGTGTCGATTAAGTCTTTTGGAGTTAGACTTATGTTCGATATTTCAATAGAGTTATCTACTAAAACAATAAAACGGTTATACTTTTATAAAGTGTAGCCGTTTTTTTATATTTGAGTATGTCAAAAAGAATTTTTTATCCTCTTTTTTTGTTATTAATTCCTTTAATTGGAATGGGTATCACTGACGAAATTAACTGGAGTCCATTTGATTTCATTATCATGGGTTCTCTACTAATTTCCCTTAGTATTGGAATTAATTTTGTGAGTACTCGTGTAAAGAATTTAAAAAATCGAGTCCTATACATTGGAATATTAGTTTTAATATTTATGTTAATATGGGCAGAGTTGGCAGTAGGTGTTTTTGGAACTCCTTTTGCAGGTAATTAACTAAACAATCGCTCTATTTGTTCTGCGGTGTATTCAAGAATACAAGGACTTATTTCAATAAATTAGAATTTAAACTGTAATTTTGATAAATAGATAACTAGGAAACATTATGGAAAAAATTAAAAGTGTTATTTCGTTTATAGACAATCTTCTCGAAAAATTTAGAAGAGTCTTTTTAAATATCCTTACCGTTCTTTTTTTAATGCTATTATCATTTGGTTTTATTTATAGCCTGAGTTCTTTGTTTGAATCTGATAAAGTTGAGACTGCAGATCAAATTTTATACTTGGAACCAAATGGAATGATTGTGGACAAGGCAATTACAATAAATGGACCTTTTGAAGAATTTGAGGTTTTTGGAAACTCCTCCAATCAGATTGAATTAGAAAATTTTTTAAAAGTTATCAAAAACGCTGGTACAGATGATAATCTTAAAGCTATTTATCTTAATGTTGACGGCTTAAGTGCTTATTACACTTCTGCGTTAAAAATAGCAGATGCTCTATTCGAGGCAAGAGAAAATGGTAAAGAGATTATTGCTTTTACAAGCGGCCTGGGAACTACAGGATATCTCATGGCTTCACAAGCGACTGAGATTATTTTAGAAAAAGACTCTTATGAATCAGTGCTTCCTTTTGGATTTAGTAGAGTAAGGCAATACCAGAAAGATTTCTTTGAAAATATTAAAGTTGACATGAATGTTTATGCTGCTGGTGATTTTAAATCAGGCCCTGAAGGTTATACAAGAAATGATATGTCTGAAACAGACAAGCTTGCTTGGCTGGAGTTTGTAACCCCAGTTTGGGAAAAATATAAAAGTAAAATGGAGACGGGTAGAGGTTTCGATTCAGGTAAAATTCAGTATATCGGAGACCATTACCATTTACTTACCGATGGTAATGGTGGTGATAACAATGAAACAGCTCTTGAAATTGGTCTTGTGGATAAGCTAATGTCTAAGCAAGAATTAAGGAACTACATGATTGAAAAATATGGTAGTGAAGAGGAATATGAACGTCCTGAAGGAATTTCAGGAATAGAATACCTGACCACTCTAAAAGATGAGGATATAAGTAATAAGCAAAAAAAGGTTCAAGAAAAAAATAAAATTGCTATTATTCATGTTGAAGGAGCAATTGTAACCGGTAATATAGGGGTCGATACTGCAGGGTCAGGAGATATTGTAAAAAACATTAATAAAGCTAGAGACGATGAAAATGTTAAGGGGATTGTTCTAAGGGTTAATAGCCCTGGAGGCGATGTATATGCTTCTTCAATGATTACAAATGCTTTGGAGGAATTTCAAGCTACAGGAAGACCTGTAATAACATCCATGGGAGATATAGCTGCATCTGGAGGGGTCTGGGTAACTACCACCTCTGAAGAAATTTGGGCTGAAGAAACTACGCTGACAGGATCAATTGGGGTCTACAGTATTATTCCAGATTTTTCTCCACTAGAAAAGTGGGTGGGGATGAATTATGACGGTGTAAGTATGACAAAAGCTGGAGATATTTACGATTTGAGAAAAGGAATGAATGAAGAACTCGATAAGCAATTCAGAGAAAATACAGAAAAAATTTATAAGGATTTTGTTACTAAGGTTGCCAATAATAGAGAGATGGACTTCGCTAAAGTCCTTAAATTTGCTGGTGGAAGAATATGGAGAGGTGATACCGCTCTTGAATTAGGTTTGGTTGATAAATTAGGCACCTTAGACGACGCAATTGATTCCATGGCAACAAAACTTGAGTTAGAAGATTATAAAGTTTTTTCTTATAATAACGAGGTTGAATTTGAGGATTACTTAAATTTAATGGCACAGGACATACTTCCAGTCCAAATCCAAGATTTATTGAGTAAAATTAGTGGCTTGAACAGGATGTTCCTGGCTGAAAAAGACAGGTATGTGGTTGTTTATTGTTTTGACTGTGGTTTTAGAAATTTTGAATAACTTCTTTAACAATATTGAGTACCAACATAAATATTTAAAAAAGTATCATTTCGAATATTAGGTACAGTGTTTTTATTTTGTGAGAGTCATCTAATTATACAAAGGCTTTCTGCAATTAAATGAATTGTTCATAAATGTTACAGATGGCGTGAGTCAAACCAATAAAAAGTTCATAAAGAACTAAATCTTTACAATTTAAGGTTACAAACCACTCTATTGATTTAGGGTGGTTGTTTATTTTCAGTAGCCATTAACCCGGAGATATTGTATTTTTTTACTAGAGCGAACCAAAATAATAAAACGGTTATACTATTAGTATAACCGTTTTAATTCTCTCTTTAATTTTTTGGGTAATAAAAATTATTTCAAAAGAATTTATTCTAATAAGCCTAATTGCATTAAAAATGAATAGTTATCGAAAAAATCTTGTTCTTGTAATACTTTCCCGTCTTTCATTAACACTACGGTAGTACCACTGATATCTACTTTGTTGTTAGTAGGAGGTATTCCAAACATTTCTCCATCATGAGTTCCTTTAAAATTCCAATGTTTAACTAATTGATCGCCTTGTCCGATAATATCAATAAAATTAAATTCAGCATCCGAAAAACCAGTTAAATAGTTATTGTAATAATCTCGAAAGCCATCAATACCTGTAATATTTCCTTCTGCAGTTACGACGGTTACTTGTTCATCAAAACTATCCGTATTTATAGCGTTAGGGTCTCTAGTTTCAAAAAAAGCATCCCAAGCAGTTTTATAGGTATTGATATTTTTTTCAATTTGTGCATTCGCCTTTTGCAAGAGAGTCACACTCTTCATTTTTTGGCTGATTGCAACTAATAAATAATAGTGTTGCGATTGATAATAGAATTATTTTTTTCATGATAGTTATATTAAATTAATAGTAGATTATAAAGTTACTATATTTTCTAATATTTCGCTAAAACCTTCCAATATTAAATTTTCTGCAAAAACTACCTGAGTTATCTTACAATAGATATTCAGTCGTTACAAAATTAGATACTTTGGAGTCTAAAAGATTCTCTATGATTTTTTTGTTTTTAGAACTATTTTTTGCCGCTACAAATGTTCTTATCGAGAATGATCGCAACGCATCATATACACTCAACGTACTCACTGCAGAATTTTTCCTTCCAGCAAATGGATAAACATCGGGCCTCTCTGGCAAGCACTATTAAGATTCACCCTACAAACAAGGTTGGCTAGCGCATCTATTAAAGGTCCCAAATCATCAATATTTTCTCCAAAAAGACTTACCTGCTGGCCATAATTAGAGGCAGCCATATCATTTAAAGGCATGTCGATATCAGTGTAGGGGATAATTGGAATAATTGGGCCAAATTGCTCTTCATGGAACAATCTCATTTTATCGTTTACAGGATAAAGGACAGCAGGGAAAGAAAAATTATCGGATAGTTCCCCTCCTTTTTTATTGATCACTTTAGCGCCATATTTAGTAGCGTCGCTGATTAATTCTTGGATGTATTCAGGTTTCGATTTTTCTGGCAAAGGAGTTAAAAAAGTGTCTTCCCAAGGCATTCCAAATTTTAAATTGTCAACAGCTTTTGTAAAAAGTTCATTAAAAGAATCGACAATCGATTCATGAACATATAAAACTTTTAAAGCGGTACAACGTTGTCCATTAAAGGACAAGCTACCAGAAATACATTCTTTAACAGCATGTTCTAAATCGGCATCTGGCAGTACAATACCCGGGTTTTTGGCCTCCAAGCCCAAAACCAATCGGAGTCTGTTTTTATTGGGGTGTAAATCTTGCAGTGATACTGCAGAAGAACTATGCCCAATTAAGGCCATCACATCAATTATTCCAGTTTTCATAATGGGAGACGCGATACTCCTTCCTCGCCCAAAAAGAATGTTTACCACTCCTGGAGGAAAACTTTCTTGAAAGGCTTTTAATAAGGGAGTTATAAGTAAAACGCCGATTTTTGCCGGTTTAAATATAGCGGTGTTCCCCATGATAATTGCTGGTATTAATAGGCAAAAAGTCTCATTTAAGGGGTAATTATAAGGGCCTAGACATAAAACAACTCCAATAGGACCTCGTCTTATGTGAGCTAATACACCATCTTGACTGTCAAACTTTGCGCCTTTACGATCAATATTTTTATAGGCCTCAATGGTATTTAATATATAATCTATAGTTCTATCAAACTCTTTATAAGAGTCTGTTTTATTTTTACAAATTTCCCACATCAAGAGTTTAACAACTTCTTCTCTGTGTAATTTCATCTTCTCAACAAAAATCTCCATACATTTCAAGCGATCAGATACCGACATTGTTGGCCAGGCACCTTTTCCTCTATTGTAGGCTTTATTTGCAGAATCGACGGCTTCTAATGCGGTTTTTTCTCCCATATCAGGAACCGTTCCTAAAAAAGTAGGGCCAATTTCTCCTTGTTTATTAGGAGTTTTAATCACAGAATATACTTCCGTTGTATTTCCTTCCCATTTTCTCAACTCACCGTTGATTAAATAGTGGTTACTGTGTTGAGGTTTTATTTTAAATTTTTCAGGGATATTTTGTTCATTCATAGTGATTAAATTATACTTTCAAAAGTATTAATTTACAGGTTGTTATATGTTAATCTTATGATAAGAAAAAATAAAAGTATTAACCCTTTAGTTGCGTTATTAGAATTCAAAAATCTGACTTTTTTTTGCATATTTTTTGATATTTTGGCTCTTTTTGGCTCTTTTTGGCTCTTTTTTTGGATTTTTTAGGTATTTTTACAACTACTAACAATAAGAATTCTATCCATCCAAAAACCTAAATTAAATCATAAATCATCAATTAATTAATAAGTAGCTTATTAAGTATGAAAAAATTTATTTTTCTATTTTTAATTATTTTTTATTCATGCAAGAATAATAAACCTCACATAAAACCAGTTTCTTATGCTCAGTTTGAAGAATTTGTAAATGAAACTAAATACATTACAGATGCCGAAAGGTATGGGTGGTCAATTGTACAAATAGATGTAGCAAATTTTAGAAAAGGAACAAATGCAAATTGGAAAAAACCCAATGGAGTTGACGTGGTTTCCTCCACTGGTTTGCCTGTTACTCAAGTGAGTTATAATGATGCTAAAGCTTATTGTAATTGGGCCAATAAAAGACTCCCCACTTATGATGAATATTGGGAACTTGTAAAAAACGATCATCGAACCATTGTTTCTGAAAATATACTTCCAATCTCTAACGTTGACGAAGTAAATATTATTGGAAATGTTTGGGATATAACCGAAATTGAAAAAAAAGAGTCTGTTAGACTTGCAGGGGGTTCACTTTTTTGTTCTGTTAACAGTTGTCTGGAACCGTTAAAGATAGAGAACTCTTTGTAGATAAAGAAACCGGAAATATACATATTGGATTTTCGGTTATAGAAAAATAATTAAAATAAAAAAACAGCGCTAATTAGCGCTGTTTTTTTATTTTAATATTAGTGCTATTACTTCTTGATAATCTTTTTGTTTAATAAAGCATTATTTTGATTATAAACCTTCACTAAATAAGTGCCTGATGGATAATTGGCAATATTTAAGGCATAGGTATTGGCATTTAATTCTTTTTTAAATAAAAGTTTTC
The DNA here is from genome assembly GCA_905181835.1 of uncultured Flavobacteriaceae bacterium. Taxonomy (GTDB): domain Bacteria; phylum Bacteroidota; class Bacteroidia; order Flavobacteriales; family Flavobacteriaceae; genus Marifrigoribacter. Next base: position 267,325 of record CAJIZF010000001.1, read on the forward strand.
CAGTGATATCATACAATTCTATGTTAGAAAGGCGATCCTCACCAAAGCTGATGTTGATCAGTTCATTAGATGGATTTGGATATAAGCTTACAGTGGGAATAATAAAATCATTATCTCCTAAGATTGGGACATTCCCATTAAGAAACTCCCATCTATTGTTAGTGTCCCAAAATAAAACATCTTCAACAAAGCAGGCAACCCCAGCAACCTCATTAATGAGTAATGCAGAAATATTCATAGTATCTGTAGTAGGAATATCGTGGTAAAAATCGAAGCGGCTCTCATCTATTAGGGTTTCTTGAGCAATAATAGTGCCTTGGTTATCTGTAACGGTCCATGTGATGGTATTTTCTTCTTGAGGATGTGTTAAATAGTGTCCTGAGTGGTAAATGTCAATATGATCGGGTATGGACCCAACATTAACTACCCACGTTTTTTGCTCGCATGGGATGTCTGTTTGTGCTATTGTTGCTTGTGTAACTCCTACTATAATAAGCAAGGTAAGAAGGATATTTTTCATGGTTTTAATTTTTTACAAATATGCACTAATTATAGCTAAAAATATTCACGTGTAGGAGTGAATATTATAATTTAACGGCTTTTCCAAAGGATTATAACAATCAAAACTAATTTAATTTTTATGATTTCAAAATAATAACATTCCTGCTGATAGGTTTTTTTTGAGTTATTATTATACTCTATTTAGTCCTTTTTTTAGTTTTTTATTGCAAAATGCAATTTAATAAGTTGTTTTTTAAAAATATTTAATAAATTTTTATATGTTTGATTAAACTTAACAAACAATATTATGAAAAAATTACTTTTTATTCTAGCATTGAGCTCAACAGTAGCCAGTGCGCAATGGGTTCAAAAAACATCTTGTAAAAAAGATGCTGCAAAAATTACGAATGAGGCTATCGAGTCTATTGCGAATTTAGAATATTTACCAGCAATGGGAATGGCAAAAGCAGCCCTTTTACTAGATCCAGAATGTGGATGTGCTCAACTAGCCTTAGCTGCTATCAGCAGTCCAAATCCAAATTGGGGAAGCCAAAAATCAAAGTTGGAAGCAATGGATGTTACATCACTAAGTGCCGAGGAAAAAGCATGGCATGGATTTTTAATGGCTTCAAGAGAAGACCGACCTGCTGTTGCACAAGCTGCGGCGACTAAATATCCAGACAGTCCCTTGGTTAATTTATTAGTTACTTCTCCGGCAGACTTTAATTCCTTCAAAACATTTGCAGAAAAGTTTCCAAACCAAGCTGCTGCTGCCTACAATATGATGTCTTATGGATATTTAAGAGGCGATTATGGAGAGCCTAATCAAGACATGGCTATGGACTATGTTAAACGATCTCAACAAATGCATGACGGTCCTAATGCACACGATTCAATGGCAGAACATTATGCGGCTATTGGAGACTATCAAAAGGCTTTAGATGCTGAATTAAAAGCTGTTGATTATGCACGTTTTGGATCTCCTTATTGGGATTACGCTCGGACTTATTATGCTAAAGTGAACCAAGAGGAACTTTCTAAAGAATTGATGAAAAGCCAAACAGAGGCTCAAGATGCTGTCACAAACGGAGATTATGAAACATTTTCAAAATATGAGCATCCCGATATTATTCACACCACTGGAGATTCTAACTTATCTCCTTTTTATACGTTTAATAAAGCTTCTTTTGATAGAGAACAAGCAATCGTTTGGAATAAATTTGTATTAAATGATATGGATGTAACTTACTCACCAGATATGCGAACAGCAGTTCTAACGTTTTATGCTGCTGGCAGTTATACCTTTAAAGACACTAAAGAAGAGGTTGCTTACAGTACAAGAGGCTCCTCGGTTTGGGTAAATACGGCAGATGGCTGGAAAATAATGCACAGTTCTTGGGCACCAAATAAAGATGGGAAAGGAATCCCCCAATCATAATTTATACAATAAGATATGAAACTAAAGGAGTTATCAGAAATGATGACTCTTTTTTTATGACGTATTGAATATTTTATTTTTTTTAAAACTGTATCTTTACATTAAATCCTTGCATCTGCTTGAGAAATTGAGTCTAAAGGAAGTAGAAATAAAAACAATTAATATTCAAATAAACTAAATAGTATGAATTTAAAAAATGAAAAAACAGAAATACCCTGCCCAGGAGGAGGAAGAGCCATTAAAACTACGTACGGGGATTTAGCAAGAAAAAGTTCTTTAAAATCAAATAAAGGACATGAAGAAAGTTTAAATCTAGTGATCAAAGCAAACTTAAAAGAGCGATGGATAAATTAGAAAGATTACAAAAAGATTTTGAAAGGGATATGGAAAGGGCTCAAAAAGAATTTGGCGAAAGTTTAAATGATGTAATTGGTAATGCTGATATACTACTAAAGAAATAATATGGACGATATCGAAGAAATTTTAAAAAAAATAGACACTGACTCATTAGGTGAAATTCTTTTAGATAAATCTGAATCAATTAAACATAGTGATTCCAATCTAATTATATTAAAAATAGGATTAGAAGATTTAGTGAATGAAAATTTTCAAAATACAGAACATATAATATCCATTAAATATGGTGATTGGAATTCGCTCAAAAACTTTGTTTCTGAAAGTGAAGTTGAAAACATTAAAAATATTTTTGAAGAAAGTTTAGAAGATATTAAGGAATTTGATGACAACGATATTGAATATTGTTCTCAAATATATATATCAGCTCTTTATTGCAACGAAGAATTTGTCTGGGAAGGAACAACATTTTGAATTTAACAAAAAATTAATATGAAAAAATTACTTTTTTTACCTCTTGTTCTTTTAAGTTCTTTGTTTTGTTATTCTCAAAAAGTACATTCGGTAGCTTATGCAAATCAGGCGGAGGTAAAGATTCATGTAGTTGGCTATGAAAATCAAGCCGATTTAAAGGTCTTTAAAGTAGCCTATGGTAATCAAGCTGAAGGTAATGATGGCTTATGGTATTTTGTTGACTATGCCAACCAAGCTGATAAAAAAGTATATTTTGTTGATTATGCCAATCAAAGTGATCTTAAAATTTATTTTGTTAAATACCGAAATCAAGCAGGGTGGCGAAACAAATCAAAAAAACATTTACTCTATTAATTTTTAAAAATTCTTTTATTGTTTTTTTACAATTTAATAAAATTTTGTTAAATTGCATTTGGTAGCTAACTGATAACCAAATTATTAATTAAATTTTATTAAAATGAAAAAAACACTATTTTTTATCTGTTTGTTTGTGTCTCAGATAACATTTTCACAGACACTTGAAATGCCCAACTTACCAGATGGTTTAATTACCTATGATGTTTCTGTTAAAAACCAACTTATAGAATTTTCAGATGATGGAGATTGGGACTTTTCTGAAGTGACTACTGATAGCGATTCAGCCATTCAAATAATACCTATTGCTGATTCGCCAGATGCCGAAGATTATCCCAATGCCACACATGTTAAATTTGAAGATGGGTTTACGTTTTTTCTTGGATTTGAACCTACTGGGTATACTTACAATGGGGAAATAAGTTTCATCAATTCTGTATACTCTACACCATTGGTACTGACTCCTTATCCATTTAATATCGGAGATACTCATACCGATGGGGTATTTAATATTCCATTTGAAATCGTAGGTGGAGGCCCTCCAGAATTATATAGAGATCATGAAGTGGTAACTACATCGCTTTCTTCAGGAAGTGTTACCATGCCAGACGGTTTTGTATACAACAATGTAACATTGGTTAAAAGCACAAGCACATTTACTGATGGCCAAACTGGATCCTCCCCATGTATCACAACTCTTGATCAATGGCTCTGGTGGGCTCAAGGCTATGCTATCCCTATTATAGAAACTCGAACAATGTCTTCAACCGGTCAATGTGCACCGAATCCATCTCAATATACCAAGTTTTTGAATACACAAACAGCAAGAGTTCAAGTGATTCATAATTCTGCAGATGCTGCTGCAGAAATCGTAGATGTTTATTTAAACGAAACGCTACTAATTCCAAATTTTGAATTTAGAACTGCTTCACCTTTTGTGGATGCACCAGCAGGAGTAGAAATTGAACTATCAGTAGCACCTCCAAACAGCTCCGGAGTAGAGGAAGCTATTTACACGGCTGCTGTTACGTTATCTGCAGACGAAACTTATGTAGTAGTAGCTGACGGTATTGTTAGTGGTTCAGGTTACAACCCACCACAAGCTTTTGGATTGCAAATTTATGATATGGGTAGAGAACTAGCCGCTAATTCGGAAAATACGGATGTATTAGTACATCATGGATCTACAGATGCCCCAACCGTAGACATCGTTGAAACAGGTGTGGGTGCTGGAACCTTAGTAGATAATATTTCTTATACCGAATTTCAAGGTTATCTGGAACTACCAACTGCTGACTATGTTATTGATGTTAGAGACGAAACAGGTTCTGTAACGGTAGCTTCATATCAAGCCCCTTTAGCTTCTCTTAATTTAGATGGAGCAGCATTAGTTGCTGTGGCTACTGGATTTTTAGATCCCTCTCAGAATTCTGATGGCCCAGGATTTGGAATTGGAGTTGCATTGCCCTCAGGAGGACCTTTAGTTATGTTACCGGAACTTTTAGGAAATTTAGACTATGAGTTAAGCAATGCAATTGCATTATACCCGAGCCCAGCAAAAGAACAAGTGACACTGTCAAACAGTTCCAGTATTAAGTTAGAGGCTGCTATGATCTATGACTTAAAAGGAAAACTAGTATCACAAATCAATTTGCAGGATATGCAAGATGAGCGAGTGATCGATGTTTCTTCCTTTGCAACTGGTGTTTATATGGTACACATAAAAGGCGAACAATCAAGCGTTGTAAAACGAATGATCAAAAAGTAGGGGAGCCATAATAAATAATTTAATACAAAAAAAATCCCTTCCGATAGGAAGGGATTTTTTTATACTACCACTAATAAATTATTCACCAGCAGCAGTCATAGATGCTGACTGTTTTTCCTCTTCTTTTGGAGGTTCAGGAATATCTTTACTGTATACAAAAAATCGTTTGATTTTTCCATCTTCAATTTGCCCATCAATCATGTGCAATTCAGTTTTTTCTTTTCCATCGACGGTCGTTTTTACTTGGTGTCCTGCGATTATCCATTCTGCACCATTTTTAACTGCTTTATAAGGCATAGCCCAATAAACTTCCCACATTGGGTCTTCCGCTTTAAACCATGCGTCTAGTAGCTCTCTATGCATCGCTTTTCCCACAATAACACTGCCGTCTGGACCATCTATACTTATTGAATCAGACTCCATTTTCATGATAGCATCTAAATCTCTTTTGTTGTGAGCATCGATGTAGTTCATCCAAACATCGGTGACTGCATCAGTTGATACGACATACTTTTCGCCAGGTGATGGCAAGAAGAAACCTGCACCCTCTGGTGTACTTGCTGTTTCTTTTTCTGTTTGTGGATTACAAGCTGTGATAATTACAGCCAAAATCAGAATTAATTTTTTCATTTTTAAGTTGTTAAATGGTTATTAAATAATTGGTTAGTCACAAATCTAATTAAACAATTTTTAATATTTAATAAATAAAAAATAATTATTTAGTTTTTTCAAAGAGTTGATCTATATCTTTAAAGGATTTAAATTCAAGTGCATTATTCTCTGGATCTAAAAAAAACATCGTGGCTTGCTCTCCTATTTTTCCTTTAAAACGGATGTAAGGTTCAATAATAAATTTAATGTTTTTTAAGCGAAGTTTTTTTGCTAAAAGTTCCCATTGCTCCCATTCTAATACCACACCAAAATGAGGTACCGGAACATTGTGATCATCTACCGGATTTGAAATCGTTTCAGATTTCAATTCTTTTTTTTCATGAAGTACTAATTGATGGCCAAAAAAATTAAAATCTACCCATTTTTCGGAACTTCTTCCTTCCTCACACTCCAATATTTCTCGATAAAACTTTTTGCAAATTGATAAATTTGACACAGGAATTGCTAGATGAAATGGTCTCATTTTTATTTCATTAGAACAAGCTTTTTTGAACCGACTTGCTGATTGTTGATGATTAATTTTGCGATATAAATTCCATTAGTAAAGTTTTCAGCATTCCAAGTAATGGTATTTAAACCGAACAATTTATGGAGCGTTGTAATTTTTTGTCCAACAGCAGTGTAAATTTCTATTTTTTGATCTTCTGCGAAGTCATTTAATTTAAAAACAGTTTGTGTCTTAAATGGGTTGGGGGTGTTCCAAAAAATAGCATCATTATCATTAATATCATTTACACTCAAACCAACATCCATATTTAGTTTTAGCGCTACGGGACGATGATCAGAAATATTTTGATCATACTCAGACCAACCGCTCAGGTAGTCATCAATTTTAATGGTTTTGACTTCAGATTCTTCATTTTCGAATTCAGAAAATAATTCGTTGGTGATTAATACATGATCTAAATGCGAAGGCCAATTTGGAAATGACCAGTTGGCACTGGTCCCAGTTGCAATTTCATAGTCTGCAAATAAATAATTTCCAGCATCTTCAATAAACATCTGAAAAACATTGTTTTGAGCAGTTTCTGAGATGTCATCATTTAAATCGCCCAATAAAATTACGTTTTCATCCGAAAAATTTTCGTCAATATAGGCTTTAAGTAATAAATTAGCTTGGTATCTTCTTGTTTCTTCATCGCCTGAATCACCGCTATTAAATATTCCATCCCCACAACATTTATAATGATTATTGATGATAATGATTCTATGATCATAATAATTTAAATCCATCACCATTGGAGATCTTGGAAAAGCACTCCAATATTGAGAGGTAGTGTATATTTCGTAAAGGTCGTTAATTTGAATCACCTCGGAGTTATAGATGTAAGCAAGTCCAGCAAACCATTCAGATTCTAGATAACCTTCATACAAACTTAGTCCGGCTACCATTTGATCGAAATAGTTGATATTATCAACTTCTTGAATTGCAATAATATCCATTTCTAAATTTTGAATAATATCGGACACATAATTTACTGTTGTTTGACCATTTTTTGGAAATTGTTCAATGTTCCAGGTCATAATATCAAAAGTTTCAGGGGTTCCAAAGGATAAGTCTTCTATTTGACCATTTGAAACAGAGCTTATCAATAAAAAAAAGAGTGGAATTAATCTAGATGACATAAATAGAATTTTATCTTTTTGTTTCTAATTTAGAGATAATTAAGGTGCCAAATTATAAAAATAATCTGTAATATTTTTGATTGAAATAGAATTAATCTTTTATAATTTTGTGCCATGCAACCAGATAATTTAAAAACAGAATTTTTTGGAATAGGAATCCAAAATGGAAAAACACCAGAAAACCTAGGAGTCTTGTGGAGAACTGCTCAAAATTTGGGAGCTAGTTTTATATTCACTATTGGAAATCGATATGCCAGTCAAGCTTGTGATACTAAAAATTCAGTAAAATCTATTCCTTATTTTCATTACGATAATTTTGATGACTTTTACAAACACCTGCCAAAAGGAGCGCGAATAGTAGGTGTTGAAATAACAGATGAATCTTCAGCATTAGAAGACTTTTACCATCCAAGAAGATGTGTTTATTTATTAGGAGCCGAAGACCATGGTTTATCAAAAATAGCTATTGAAAAATCTCATTTTTTGGTCAAGTTTTCTTCTATAGAAAGTCTAAATGTTGCAGTAGCAGGAAGTATTGTATTATACGATCGATCGAGAACTAAACCAAGAGTTTAGCGTATCTTTGGCAAAAATTAAATAATGAATCATAAAGCAGGTTTTGTTAATATAATTGGAAACCCTAATGTGGGTAAGAGTACCTTGATGAATTCATTTGTTGGAGAACGATTGTCTATTATTACTTCTAAAGCTCAAACTACTCGTCATCGTATTTTAGGTATTGTAAATGGAGAGGATTTTCAAATGATTTTAAGTGATACTCCTGGAATCATTAAGCCAGCGTATCAACTTCAGGAAAGTATGATGGATTTCGTAAAATCTGCTTTCGAAGATGCTGATGTATTAATTTATATTGTTGAATTAGGTGAGAAAGAATTAAAGGATGAAGCGTTTTTTAATAAAATTACCAATGCAAATATTCCTGTTTTACTATTGATTAATAAAATTGATAAAGGAAACGAAGAACTTTTAAAAGAGGCTATGATTTTTTGGACTGAAAAAGTTCCAAACGCTAACATATTTGCTATTTCTGCACTTGAAGACTTTGGTGTAAAAGAAGTTTTTCAAAAAATAATAGCATTATTGCCGGAGTCTCCAGCATTTTATCCAAAAGATCAATTAACAGATAAACCAGAACGCTTTTTTGTAAATGAAATAATTCGAGAAAAAATATTATTGCATTACAAAAAAGAGATACCTTATTCAGTTGAAATTGATACCGAAGAGTTTTTTGAGGAAGATACAATTATAAGAATGCGAAGCATTATAATGGTTGAAAGAGATACTCAAAAAGGAATCATTATTGGTCATAAAGGATCTGCTTTAAAGCGAGTAGGAGTAGAGGCTCGTAAAGATTTAGAGAAATTTTTTGGAAAACAAGTTCATCTAGAACTTTATGTTAAAGTTAATAAAAATTGGCGAAGTAATGATCGACAATTGAAACGATTTGGTTACAACCAATAATATTGATTTTAATGCAATTCTCTTGTTTTTCTTCAATTTCTAAAGCGTACCTTTGCAACAATTTATAGGTTATGAGTATAGTAGCAATAGTAGGAAGACCAAATGTTGGAAAATCCACTTTATTTAACAGATTAATCCAGCGTCGCGAAGCAATCGTCGATGCGGTAAGTGGTGTCACTAGAGATCGTCATTATGGGAAAAGTGATTGGAATGGAAAAGAATTTTCACTCATAGATACTGGAGGTTACGTAGTTGGTAGTGATGATATATTTGAATCTGAGATCGATAAGCAGGTTGAGTTAGCAATAGGTGAAGCAGATGCTATCATTTTTATGACGGATGTAGTTTCTGGAGTTACAGGAATGGATGAGGAAGTAACAAAACTACTACGTAAATGCGCAAAGCCTGTATTCCTGGTTGTTAATAAAGTAGATAGTGCTAATCGAACCAATGATGCTGTTGAGTTTTATTCTTTAGGTTTTGAAAAATATTACATTATGTCTAGTATCAACGGTAGTGGTACAGGTGATTTATTAGATGATTTAGTCGAAGTTCTTCCTGAAGAGGAAATCTCTGAAGAAGTCAATGAGTTACCTCGCTTTGCTGTTGTTGGGAGACCTAATGCCGGAAAATCTTCCTTTATCAATGCTTTAATTGGAGAAGATAGATACATAGTTACTGATATTGCCGGAACTACCCGTGACAGTATTGATACACATTACAATCGATTTGGGTTTGAATTCAATTTAGTTGATACTGCGGGGATCCGTAAAAAAAGTAAAGTAAAGGAAGACCTAGAGTTTTATTCAGTAATGCGAAGTGTTCGAGCTATTGAACATTGCGATGTGGCAATTTTAGTGTTGGACGCAACAAGAGGTTTTGATGGTCAAGTACAAAATATTTTTTGGTTGGCTCAAAAAAATAACAAAGGAGTCATCATTTTAGTTAATAAGTGGGACTTAGTTGAAAAAGATCATAAAAGCGTCAAAGAATATGAAACCTTAATCCGTTCGCAATGCGAACCATTTACAGATGTTCCAATAATATTTATTTCAGTACTTACAAAACAACGAATTTTTAAAGCTATAGAAACTGCTGTTGAGGTATTTAAAAATAGGAGTAAGCGTGTAAAAACAAGTGAATTAAATGAGGTGATGCTTCCTGTAATTGAAGCCTATTCCCCACCAGCCTATAAAGGGAAATATGTAAAAATTAAGTATTGTATGCAACTACCAACACCCTATCCTAGCTTTGCTTTTTTTGCTAATTTGCCTCAGTATGTAAAAGAACCCTATAAGAGATTTTTGGAAAATAAGTTACGTGATAAATTTGATTTTCACGGAGTGCCAATTACGGTATACTTAAGAAAAAAATAATTAAAGGTGGTCTTTCAATTTTAGTAATTCTATTTTTATTCCTTCTAACTTTCTAATAATTTCGAAATTACTAATACTATTGTGTTTGTTTTCTTTTAAATATTTTTTTGCTCCATCAAGAGTAAAACCTCGCTCTTTTACCAGATGATATATTAATTCTAAGTTTTTTACATCTACAGGAGTAAACTTGCGATCGCCTTTATTATTTTTTTTTGGTTTTAAAATATCAAACTCTTTTTCCCAGAAGCGAATCAATGAATTATTGACTGAGAACGCTTTTGCAACCTCTCCAATCCCATAATATCTTTTCTCAGGTAGCTCTATTCTCATTAATCTAAAGATTGATTTTCTTGACCAGCAACTTTTAGTAATTCGGCAAACTCTTCAGGAGACAAATTCCCGTAATAAAAATTTAGTGGGTTAACACGCTTACCATCTTTTATAATTTCGTAGTGCAAATGAGGAGCTTGAGATCTTCCAGTACTCCCGACAAATCCAATCAAATCTCCACGTTTTACTTTTTGTCCTCTTTTAACCACATATTTGTATAGGTGTGCATACAAGCTAGTGTAACCAAAGCCATGATTTATTCTTACATGACGACCATATCCTGATGAACGCCTATCAGCTCTTTTAACAACACCATTTCCAGTGGCATAAACAGGTGTTCCTCGGGGTGCTGTAAAATCCATGCCTCGATGAAATTTTCTAGCTTTTGTAAACGGATCAGATCGATAGCCATAACCAGAGGCCATACGAGTTAAATCTTCGTTTTTTACAGGTTTGATTGTAGGGATTGCTTTTAAAAGTTTTTCTTTTTCTTCCGCAAGGCCAGCAATTTCGTCCAGTGATTTGGATTGTACCACGATTTGTTTAGTTAAAACATCTATTTTTTTACTAGTACTTATAATTAAATTTGAATTATCAAAGCCTTCCAAATTTTTATATCTGTTAACCCCTCCAAAGCCTGCTTTTCTTTGTTCCTCAGAAATAGGGTTCGCTTCAAAATAGACTCTATAGATAGCGTTGTCCCTCATCTCAATTTCGGATAAAACGGTTTGAGCTTGAACCATTTTTTTATTTAATAACTCAAATTGTAATTCCATATTTGAAAGCTCTCTTTTTAAAGCTTTTTCTCTTGGAGTTTCAATGTAAGGGATATTTAAGTAGATGATAAGTAAAAGAAACCCACTTAAAATCATACCTAATAGACTCAGAAAGAAAATTTTTGTTTTCCTCCCTTTTTTATATTCAATCTTCCGGTACGATAAGGTATCACTATCGTAGTAATATTTTACTTTAGCCATACGTTAAAATGTCTTATTTTTGCTCATGGGTAATAATTATGATAATCAAAAACGATTTACAAATATAGAAATTGTGTTGGAAACCCCCTAATTGGGCTTTTTATTAAAATAACAAATTTATGACTTCAAAGGAAATACGTTCTAAATATTTAGATTTTTTCAAATCAAAATCTCATTCTATTGTAGACTCAGCCCCTATGATTCTTAAGAATGATCCAACTTTAATGTTTGTAAATGCAGGAATGGTTCCTTTCAAAGAATATTTTTTAGGGCAAAAAAAAATAACAAATAAACGAGTTGCAGACTCACAAAAGTGCTTACGTGTTTCAGGAAAACACAATGATTTAGAAGAAGTTGGTAAAGACACCTACCATCATACGATGTTCGAAATGTTGGGTAATTGGAGTTTTGGCGATTACTTTAAAAAAGAGGCAATTAATTGGGCCTGGGAGTTTTTAACAGAAGTTCTTAAAATAGATAAAAACAATCTCTACGTTAGTGTTTTTGAGGGAGCTAAGGAAGATGATTTAGCTTTTGATCAAGAGGCTTACGATATTTGGAAAGATATTATTGATGAAGATCGAATTATTAACGGTAACAAACAAGATAATTTTTGGGAAATGGGAGCTCAAGGACCTTGCGGACCTTGCTCTGAAATTCATGTAGACATTCGATCTGCCGAGGAAAAAGCTCAAATATCAGGTAAAAGTCTTGTTAACAAGGATCATCCTCAGGTTGTTGAAATTTGGAATTTGGTTTTTATGGAATTCAATCGAAAAGCGAATGGAACCCTTGAAAAATTACCTCATAAACATGTGGATACCGGCATGGGTTTTGAACGATTGTGTATGGTAATGCAAAACGTAAGCTCCAATTACGATACGGATGTTTTTATGCCATTAATCAAAGAAATCGAAACCATAACAAGTACCACCTACGGTAACAATACAGAAATCGATGTTGCGATCCGAGTTATTTCTGACCATGTCCGGGCAGTAGCTTTTGCCATTGCCGACGGTCAGTTACCGTCAAATACGGGTGCAGGATACGTAATAAGGAGAATACTGAGAAGAGCTGTTCGCTATGGTTTTACTTTTTTAGGAACAAAAAAACCATTTATATATCAATTAGTAGATACCCTAACTAAACAAATGGGAACTACTTTTCCTGAATTGCTAAGAGAAAATAAATTAATTTCTATTGTAATTAAAGAAGAAGAACATTCGTTTTTAACAACCTTAGATCAGGGCCTAGTATTATTAGAAAATGTTATTCAGAATGCAGATTCTAGCATTATTTCTGGAAAAAAAGCATTTGAAATGTATGACACATTTGGATTTCCTAAAGATTTAACCGCTTTGATTTTAAGAGAGCGAGGACTAGACCTAGATGAAACTGAATTTGAGTCAGAACTTGAAAAGCAAAAGGAACGTTCAAGGTCGGCCACTAAAGTAGAAACAGGAGATTGGGTTGTATTGACTGAAGACGATGTTCAGGAATTTATTGGCTATGACTACTTAGAAACAAATGTGAAGATCGCTCGTTACAGAAAAACAAAAACAAAAAAACATGGTGAGTTCTTCCAAGTAGTATTCAATTTAACACCATTTTATCCCGAAGGTGGTGGACAAGAAGGAGATAAAGGATATTTAGAATCTTCACATGGAGATTTGGTTTATATTATAGATACTAAAAAAGAAAATAACCTAGTTATTCATTACCTTAAAAATCTTCCAAAAGATGTACATGATACTTTTAAAGCAGTTGTTGATAAGAAAATCAGATCTTATACGGAAGCAAATCATAGTGCAACTCATTTATTACATCAAGCTTTACGAGCTGTTTTAGGGACCCACGTGACTCAAAAAGGATCTATGGTCCACAGTCGTGGATTGCGATTTGATTTTTCGCATTTTAGTAAAGTGACGGCAGAGGAATTAATTCAAGTAGAAAATTTTGTAAACGCTCGTATTAGAGAAGGATTAAGTTTAAAAGAAAAAAGGAATATCCCCTTACAAGTGGCACTAGATGAGGGAGCAATTGCTCTTTTTGGAGAAAAGTATGGCGATACAGTTCGTACCATAAAATTTGGGGGCTCTATGGAGCTTTGTGGAGGAACCCATGTGGAAAACACAAAAGATATTTGGCATTTTATTCTTCTTCATGAAGGAGCTGTAGCTTCAGGGGTCAGAAGAATTGAAGCTATTACTGGAGAATTTGCAAAAGATTTCTTTATTTCCAATTCCAATAAATTTAAAGAAATAAAAAAAGTTCTTCAAAACACAAAAGACCCCCTAAAAAGTATTGTTACAATTCAAGAAGAAAATTCAGATTTAAAAAAGCAGATTCAAACTCTTTTAAAAGAAAAAGGGAAAAACTTAAAGACAGATCTTAAAAATGAGATTTCAGAAATGAATGGAGTTAATTTTTTAGCAAAGCAAGTAGATTTAGATGCCAACGGTATTAAAGATATTTCATTTGAGCTAGGTGGAGAATTTGATAATTTATTTCTTTTGTTAGGAACCAATCAAAACGGAAAAGCGTTACTCTCTTGTTATATTTCCAAAGGTTTGGTAACTTCTAAAAATTTGGATGCAGGAAAAATTATCAGAGAATTGGGTAAGTATATTCAAGGTGGCGGAGGGGGGCAACCTTTCTTTGCAACAGCAGGAGGTAAGAATCCAGACGGATTAAGTGAAGCGTTGAGTAAAGGAAAAGATTATATTTTTTAAACCCTATTAGCTTTGTTGTACTACCTATGAAACTTCAAACAAAAATACCTATTGAATCTGAAATTCCTAAAATAGATTACGATTCTAAAATAGTGTTAGTAGGTTCTTGTTTTGTTGAAAGTATTGGTGATAAATTAGATTATGTTAAGTTTCAAACTCTTCAAAACCCCTTTGGAATATTATTTCATCCCATAGCTATTGAACGAATAATCGAAAGAGCCTTACAAAGTGATTTGTTTACAGAAGATGATATTTTTTTAAAAAATGAACGTTGGTATTGTTTTGAGATGCACTCCTCTGTGTGCGCAACTAACAAAATTGATTTTCTATCGCTTATAAATAACAAATTAAACAGATTAAGAGAGTATTTACTAACCGCAAGTCATATTGTTTTGACTTTTGGCACTGCATGGATATACCGACTTCTCTCGAGTCAAACCATAGTTGCTAATTGTTTAAAAATTCCACAAAAGGAATTTCAGAAAGAATTGCTATCGATAGAAGAAATTAAAACATCTTATAAAAATATGGTTACTCAAATCTTAAATCGAAATCCGAACACTCAAATAATTACAACGATTTCTCCAGTAAGACACGTTAGGGATGGTATTATTGAAAATAGTAGAAGTAAGGCTCATTTAATAACCGCTTTACATCAACTTATTTCTGAAGAAAAAAAAGTGTATTATTTTCCATCTTATGAACTCATGATGGATGAGTTAAGAGATTACCGTTTTTACAAAGAAGATATGATACACCCTACTAACCTTGCCATCGAAATTATCTGGGAATCGTTTAAAAAGGCTTGGATATCTCCAGAAACTGAATCTATTCAAAAATCGATTCGCACGATCCGAAGTGGTTTAGAGCATCAACCTTTTGACCCAACTAGTAAACAACATCAATCGTTTCTAAAAAATTTAAAGACAAAAATGAATCAAATCGAAAAAGAATTTCCACACATTAAATTTTAACCCCCTTTATGGTTTTCATATTTTTTTGTCATTAAATCCATAAAAAAAAGCTCTTCCTAACAAGAGCTTTTTATAAAAATTATATTTGTTACATTACTTATTTTTGCAGTATTCTTCAAATGATACATTTTCAGTTAACCCACTAGCAAATGCCATTGCTGCTTTCATCATTTCTTTTTTACTAACATCATCCATGGTTTTTTCTTCCATTAATTTTTCTAATTTTTCAGTATCGGTTTTTATCTCTGCGTTAAGAACATCCATACAAACCTTAAATTCCTGCATTTTTTCATTAAATACCTTCATTTCACCCATACTCTTTTCTAATTTTTCTTGTGTATCAGTTGGATTATTTGCTTGATTTTGAATCATAGCTTGCATCTCTGTATTTAATTTTAAGTATTCTGCTGTTCCAGCATCAGCCAATAAGGCTTTTTGAGCCATTGACTCCATTAAGAGTTCAATTTCACTTTTAGAGTTGTCACATCCAATGAAAATAGTAGTCATTAGAAATAGAATTAGTAGTTTCTTCATTTTTATTTATTTTATGTTAGTTTAAATATAGTATTTTTTATTTTATCTACGAAATCTAGCTTTTCCCAGGTAAAAGTCTCCACTATTTTCTTAATTTTTTTACCATCACCAGCATAAAAAGTCAATTCTTTTTCTTCAGGAATTCTTCCCATATGACCATACGAAGCAGTTTCTAAATAAATTGGGTTTCTAAGTTTTAAACGTGATTCAATTGCAGCGGGTCGCATATCAAATATAGATGCCACTAGTTTAGATATTTCACCATCACTCTTATTAATTTTTGAAGTATGGTAGGTATTTACATTGATAGAAGTAGGTTCTGCTACACCAATCGCATAACTAACTTGCACTAACACTTCGTCACAAACTCCAGCAGCTACCATGTTCTTTGCTATGTGCCTCGAGGCATAGGCTGCACTACGGTCTACTTTACTAGGATCTTTTCCGCTAAAAGCACCACCACCATGAGCTCCTTTTCCTCCATAGGTATCTACAATTATTTTTCTTCCTGTTAATCCAGTATCTCCATGAGGGCCGCCAATCACAAATTTACCAGTTGGGTTGATATGGTAAGTAATATTGTTATTGAACAAAGCTTTTGTGTCAGGATCTAACTGAGCAATCACTCTTGGAATTAAAATCGATTTTAAATCTGATTCGATTTTACTTAACATTTTTGCATCCTCATCAAATTCGTCATGTTGAGTTGAAATAACAATGGTATCTATTCTTACGGGTTTATTATCATCACTATATTCAATCGTAACTTGACTTTTTGCATCTGGTCTTAAATAATCGATTTCAGTACATTCTCTTCTAATTTTAGCCAATTCAACTAAAATACGATGACTTAAATCTAGCGCTAAAGGCATATAATTTTCAGTTTCATTGGTAGCATATCCAAACATCATTCCTTGGTCACCTGCTCCCTGTTCTTCACCATCTTCTTTGTCTACTCCTTGATTAATTTCTGGAGACTGTTCGTGAATAGAAGAAAATACACCACAGGAATCACCATCAAACTTGTATTCACTTTTGGTGTACCCAATTTTTTTGATAACATCTCTTGCTATTTTCTGAACATCTAAATAGGTATTACTCTTTACCTCCCCTGCTAAAACTACTTGTCCTGTTGTTACTAAAGTTTCACAAGCAACTTTTGATTGCGGGTCAAAGGCTAAAAAATGATCAACTAATGCATCACTTATCTGATCGGCAACTTTATCTGGATGCCCTTCAGAAACACTTTCGGATGTAAATAAATAAGCCATAAATGGATAATTTTTAATTTAATATTTTAGAAAAAATGGATTGCAGCCTGCTGAGAGAACAGATTTCTTAAGAAACTTGTTTTACGTTTTAGCATTTATAGTTACCTAAAATTAGTAACAGAGGTTGCAATCAGTCAAATTTTTCCTCTTTTGATTTTACAAAAATACATATTTTCACAAAAAGAATTCAATTTTTTTAAGATTCTGTGGTAATTATTTTTTTTTTAAAGATTAGTTTATATTAGCTCCTTTCAAAAAAAATAATGAAAAGAAATATCTCTTTACTTTTAATAATGATTTGCTATTGTTGTTTCTCTCAAGAAAACAATAACTATCAATTAGAGGGGAGTTATTTTTATGGAAATATTTACAATCACAATTCTGACATTTCTCATTTAATTAATGGACATCCAACCGGAGCTTTTCTATCCTTTAATAAAAAAACATTTGGATTAAAAGACTGGGAAAAAAAATATAATTTTCCAGATTGGGGTTTATCCTTTATATATAAGGATCTTAAAAATGAAACCCTTGGTGAAAATTATGGTCTTTATGCAAATTATAATTTTTACTTATTCAAAAGAAACCTGCAATTAACCTTAGGTTCAGGACTTGCACTAAATACCAATCCATATGATCAAGATTCTAATTATTTAAATATTGCATACGGAACGAGTCTATTGAGTTCAAGTTTTATCAAAGCAAATTTTATCAAAAACTCGATTTGGAAAGGTTTAGGTTTTCAAGCAGGATTAATGTTCATTCACTATTCTAACGGAAATACAAAAGCTCCAAATACAAGCACTAATTCTTTTTTAATAAATGCAGGATTAAACTATCAATTAAATTACAAGAATATAAACGAATACGTGAGGGAGCAGGATTTGACTAATTACCGTGAAAAAATTAAATTTAATTTTGTTTTCAGAACTGGATGGAATCAAAGTGATGTAATTGGATCTGGAACATATCCCTTTTATGTGTTTTCAGCTTTTATAGATAAAAAATTAAATTATTACAGTACCCTTCAGTTTGGTGCAGATTTATTTATTTCGAAATTCTTAGAAGAATTTATTAGCTACACTGCAATAGCATATCCAGAGTCGAATTTAAGTGGAGATGAGGATTATAAGAGAGTAAGTTTATTTGTGGGTCATGAATTAAGTATTGATAAAAACGGAATTCTTTTCCAAATAGGGTATTATGTTTATTACCCTTACGAATTCGAAAAAAGAATATATTTAAGGGCTGGTTTTAAAAGGTATTTTTATAAAAATAAATTATTTGCTGTTGTTTCCCTTAAATCGCACTGGGCACAAGCTGAAGCAGTTGAATTTGGTGTTGGTTACAGATTTTAAAAAGATGAAAAAAGGAATATTTTTGATGTTTTTTATAGTATTAGTAGCTTGTAATAGTGAAAATGCTCCAGATTGTATTAGATCTGAGGGCGCTATTATTCAAACTGAAATAAATGTTTCATCATTTTCCAGAATCCTGGTATACAATAACATTCAACTATTTATTACTGAAGGTCCAGAACAAAAAGTAATAGTAGAAACTGGTGAAAATATTTTTAATGATATTGAAATAAGTATTAATGGAGATTTATTAATAGTAACTAATAATATTAATTGTAATTTTATTCGTGATTATGGATTAACCAAAATTTATATTACCTCTCCAAATGTAAGTGAAATCACAAATAGCTCTGAATTAACTGTTACCAGTTTAGGGGTATTGAATTATCCTAATTTAGATTTGATCTCCGATGACTTTATAAATAACGAATATTATACTAACGGTGATTTTGACTTAGAATTAAACACTGAAAATTTAAAAATTATTACGAATGGTTTTTCTAATTTTTTTTTAAAAGGAGCTGTGTTTAATGCTAATATTGGTCTATATGCAGGTGACTCAAGAGTAGAGGCTTCTGATTTGATTATTCAAAACCTGAATATTTTTCATCGCAGTACCAACAAAATGATTGTAAATCCTCAACAATCAATAACAGGAGAAATTAGAAGTTTAGGAGATGTTATTTCAAAAAATATTCCACCAGTGGTGGAAGTGACTGAATACTATACAGGAACTCTTATTTTTGATTAGTAAGTTCAGTAAATAAAGTTTCTAAATTAGTTGCTTTTAGAGTGTCAGATAACGATTTGTCATGAATTAAAACACCATTGTTTATTATAATTACACGGTCACAAATAGCTTCCACTTCTTGCATAATATGAGTAGAAAATAATACGGTAATATTTGCTTCTTTTGCTACTTTTTTCACCAGTTCTCTAATCTCAATTAGCTGGTTTGGATCTAAACCTGTAGTAGGTTCATCTAAAATTAAAACCTTTGGTTGGTGCAATAAAGCACTAGCTAAGCCTACCCTTTGCCTATAACCCTTTGATAGTTCTCCTATTTTTTTGTGTGCTTCTTTTTTAAGTCCTGTTTGGATGATAACTTTTTCGATTTGATTTTTATCGATTTTATAAATGTCGGCATTAAAATTCAGAAATTCTTTTACATATAATTCCGGGTATAAGGGATTGTGTTCAGGTAGGTAACCCACACTTTGTTGTACTTTAATCTTGTCGTCGATGACAGAATAATTATTAACCCACGCATTTCCTTCAAAAGAGGATATATAAGTAGTTAATATTTTCATTAAGGTTGATTTTCCAGCACCGTTAGGTCCAAGAAATCCTACTATCTCACCTCGTTTAATCGAAAATGAAATTTTACTCAAGGCAGTTTGTTCTCCATACTGCTTCGTGATATTTTCTACTCTAATCGACATTTTTATCTTTAAAACAAAACTACATAAATAAAAAGTAAAAAATTACAGCTAGTTTTTAATATTTATCTATATTTATAAAAAATAAATCAATGATCAGATTAGTTACATTTAAAAATTTTTATCATTTCTTTTTTAAAGATAGGATAGAGATTGATATGTAATTAAACTTTAGGTATAATTTATAAAAGTCTCGAAATAATTCGGGACTTTTTTTTGTTTAAAAAAATAAAATTATGAGTTTAAAAATTGCAATTCAGGGTATCGAAAGTTCTTTTCACGATATGGCTGTAAAAAAAATGTTTCCGAATGACGAAATTGAATTGGTAATGTGTAACTCATTTGAAAAAGTCACAGCATCTATTAATAATTTAAATGCAGATTTTGGAGTTTTGGCAATAGAGAACACCATAGCAGGTTCTATTTTGCCAAATTATAATTTAATAGATACCAGTAATCTTATCATTATTGACGAGGTGTTTTTAAATATTCAAATGTATATTATGGCACTCGAAACTGATACCATACACGATATTATTGAAATTCATTCACATCCAGTTGCATTACTTCAATGTAAAAACTATTTACAAAAGTTCCCTCCATATTTTAAAATTATAGAAGGTACAGATACAGCATCAGTTGCAAAAAAAATAAAAGAAGAAAATCTTAAAGGAGTAGCTGCTATTGCTGGAAAGCAAGTAGCGAAAAAATTTGGTTTAAAAATATTAGAAAGTAAAATTCAAAATAATAGTCAAAATCAGACACGTTTTGTTTTAGTTGGAAAAAACAATAAAAATTATTCAAAAGAAGTAAATAAAGCGACTTTAAAATTTAAATTAGATCATAGGGTAGGGAGTTTGTCAAATGTATTGCAATTGTTTAGTACTTTTGAAATTAATTTAACAAAAATACAGTCTTTACCAATAATAGGAAAACCTTGGCAGTATGCCTTTTTCGTGGATGTATTTTTTAAAGATTATACCTTGTTTAACGAGGTAACAAAAGTACTTGAAAAAGCAGTTGAAGAACTCAAAATAATAGGAGTTTACAAACAAAATTTTGACAATGAACCAAGCCAACTTTTAAAGACTCTAATTAATGAAAAATAACAAAAGCCTAAGATCTTGGTTAAATAAAATGGAATTAAAACATCCATTGGTAATCGCAGGACCGTGTAGTGCAGAGTCAGAAAGCCAAGTATTAAATGTAGCACATCAATTAAAAAATACAGATGCTACTATTTTTCGTGCCGGTATTTGGAAGCCCAGAACAAGACCTGGAAATTTTGAGGGAGTAGGTAAAATAGGTTTGAAATGGTTGAAAAAAGTAAAAGAGGAGACAGGACTTTTAACTGCTACAGAGGTTGCTAATCCGACTCATGCGGAGTTAGCAATAAAAAATGAGGTCGATATTATCTGGATAGGAGCTCGTTCTACAGTTTCTCCTTTTATTGTCCAAGAAATTGCAGAAGCTCTAAAAGGCACTAAAAAAGTTGTTTTAGTAAAAAATCCAGTTAATCCAGATTTATCGCTGTGGCTTGGGGCTGTTGAACGCTTGTATACCTCCAATATAAAAAATATAGGAGTCATACACAGAGGATTTTCTAACTATGAAAAAACTAGGTATAGAAATAATCCAGAGTGGCAAATCCCAATCGATTTACAAAATCAATTTCCAGATTTACCCTTACTGATAGACCCTTCTCATATTGCAGGAAGAAGAGATATTATTTTTGATTTGTGTCAAAGAGCTTTAGATTTAAATTTTGATGGCCTTATGATAGAGACGCACCATCAACCTGATGATGCATGGAGCGACGCACAGCAACAGGTTACCCCAGAAAAATTAAAGCAAATCACCACTAATTTAAAGATCAGATATGAAGAAGGAAATGCTATTGAATATCAAAATAAATTAGCAAATCTCAGAACACAAATTGATGTGGTCGATCATAAATTAACTGAAACACTAGGTAAAAGGATGAAAATAGCAGATAAAATTGGTATTTTGAAGAAAGATAACAATGTTGCTATTTTACAAAATAAACGCTGGAATGAAATCTTAGAAAAAATGATACTAGAAGGTAAAGAAAATGGCTTGAGCAAAGAATTTGTTTTAAAAATATATAAAGCTATTCATCAAGAATCAATTAATCACCAAAACAAACTACATCAAGATCAATAAATGAATATTCTTTTCAAAATAGACCTCTCGATTAAATATAATTTAAGATTTTTGTCTTAATGAAAGGAATAGTATACAAATCTACAGGCAGTTGGTACCATGTAAAAAATGAGCAAGGAGTTTTTTATGAATGCAGATTAAAAGGAAAGTTTCGAATTCAAGGTATCAAGTCAACCAATCCAGTTGCGGTTGGAGATGTTGTTCATTTTGAAGTTGATAATAAAGGGGATGAAGAGTTTGGTGTTATTTATACTATAGAAGAAAGAAATAATTATATCATACGTAAATCAGTTAATTTATCAAAACAAACACAGATCATTGCTGCTAATATTGATTTGGCTTTTTTACTTATAACACTGAATAATCCTCCAACTTTTACAGCTTTTATTGACCGATTTTTAGTTAACTCGGAAGCTTATGGTATTAAAACAATTTTATTATTTAATAAAATTGACTCTTATTCAGAAAATGAGTTGGGCGAAATAAAATCTTTAGCTCATTTATATCGGGCCATAGGTTATGATTGTATTGAGATTTCTGCTAAATCAGGAACAAATATTCAAAAAGTGAAGGCGCTTATGGAAAATAAAGTCAGTGTTTTCTCCGGTCACAGTGGTGTAGGAAAATCTACTCTAGTTAATTCTATCGAACCTTCTATTAAACTTAAAACTAAAGAAATTTCTGATCAACATTTACAAGGACAACATACTACAACATTTGCTGAGATGTTTGATTTGTCCTTTGAATCTCAAATTATAGATACACCAGGAATAAAAGGTTTTGGAATGGTTGAAATTGATAAAGAAGAATTGTCAGGGTATTATCCAGAATTCTTTAAACTTAAAGAGTATTGCAAATTTAATAATTGTCTGCATTTAGAAGAACCAAAATGTGCTATTAAGGAAGCATTAGAAAATGGAGAAATTGCTTGGTCTCGCTATAAAAGTTACCTTCAAATATTAGAAGGAGAAGAAGAACATTATCGTAAAGATGTTTATGATAAGAATTAATCTATACATATGAGAATTGTAGTTCAATTAGTAAAACAAGCCTCAGTTTCTGTAGATGAGAAAGTTATTTCAGAAATAGAAAAGGGGTATTTGATTTTGTTAGGAATTGAAACCGAAGATACTCAGGAAGATATTAATTGGTTAGCTGGCAAAATCGCCCGACTCAGAATTTTTAGTGATGAAGATGGTGCTATGAATAAATCTATTTTAGATGTAAATGGTGATGTAATTATAGTTAGTCAGTTTACATTGCAAGCAAAAACTAAAAAAGGGAATAGACCCTCATACATAAAAGCGGCCCGACCAGAAATAGCTTCCGAACTTTATGATAAATTTATTCTACAATTAGAAAATGAAATAGGAAAAAAAATACAAACTGGAAAATTTGGAGCTACGATGGATGTTAGCCTTATTAATGAGGGTCCGGTAACGATCTTTATGGACTCAAAAAATAAATATTAATTATGAATTTAAAAGAATCACAGCTAGTCGTTGATAAATGGATAAAAAAACATGGAGTTCGTTATTTTAACGAACTCACAAATATGGCTCAACTTACTGAAGAAGTAGGTGAAGTAGCTAGAATAATTGCTCGTAGATATGGCGAACAAAGTGAAAAAGAAAGTGATAAAAATAAAGATTTAGGTGAAGAGTTGGCAGATGTTATTTTTGTTGTTTTGTGTCTAGCTAATCAAACTGGAATTGACTTACAGGTAGCATTCGACAAAAAAATGCTAATTAAAACAAATAGAGATCATGATAGACACCATCAAAATAAAAAACTGAAATAATGTTTAAAAAAGTTATTTCAACAACAGGTTTTTGGAGATCGGTTTTCTCTCTGGGGATAGTTTTTTCTTTTCTATTTGTTATTGTTAAGTGGGCAATTGAGGGATTTAAAATAGAATTTTTTTCCGCTATAACCAATCCTTATTTATTTGTATTTGGACTTCTTCTTGGAGGTTTTATTTATGGATTTCTGGTGACCTTTGGTAAGTTTCGAGCAAAAATCATAAAGAAAGAACTTTAGTTTTGAAAGCATATTTAACCAACACCATCGAAAATAAAACCGTATTGGTTACTGTTCCTGGGTCTAAAAGTGAATCAAATAGGCTTTTAATCTTAAAAAAAATATATCCAAATATATCTTTACATAATTTATCTAACTGCGATGATACTCTAGCTCTTAGTAGAGGAATTGAGACAAAAAATGGGATTGTAGATGTGCATCATGCAGGAACTGCTATGCGTTTTTTAACAAGTTTTTTTGCGTCAAAAAAAGATGTCGAGCTTACTCTTACTGGAAGTAAAAGAATGCAAGAAAGACCAATAAAAATATTGGTAGATACTTTAAGAGTGATAGGAGCAGATATATCGTATGTAAAAAATAATGGATACCCACCATTAAAAATTAATGGTAAAGAATTGGTTTTAGATTCATTATCGATAGATGCAAACATTAGCAGTCAATATATTTCTGCCTTAATGTTAATAGCCCCATCACTTCATAAAGGACTGACCATTACTTTAAAAAATAAGATCACCTCTGTTCCCTACATAAAAATGACCCTAGAACTATTATATAGAATCGGGATATGTTGTACTTTAAATAATAATATTATTAAAATTACTTCTACAAAGACAATTAAAGATGTTACAATTAATATAGAATCAGACTGGAGTTCAGCATCCTATTATTATAGTTTGGTTGCACTTTCTGACCATTTGGAAATCACTTTAAAAACTTTTAAGAGAGACAGTATTCAAGGTGATTCAAAAGTAGTTGATCTGTACAAAAAAATAGGGGTAGAGACAATTTTTAATGAGACTGATAACTCTATTACTTTAAGAAAAAATCAAAAAAAAATTGAAAATTTTTTAAGCTTCAATCTAATTGAAACCCCAGATATTGCACAAACTATTGCAGTCACTTGTTTTGGTTTAGGAATTTCCTGTGAGTTAGTGGGATTAAAAACTTTAAAAATCAAAGAAACTGATAGGTTATTAGCTCTAAAAGTTGAATTACAAAAACTAGGAGCGGAGTTAACGATTACTGAAAAGAGTTTGTTTTTAAAGCAACGTAAAACTATCAATAAAAATATAGTTATTGACACCTATGAAGACCATAGAATGGCGATGTCATTTGCTCCCCTTTATTTAAAAGTTCCCATCATCATTAACAATCCAAATGTGGTTTCAAAATCATATAAGACTTTTTGGAAAGACCTTCAAAAAATTGGAGGTAAAGTATTAATTAAATAATAAGTTGCCTTTTACTTGACAACCCCTACATTCAGATTGTATATTTGCAATCTTTAATTTTTAAATTACAACGACTATGGGAATGAAACTTTCAAAGTTTAATTTTGAACTGCCTGAAGATTTATTGGCAGAATATCCAGCTACTAACAGAGATGAGTCTCGTTTAATGGTGTTGAATAGAAAAGATAAAACAATTGAACATAAAATGTTCAAGGACTTAAAAGATTATTTTAGAGAAGATGATGTTTTAGTTTTAAATAACACAAAAGTTTTTCCAGCTAGGTTATTTGGGAATAAAGAAAAAACAGGAGCCCGTATCGAGGTTTTTCTTTTAAGAGAGTTAAATAAAGAGACGCGCTTATGGGATGTTTTAGTAGATCCAGCTCGTAAAATTAGAATTGGAAATAAGTTATACTTTGGTGAAGACGATTCTTTGGTAGCAGAAGTTATTGATAATACAACTTCTAGAGGGAGAACACTTCGTTTTTTATACGATGGTCCTTACGAAGATTTTAGAAGAAAATTAACTGAATTAGGAGAAACTCCACTTCCAAAGTATATAAAAAGAGACGTGGAGCCTGAAGATAAAGAAAGATATCAAACTATTTTTGCCAAGAATGAGGGAGCTGTTGCAGCTCCAACAGCTGGATTACATTTCTCAAAGCATTTACTGAAACGTCTTGAAATCAAAGGTGTTAATTTTGCAGAGGTAACTTTGCACGTTGGATTAGGAACTTTTAGCTCTGTAGAAGTTGAGGATTTATCAAAGCATAAAATGGATTCTGAAGAATTCCATATCGATCCAATTGCAGAAAATATTATTAATAAAGGAATTAAAGAGAAAAGAAGAATCTGTGCTGTTGGAACAACAGTGATGAGAACACTTGAAAGTTCGGTGTCATCAAACGGAACGTTAAATGCTTACGATGGTTGGACTAATAGATTTATTTTTCCTCCCTACGACTTTAGTATTGCCAACATGATGGTAACTAATTTTCATACACCTAAATCAACATTAATGATGATGGTTTCTGCATTTGCTGGTCATGATTTTGTTAGAGAGGCTTATGAGATTGCAATTAAAGAAAAGTATCGATTTTACACATATGGTGATGCTATGTTAATCATCTAATACCATAAAAACATAAAATTTTTAAACCTCTATGACTATAGAGGTTTTTTTGTATAAACACGTTTTGATTTTTAATTTACGTCAGATTAAACTACATTAGTAAATTATAATATGCTCAAACAAATATTTTGAAGAGAAACCTTCTTTTAATTTCCTTGTTGATATCTGTTTTGTCTTTTGCACAAGATGAAAATAGGATACTTCCTATGAGTTTGCAATACAACCTCAGAAGCACTATAACTCCTATTGAACTCCCTCCACTATATTTAGATGAAATAATTGCAGAAGATGAAATTAACGATTTAGACAAAAGTTTACCTTGGCGATATGGAATTTCTAGACCACTTGTTTTAGATCTCGAAAACGATGGAGAGTGGATGGAATTGGATAACAATCGTGGAAGAATTTGGCAAGTAGCTATTTGGTCGCCAGACGCAGTTAATTTGAGTATCAATTTTAATGATTTCAAGTTGCCAGATGGGGCTATGTTACATTTATACAACGATGATCGAACAGACTTTTCTAAAACATATACAAAAAAACAAAATAGAGAAAATAAACAATTAGGCTCTTGGTTTGTATCAGGAGAAATTATTTGGATAGAATATTATGAGCCTGTAAATACTGATGAAGCTGCTCAATTAGAGATTGGAAGTTTAATTCACGGATATAGAATGGGGCAAGTACATCAAATGATTGAAAACAATTCCAGGGGATTAAACGACTCTGGTGATTGTAATTATGATGTGAATTGCCCGATTGGCAGTGATTTTGATGAAAAAAAAGATGTCATAAAAAAGGCAGTCGCATTGCTTAATTTGGGTAACGGTTTTTTATGTTCATCCTCTTTAATCAATACCACTTTAAATGATAAAACCCCATATTTACTTACTGCAAATCATTGTTTAGAGTTTAGCAACCCCTCTTTTTGGTCCGTACGATTTAATTGGATGAGTCCAAGTCCAGTGTGTGCCTCTGAAGAAGAAAGTTTAGATATTCAGACAAACTTCACAATGAGTGGAGCTGAATTAATAGCTAATAATAGCCTAAGTGATTTTGCTTTGGTTAAGTTGCACAACGAAATTCCTGGTTCATGGGATGTAGCTTTTGCTGGTTGGGATAACACCGATAACTTACCATCTATGGAAGTTGGTATTCATCACCCAAACGGCGATATTATGAAAATTTGTAGAGACGATTCTGGAGCTGTAAAAGAAAATGCTAATGGAACTGACGTATGGCTCATAGGAGGTGTCTCTGTTGGTACAGGCGACGGTTGGGAAATTGGAACAACTGAAAGTGGTTCTTCTGGTTCACCACTTTTTAACGAAGATGGAAAAATTATAGGGCAATTATATGCTGGTCAAGCTTTTTGTGATGGTGTTGAAAATAATAAGGACTTCGATATTTACGGAAGATTCGGAACTTCTTGGGAAGCAGGACAAACATCATCCGCAAGATTGAAAGACTGGTTAGATCCAAACAATACTGGTCAGACAACTACAGAGACACTTCAAAATGTTTTAAGCACTCAAGAGTTTGATGATACTGGAACATTAGATATATATCCTAATCCTGCAACTACTACCATTTCAATCATAAATAATAGGTATCCTAATTTGGAGTTTTGTTTTTATAATTTACAAGGTCAAAAGGTATACTCGGGAGATATGTCTAATACCATTAACGTTATCAATGTTGAGTATTTAAAAGAAGGTATTTACTTTTTATATTTATTAAATATAGATACCAATATTAGTTCCACAAAAAAAATAATCATAAGTAGATAAAAATAATTGACTTAATTAATAAAAAGCCTCTTTTGTACAAAAGAGGCTTTTTATTATTTTTTGCTTAGTATTTATAATATTTTTGTTCAATGGAATTAAAGAAAAAGGACATAAGGGCCCTCTCTAAAGATGAATTGAGACTGTTTTTCAAAGAAATAGGAGATCAAGAATTTAGAGGAAATCAAGTTTATGAATGGCTATGGAATAAAGGAGCTCATCAATTTGATGATATGTCTAATATTTCAAAAGATACTAGGCAGATCCTTAAAAATCATTATGTAATTAACCATGTTGAGGTTGACAGTTTACAAAAAAGTAAAGACGGTACGATTAAAAATGCAGTTAAACTCTTTGACGGTTTAATTGTTGAGTCAGTTTTAATTCCAACCCCAAACAGAACGACAGCCTGTGTTTCAACACAAGTTGGTTGTAGTTTAGATTGTAAGTTTTGTGCGACTGCCAAGTTAAAAAAAATGAGAAATTTAAATCCTGACGAAATTTATGATCAAGTTAAAGCTATTGATCAGGAAAGTAGACTCTATCATTCTAGACCACTTTCTAATATTGTTTTTATGGGAATGGGAGAGCCTTTAATGAATTATAACAATGTGTTGAAGTCTATAGATAAAATAACTTCAGAAGAAGGACTAGGGATGTCTCCCAAACGAATTACGGTTTCGACTTCTGGTATACCAAAAATGATAAAAAAGTTAGCTGATGATAAGGTGAAGTTTAATTTAGCAGTATCCCTACATTCAGCAATTCAAGAAAAAAGAGAACAAATCATGCCTTTTGCAACTAAGTTTACGTTAATCGATTTAAAAGAATCACTTCAATATTGGTATGAAAAAACCAACCAGAGAATTACATACGAATATGTTATTTGGGAGGGAATCAACGATACGCGTGAAGATATTGATGCCTTGATAAGGTATTGTAAACAAGTGCCATGCAAAGTGAACTTAATTGAGTACAACGCTATCGATGACGACTCTTTTAAGCAAGCCTCGAAAAGAGTAACAGATGCTTATATTTATACCTTAGAAAAAAACAGAATTCCTGTTACAGTAAGAAGAAGTCGAGGAAAAGATATAGATGCTGCCTGTGGGCAGTTGGCCAATAAAAAGTAAAGCTAATTTTATATATTTTTATTTAGTAAATGAAAATAGTTTCTAAAATAAAACAACCAATTGAATACGAAATGGAACTTTTTGAAAAAAAGTTTCAACTTTCTATGTATTCAAAAGTATCTCTTCTAAATCGAATTACCCATTATGTGGTTAATAGAAAAGGAAAGCAAATGCGACCTATGTTTGTTTTTTTAATTGCAAAAATGTTTAATAATGGTGAAGTAAATGATAGAACTTACCGAGGAGCATCTGTTATCGAACTGATACATACCGCTACATTAGTACATGATGATGTAGTAGATGAAAGTAATAAAAGAAGAGGTTTTTTTTCCATAAATGCTCTATGGAAAAATAAGATTGCAGTTTTAGTGGGCGATTTTTTATTGTCTAAGGGTTTATTACTTTCCATCGATAATAGTGATTTTGATCTTTTAAAAATCATTTCAACAGCAGTAAGGGAAATGAGTGAAGGAGAACTTCTTCAAATAGAAAAAACGAGGAAGTTGGACATTACAGAGAACATTTATTTTGATATTATACGAAAAAAAACAGCAACACTAATAGCAGCGTGTTGTGAAATGGGTTCTCGATCCGTGATGGCTTCTAAAACAGAAGTAGAAAATATGCGTCAATTTGGTGAATACATTGGAATGGCATTTCAAATTAAAGACGATCTTTTTGATTATGGAACCCAAAAAATTGGGAAACCAACAGGGATTGATATTAAAGAGCAAAAAATGACACTT
Organism: uncultured Flavobacteriaceae bacterium; assembly: GCA_905181835.1. Classification (GTDB taxonomy): domain Bacteria; phylum Bacteroidota; class Bacteroidia; order Flavobacteriales; family Flavobacteriaceae; genus Marifrigoribacter. The sequence continues at coordinate 297,239 of CAJIZF010000001.1, forward strand.
CCTTTAATCCATACCCTTAATAACTGCTCTAAAAAAGAAAAAAAATGGGTAGTCAATTCGATTAAAAATTACAATACCGACAAAGTTAGAGTGAAAGAATTAATTCATTTTGTTAAGGAAAAAGGTGGATTAGATTATGCTGTTTCAAAAATGAAAGAATACCAAAAAATGGCACTTGTTATTTTGCAAAAATATCCAGATTCAACTTACAAAGAATCATTAGAATTAATGGTTAATTACGTGATAAACAGAAAAAAATAATCATTGAATTTCAGAAACACTATGTTTTTTTTAGAAATTTTACACAAAACTTTTTTTGTTGATAAATAAGTTCCTCTAAAAATTTATTTTTTCAACTAGAATTTCACATCTTTGAATGGTAAAGATGATTTCACAAGCAACCATAGATAATGTATTTGAAACGGCTCGCGTAGAAGAGGTGATTGGTGATTTTGTTGTTTTAAAAAAATCGGGAAGTAATTTTAAAGGATTAAGTCCTTTTAGTGATGAGCGGACACCAAGCTTTATGGTTTCTCCTGCAAAACAATTATGGAAAGATTTTTCAAGTGGTAAAGGTGGAAGTGTCGTTTCTTTTTTAATGGAACATGAACATTTTAGTTATCCAGAAGCAATTAAATACCTAGCAAATAAATATGGGATTGAAGTTGAGGAAACGGAAAGAACAGATGAGCAAAAAGAAAAAGCCACACAAAAAGAGAATCTATTCATTGTTAGCGATTATGCTAAAGAATATTTTCATAAAACCCTACTAAATGTAGAAGAGGGAAAAGCGATTGGTTTATCTTATTTTAAAGAGCGTGGCTTTACACAAAAAACTATTGAAAAATTCTCTTTGGGATATTCTTTAGATAAATGGGACGCTTTTACCAATACAGCTATAAAAAAAGGTTATCAGTTGGAGTTTCTCGAAAAAACAGGATTAACAATCGTTAAAGGCGAAAAACAGTTTGATCGTTTTAAGGGACGAGTTGTTTTTCCGATTCAGAGTATGAGTGGTCGTACCTTAGGTTTTGGAGGTAGAATATTAACGAATGATAAAAAAGCTGCAAAATATTTAAATTCACCCGAAAGTGATATTTACCATAAAAGTGATGTTTTATATGGCTTGTATCAGGCAAAAAGTGTCATTTCGAAAGATGATAATTGCTATTTGGTGGAGGGATATACAGATGTTTTGCAGTTCAATCAATCAGGAATTATCAACGTAGTTTCCTCTTCAGGAACTGCATTAACCCCTAATCAAATTAGACTTATTAATAGATTAACCAAAAACATCACTGTTCTATACGATGGAGATGATGCTGGTTTAAGAGCTTCCATAAGGGGGATTGATTTAATCCTCGAACAAGGAATGAATGTAAAAGTTTGTACCTTCCCTGAAGGAGAGGATCCTGATAGTTTCGCAAAAAATAATTCCATAGAGGTCTTGAAAGAATACTTGAATGAAAATTCTAAAGATTTCATAAGTTTTAAAGCAAACTTACTGGTAAAAGAAGCAGATAATGACCCTATTAAAAAAGCGAATACGGTTCACGAAATAATTACTAGTATTTCTAAAATACCGGATGATATAAAAAAGGAAATTTATATTCAAGAATGTTCAAGGTTAATGAATATTGAAGAATCAACCCTTTACAGTTCTTTAGCTCAAAAATTAAAAAAACAGAATAAAGAATTAAGTAAGAAACTTCAAAAAAAGAATGTTCCATTTAATGTGATTTCTTCCGAAAAACAATCATTTAAAAAAGTAGATCACCAATTTGAGTTAGAAAAAAAAATAATTGAACTACTATTAATATATGGTGTTAAAGAAGAAGAATTTGAAGAAATTTCAATTGATATTAATGATGAAGGAGAAATATCGCATACATCAGAAATAATAAAATCTAAGGTGTTTGAAAAAATATATTTAGATCTTCAAGAAGATGAAACTGAATTTGCTAATGATAGTTTTAAAGAGATGTATCAGCTCATTATTGAAGAATTTAACACCTATCAAAATTTTAAAGCAGAACGATTAATAAGAAAGTTACCTCCAGAAAAAGCAGAATTGATAACTCATATTTTATTTGATAGTGAACGATATGAATTACATAATTGGATAGGACAAGAAATATATGTAAAAGATAAAAATCAAACTATTTCTCAAGTAGTAAGCGAAACTATTTTTAACTTACGGCGATACTTAATTTCGATGAAAATTAATGAGTTGGCTCAAGATATTAAAAACTTAAAAGATGAGAGTTTAAAAAAGGAAACGCTGAAAGAAACTTTTGAATATACTGCGCTTAAAAAATTGTTATCAGACAAATTAAATAGAGTTCTATAGTGGCCAACAAATCAGAATTTAAACTAACTCCAAGTAGTTATGTTTAAGGAGTTGTTAACTCAGTAAATCTTTTGGTATTTTACAAATTGGAATAGGAATCATTTTATGCTTATTGGTATTATTTAATTTTAAAAATAAATCAAATACAATTTTCTCTCTTCCTTCAAAATCCTCAGAGGACTTTTCTAGATCATTCATTTTCATTGCCCATTCAAGTTCATCATAACTTGCTCCAATTTGATCTTCATCAGTTCTATGATCACCAAACAATCCATCTGTTGGTGCTGCAATTAATATTGACTTAGGGACCTCTAAAAACTTTCCAATAGCATATACTTCACTTTTCATTAAATCTGCAATGGGACTTAAATCTACACCGCCGTCACCATATTTTGTATAAAAGCCAATTCCAAAATCCTCTACTTTATTTCCGGTCCCAGCAACAAGATGATTATTTAAGCCAGCAAAGTAATACAAGGTAGTCATTCTAAGTCGAGCTCTCGTATTGGCAAGGGATAAATTTAATTGAGGATTGTCATTATTCCATACATCCTGGTTTTTAAAAGTGTCAAAGACATTTGTAAGATCAAAAAATGTCGAACGGACGTTTGGAAATCTTTTTTTTAGATTTTCAATATGTTGTTTTGCTCTAGTTACCTGGTTTTCTGCCTGGTGTATTGGCATTTCAACACAGATTACTGGAAATCCTGTTTTGGCGCACAACATAGAACTGACAGCAGAATCAATACCACCGCTTACACCAATAACAAAACCATTCATCTTTGAATTTTCAGCATAATCCTTTAACCATTTTACAATATAATCAACTACTTTTAAAGTGTTCATAATGTTGAATTTTAATAATACCTTTGCATCGCAAATTACGTAAAAAATAAAATTTTATATAAATTTTTATGTTAAACAGTTTCAAAATAAAATATCATAAATTTTATCTATTAATAGCTGTATTCTTACTCTGTTTTAGTTGTTACGAAACGAATGAATTAGAGAAGGAAATCGATTCAATTCCTATTGATATTGAGATAATAAGATTTGATAAAGTTTTTGGTAATTCAGATATGGACGACTTACAAGATTTAAAGTCAAGCTTTCCCATTTTTTTTCCAAAACAATATCATGATTCTATCTGGAAAATGAAAATGAATGATACGTTAACACGTCAGCTTTTTACAGAAGTAATCAAAAAATATCCAGAGGAGTCAAAATTAACCGAAGAACTTAAAACACTATTTAAGCATATCAAATATTATTACCCAACTTTTAAAGTACCTAATGTAATAACTGCTAATTCTGACGTAGATTATAAAAATAAGATATTTTTATCCAATCAAACGTTGATAGTTTCTCTTGATAATTATCTGGGCAGTGATCATTTTTTTTATCAAGGAATTCCTGAATATATAAGCAATAATATGAAAGAGTCACAGATTTTGTCTGATGTAGCCTCTGTATGTTCTCAGCTATTTATTCCAAAAATAAAAAACACAACATTTTTATCGCAGATGATTTATTATGGCAGAATACTTTATCTAAAAGATATCTGGTTAACAAAAACTTCAGATGCGATTAAGATAGGTTACTCTGAGGAAAAATTAAAATGGGTTCAAGATAATGAAAATCAAATATGGCGAAATTTTATTGAAAATGAATATCTATTTAGTACCAATCCAAAATTAATAGCAAGATTTATTAGTCTAGCTCCTTTTTCTAAATTTTATTTAGAAATTGATAATGATTCTCCGGGTATGGTCGGAAGATACATTGGGTGGCAAATTGTAAGATCTTTTATGGATAAAAAAGATGCTAGTCTCGAAAAATTAATGACTTTAAGTGAAGAAGAAATATTTTATAAATCAAAATACAAACCTAGAAAGTAATGGGAAATAAACATACATCGGATATTCATATAAATGTAACTTTAGATGAAAATAAAATACCAGAACAATTGCAGTGGACAGCAAAAGATGGTGGTGTAGAAAACATGGAGTCTAAAGCTATATTTATGTCAGTTTGGGATCATAAAACAAAGGAAGCATTACGTATTGATTTATGGACCAAAGATATGCCACTTGACGAAATGAAAATTTTCTTTCATCAAACTCTTACCGCAATGTCAGACACTTTTGAGCGGGCAACAAATGATGATAAAATGAGTGCAACCATGCGAGATTTTTGTGATTATTTTGCCGAGAAATTAGCTATAAAAAAGGAAAAATAATTAATCTTGTTTAGACATCAACGAGTTAATCTCACTCATATAATTTAACACCTTATCTCTTCCTGTTCCATTGCTTGAGGAGGTAATAAAATAATTTGGCATTTCTTCCCAAGACTCTAGCATTTTTAATTTATAATCTTCTATATTTTTTATCAATGCGTTTGGTTTCATTTTATCTTGTTTAGTAAAAATAATCGAAAAGGGCACTTGATTTTCGCCCATCCATTGCATAAACTCAAGATCTACTTTTTGTGGCTTATGTCTGCAATCTATTAGAACAAAAGCTAAAGCTAGTTGCTGTCTCTTTGAAAAATATTGTGTTATGAACTTTTGAAAAATTCTTTTACTGCTTTTTGAAACTCTGGCATAACCATAACCAGGGAGATCTACTAGGAACCAATTTTTATTAATTAAGAAATGGTTGATTAACTGAGTTTTTCCTGGCCTTCCAGATGTTTTTGCTAAACTCTTCTTTTGCATTAGCATATTTATTAGTGAAGATTTTCCAACATTAGATCTTCCAATAAAAGCATACTCGATAAGTTTTTCTTTGGGGCATTTAGTAACGTCACTGTTACTCATTACAAATTCAGCAGATTTAATTTTCATTTTAAAGTTTTAAAACTTTCTACTCAAAAGCCAATTGTAAAGGTGATCATTAAATTTGTCTGGGTGTTCCATCATTGCAGCATGACCACATTTATCAATCCAAAACAAATTTGAGTCAGGTAATAATTCGTTGAATTCGTTTGCTACCTCAGGGGGAGTGACACTGTCGTTTTTACCCCATATGATACAAGTAGGAGTATTCATTTTTGGCAAATCTTTTGCCATATTATGACGAATAGCACTTTTGGCTATTGCTAAAGTTTTAATTAATTTATTTCGGTCATTTACCGTTTCAAAAACTTCATCTACTAGTTCTTTTGTTGCTATTGCAGGGTCATAAAAGACATCTTCTGCTTTTTTCTTGATGTATTCGTAATCGCCTCTTTTAGGGAACGATCCACCCATCGCACTTTCATACAATCCCGAACTACCGGTAATCACAAGTGCTTTTATTTTTTCAGGAAACAATTTAGTGCAATACAAACCAATGTGTCCTCCTAATGAATTTCCAACAAGTATTACTTGGCCGCATCCTATGTGGTTAATGAAATCTAAAACATATTTTGAGAAGTTTTTGACGTTAGTTTTTAACAAAGTCATTTCATAAATCGGTAATTCAGGTAATAAAATACGATATCCCTTTTTAGATAAAAAATGAGTTACTCCATCAAAGTTACTTAACCCGCCCATAAGTCCATGCAAAACAACAATAGGCTTTCCTTCTCCAACGTCTAGGTAAGTAAATTTTCCTTCTTTTTTTAACTGATGCGTCATGTTAATAGCTAGATATGATAGTACAAAAGTACGCATTTTTATTTTCAACTTTCAATAAATATAAACCCTTACAATCTAGAGTTCTATAATTTATTGAATTTTAAGTGGTAAAACTTATTAACAATGTGGTAATTTGTGGTAAAAAGTGGTAAAAGTTCTATATATTTGAATTAGTAATCTTTTCAAAACAAAACCCCCATGCTCAATTTAATTGGGACATATGAATGTAAGGCAGATATAAAAGGACGTGTTATGATTCCTACTGCTTTAAAAAAACAATTAGCTCCGGTTTCGACTCGTGGGTTTGTGATTAAGCGTGCGGTATTTCAGTCTTGTTTGGAGTTGTATCCAATGGAAGAGTGGTTGTTATTGATGAAGAAAATGAGCGGTTTAAATCGCTTTAATAGAAAGAATAATGATTTTATTAGAAGATTTACGGCAGGTGTAAGATCGCTTGAAATGGATGCTGCCGGAAGATTGTTAATACCAAAGGACTTATCAGGTTTTGCAGGAATAAAGAAAGAGATAGTAATTTCTTCAGCTATAAATATAGTTGAGATTTGGGATAAAAATAAATACGAACAAGCTATTAACGAAGCAGCTAGCGATTTTGCTGATCTTGCTGAAGAGGTAATGGGAGATCAAAGTGATGGAGCTAATGGAATATCATAAACCAGTTTTATTAACTGAAACGGTTGACGGCTTATATGTGAAGCCCGATGGTATTTATGTGGATGTTACTTTTGGCGGAGGTGGACATTCCAAGGAAATTTTAAACAGATTAGGAGAGGAAGGGAGATTGATCGCTTTTGATCAAGATGAGGATTCCTTGGTAAATCTAATTAATGATTCTCGATTTTTATTAATTAATGAAAATTTTAGATACCTAAAACAGTTTTTAAAATTTAATAATATATCAAAAGTAGACGGTATTTTAGGCGATTTTGGAGTCTCTTCTCATCAGTTTAATGTTGCTGAACGAGGATTTTCAACACGATTTGAAGCAGAATTAGATATGAGGATGAATAAAAAATCGTCCTTCTCGGCTTTTGACGTAATTAACAAGTATTCGGAAGAAAAATTAAGACTGATTTTTTTCAGCTATGGAGAATTAAGAGCTGCAGCTGGTATGGCAAGAGTTATTGTTGAAAACAGAAAACAAAGACCCATTGTATCCTCTAAACAATTAAAAAGTTCTTTAGGTAGATTTTTGCCAAAGCATCGAGAAAATAAAATTTTAGCTCAAATTTATCAAGCAATCAGAATTGAAGTTAATCAAGAACTAGAGGCTCTAAAGGATTTTTTAAGTCAGACTGTTGACGTTTTGAATCCTGGAGGAAGACTGAGTCTTATTTCATACCATTCTCTTGAAGATCGTTTGGTGAAAAGATTTATGAGAAACGGACTTTTTGAGGGAGAGCCAGAAAAAGATGTGTTTGGAAGGGTGGAAATTCCATTTAAAAAAATTGGAAAATTTATAATTCCAACCGACGACGAAATACAAATAAACAATAGAGCTAGAAGTGCAAAACTCCGAATTGCAGAGAAATTATGAAAAAAGGGTTTTATGATTTATTGAAAGGGAAGTTTTTAATAAGCGATGATGCTTTTAAGAATTGGCGCTTTATATTTTTTATATCTGTGTTGATGATGCTAATGATTGGAAGTTCCCACAGAGCAGATAAAAAAGTACATAGAATTGCTCAACTAAATAATGAATTTAAAGAAATAAAAAGTGAGTATGTAGACGTTAGGATGATTTTGATGCAATCAAAAATGGAAACTAAAATAATTTCGACCATGGAAAAAAACGGGTTGGTTCCATCAGAAAATCCTCCACAAAAATTAATAATTAAAAAACAAAACTAGCTTTGCCAATCGAAGAAAAAAACATACTGAATCGCTTATATTTTATTGCTGGAGGTATGTTTCTCTTTACTGTATTAATTGCTTTTAAAATAATCAATATTCAATTTGTTGATGGTGAAAAGTACCGAGCGCTTGCAAAAAAAAATACAATTAAAAATTGGATTATTCCTTCAAGTAGAGGAAATATTTATGCTGATGATGGTAGCCTTTTAGCAACTTCTGTTCCCAAATATGAAATTCGCTTTGATGCAGTAACGGTCTCATCTACTACATTTAATGAGCATCTTCCTGCCTTAGCTAAGGCTATGTCTGAAATGTATAATAAGTCTGAGACCTATTATATTAAAAAGTTTAAAAACGCTCGAGCTAGTAAAAATAGATATTTACTGGTGGCAAAAAATTTAGGTTATTCCGATTATATAAAAATAAAAAACTTTCCACTTTTAAGGATGGGGCCATACAAAGGGGGTCTTATTGTTAAGCAAAATAATATCAGAGAACATCCAATTGGAAAAGTGGCTGAACGTTTAGTGGGCAATGAAAAAAAAGGAGCTCCTGGCACTTATGATATTGGATTTGAAGGAGCTTATGATAAATATTTAAAAGGAAAAGATGGTAAACGCTTAAAGCAAAAGATTGCAAAAGGTCAATGGAAGCCAGTTTTTGATGAAAATGAAATAGAACCTGTAGACGGATATGACGTGATAACGACCATAAATGTAAATATTCAAGATATAGCTCATCATTCTCTTTTGAGTCAATTGGAATATTACGAAGCAGAGCACGGCTGTGTAATTGTGATGGAAGTAGCAACAGGCGAAATCAAAGCCGTATCCAATCTTGGAAGAACAAGCAGGGGAACCTATTACGAAAAATTAAATTATGCAGTGGGTGAGTCTCATGAACCAGGGTCTACTTTTAAAGTAGCTTCTTTAATGGCAGCCCTGGAAGATAAAGTTATAGACACAAGTTCTGTTATAGATACTAAAAGGGGAGTTAAAAATTTTTATGGAAGAAAAATTTATGATTCACACAGAGGCGGTTATGGTGAAATTTCTGTAGCCAGAGCTTTAGAAGTATCCTCAAATATTGGTTTTGCAACTTTTATAGATGAGGGTTATAAAGAGAATCCAAAGATGTTTATCGACAGGTTAGAATCCTTCAATCTTAAGGACTCTATCGGCATATCAATAAAGGGAGAAGGAAAACCAATGATACCAGGTCCAGGTCATAAAAAATGGAGTAAAAATGCTCTTCCTTCAATGGCATATGGTTATAATTTAAGATTAACTCCCTTACAGACACTAAATTTTTATAATGCGATCGCTAATAACGGTGTGATGGTAAAGCCCAGATTTATAAAGGAAGTACGTGCCTGGAATGAAACAATTTTAACTTTTAATAAAGAAATTATCAATCCAGAATTAGCTTCAATAAACACTATTTCAAAAATTCAAGAAATCTTGAAAAACATAATGGTAAGGGGCACCGGAAAGAAGTTGTATTCATCAAATTTCTCAATGGCTGGTAAAACAGGTACAGCTCAGACAGAATATTGGATGAAAGATTGGGCTGAAAATAAACGATACATTTCTTCCTTTGCTGGTTATTTCCCCGCAGAAAACCCAAAGTATTCCTGTATAGTTATCATTCATAAGCCAAGTACCAATAAGGGGTATTATGGTGCAGATGTCTCTGGACCTGTATTTAAAAGGATTGCACAAAAAATATTTACTGTTTCTCCTCTATTAGTAGAGGTATCAGACATAAATGAAAAAGATGAATTAGTAGTAACTGATTATGAGATCTATTATGAAAAATTACAAAATGAAAATATAACAATTCCGAATGTCGTTGGAATGGCAGGAATGGATGCAGTTTCACTTTTAGAAAATATTGGGTTGAATGTAAATATTGTAGGTAATGGAACGGTCAATAAACAATCATTAAAATCTGGAAGTCACATCAGGTCTGGTGAAAAAATAACACTCTATTTATCATGAAATTGTTAAAAGATATATTGTATCGGGTGACGATAAATAGAGTAATAGGAAGCACTTCTGTAGCAATTAATAATATTGAGTTTGATTCAAGAAAAATAGAATTTAATGATGTTTTTGTTGCTATAAAGGGAGTTTTGTCTGACGGTCACGATTATATTGAAAAGGCTTCAGATTTAGGAGCTTTGGTTATAATTTGTGAAAAAATTCCTGATAAAATTATCAATGGCATAACCTATGTAGAAGTTGATAACTCAAATCTTGCTCTTTCAGTTTTAGCAGCTAATTATTACGGAAATCCATCTGATGATATTCAATTAATTGGTGTTACAGGAACTAATGGAAAAACAACTGTAGCCACTTTATTATATAAATTATTTAAAAAGGCAGGTTTTAAAGTAGGATTGTTATCTACTGTCAAAATTCTTATTGATGATAAAGAATATAAGACAACTCATACAACACCAGATTCATTAACTATTAATAGACATTTAAAAGAAATGGTAGATGAGGGAATAGAATTTTGTTTTATGGAGGTGAGCTCTCACGGAATAGACCAAATGAGGACAAGAAATTTAAATTTTAAAGGGGGTGTTTTTACAAATTTATCTCATGATCATTTAGACTATCATAAAGATTTTGCAGCCTACCGAGATGTAAAAAAAATGTTTTTTGATCAATTACCAAAAAATGCCTTTGCACTTACCAATTCCGACGATAAAAATGGGAAGTATATGCTTCAAAATACCAATGCAAAAAAATACACCTATGCTTTAAAATCTATAGCAGATTATAAATCTCAAGTATTAGAAAATCAATTTAATGGATTGTTATTGAAAATTAATGGTCAGGAACTATGGGTAAAATTAATTGGAAACTTTAATGCATATAACTTATTAGCTATTTATGCAGTAGCTGACTTACTAGGACTAGAAAATTTAGAGATTTTACAATTGATGAGTGAATTGGAAAGTGTAGATGGCCGATTTCAATATGTAGTCTCAAAAAATAATATAACAGCAATTGTTGACTATGCACATACGCCAGATGCTCTTAAAAATATACTAGAGACTATTAACGCTATTAGGTCAAAAAATGAAGATTTAATTACGATTGTTGGTTGCGGAGGTGACAGAGATGTGGACAAAAGACCTAAAATGGGAAATATTGCAGCTTCTTTGAGTTCTAAAGTAATATTTACTAGTGATAATCCACGAAGTGAAAATCCAGCTACCATAATTGAGTCTATGGAAAAAGGAGTTTCTGGAGAAAATTTTAATAAAACTTTATCTATTTCAGATAGAAAACAAGCGATCAAAACAGCTTGTCAACTAGCAAAAAATGGGGATATTATATTGATAGCTGGAAAAGGTCATGAAACCTATCAAGAAATAAAAGGGAAACGGATTGATTTTGATGATTACAAAATTATTAACGAATTATTAATAGCTCTAAACAAATAATTTATGCTGTATTATCTATTTGATTACTTAGAAAAAACCTACCACATTCCTGGTGCAGGACTTTTTCAATTTTTAACTTTTAGAGCAGGCTTAGCTATTGGTTTTTCATTACTTATTGCTGCAATATTTGGTAAAAAAATCATCAACTATTTAAGAAAAAAACAAGTTGGTGAAACGATTCGTGATTTAGGTTTAGAAGGACAAATAGAAAAGGGAGGTACTCCAACAATGGGAGGTATTATCATTATAATGGCCACGATTATCCCGACTCTTCTTTTTGCTAAGCTAGAAAATATTTATGTAATACTTCTTTTAGTGACAACGATATGGATGGGTGTTATTGGATTTATTGATGACTATATAAAAATATTTAAAAAAAATAAAGAAGGGTTATCGGGTAAATTTAAAGTTATTGGACAAGTTGGCTTAGGGCTTATTGTTGGAGCTACCATGTATTTTCACGAAGATATAACTATTAAAAGGCACAAAGAAGTATCGAAAAATTTAATTGAAACTAGTGTTAATAGTCAAATCGCTGAATTTTATCCAGAAGAAAAGACCTTACTTACGACCATTCCTTTTGTAAAGAAAAATGAATTTAACTATGAAAGTTTAATAAGTTGGATTGGAGAGGATGCTCGAGATTATGTGTGGCTAATATTTATTCCTATTGTAATATTTATCATAACAGCAGTGTCTAACGGAGCAAATCTGACGGACGGAATCGACGGATTAGCAGCAGGAACTTCTGCTATCATTGGTGTTACTTTGGCGTTATTCGCCTGGGTATCAGGTAATATTATTTTTTCAGACTATCTAAATATCATGTATATCCCCAATACTGGGGAGCTTACCATTTTTATAATGTCTTTTGTAGGTGCTCTAATTGGATTTTTATGGTACAATGCATACCCCGCTCAAATTTTTATGGGAGATACAGGCAGTTTAACTATTGGCGGTATTATAGCAGTTATTGCAATAGCAATTCGAAAAGAATGGTTAATACCAATTTTATGCGGAATTTTTTTAATGGAAAATTTGTCTGTTGTGATGCAAGTAGGTTGGTTTAAGTATACTAAAAAGAAGTTTGGTGAGGGACGTAGAATATTTAAGATGTCACCTCTTCATCATCATTATCAAAAATCTGGATTTCATGAAAGTAAAATTGTAACTCGATTTTGGATTGTTGGTTTATTTCTAGCAATTATTACAATTGCAACATTAAAAATAAGATAGAAAACTTGATTTATAAAAGGTGAAAAAAAATAAAATAGTAATACTTGGAGGAGGAGAAAGTGGTATAGGCACAGCTATTTTAGGAAAGAAAGAAGGGTTTGAAGTTTTTGTTTCGGACTATGGAAAAATAAAAAAAAAATATAAACAAGTTCTTTTACATCATGAAATTAATTGGGAAGAAGAAGCTCACTCAGAAACTAAAATTCTAAGCGCAGGTATCGTAATGAAAAGTCCTGGTATTCCAGAAAATACTCCTGTAGTGTTGAAATTAAAGAAGAAAGGAGTTAGGATTGTTTCAGAAATTGAGTTTGCCGCTACTTATACATCAGCTACTTTAATTGGAATCACGGGTAGTAACGGAAAAACGACTGTAGCAACGATGATCCATAAGATATTAAAAGATGCTGGTAATAACGTTGCACTAGCCGGAAATATAGGAAAAAGCTTTGCGGAACTGGTCGCTACAAAGGATATAAATCAATTTGTATTAGAACTAAGCAGTTTTCAATTAGATGGCACTTATAATTTTGCACCTCACATAGCAATTTTAACCAATTTATCACCCGATCATTTAGATAGATACGGCAATGATTATGAAAAGTATATAGCTTCAAAATTTAAAATAGTTATGAATCAGACAAGTGACGACTATTTTATCTATGATGCAGATGATTTAATGATAAATAAATGGATTTCTAATACAACAATCAAATCTCAATTAATTCCTTTTTCATTACAGAAAGAATTGAAAAAAGGGGCTTACATAAAAAATAACGAATTAATAATAACAACAAATAACAACACATTTACTATGTCAATCACAAAACTAGGACAACAAGGTCAGCATAACATTAAAAATGCTATGGCAGCATCAACTGCCTCAACTTTACTCAATATTAGAAAAGCTACTATTAGAAGAAGTTTAGAGAATTTTCAAGGTGTTGAACATCGATTAGAAAATGTATTAAAAATTAATAATGTTCGATATATCAATGATTCTAAGGGCACCAATGTTAATGCAACATTTTATGCTCTAGATAGTATGGAGGCCTCTACAGTTTGGATTGTTGGTGGCGTTGATAAAGGAAACGATTACAGTGAGCTATTTGCATTAGTGAATGAAAAAGTGAAAGCGATTATTTGTTTAGGTGTTGACAATGAAAAAATAATTAAAGCATTTGGGAATGTAGTAGACATTATGGTGGAAACTCACTCTATGGAAGATGCCGTAAAAGTTGCGTACCGTCTTTCAAAAAAAGGTGATAATGTTTTACTGTCTCCAGCTTGTGCTAGTTTTGATTTATTCGAAAACTATGAAGACAGAGGAAGACAATTTAAAAATGCTGTTAGGAATTTATAATTTATAAAAAGATTGGTTAACTAATGAAGAATGTTTTTCGACATATAAAAGGTGATAAGACTATTTGGGCTGTAGTTTCTTTATTGGCGTTATTTTCCTTTTTACCTGTTTACAGCTCTAGCAGTAATTTAGCTTACTTATATGGAGATGGAAATACATTTAAATTTTTATTAAAGCATCTTACACATTTAATTCTAGGATTTGTGATTTTATATGGCGTTCATAAAGTTCCGTATAATTATTTTAAGGGCTTGTCTGTTATTGCACTACCCATCGTAATTATTTTATTGATAATTACTATAACGCAAGGCGTTACTATAGATGGTGCTAACGCAAGTAGGTGGATTCGTATTCCTATAGTTGGAGTGACATTTCAAAGTTCAACTTTAGCATCAGTTGTTTTATTAACTTATATAGCTAGATATTTATCAAAAATTAAAGACAATACAATAACATTCAAAGAATCAGTGCTACCTCTTTGGGTTCCTGTTTTTCTAGTATTAATTTTAATACTTCCTGCAAATTTATCGACTGCTGCAATTATATTTTCCATGGTGATTGTATTGATTTTTATTGGTGGTTATCCAGTCAAATATTTACTAATAATCCTCTTTACAAGTTTAATGTTTTTATCATTTTTTATTGTTTCAGCAAAAGCATTTCCAAATGTATTTCCAAATAGAGTTGATACTTGGATTAGTAGGATAGATAATTTTTTTGATGGTGAAAAAACAGAAGCTGATTATCAAATAGAAAAAGCAAAAATAGCAATTGCATCTGGAGGTGTTACAGGATTGGGCCCAGGAAAAAGTATTCAAAAGAACTTTTTACCACAATCATCTTCAGATTTTATTTACGCTATAATCGTTGAGGAATTTGGTTTAGTTGGTTCTTTTACTTTGATGTTTCTTTACATGTTATTGCTGTTTCGATTCGTCATTGTAGCACATAAAGCCGAAACCGTTTTTGGTAAATTATTAGTTATAGGAGTTGGACTTCCTATTGTATTTGTAGCATTAATTAATATGGCTGTAGCGGTAGAAATATTTCCAGTTACAGGTCAAACACTTCCCTTGATAAGTAGTGGAGGTTCATCTATTTGGATGACCTGTTTAGCAATTGGTATGATTTTGAGTATAAGTGCAAAAAGAGAGGTTGTAAAAACTGAAACATATGAAGAAAACCCATTAGATATTTTAAGTGAGACCCTATAATTTCATCATATCAGGAGGAGGAACTGGAGGACATATCTATCCAGCTGTTGCTATTGCAAACGAGTTGAAGTTACGCTATCCTGAAGCAAATTTTTTGTTTGTTGGCGCTAAAGATCGAATGGAAATGGAAAAGGTTCCTCAATCAGGTTACAATATAAAAGGTCTTTGGATTTCTGGTTTGCAAAGAAGTTTTTCTTTAAACAACTTTTTGTTTCCTCTTAAGTTGATTTCTAGTTTATGGGAATCTAAAAAAATATTAAAATCGTTTAAACCTGATTTAGTAGTTGGTACAGGCGGCTATGCCAGTGCTCCGCTTTTAAAAATAGCATCAATTAAGGGAATACCTTGTATTATTCAAGAGCAAAATTCGTATGCGGGAATTACAAATAAATGGTTGAGCAAAAAAGTAAATAAGATTTGTGTTGCGTACGAAAAAATGGAACGTTACTTCCCTTTCGAAAAAATATGTTATACGGGCAATCCAGTGCGTCAAGATTTAATAGATATAAGTAATAAAAGAGATCAAGCAATTTCATATTTTAATTTAAACTCCACGAAAAAGACGTTATTAATTTTAGGAGGTAGTCTGGGTGCTAAAAGAATTAATCAGTTGACAAATAGTCACTTAAGTTTTTTTTTAAAATTAAATATTCAGATTTTGTGGCAATGTGGTAGTTATTATTATGAAACTTATAGAAAAAATGAGGGCGATGGTATTCAGATTCATTCTTTTTTAAATAGAATGGATTTAGCATACGCTGCTTCAGACTTTATTATTTCTAGGGCAGGTGCATTGTCGGTATCTGAATTATGTTTAGTTGGTAAACCAGTAATATTTATTCCTTCTCCTAATGTTTCGGAAGATCATCAAACTAAAAATGCAAAATCTATTAGTACTAAAAATGCTGCAATTTTAATTAAGGAGGAAGATTTAGATGAGCAATTTAAAAATGAATTTAATCAATTAATTAATTCTAAAAGTTTACAATTAAAATTATCAAAAAACATTAAATCATTAGCGAAGCCAAACGCTACAAAAGATATTGTAGACGAAATTAAAAAATTATTAAAAGAGACAGTTTCTTAGAATGAGAAATATTGAAAATATAGAGGTTTTTTATTTTATCGGTATTGGAGGTATTGGTATGAGTGCTCTTGCGAGATATATTAATTTAAGAGGAAAACGAGTTTTTGGTTATGATAAAACTCCTACTAATTTGACAAATACTTTAATTAGTGAGGGTATTTCTATTCAATTTGATGATGAAATTAATGAAATTCCAGAAGAAATAAAATGTAATGATAAATCATTGATAATCCGAACTCCTGCAGTTCCTGACAGTAATTTAATCCTTTCTTGGTTCAAATCTAAAAATTATTTAATCTGTAAGAGAGCTGAATTACTTGGTGAGCTTTCTAAAAATAGTATTTGCTTAGCGGTTGCTGGAACCCACGGAAAAACAACAACTTCAGCTATACTAAGTCATTTACTAGCTTACTGTAATATGCCAATTACTGCTTTTTTAGGAGGTGTTACAGAAAATTACAATTCAAACTTAATATACAAAGGAGATAAAATAATGGTGATAGAAGCTGATGAATTTGATCGGTCTTTTTTACACCTAAGTCCAAAAATTGCTTGTATTACCTCTATGGATGCTGATCATTTGGATATTTATAAGTCTGAAAATGCATTAGAAAAAACCTTTGTAGAATTTTCAAAATTAGTTCCAAATACAAATAACTTACTATTCAAGAAAGGATTGCCTTTAGTAGGTAATACCATATCTACTGAAGAAGCTGCAGATTATCAAGCTAAAAATATAAGGGTTGAGAATGGGTGTTATGTATTCGATTTAAAAACACCATCTGAAGAAATTAAAGACCTACAATTTAATTTGCCAGGAAGACATAATATGTTTAATGCTGTTACCGCTTTGGGTATGGCAATTTTAGTTGGTGCACCAATTAATTGCCTTCCCAAAGCTTTAAAATCTTTTAGAGGAGTTAAAAGAAGATTTTCATATAAAATCAAGAAAAATAATTTGATTTTAATTGATGATTATGCTCATCACCCAACAGAGATTAAAGCCCTACATCAAGCCGTAACAGAAATGTATCCAAATGATAAAAAACAGATTGTTTTTCAGCCTCATTTATTTTCACGAACAAAAGATTTTGGAATTGAGTTTGCAGAAAGTTTGTCGGCTTTTGACGAAATAATATTATTAGATATTTATCCAGCAAGAGAAAAACCTATCGAAGGAATTACTTCAAATTGGTTATTAAAAATGATTCGTAATGATTGTAAAGTGATTGCACAAAAAAAACAACTTTCAACATTGTTAAAGGATTCAGACTGTACGGTGAAATTAATGGTAGGTGCTGGAGATATTGGGGCAGAGGTTGATGTTATAACTAAAAATTTGAATTATGAAAATTAACTGGGGACTCATAAAATTTATATTGATTACGAGTTTAGTCGTATTTGTTTTTAACTTCAGCCAACAAAGAAATAAAGCTAGAGATATTTCAGGAATAGTTATAGAATTTGAGGATGAAACCCGATTATTTATTACAAAAAAAACAGTTAATAAATTGTTAATACAAAATATAGATAGTGTTACGAGTATAGATAAAGATACTTTAGTTTTGAATAAGATGGAAAGTATATTGTTGGAAAATCCAATGATAAAAAATGCTGAGGTTTATATAACAATTGATGGAATTTTGAGTGTAAATATAACTCAAAGAAAACCAGTTGCTAGGGTTAAAAATGAACCTGATTTTTATTTAGACGAAGATGGAAAAACGATGCCTTTGTCGACAGAGTATTCAGCAAGAGTGCCTATCGTATCCGGTATTTTAAAAAATCAATATACTGAAATATCAGAATTGATTAAAAAAATCACAAAGGATGATTTTTTGAAAGAATTAGTTATTGGTTTGGATATCGTTAACGAGGATGAAGTAGTTTTTAGAGTTCGAAAAAACCAGTTTAAAGTGCTAATTGGACCACCAGTTGAAATAGATCATAAATTTCAAAAGTTCAAAGCATTATATAAAATATTAAAAAGAGATAGTTTACTTGAGAATTACAGTTTGATAAATTTAAAATATAACAATCAAGTTGTCGCCACTAAAAGGGAAACAAATGGAGCATAATAAAATAGCAGTTGGATTAGATATTGGTACTACCAAGATTGTTGCTATGATTGGGAGGTACAATGAATACGGAAAACTTGAAATTTTAGGTTTAGGAAAATCTAAAAGTTTAGGGGTGCACAGGGGCGTAGTAAATAATATTACACAAACGATACAATCTATACAACAGGCAGTTCGTGATGCTGAAACTTCCTCAGGAATGAAAATTACGGAGGTTATAGTAGGTATTGCAGGCCAGCATATTCGTAGCTTAAAACATAGTGATTATATCACAAGAAAAGATAGTGATACCGTAATTGATGATCAAGATATTGAAGACTTATGCAATCAAGTTCATAAACTAGTTATGCTTCCGGGCGAAGAAATTATCCATGTCCTTCCTCAAGATTTTAAGGTAGATGGACAAAGCGAAATTACGGAACCTATAGGCATGTATGGAGGAAGATTAGAAGCTAATTTTCATGTGGTAGTTGGTCAAGTATCATCCATTCGTAATATTGGAAGATGTATAAAAAGTGCTGGCTTATCGTTGTCAGGAATTACATTAGAACCATTAGCCTCTTCCAACGCGGTATTGGGAATGGAAGAAAAAGAGGCAGGTGTTGCATTAATTGATATAGGAGGCGGCACCACAGATTTAGCCATATTTAAGGATGGTATCATTCGACATACAGCAGTAATACCATTTGGCGGAAATGTAATTACGGAGGATATAAAAGAAGGTTGTTCAATAATTGAAAAACAAGCAGAATTATTAAAAATAAAATTTGGATCAGCTTGGCCAGGAGAAAACAAAGACAACGAAATAGTATCTATTCCTGGTTTAAGAGGAAGAGAACCTAAAGAAATAACATTAAAAAACCTTTCAAAAATAATTCATGCTCGAGTTATAGAGATTATAGAGCAAGTTTATTTGGAAATAAAAAATTATGGACACGAGGATCAAAAGACCAAACTTATCGCTGGTATTGTTTTAACTGGAGGAGGGTCTCAATTAAAGCATTTAAAACAGTTGGTTGAGTATATTACAGGAATGGATACTAGAGTAGGTTATCCAAATGAACATATGGCTGGCGATAGTGACAGTGAAGTTACTAGCCCAATGTACGCAACTGCTGTAGGATTAGTGCTTAATGGATTGGAAAACACCAAAGTAGACGAAACAATAGACCTTCCAGGTGAAACTGGGCCACAAGATTCAGAAGGTGAAACTGGGCCACAAAATCCAGGAGGTGAATCGGATATAGAAATAGAAAAAGATAAAAAGAAAGGCTTTTTTGATAAATGGGTAGAAAATTTAAAAGATTTTTTAGACAAAGCAGAATAAAACATAACAATAAATGAAACCATCAATCCCACAAAAATTAAATAATGAGTAAAATGGAAAACTTTCAATTCGACATGCCAAAAAACCAATCCAATGTTATAAAAGTTATTGGAGTTGGAGGCGGTGGTAGCAATGCAATTAATCATATGTTTAGCCAAGGAATAAATGGCGTAGACTTTGTTATTTGTAATACTGACTCGCAAGCTTTAGAGAGTAGTCCTGTACCTAATAAAATCCAACTAGGAGTTACCCTAACAGAGGGTTTAGGAGCAGGTGCAAATCCTGAAATAGGGGAACAATCTGCTGTAGAAAGTATGGAAGATATAAAATCCATGCTAACCACCAATACTAAAATGTTATTTATCACTGCTGGGATGGGAGGTGGTACTGGTACTGGTGCAGCCCCTATCATAGCAAAAATGGCTAAAGATTTAAATATACTTACCGTCGGTATTGTAACCATACCTTTTGAATTTGAGGGGAAAATGAGAAATCAACAAGCTAATATTGGAGTTGAAAGATTGAGAGAAAATGTCGATTCTCTTATAGTGATCAACAACAATAAATTAAGAGATGTTTATGGTAATCTTGGTTTTAAAGCAGGTTTTTCTAAAGCAGATGAGGTTTTGGCAACTGCAGCAAGGGGTATTGCAGAAGTTATAACACATCATTACACGCAAAATATTGATTTACGTGATGCTAAAACAGTATTGTCAAACAGTGGAACTGCAATCATGGGATCTGCTAGTGCAAGTGGAACAAATAGAGCATCTGAAGCCATAGCTAAAGCCTTAGATTCTCCATTGTTGAATGATAATAAAATAAAAGGTGCAACCAATGTGTTGTTACTAATCGTATCTGGAGTTGATGAAATTACAATCGATGAGATTGGTGAGATCAGTGACTTTATTCAAAATGAAGCAGGTAATGGTGCCAATATTATTATGGGTGTTGGAGATGATGAATCATTAGAAGATGCAGTATCAATTACGGTAATAGCTACTGGCTTTAATGTTGAACAACAAAACGATATTGTAAATACAGAATCAAAAAAGGTAATTCATATTCTTGAAGATGAGCAAAAAGCCGAACAAGTACTGATGTCGAATGATAACGATACTATTTCTTCTTTCAATCTCAATGAAACTGATGCAATAACTAATCTTGAATCTACAGCTGAATCTCCTATTATAAGACATTCACTTTTCGACGATGCGGTAGAAGAAGATCAGATTTCGCAAACTAAATCTGTACCGTTCGAGGGTTATGTTGAAACTTCAGATCTAATTAAAGATCTTCATGTTGATTATGAAGAGATAGATATTCAGTCTTTAGCAGATTTTCAAGAGGTAAACATAAATGAGATAGATGTTGAAGATTTTGTTATTATAGATTCAAAAGCTAATTCAGAAACCGATGAGGATGTGACTGAGGTAAAACTAGAATCCGAATCATCAGAAGATCAAATTTTAATGTTTGATTTGGAAGTTAATAATGTAAATGAAATAGCTGTTAATAAAGATGATGCTTCTTCAATAACCTCAAATAAACAAGATACAGCTACTTCTAGTCTTGAAGAAATTAAAGTGAATGAACATGTAGAAGTTGCTCCAATTACTGAAGTAACAAAAGAGAAAACAATCACGTATAGTTTGGATAACTATCAAGAAATGGAAGATCATTTAAACGAGGCTAAGCCAAAAGAATTTGAAGACGAATTGAGTGACGAAGAAATAACTTTTGAAACTAGAATCGTTGAGTCTCCTAAAACGGTAGAAGAACCTAAAAACGAACCAGAAGACCCGATAAACATGCCTATTTCTAAGCTATTAACAGAGCGTACAGAAATTAGAAAAAGACAAATGAAGGAGTTTAATTATAAGTTTAACAAAAAGCCTTCTCATATTGACGAGATTG
This sequence comes from uncultured Flavobacteriaceae bacterium, assembly GCA_905181835.1. Classification (GTDB taxonomy): domain Bacteria; phylum Bacteroidota; class Bacteroidia; order Flavobacteriales; family Flavobacteriaceae; genus Marifrigoribacter. Next base: position 318,762 of record CAJIZF010000001.1, read on the forward strand.
AAAAACAACCTGCCTACAAAAGAATGGGCATCGAGTTAGATGAAATGTCAAACCAAGAAGCAAATATTTCAAGGACTTCCCTTAATACCGACGAGGAAAATGACATTGATTTAAGAACTAACAATTCTTTTCTACATGATAATGTAGATTAAAAACAATTAAACTTTTAACCAGAAAAGCCTGAGATGTCATTTTTTCTCAGGCTTTTTTTAGTCAAATTAATTACCTTTGACCTTAAATATTTTACGATGAGCTTAGAAAATAAAATTATGGAGGCAATGAAAATTGCAATGAAAAATAAAGATCAATCTACTTTAGCAGCACTACGTGCCGTCAAGTCAGAATTGATATTAGCAAAAACTAGTGGGAACACCTCTGAAGAGACTTCCAAAGTAGAAGAAAATAAGCTCTTACAAAAATTAGTTAAACAACGTAAAGATAGTGCTGCGATATTCTCAGAGCAAAATAGAGAAGACCTTGCTCAACCTGAATTAGATCAAGCTGCTGTTATTTCAACATTTTTACCAGAACAAATGACGGAGGCAGCTGTAGAAAAAGTAGTTGTTGAAGTTATTACTCAGACTGGAGCGAGTTCGATGAAAGATATGGGTAAGGTGATGGGAATCGTTAATGGTAAGTTAGGTGGAAAAGCTGATGGTAAAACTATTTCAGGGATTGTAAAAAGAATCCTTTCTAATTAATTTTAATGAATAAAATTCGACTAGTTAACGTGGTAAATAAAAAATTTATTTTACCATGTATATTCAAAAGCTATATCACACTCAAAAGTTCCATCTGAGTTAGTTCTAGTAATAGTTGTTGGAAAACCACCAGAGGATTCATAAGGTATGAAACTTAATGTGGAGATTGCATCATCATCGGATAAAGTATCGTAGTCCCATAAATCAATATAATGTATAGACAAAAAACTAGTTAAATTAATAGGAGACTCTGGTATAAATTCGTATTCTACATTAAGACCACTTGCATTTGGTATGTAAAATGGGTGATCATAGATTATATTAAATAGACCTTCTGTCACTTGAATATATATATCAGCATCACTTAAATCAAGAGAATCCCAAAAATCACCATCATCTGTATCTGGAAATTTCTTTACTACAATTTTCGTTATTTTTATTGTTGTAGGCGTAAGTTGAACCGAACAATCAAATCCAGAAAATCCATCAAGACAATCACATTGACAATCAACGGTTTGAGAACCTCCATTTGTACAGTTGACAGGTGTACAATCGTCATCAGTTTCAGAACAACTGAAAGAAAAAATAAACAATAATAATAATGGGATTTTTAGAAAAGATTTCATAAAATAGGTTTGAAAAAACTAATTTAAAAAAAATAAGTTTATTTACAAAAAAAATCTTTTGTTTTAAGCCAAATTTTTAGTCACCTCGACAGGATGGTTTTTCTGCTATTAAACTCAAAACATTCAATTCTATCAAGGATTAGCTGCGCTGATCCCATAAAGCTTCGCTTTGAAAATAGTACAAACAAAAAAACGCTCAAGCAAGCTTGGCGTTTTTTCTTAATTGCACTATTTATTCGTGACCTCGACAGGATTCAAACCTGTAACCCTCAGAGCCGAAATCTGATATTCTATTCAGTTGAACTACGAGGCCATTTAATGTTGATTAACAACAATTAAAAACTATTTATTTTAAAAGATTTTTTAAATCTTTAATGGTATTATCAGGATTCGGTGATTTAAAAACATAACTTCCTGCCACCAATACATCTGCTCCAGCTTCAACAAGTTTTTTTGCGTTCTTATTAGTCACTCCACCGTCCACTTGAATCATTGCAGAAGAATTTTTCCTGAGAATCATTTCTTTTAATTTTTCTACTTTGGAATAGGTGTTTTCAATAAAACTTTGTCCTCCAAAACCAGGATTTACACTCATAACTAACGCTAAGTCAATATCTTGAATGGTATCTTCTAATTGCATTACATTGGTATGAGGGTTTAAAGCTACTCCGGCTTTCATTCCTTCATTTTTAATAGCTTGGATTGTTCTATGCAAATGATTACAAGCTTCAAAATGTACCGTTAGATAATCCATTCCTAAATCTGCAAAAGTTTTTATATATCGATCGGGATCTACAATCATTAAATGTGCATCTAAAGTCTTCGTTGCATGCTTCGCTATGGTTTTAATAATAGGCATTCCGTAAGAGATGTTTGGCACAAATACACCATCCATTACATCTAAATGAAACCAATCAGCTTCACTATGGTTAACCATCTCTATGTCTCTTTGTAAATTTCCGAAATCTGCTGCTAAAATTGATGGGGCAATTCGTGTTTTGCTCATAGTATAATTCAAAAATTAATTACATTACAAAAGTACTAATAATAAAGTGAAAATTGATTCTGAAGGTGAGCGGTATTTTTAAATAAAATAGAATCAAAAAACCTTTGACAGAGCCAAAGGTTTTAAATATAAAATTAGATTGATTAGGATAGTAGGTATTATCCTAAATAGGTCTTCAGTATTTTAGATCTAGTGGTATGCTTTAACCTTCTAATTGCTTTTTCTTTAATTTGCCTAACACGTTCACGCGTAAGATCAAATGTTTCCCCAATTTCTTCAAGTGTCATTGGATGTTGGTCTCCCAATCCAAAATATAATCGAACAACGTCAGCCTCACGGGGTGTTAGGGTTTCTAAAGCTCTTTCAATCTCTGTTCTTAATGATTCATGTAAAAGACTTCGATCTGGATTTGGAGATTCTCCACTTCTTAAAACATCATATAAATTAGAATCTTCTCCTTCTACCAAGGGAGCATCCATGGATACGTGTCGCCCAGAATTTTTCATAGATTCTTTAACGTCGTTTATAGTCATATCCAACTCTTTTGCTATTTCCTCAGCTGAGGGAGGACGCTCGTGAGCTTGTTCCAAATAGGCGAACATTTTATTAATTTTATTGATGCTTCCAATTTTATTTAACGGAAGGCGAACAATACGAGATTGTTCTGCTAGTGCTTGAAGAATAGATTGACGAATCCACCAAACAGCGTAAGAAATAAACTTAAACCCACGTGTTTCGTCAAAACGTTGAGCAGCTTTAATAAGTCCTAAATTACCTTCGTTTATTAAATCTGGTAAAGTCAAACCTTGATTTTGATATTGCTTAGCTACAGAAACAACAAATCGTAAATTAGCTTTTGTTAACTTTTCTAAAGCAATTTGATCTCCTGCTTTAATACGTTGTGCTAATTCCACTTCTTCGTCTGCAGTAATTAAATCGACTTTTCCAATTTCTTGTAGATATTTGTCTAAAGAAGCTGTTTCACGATTGGTAACCTGCTTGGTAATTTTAAGTTGTCTCATGGGGGTATATTTTTATTTTTTGTTGCCTATTGTATTATACGTAATTGAGATGCGAAATGTTACAAAAGGTTGTATCTTTTATTACTTATTTTTAAATAGGCATAAAAAAACCTCCAATTTGGAGGTTTCTTATCTAATTAAATGAGTTTTAATCTCTATTTCGGTTGTTGCCTCTATTTCGATTATCTCTATTTCGATTGTCTCTGCCTCGGTCATTGCGCTCACGAGGTGGACGTTCCACAAATCCCTCAGGTTTTGGTAAAATTGCTTTACGAGAAACTTTCTCTTTTCGAGTTCGTTTGTCTACACCAAAATATTTAACATCAAAAACATCTCCCATGTTAACTACATCAGAAACGTTTTCTGTACGTTCCCAAGCTAATTCTGAAACATGTAATAATACTTCATTTCCTGGAGCCTCCATATACTCAACAACAGCACCAAAATCAAGCATTTTGATGACTTTTACTTCATAAACGCTTCCGACTTCAGGTTTGAATAATAATGAATCTATTTTTGCCATAACAGCATCAATACCAATACTACCTACTCCTAAAATTTCTACAATACCTTCTTCAGTCACAGGATCTTCGTTGATTACGATGGTCGTTTCAGTTTCTTTTTGCATCTCTTGAATTACTTTACCACCGGGACCAATTAGCGCACCAATAAATTCGTTAGGAATTCTTCGAGTCACCATTGTTGGCGCGTGTTCTTTTACGCTTTCAGCTGGTTCAGCTATTGTATCTGTCAATTTGCTTAATATGTGTAAACGGCCGTCACGTGCTTGTTGTAGCGCATTCACTAATATTTCATAGGACAGTCCTTTTACTTTTATATCCATTTGACAAGCCGTAATACCTTCGGCAGTTCCTGTCACTTTAAAATCCATATCACCTAAGTGATCTTCATCACCAAGAATATCGGATAATACAGCATACTTTCCTGTTTCAGCATCCGATATTAATCCCATAGCAATTCCAGAAACAGGTCTTATCATTTGTACCCCTGCATCCATAAGTGCCATTGTACCTGCGCAAACAGTTGCCATGGAGGAAGAACCGTTAGATTCTAGCACTTCAGATACCACACGAACCGTATAAGGACAGTCCTCTGGAATCATCCCTTTTAAGCCGCGTTGTGCGAGGTTACCGTGACCTACTTCTCTTCTAGAAGTACCTCTTAACGGTCTAGCTTCACCTGTACAAAAAGGAGGGAAGTTATAGTGTAAATAGAAATTTTCTTCTCCTTCAAACGATGGCATATCTATTTTATTTGCATCTCTAGAAGTTCCTAGAGTAACAGTTGCTAGGGCCTGTGTTTCGCCACGAGTAAACACAGAAGAGCCGTGTGTTGATGGTAAGTAATCTACTTCACACCAAATGGGTCTTATTTCATCTGTTTTACGACCATCTAATCGTAAACCTTCATCTAAGGTTAAGTTTCTGATAGCAGCCTTTTCAGCTTTCGCATAATATTTTGATACTAAATCACCAAAATCTTCCAATTCCTCTTCAGAAAAAGTTGCTTTAATTTCTTCTTTAATCTCAGAGAAAGCCAAACCGCGTTCTTTTTTTGAAGAACCTGCTTTGGCAATGGCATAAACTTTATCGTAAGCCATATCGTATACTTTTTTCTCTAAGTCTGCATCTTCCCGTTCTCCTTCATACTCGCGGACTTCTTTTTTTCCGAATGCCTCAGCCAAACGTACTTGAGCAGCACATTGTACTTTTATAGCTTCGTGAGCAAATTTAATAGCGTCAGCCATTTCTTCTTCAGAAATCTCATCCATTTCACCTTCTACCATCATTACAGAATCAGCTGATGCTCCGATCATCATATCGATATCAGATTCTGCTAATTGCGCTCTAGTTGGGTTAATAACGAACTCACCATTTACTCGTCCAACTCTTGCTTCAGATATGGCACACTCAAATGGGAAATCAGATAATTGAATAGCTGCTGATGCCGCTAAACCTGCCATTGCATCTGGCATTACGTTTTCATCATGAGACATTAATTGAATCATTACTTGTACTTCAGAATGATAGTCTTTCGGAAACAATGGACGTAAAACACGATCTACTAAACGCATCGTTAATACTTCGCCATCGCTAGGTCTTGCCTCTCTTTTAAAGAAACCACCTGGATAACGACCAGCCGATGCAAATTTTTCTCTGTAATCTACCGTTAATGGTAAAAAGTCTACAGGACTTTGTTTGTAATTGGATACAACAGTACATAATAACATACATTTTCCAGATTGTACCACGACGCTACCATGCGCTTGTTTTGCTAATTTTCCGGTTTCGATAGATATTTCTCTACCATCACCGAGGTCGATGACCTCACTAAATGTTTTTGGAATCATAATTTTTAATTGTGCTCTACTTATGAAGAGCAGTTAACAATGGTCAATATTCGATTTTACGAATATAGTTGTTGTGTTGTGTGTAGTTGACCAATGAAAAACTTACTGTAGCTTTTCTGATTAAACTCTATGAGTTTATTTTATTATTTCTCTGAAACAGAGAATTTTTGTTAAAAAGACACTAGAAAATAAAAAGGGAGCACAAGGCTCCCATATATTATTTACGTAAATTTAAATCTTTCACAATTGCACGGTATCTCAAAACATCTTTTTTCATTAGATAGTTTAAAAGAGATCTTCTTTTACCTACTAATTTTACCAGTGAGCGCTCTGTATTAAAATCTTTGTGATTTTGTTTTAAGTGCTTCGTTAAATGGTCAATTCTGTAAGTAAATAGTGCGATTTGTCCTTCAGCAGAACCCGTGTCTTTATTTGATTTGCCGTGTTTTTTGAAAATTTTTCCTTTTTCTTCAGGTGATAAATACATGCCAATATTATTTTAAATGATTTTTATGTACAGATTACCGCTTTGATAATCAGGCGGCAAATATATTGTTTTTCTTTTTAAATAGATGTAATAATTGCTTTTTTTAAGCGGTTTTTTCTCTAAGAGGTCTGTTTAATATCAAATCAATATAGAGATTGATCTTAGATTTTAAATCCTTACGATGCGAAATAAAATCTAAAAATCCATGTTCTTGAAGAAATTCAGCAGTTTGAAAACCTTCTGGTAATTCTTTTCCAGTGGTATCTCTCACGACACGAGGACCTGCAAAAGCAACCAATGCACCAGGCTCACTTATATTAATGTCACCTAACATAGCAAACGATGCTGTGGTACCTCCAGTAGTCGGATCAGTACATAAGGAGATGTAGGGGATTTTTGCTTCAGCTAGTTGAGCTAATTTAGCAGATGTTTTGGCTAATTGCATTAAAGATAGTGCTGCCTCCATCATTCTAGCACCTCCACTTTTTGAAATGATCATAAAAGGGAGTTTTTTATTAATAGCGTAACCAGCCGCTCTAGCTATTTTTTCACCAACAACACTTCCCATAGACCCTCCAATAAAACTAAAATCCATACAAGCAATAACAATATCTTCTCCCATCGATTTACCAACAGCTGTTCTTACGGCATCATTGAGCTTTGTTTTTTCTTTGGCTTGTTTTAAACGATCGGTATATTTTTTTGTGTCCTTGAATTTTAAGGGATCTTTAGAAGTAAGTTTTGAGTTTAATTCTTTGTAGGTATCATCGAATAATATTTCAAAATATTCGTTACTCCCTATTCTTACGTGATATCCATCTTCAGGACTTACGTAAAAATTTTTCTCCAATTGTTCGGTGTCAACGATCTTTCCGGTAGGAGATTTATACCAAAGTCCTTTTGGGACATCTTTTTTTTGTTCTGTAGGAGTTTGAATTCCTTTTTTTGTTCTTTTAAACCAACTCATAGTTTGTAATGTTTTACATTTTTAGAATTGCAAAATTGCAACTATCGTCCTAGAAATAAATTATAAAGTGTTAACGTTATTAAGGTCTTTAAAAGCTTGCTTTAATCTTGTTTTAAAGGTAGCCTCACCTTCGCGGAGCCACTTTCTTGGATCATAATATTTTTTATTAGGTAAATCTTGACCATCAGGGTTTCCAATTTGTGTTTTTAAATAATCGATATTTTGATTCATGTAGTCTCTAATCCCTTCGCTGAAAGCGAATTGTAGATCAGTATCAATATTCATTTTTATAACTCCATATCCAATAGCTTCTCGAATTTCATCTAAGGTAGAACCACTACCTCCATGAAATACAAAATCTATGGGGTTAGCTTCGGTATCGTATTTTTTTTCAACAAATTCTTGAGAATTTTTTAATATGATTGGAGTTAGTTCAACGTTTCCTGGTTTGTATACTCCGTGAACATTTCCAAATGCAGCAGCAATTGTAAATTGATTGCTTATTTTAGAGAGTTCCTCATACGCATAGGCAACTTCTTCAGGCTGCGTATAAAGTTTTGAAGAATCCACATCACTATTGTCGACTCCATCTTCTTCTCCGCCGGTAATTCCTAGTTCAATTTCTAAGGTCATACCTATTTTAGCCATTCTTTCAAGATATTTTTTACAAATCTCAATATTTTCCTCAATGGGCTCCTCTGATAAATCAATCATATGAGAACTGTAAAGCGGTGCGCCCGTTTCCTTATAATACTTCTCGCCAGCATCTAATAATCCATCAATCCAGGGTAATAATTTTTTTGCACAATGATCTGTGTGAAGTATCACTGTCGCTCCATAGGCTTTTGCCATTTCATGAACATGTTTTGCTCCTGCTATACCACCAGCTATTGCGGCTTTCTGATGTTCGTTTGAAAGCCCTTTGCCTGCATTAAAATGTGCTCCTCCATTTGAAAATTGAATGATAACAGGAGAATTTAACTCAACAGCAGTTTCTAGTACAGAATTTATACTATTGGTTCCAATAACGTTAACCGCAGGTAAGGCAAACCCTTTGTCTTTGGCATATTGATGTATTTTTTGTACTTCTTTTCCGGTAGCTACACCCGGTTTGATTGAATGACTCATAATTGTATTATTAGATAGCAAAAATAATAAAATATTATGGTTTAAAATGGATAGTTGATTCCTATATTATAAACCGCATTCCCAAAATTATAATCTGTAAACCATCTGCTTTCTTTTGGGTATGAAGGGTCATAAGTTTTAAAACCTATATCCAACCTAAAAACAAAAAAACTAAAGTCATAACGCAATCCAAATCCAGAAGATATAGCAATATCTTGTAAATCTTTTAAACTTGTAAATGTTTCTTCTGGTTCTGTAATATTGTCAAGAGTATTCCAAATATTTCCAGCATCAATAAACAGCGCTCCATTAAAAGCATCAAATAATTTAAATCGATACTCATTGTTAATCGTTATTTTAAAATTTGCTTCATTAAAATCTAAGACACCACCACTACTACCAGGACCTAATTCATAGGCTTGCCATCCTCTGTTGTCATTACCTCCTCCTGCGAAATAACTTCTTGTAAAAGGGATACTTTTACTATTTCCATAGGGAACTGCAATACCTACAAAACTTCTAAATGCAAATTTATTTTGATAATTTAAATCCCAATGTTTGATGTATTCGGCTTCTGCTTTTATATATTGAGAATAAGCAACATCATTTATTAGATAACTTCCTAAGGAATCTTTTGGAGTGTCTATTGCTTTTGCTAATTCGTTAAGTATTAATCCTGCAGATTCTATTTTCCATCGAATTCTATAGAAGGAGTTGTCTTTTATACTCTCACGTGTATCCTTAGTCCAAGTAAAGTTCATTGCTAAGATTAAGTTATTTTCAGTAAGTCTTTTTTGTCTTTCAAAAATACTTAAAACATCTTCTTGCTGTTCTGAATTTAGGTTTAATGGATTGGTAATGTTTAAAGATTGAGTCAAAAACTCACTAGTTTCTTCAGGTATTTGGAGTTGTCTGTTTTCTGGATCATCAAATTCATAGTCAGATTCAATGGCTATATCATTTAAACTGTTGTAGGAACTTGTATATACATTGTAATAATTTTCTGGATTTAAATTTCTTACAAATTGAATATTAAATAAGTCTAGATGATTGGTTATTTTAACTTTAGGTTTCCAGCGATAGTTATAAATTAAATTAATATTTTGTCTATCCAAACCAATATTATTTTGATTTGTAAAACCTATAGTTGCTGAAGTTGACGGTGACATTGATTTTGGTATGAGCTTTTCTGTTTTTACAGGAAAAATAATCCTAGGGAATATAAGTTTCATATCAGCTCCTATATCTGAATTGTTAAAAAATCGACTCTCATTATCTCCAGCATCTTTTGATGAACCAACTCTTCCCTTTGCCGATATTTCGAATATTTCTGCTCGTTTGAAAACATTTCTAATAGAGAATGAGGCTTTAAAACCGATACCAAATTGTTGGATTGTAGAGGTAAAAGCGTCAAAATCTAAACCTAACGAATATTTTTTACGAGATGTCAATAATACGGTGGCTATTAAATGGGTTCCTGTTGAATCTTTTGGGTCTTCAACATAGGATATTTTTGGATACTTAAATATTTTTAAATCACTTATCTGACTGTAGGTTAAACTTCGCTCCGAATCTTTAAAAATTTTTCCTGGAGAGATAGCGATTGCATCAGTTATTGCTTTTGGGAAATATTTTAATTTGTCATAACTATAGATATGATATCCATTATATTCGATAGAATCAGAGATAGTCTCATTTCTGTTCTTGTAATTATAATCAGTTACAAGTTGTACTTCACTAATTTTATAAATTTTAAAAGGTTCGGTTCGAGTGGTATCGTTTTCCCTGATTTTTTGATCAGGTATTTTATACACAATATTTACTTTATGATTGGTGTTTACGGAGTCTGCTTCAAATTCAATATAACTTGGATCAAAATAATATAAGCCTGAATTTCTGAAAATTTTAGAAACGCGCTCTCGCTCTCTGTTAAAGTCAATTGATGAATACTGATTCCCTTTAATAATTAAAGATTTATTTTGAATAGTGCCAAACAATGAATCCACAATTGGTGAATTTATTTCTTTTTCAATGGTACCGATTTCATAGGGAGTGTTTTTTTTAATATAATAAGTGATTGCTGCACGTTTATTTTTAATAGTGTCAATTTTAAAGCTAGTTTCGGTATTAAACCACCCAAAACTTGAATAGTAATTATTTATATATTGAAGATTGTTTTCTAACTTTTTTATATCAATAATAGTTGGTTGGTTCCCAATTTTTTTAAGCCATTTGTTGAATCCAATAAAACTTATAGCCATTTTGTCTACCTGTTTTTTTGAATAGATATGATTCATTCTTTTCTCTCTATTGGGCTTATTTTGGAGCCAATTTTGAAATGTAGAATCTGGTTGTGTTTTTGCTAAGTTGAAAAGATGAAGACTCAATGGTACACCAAGAACTTTTTTATTGGGTTGCTGGTAAATTAAATTTTTAGTTTTGAAGTCTTTATTTATAACACTGTCTAAAATTATCGTGTTTTTAGTGAGTAACTGTTTCTCGCCAGGAACTCGTTTAACAGCATTACATGAAACAATTACTATAGTTAATCCTAAAAATAATGATATTTTTGTCAGAGTTTGAGTCAAATTCCTTTATTTAATAACGTCAAAAATACATTATTTTGATAAGCAAAAGTCAAATTAAATTAATAAGAAGCTTACAGCAAAAAAAGTATCGTAGTAAATTAAAATTATTTGTAGCAGAGGGGCCAAAAGTTATCAATGAGCTATTGTCGGCGAAATTTAAATTACATTCTTTATATGCTACTGTCGAGGATCTATTTGCAGGCGTCAATTCTGAAATAATTTCTGATGAAGAAATTTCAAAAATTAGTTTTTTGAAAAATGCAAATAATTCGGTCGCTGTTTTTACTATTCCAGAACAAAAAAAACCTAAAAAAGAAGGAATAACTCTACTTTTAGATTCAATTAGAGACCCTGGTAATCTAGGAACCATAATAAGGTTGTCTGATTGGTTTAATGTATCTAATATAATTTGTTCATCAGATAGTGTAGATTGTTTTAATCCTAAAGTTATTCAAGCAACTATGGGTTCTATATCAAGGGTAAGTATTAGTTATTGTGATTTGACAAAATACTTGTCTTTAAATGATCTTCCTGTTTATGCTGGGACCATGGATGGAAAAAATATTTATAAAGAAAAACTACCAGAAAATGCAATTGTTATTGTAGGTAATGAAGCAAATGGAATTTCAGATACCTTATTAAACTTAACCACACATAAAATCGGAATCCCTCGATTTGGCAACAATCATCAAACGGAGAGTCTAAATGTAGCTGTAGCTACTGCAATATTATTTAGTGAATTTAAAAGATTTACTGAATTGTAAAATTAATAAATACGCCTCTCGAGGTCATTTTTTCAATATTTTTTGTCCAACCACTGTTTGGGTTTTTATCTCTAACTAATTGATCGTTAAGCCCAAAAACACCCCGAATTGAGGGAGTAAATTTAAAATAATAAAGATAAATGTCGATTCCAAATCCCAACTCATAACTAAAATTACTGCTGGTAGATCTGAATGTTCCTGTTGCATTATCTTCAGGGTTATCTTCGTTACTTGCCAAATTAAAAGAGGTGGAAAAACCTCCGATTAAAAAGGGTTTAATATTATTTAATCTTTTTGTAGATACTTTTAAAAGCAAAGGGATATGTATATAGGTAGCTTTAACTTCTCTTAAATTATCTTTTGGGTCTGTAAAACCAGGAAAAACAAGATTTCTTTTTGTGAAGCTTAACCCAGGTTCTAGCCTTAAGTCAAAGTAGTTACTGATTCTCAAGTTTCCTAACAACCCAACATTAAAACCAGTTTCTCCAGTAACTAAAATATCGGTATTATCTCCCTGGTTTTGTTCTTTGTAATCAAAATAATAATCGTAATTATTAAAACCAAGATAATAGCCCCATGACAATGTTTTTTGATCAATATTTGCCCTATTCAGAATTCTTTCTTTACTAAATAATTGTGCCTTTGCAGTTTGTGCAACAAGCAATATCAAAAGAAAAATAACTGTTTTTTTCATTATAATTTGGTGGCAGTATAGATAGTTGCTACGCCAAAAGTTTGTGGTTTGTTTTTCACATTTATAAACCCAATATTTTGTAAAATATTGTTGAGTCTGATGCCATAAGGAAAAATTGATGCACTTTCACTGAGATAATCATAGGCAACTTTATCTTTTGAAAATAGTTTTCCAATAATAGGAAGTAAAATTTTTGAATGAAACTGATATCCCTGTTTGTATGGAAATTTTGTTGGTACAGAAGTCTCAAGAATAATTAAAAGCCCATTTGGTTTTAAAACTCTTAAAATTTCTGAAAGACCTTTTTCTAAATTATCAAAATTTCTAATCCCAAAAGAAACTGTAATTGCACTAAAACTATTTTCATCGAATGGCAATGCTTCAGAATCACCTTTGATAAAATTAATTTTACTTTCTAACGTAGTATCAATGACCTTTTTTCTTGCAACGGATAACATTCCCTCAGACAGATCCAATCCTATGATTTCAGAAGCTTCAGTTTTTTCAGCAAATTTAATAGCTAAGTCTCCCGTGCCAGTTGCGATGTCTAAAATACTTTCCGGTTGGTGTTGTATGATATATTTTAAAACTTTTTTTCTCCATTTTAAATCGGTTCCAAAAGAAATTAAACGATTTAGACCATCATAGTTTCCAGAGATGGTGTCAAACATTTTCTCTACTTGTTCTTTTTTGTTTAAACTTGAGTCTTTATATGGAGTAACTTTTTTATCTAATGTCATAGCGGCCGTAAAATTACATATTTTTTGGTATAAGTTTATCTATTTTTATGAAAATAGATTTGTGATTTCCAAAGAGTTGGTTTTATTTTATTTCAATACATTTGTATTATCATATTCATTTGTTTACCATGAAAATAATTATAGCAGGATCTGGAGAAGTAGGATTTCACTTAGCCAAGCTTCTGTCTTTTGAGTCACAGGATATTATCTTAATTGACGTGAATAGGGAGTCTTTAATCTATGCGAGTACTCATCTAGATATTAGAGTAGTTAGAGGTAATGCGACTTCGATTTCTGTTTTAAAAGATGCTCAAGTTAGTGATGCAGACTTATTTATTAGTGTAACCTCAAGCGAAACTACCAATATAACTGCTTGTGTATTAGCCAAACAATTAGGTGTTAAACATACTATAGCTAGAATTTCAAATACAGAATTTATTCACAATAAAGATGAAGTAGGGTTCGAAAAAATTGGAATTGACGAATTAATTTCACCAGAATCACTAGCAGCAAAAGAGATTGAACTATTACTAAATCAAAGTGCATTTAACGACACATTTGAGTTTGAGGATGGTGCGCTTTTAATGATTGGTCTTATTCTTTCGAGAACCACAGCATTCGTAGGGAAAACAGTTCAAGAAGTCGCTGAATTGCATCCAAATTTAGAATATATGCCAATTGCTATACAGCGATATGCTACTCAATATACAATAATACCAAGAGGAGACACACAATTTAAAGAAGGGGATCAAGTATATTTTACGACTACCCAAAAAGGGATAGATGAGATTTATAAATTGACTCGAAAAGTTAGAATCGAAATTAAAAATGTGATGATTTTAGGAGCTAGTAATATAGGATCTAAAACTGCACGAGATTTATGTAATCACGGTTTTAAAATAAAATTAATAGAAAAAAGTAAAGATAAAGCCTTTGATATTGCAGACGCTATTCCTGATTGTCTCGTTATTCATGGTGATGGGAGAGATGTAGATTTACTCGATGAAGAGCAAATTTGTGATATGGACGCATTTATAGCAGTAACTGGAAATAGTGAAACAAACATCATGTCTTGCTTAGTTGCTAAATCCAAAGGGGTTAAAAAGACCATAGCATTGGTCGAAAATATGGATTACTTTCAATTATCACACTCCATTGGTATAGATACATTAATAAATAAAAAATTATTAGCTGCGAATAATATTTTTCGATATATAAGACAGGGAGAAATTGTTGCAATGACAAAGCTTAACAACATGAATGCTGAAATTTTAGAATTTTTAGTTACACCTAAATCAATTGTTTGCAATAAATTAATTAAAAAAATAGATTTTCCTCGATCAGCAATTATTGGTGGAATTATTAGAGATGGCGAAGGTATAATTGCGCTGGGAGATTTTAATATTATTGCAGGAGATCGAGTCGTAGTCTGTTGTCTTCCTCAATCAATAAAAAAGGTAGAAAAATTATTTGTTTGATGAGTTCATTTGTTAAATTGAATTTTAAAATTATCTTCCACCTGATGGGTTTGCTTATCATGGTTAACGGAGGTTTTATGCTTTTAGCTACCCTTGTTAGTTTTTACTATAAAGATGGAGTTGAAAAGGAGATGTTAGAGGCAGGTCTGGTAACCTTACTGATAGGTTTAATCTTGATGCTTTTAACTCGCAATAAGCGTAAAGAACTTCAAAAAAGAGATGGTTATGTAATTGTAACTTTCGGCTGGATTTTTATGTCATTAGCAGGAACACTTCCATACCTATTTACAGACTCTATCCCAAGTTTTACGGATGCATTCTTTGAAACCATGAGTGGGTATACCACAACAGGAGCTTCAATTTTAAATGATATCGAAATTATTCCTAAAGGGGTGCTGTTTTGGAGAAGTATAACTCATTGGATAGGAGGTATGGGAATTATTGTTTTGGCAATCGCTATTCTCCCTTTATTAGGAATTGGAGGAATGGAGCTTTTTGCTGCTGAGGCTCCTGGACCTAGTAATGATAAATTACATCCAAGGATTACAGATACTGCTAAAAGACTGTGGTTAATTTATGTCGGTTATACTTTAGCAGAAACAATTTTATTGAAAGTCGCAGGAATGACTTTATTTGATGCGGTTAATCACTCTTTAAGTACACTAAGTACCGGAGGGTTTTCTACAAAGAATTCAAGTATCGCTTTTTGGAATGATCAGCCCATTATCCAGTACATTATTATTTTGTTTATGTTTTTAGCGGGGACGAATTTTGTTTTAAGTTATTTTGCTTTCAAAACAAGATTTAGTAAAATCCTTAAGGATGAAGAATTTAAATTTTATATTTTTTCGATAGTGATCTTCACTATCATGGCTTCAATAATGATTTATTTTCAGACCGATATATCTCGTTCATCTTTCAGTCATCCAATGGTATGGGGGAAATTTGAAAGTAGTTTTAGACATAGTGCCTTTCAAATTATTGCAATAATTACTACCACGGGTTTTGTCAGTGCTGATTATACTTTGTGGACTCCTTTTTTAACTGTTTTCTTTTTTGGATTGATGTTTCTTGGAGGCTCAGCTGGATCAACAGCCGGCGGAGTTAAAATTATAAGACATATAATATTGATAAAAAATGGATGGATTGAATTTAGAAGAACACTTCATCCAAGAGCTATTTTACCTGTAAGATATAATACAAAGGCAGTTCATCAACCAATTGTATTTAATATTTTAGGATTTTTTATTTTATACCTGTTGTCATTTATTGTTGGTGTTTTAGTTTTTTCCCTTTTAGGCTTAGATTTTCAAACTGCATTAGGTGGTGCTGTGTCAAGTCTTGGTAATGTTGGTCCTGCGCTTGGAGATTTAGGGCCTGGATATAATTACTCGGGATTATCTAATGCAGCAAAATGGTGGTCAGCTTTTTTAATGTTGATCGGAAGATTAGAACTGTTTACAGTTTTGATATTATTAACACCTTATTTTTGGAGAAATAGATAATTGCTTCTTTATCCTGGGGCTTACACCAAAGCTTTCTTAATTCTTTTACAAGCTTCTGTAATAGCTTCTTCTGAAGCCGCATAAGAAATCCGGATACAATTAGGGTTTCCGAAAGCCTCTCCCGTTACGGTAGCAACATTCGCTTTTTCTAGTAAATACATTGAAAAATCTGAGGCTGTATTGATGGTTGTTCCTTTTATAATTTTTCCAAAATAATAGGATATGTCAGGAAAGACATAGAATGCACCTTGAGGTTGGTTGGTTTTAAAACCTGGTATTTCTGCTATTAATCCTAATATTAATTTTCTTCGCTCTTTAAAAGCATCGATCATGTATTTTATTTTTTCAGGAGAACTTTCTAGGGCAGTTATAGTTGCCTGTTGCGCAATACAATTTGCTCCACTAGTAATTTGACCTTGCATTTTATTACAGGCTCTAGCTATCCAGTCTGGAGCTCCTATGTATCCAATTCTCCATCCAGTCATTGAATACGCTTTCGAGACTCCATTGACAACTACGGTTCGATTGTACATGTCTTCGAAAACTGCCATAGAGGTATGTTGTCCTGTAAAATTGATATGCTCATATATTTCATCACTAATTACGATAATCTCGGGATAATCAATTAAAACGTCTGCCAATGCTCTTAATTCTTCTCTAGAATATACTGAACCACTCGGATTACACGGAGAGCTGTAAATCATCATTTTTGTTTTCGAGCTTATGGATGCTTTTAAGCTTTTGGGAGTAATTTTAAAATCAGATTCTATAGAAGTTGGTATTTCTACAGGAACTCCGCCTGCTAATTTACTTATATCACTGTAACTAACCCAGTAAGGTGCAGGTAAGAGCACTTCATCTCCTTCATTTAACAGAACCATAGCTAGGTTTGCAAGTGATTGTTTAGCTCCAGTAGAAACAACTATTTGGTTGGGTGTATAAATTAAATCATTATCACGTTTGAATTTTGTGATAATAGCATTCTTCAAATCACCATATCCATCAACAGGAGTGTACGAATGATAGTTTTCTTTTACTGCTTCTATGGCAGCATCTTTTACAAATTCAGGAACATTAAAATCTGGTTCACCAAGACTAAGTCCTATGATATCTTTTCCTTCTTCTCTTAATTCTCTAGCTTTTGCCGCCATTGCTAATGTGGCAGAAGTTGCCATGGCATTAATTCTTTTAGAAAGGTTTGGATTCATATAAAATTATATTGTTAAAGCTGGTTTTTCGCCCAAGGATTTTAATTGTTTAAAATGCTCTAATATGGCTTTCCTAGTTGTTTTATATTCGTTGTAAGGCAAGTTAAATTCCAATGCAGTTTCTTTTACAATTTTTGCAATTTGCCCATAATGAATATGGGAAATATGAGGGAAAACATGGTGTTCTACCTGATGGTTTAGACCTCCAGTGTACCAGGAAATAAATTTATTTGTTGGAGCAAAATTTGCAGTTGTATAAAATTGATGCATTGCCCAAGTATGTTTCATATTCCCATTTTTGTCTGGTAATGGCATATCGGTTTTTGGTACCACATGAGCTAGTTGAAAAACAACACTTAATATGATACCTGCTGTATAATGCATTATAAAAAAGCCAATAAAAACTTTCCACCAAGCTAAGTCCAATACTAAAAGTGGCAGCACAATCCAAATAGCATAATAGACTATTTTAGAAATAATAAGCTTAGTCCATTCAGTTGCAGGATTTGGAAATTTACCATAAGATAATTTTCGTTTTAGGTAATTATTCATCTGTTTGAAATCAGTTGTAATTGCCCAATTAATAGTTAATAATCCATATAAGAAAAAAGAGTAATATTTTTGAAATTTATGGACATTGAACCACTTTGAGTGTTTCGAAAAGCGGATGATTCTTCCTGCATCAATATCTTCGTCTTGGCCTTTAATATTAGTAAAGGTATGATGCAAAACGTTATGTTGTACTTTCCAATTGTAAACATTTCCAGCTAGTATGTAAATACTACTTCCCATTAACTTATTGACCCATTTTTTACTCGAAAAAGAATCGTGGTTGCTGTCGTGCATCACGTTCATGCCAACGCCAGCCATTCCTATTCCAATGATTACGGTTAATAAGAGTAATGTCCATTGTGGCATGTCTATCGTTAAAATCAATATTAAAGGAACGAAAAACATCGAAAACATTATAATGGCTTTGGTGTATAATTTCCAATTACCAGTTTTTACAATATTTTTTTCTTTAAAGTATTGGTTTACTCTTTTGTTTAATGTCTTAAAAAACTTAGTTGAGTCTGATCTAGAAAAACTTACTTGTTTATAGTTCAAAATTTATGATTTTTATTAGAATTACAAATTTACATTTCTTTAATGGATAACGAATATTTCTTTAGGTTATTTTTAACAAAGATAAGTACTTTTGTAAAATACTTTTATCATGAAATTATTACTTAAATATTATCCCGATTTATCTGACCAACAAATTTCGCAATTTGAAAAATTGAAAGAACTTTACAAGGATTGGAATTTAAAAATTAATGTAGTTTCTCGAAAAGATATAGATGAACTATACCTTCGGCACGTTCTACATTCTCTAGGAATTGCAAAAATTCAAAAATTTATACCGGGCTCTAAGATTTTGGATGTTGGAACCGGTGGTGGTTTTCCTGGAATACCTCTTGCAATCTTATTTCCTGAAGTTCAATTTCATTTAGTAGATAGTATTGCAAAAAAGATAAAAGTTGTTAATGAAGTAGTAGCGGGTTTAAATCTTCAAAATGTGACTATTACCAACGCTAGAGTTGAATCTTTAAATGATCGATATGATTTTATTGTGAGTAGGGCAGTAGCGCAAATGGATACCTTTGTGCGATGGGTTTATCTCGCTGTTTTAAAGAAAAACAACCATGAGCTTAAAAATGGAATTTTATATTTAAAAGGAGGTGATTTAACTGACGAATTGTTAAATTTTCCAGCAGCTACAATTTATCCTCTTAAAGATTATTTTGAGGAAGATTTTTTTGAAACTAAAAGCGTCGTTCATTTACCTCTAAAATTCAAAAAAAAATAAATAAAAAAACTCCGAAAATTACTTCGAAGTTTTTTATTTGATAAAAAGAATTGGTTATCTATTAATAATAAATTTATCTGTTTTAACTTGATTTCCGTTAATAATCTTTATTAAGTAAGTTCCAGTTGTTAACTTAGAAACGTCTAACTGTTGATTAAGTGAAATATTATTTTCTAATGCGACAATCCTACCTAACAAGTCAAATACTTTGATCGATGAATTTTCAGCATTTTGAATGTTTAAATTATTTGTTGCTGGGTTGGGGTAGATAACAACATTACTTAGTATGTTATCATTATTTCCTAATTCTCCAACTGTTTTAAAATGAGCTTCTTCACGGGCGCCATAATTTCCAGGAGAATTATATACAACATCATTGTTGGTGTCATATAAAACTATAGATCCACCTCCATTTCCAGCACTATCAAAAATTCTGAACCTGTAACAATCGTCGGTTAATTCGAATTGTTCAACAACACTTTCATTGTTGCCATATGGACCACCACTGTATAAAGTTTCGCCACCAGCATTCATGAGATCCCAGGTACATTGTGATCCTGCATTGTCTGTACTCAAGATCATATTGATCGTAGTTGTGTGCTCATTAGCAATATTAAAATTTTCAGAAATCTGATTATCTGAATTATCGTCATCGTCAGACAGTGAAATTTCAATAGTATTCACATCTTGAACTACATAGGAAATTGCAGGTAATTCAACAATTTCGCTTTGAAGAGAAAGTAATGATCCGGTCCAAGTGTAATTTTGAGAAGCTCCTCCATTAACTGAGTAGGTAATTTCAACTTCTGTGAGGTCATTTTCTCCGAAATTTTGAATGGTGACATTTGGTGTAATATCAAATCCACATTGCGGTAAAATTGCTTCTACTGATGTCGGACGCGCATTGTTCTCTGCTGAAAAATTAGAGTAGGTTGGAAAAGTACCGCTTCCACTTGGGGATCTTTTGTTGCGTTTCAGTGACAAAAGCTACTACTTCTAAATCTTCAATTTTTACAGGAACACCGTTATAATCGTCTGGGATGTCGTAGGTGTATGTTTCGTCAATAAACGTTCCAGCTGTCGTTGTTGGAAATTGTCTGCCCCATTGACCTGTTAATAACCAAACTAATCGGTGCATATGATTGTACTCATTTCCCATATTCCCTCCTGTTTGAGGTCCCAACGTGTTGTTTTGTAATAAAGCTACGTTTAATTTATTAGTATCTTTGAGTACTATTAGCTGTATAGAAGGCTTCAACGTGAACAATTATGGTATTAGTTTGAACGTCAATTTCTGCTTCAACTCCAACATTTACATCAGAGGATTGGCTGAGCGTTGTGTTAGCAGCTGAAGTCCAAGAGTTTCTACTCATTGCAGTTGTTCCTGATGAGCCTTGTTCCAACCCAGGAAAATTAGTTCTATTAACGGTGGCTGCTGGATAGCCTACTAAACCAGATTGTGCAGCTATAGCTGAACCAAATGGTGTTCTAAAATCAGGTTCGTTTGCACCAGGATTTGCGTATCCACCAGTGTGAATATTAATTATGAAAGCATTACCTGTATTATTGTTTTGAATATTTTGAGCTATGCGTATGTCCATCTGGACAGTAAACGCAATGAATTCCAGTAAACTCTTCCAATACAACTTTTTTGTTTTCAGGATTTGTGCTTACAATTGTTTGAGCGAACACTGAAAGTGTAAAAAACGTAAATAATACGTTTAGGGTGTAATTTATTTTCATTTTTTTTTGGTTATTATTAATTTTATGTGTTTATGCTTGAATTTTACAATAATAATGCTTGAATTCTACATTTTTTTGAGTGTTAAGTAACATAAAATGTTAAACATTTAACAAAATCAATGTCAAATATATGTTATTTTTATTTAATTTTGAACCTTATCTAAATAACTAACTAAAATAAATATGAAAAATACATTATTACTTATCGCAGTTTTCTTAACAACTTTTGCATTATTTGCACAAAACCCTTATACAATAACTGATCACGACGGTGAAGAAGTAACGGAAGGGATGGTAGTTACTATGAATAATTTTGGGGTTCCAGCTGGATCCTTTGATTATTTTGTTACTAATGATAGTGACGAAGATATTTATATGAGAATAGAATTTGTAAGCGCAGTGAATGCTGATGGAAGTGGTTTTGAATTGTGTTTCGATCAATGTTTTATTGATTTAGTTATTGGGCAATCTATACCACCTGCTCCAAACTTTGTGACAATCCTAGCAGGAGAAACTACTCCAAGCGGAAACCATTTTGCTGCTACTATAGAAAGTACTGAAGTTCAAGATTATAATTTTAGGTTTTACCTAACTGATTCTGAAGGTACTGATATTGGAAACGACTTAAATTTCACCTATCGTTATGACCCTATTCTTGGATCGAACGATTTTAGAGAATTAGGAGTTTCAATAACCTCAACGGTTATCTTCAACGACATGGAAGTTTACGCTCTGGAAGACATGGATATGGTCATCTACAACTTGCAAGGTCAATTAATAAATTCACAAATGTTGAGTACAGGAAATCATAAAATTAATATGTCTTATTTGAGTCCTCAAATGTATATTGTCAAGTTTAAAACGACAGAGGGAATTTCTAAGACTTTGAAAATTTTAAAAAAATAAAAATCATTCTAAATAAAAAAAGCTCCAAATTTTTGGAGCTTTTTTTATTTATTAATTTAAAAATTTACAGTTAAATTTGCTGTAAGACCTGTGTTTTCCGGCACAAATCTACAAACTCCACCAATGCATATTAAACCTCCTCTTTGTCTACCATAATTCATAGCAAACCTTGTTCTGCCTTTAGAATAACTACCCCCCGCACTGTAGTAATGTATGTCTGTATCTCCATAATTCCAATTATCTGCAAGGTATAATGCAAAATTTGAATTAAAATTATACTCAAATACTCCAGCCACCCAATTTTTCCGATCCTTTTCAGCCCATAAATGTTGAGCAACAAATCTAACAGATTTAGATCCTTTAATTTTATAGGTACCCTCTAAAACAGCAATGGAGGCTTTAATATCTTCTTCAACTGCTAAAGGTCCTCCATATACAATACCTTTGTCAACAATCACATTTTGGAATGTTGCTACTCCACTCCATTTTTTGTTTATTTTCTTCTTGACTTCAACACTAACATCTCTAAATAAACGAGGTCCTTTACCAATAAATTCGGCTTTATACCACCTGTTTTCTATATGATATTCTGCATCTAAACCAGCCCAATACGAAAAATTTCCAGCGATTTTTGTCCCGTATTTTCCGCCTAATAAAGTGCCTTTTTTAAACTTATAGTATAAATCTATCTGTGTTCCAACTTCACCTGCTCTTTGATCGTACGTTTCTATTATTAATCTTGGTTGTGCATTGTAAACATAGATATTAGTTAACATATAATCTTGTTGTTTGGTAAGTGCAGGGGTATAGCCAATAAGTTCTTGGTTATAAATATTTCCCTCAGCTAAACGATCTGCATAAAAAGAGAAGTTTTCTAACCTTCTGAAGGTGGCATTTATTCCAAGCCCTTTTTTAGCATACCCTAAATCAATTTGCATTGCAGTTCCATCATATAATTTGTTGGATGATAGTTGACCTTCGTTAGCAATTACATCCGGATCTTTGATGATGGCTTCTATACCTCCATAAAAATCTCCGGCTACAAAATTTAACCTTCCTCCATAGGCGTTTACAGTGCTGGGTATGGTATCATTTGTACCGTTATTTTGATATCGGCCAACATAACTAGCACCTAAATCTAAATCTATACGATCAATTTTTAGTGCTTCGCTAATATTTAAGTTAGCATCAATACCTTGCGTTATTCCCTCAGAAACATCAAATCCATTTCTTGTTTTTCCGTAAATACCAGTTAAATCTAAATAGTCTGTTGGTGTGAAAATAACCCGAATTCCTTTTAAAGCATTGTTAATTCCTAGCTGTCGATCTTCCCAACTTCTTAGAATAAGTCCATTCCCAAATTGTTGATAAAAGTATCCAGCTGTTATATCTATTGTTTCGTGCTTAAAATTTAAGTAATAAGTGCCAATATCATTGTTTCCGTCAAATTTAGGAGAATAACCCAACAGAGCTGATGGTAAGTAGGATTCGTATTGAACGCCTGCTGTAAATTTTCCTAAATTGTAATCTAATCTGAAGTAATTATTTGATCTTAATTGATCTTTTGGAGCATCAAAGTTGAGTCCTTCATCATTTAATAGCCATTGAGTATTTGATTCAAATCCTCCAAAAAAATAGCCTGTATCTTGAGCAAATGTTAATGTGCTATATAAAATTGATGCAATTAGTAGTAATTTTTTCATTTGTAGTTGCTTCGTTTTTTGTTGATTTATAATGTTAGCTCTTTGATTTTTTCATAAAGCTCATCTTCCGATCCAGGACTGTAACCAGAATGTCTTAAAACAATTTTATTGTCTTTAACTACAATAGTAAGAGGCACCGTTGATGCTCCTAATGCACGTTTTAAATCGTTATTTGTATCTAATAAAATTTGATAATCCCATCCTTTTCCGTTAATTAAAGATTTTACTCTTTTTACAGTTCTGCTATCATCAACAGAGACTGCTATTAGTTCAACCCCAGTTTCCTCCTGCCATTCTTCATAGACATCACTAATAGCATCTAATTCTTTTATACAAGGAACACACCATGTTGCCCACAAGGAAATAATAACAACATTGTTTTGGTCGGTAACTTCATGGAAGCTTATAGTTTTTCCTTCCATTGTTTTTAGGTCAACATTGGGAATATTGTCTTGAGAAAACACATTGAATGTAATTAAAAATACAAAAAGTAAAATATTTTTTTTCATGGGTTAGTTTTTTTTATGAATGTTCAAAAATAATTTAATTATTTTAATAAACACTAAATTAATAATCAGATGCTAATAGGTTTTTTTATTTTTTTTTGGAATCAATAATTTATTTTTCTAATTTCTATTACTTTTGTTTCAATTACTTTAAATAAACTAACCTATGAAAAATACCTGTTATGTATTATTAATTTTCACTGCTTTTGTTATCTCATCTTGTAGTAGAACTGAAGATAATATTTCTTTATTACCACCTACTGCTGATATTGTAGTCGACGACTTAGTTAGAAAAACTTCACTTCGAAACCAAGAAATTCCTTTTAAAATCATAAATGAATTAGGTGAAGATATTTCTTTGCAGGCAACATTTTTTGTTAATGATACAGAAATTCAAGGGAATATTTTTACTTCCGAAATAATTGGAGAATTTGAAGTTTATGGTATATACACAGAAAATGGAACCGTTGTAACAACAAATACTGAAACATTCGATGTTATTATTCCAAAAAGAAAAGTAGTTGTTGAAGATTATACCGGTACTTGGTGTGGGTATTGTCCAATAGTCACTGCGGCAATTGACGACGCTCATGATATGACTGACGATCTAACAATTATAACAATTCACAAAACCGGAAGTGGTGATCCAGATCTTTTACACTTTCCACAAGTTGATGAATTGAGAGATGCATTTGGTGTTTTCGGTTATCCAACTGCAAAAATAAATAGAACAATTAATTGGAGTAATCCATACAGCTTAGATGAAATTACAAGCTTGACTGGTTTAGACACTAATATAGGGATTGCAATAAACTCCGAGCTCTCAACGGATACTAATGATTTAATTATTGAAGTTGAACTGGTGAATGAACAAAGTTTTATGACTGGCGATAAACTCGTGGTTTATCTCCTCGAAAGTGGCATATTACAAGATCAGGTTAATTACTACAACGATGACCCGACAAGTCCATATTACCAGTTAGGAAATCCAATTCCTAATTTTGAGCAAAATCATGGTTTAAGAAATTCTTTGACAAATTTAACAGGAGATGCTATTTCAAGTACAGCTGCTTTAGCAACCTACAATAGAACTTTTTCTTTCTCAATACCTGAAAATTATAATACTGCGAATATGAGTGTAGTGGTTTTGGTAGTAAACAGTGATAATACCGCTTTAAATTCTCAGTTTGCTGAGTTGGGAGAAAATAAACCTTACGAATAGATTCACACTGTTATTTATAAAAAAAACCTCAACTATTGTTGAGGTTTTTTTTATGATTGTTTTTTTAAATTTATCCTAAAAAAGGATATCTATAGTTTGTAGGTGTAACAAAAGTTTCTTTAATCATTCTTGGTGATACCCATCGATAAAGATTTAACTTACTTCCAGCTTTATCGTTTGTTCCACTTGCTCTAGCACCACCAAAAGGTTGTTGCCCAACAACAGCCCCTGTAGGCTTGTCATTTATATAGAAATTACCTGCGGCATTTTGTAATATTTTAACTCCAAGTTCTAGTGCATATCTGTCTTCGCTGAACACTGCTCCAGTGAGCGCATATTCACTTGTTTTGTCAACCAAATGAAGTGTTTCTTCCCAATGATCATCTTCAAAAACAAAAATCGTTACTACGGGACCAAACAGCTCTGTAAACATTGTTGTGTAATTAGGATCTTTAGTTAAGATAACTGTTGGTTCTATAAAATATCCTTTGCTTTTGTCATAATTACCACCAACTATTATTTCAGCATTATCATCAGATTTTGCTTGATCTATATAGCTAGCTAATTTATCAAATGAGCCTTCGTGGATTACCGCTGTAATGAAATTACTCATATCTTCTGGAGAGCCCATTTTAAATGAGTTTACGTCATTTATAAGATTGTTTTTTACATCATTCCAAATACTTTTGGAGACATAACATCTACTTGCTGCACTACATTTTTGACCTTGAAATTCGAAAGCACCTCTTGCGATAGCTGTTGCCACCTGTTTTGGATTTGCAGTTTTATGAGCTACTATAAAATCTTTTCCTCCTGTTTCACCAACTATTCGAGGGTACGTTTTGTAATTGTGAATATTTGTTCCAATTTTTTGCCAGATATTTTTAAAAACATTCGTTGAACCTGTAAAATGAATTCCACTAAAATCTGGACTTGCTAGTATAGTGTCTGTAATCATTATTGGATCACCCATTACCATTTGAATAACTCCAGGAGGTACACCTGCTTCTTTAAATACATCTAATACAATTTTAGCTGAAAATACTTGACTGTCACTTGGTTTCCAAATAACAACATTACCCATTAATGCAGCACTAGCTGGTAAATTTCCTGCAATTGCAGTAAAATTAAATGGGGTAATAGCATAAATAAAACCTTCTAATGGACGGTATTCTAATCGATTCCATGCGTCAGAAGTAGATTCAGGTTGTTCTGCATATATTTCAGTCATAAACTGAACATTAAAGCGTAAAAAGTCAATCAATTCACAAGCAGCATCTATCTCTGCTTGATGTATAGTTTTAGATTGAGCAACCATAGTGGCAGCATTTATTTTTGCTCTGTATGGACCTGCAATTAATTCAGCAGCACGAAGAAAAATTGCAGCTCTTTGTTCCCACGGTGTATTAGCCCAAGTATTTCTTGCTTCTAAAGCTCCTAGAATGGCAGTATCTATATTTTTTTTCTCTGCTTTATGGTAGGTTCCTACTATATGTTGGTGGTCGTGAGGAGGAGACATCGTATCAATATTACCTGTTTTAACATCTTCACCATTTATATACATAGGCACATCAATTGTGCTATTGTACATTTTTTTGTAAGCATCTAGTGCTTTTGTGCGTTCTGGAGAGCCAGGAGCGTATCCTTTTATTGGTTCATTAACAGCAATTGGTACTTCAAAAAATCCTTTTCCCATGATATGTTTATTATAAATTTAGATTTGCAAAGGTACAAATTTCAAGTACTAAACTTAATAGACCTTTTGGAATCTTTTTTTAATACTTCCGTCAAAAAATAGCGCCTTCATGTTGAGATATTTAATATTAAAAATAAATTATATTTAATTTTATTATTGATTATTAATGATGGACGAATTTGTTTTACCCATTCCAATTATGCGATCGTAGCGAGCTCCCAAATCTCTAAAGTATACCAATACCGTGTAATCATTTTCGGTTTGCCAATAATTTCCGCTGATAGCACCGTAATCAATAGTTCCATCTCGATTAACAACAACATACTTATAATTGTAAAATCCTTGTTTTAATAACATTTGATTAGTGTAGGTATCTGAAAAGCTATCATATTTCATGTAAGTAGTTTCGTCGATTGTGTAATTATTGAAATTTCCATACACATGAATTTCTTTGTCATTTAAATCTTCAAAATATTGAAGTGTAAAGTGAATCCTTGCATAGTCAGCCTCGATAGAAATATCACTTGTTGGGTATAAAATTCTAATTTGATAATTACCATTGATATCTGGATTATACGTATATGGTCTTTCAAAACGTGCACTATTTGTATAGAGATAAGTATTGTAAATGTCAGTTAAGTCAATTTTACGGATGCTTGAACTTCCTGATCTAATATCCTTATTATCGAAAAACAAATATTCGTTTCCGGCATCAAAGCTTGCTTCTTTATCATATCGATATATTAATTGAGAACCTATCGTGTACTGGGGTTTTAAATTTGTGATCGGAGAATTTAGATTGCTATTTTGTAATATTAACGTATTTACTGTTTCTTTAGGATTTGTAAGTAATAAGTTTGGTGAATCAATAACAAATTGAACTACCTGTTTTGTTTGTATGTTTTCTAAATTTCGAGCTCTTTTAACAGACGCAGCTACAGTAACTTTGTTTTCAATAATCATAAATTTTTTGGAAAAAACTAGTTCGCCGTCATCATTGTATATAGAAACCATATAGTTTCCACTTTTTGTCAGTTTTCGAGTATCTCTATTCGGAATTTTTAGGGTATAGTGCGAATACCCTTTTAGTGTATTAAAAGAGTTGGAATATTCATACAGGCGAACATCATCAAATCCATCCATATATTCACCTTTTGTTAAGTCACTTAATCTCCAATCAAAATCATGATGAGTAATTTTATAATAGTAATCAGCTTCGTTCCCATTTAGTGCATCAAATGAGAGGTAAACTTTTTCACCTAAACGGATGATCGGTAGTTGACTTTGTTTGGTACTACCGAGAAACTGAATAGTTTTTATAAATTCTGGAGCTACATGTTCGGCATATTGAGCAATTAATGAATGATGGTAGTAAAAAAATAAAAATAAAATTATAATATTTTTATGCATAATACATTGTTTTAGACCCTAAATATAAGCAATATTTATACCTAAATCAGGGGCTTTTTTTTAATGTAATTATTTATAAATAAAATTGTTTTTTTTTATGGGTGTACCAACATAATTTTTATAAATTTGCATACCCAAAAAAAGGGATTTTTTTAATAGAATTTAATACTAGTTTTCTATGTCTAAAGACATCAAGATTAAAAAAGGTCTTAATATTCGCTTGAATGGTGAGGCCGGCAAAACTCTTTCAAAAGCGCCTCGTTCTAGAACATTTGTTATTAGGCCTTCAGAGTTTCATCTTATCACACCAAAATTGGTGGTAAAAGAAGGAGCAAAACTAAAAGCAGGTGACGTTATATTTTACTCAAAGGCCGAGGAAAAAATCAAATTTGTTTCTCCAGTTAGTGGGATTGTGCAAAAAATTGAAAGAGGAGCAAAAAGAGTTATCACAGAAATAGTTATTGAAGCTGATCAAAAAGATGATTATTTAGATCACGGAGTAGCTTCTATTGTTTCTATGGATGAAAATGAAATTAAAAATCATTTGTTAGCAACTGGTTGTTGGCCATTTATAAAGCAGAGACCTTACGATATTATTGCTAATCCAGATATTAAACCAAAAGCTATTTTTGTTTCAGCATTCTCTACTGCACCCTTAGCCGCTGATTTTGACTTTACTTTGATGGGTAAAGAAAAAGAATTACAAGCTGCTGTTTCTGCTGTAAGTAAATTAACAGACGGAGCATTGAATGTCGGTGTAGGTAAAAATTCAAAAAGTATTTTTGAGGGATTAAAAGATATATCGGTTCTCACTGTTACAGGAATTCATCCTGCCGGAAATGTGGGTACTTTGATCAACAAATTAGATCCAGTAAATAAAGGAGAGGTAGTTTGGACGATAAGCCCTCAAGATCTAGTCGTGATTGGTGAACTATTACTTACCGGTAAATTTAATGCTGAACGTATTGTTGCCTTATCAGGATCCTCTGTAAAAAATCCAAAATATTATACAACTAAAATCGGCTCCGAGGTCTCTACAATTCTTTACACCTCAGGCTTAAAAGAGGAACATGTTAGAATTATTGATGGTAATGTTCTTTCGGGAAACAAAATTACACCAAAAGGTCATTTAGGTTATTATACCAACACCGTTACGGTAATTCCTGAAGGAGACGATTATGAATTTTTTGGTTGGAATAAACCGATTTTTAATAAACTTTCCGTTACTAGAGCCTTGACGTTTTCATGGTTGCAACCCAAAAAGAAATATGATTTAAATACCAATACTAACGGTGAACATCGAGCTTTTGTTGTGACTGGTTCATTTGAAAAAGTATTTCCATTAGATATTCTTCCAATGCAAATTTTAAAGGCATGTAAGTATGAAGACTTAGATGAAATGGAAGCTTTAGGAATGTATGAAGTCGCTCCAGAGGATTTTGCCTTAACAGAGTTTATTTGTGTTTCTAAACAACCACACCAAGATATAATAAGAAAAGGTTTAGACTTAATGTATAAAGAGATAGGTTAATGGGATTAAAAAGTAATTTACATCAATTAAAAGAAAAGTATAAAGGAACCAAAATGGCTCCAGCATTTAATGCACTTCATACTTTTTTATACCTGCCAAATGAGACCACTCACGGGGGTACACATATTAAAGCTGCCGATGATTTAAAACGGACCATGAATACTGTAATTATGGCATTATTGCCGTGTTTGATTTACGGGATGTTTAATGCAGGTTATCAGCATTATCTCGCATTGGGTGATATAGAAGCAGCAAAAGGATTTTTTGGGTCTACTTTTTGGACCTGGGATAATTTGGTGATTGGAATGTGGAAAGTTCTTCCTCTAGTTATAATTTCTTACGGAGTTGGACTTGCTGTAGAATTTTTATTTGCAGTTATTAAAGGTCACGAAGTTGAAGAAGGATATCTTGTAACAGGAATGTTAGTTCCATTAATAGTACCTATAGATATTCCACTTTGGATGCTAACGGTAGCTGTTATTTTTGGAGTTGTTATTGGTAAAGAAGTTTTTGGTGGTACCGGAATGAATATTTTAAACCCTGCATTGACCATTAGAGCATTTCTATTTTTTGCATATCCTACTTGGATGTCAGGCGATAAGGTATGGGTCCATGGTGCTGTTGAAAGAGACCAGCTCATCGCAGCGGGCGAAAATCTAGACGCGATATCAGGCGAGACTATTTTAGGTGCTTATGCTCAAAATAATTCTGTCAGTTATGATTATTGGGATATGTTTTGGGGTTTAATCCCAGGATCTGTGGGTGAAACCTCAAAGTTTTTGATTATCATCGGAGCACTATTTTTAATATTCACAAAAATAGGAAGTTGGAGAATTATTGTATCGACATTGATTAGGTGCCCTAGTTATGGGCTTAATTTTTAATGGTGTAGTGGACGCAGGATGGATTGGAGAAACCAACAAATTTTATGGCCTAATGAATGTTCCATTTTGGCAACATCTAATAATTGGAAGTATACTATTTGGAGCTGTTTATATGGCAACAGATCCTGTAACAGCCTCTCAAACAAATAAAGGCAAATGGATATATGGTTTTTTAATTGGATTTGTATCTATAATGATTCGAGTATTTAATCCGGCATATCCAGAAGGAGTATTTTTAGCTATTCTACTAATGAATGTATTTGCTCCTACAATAGATCACTATGTGGTTCAAGCAAATGTAAAAAGAAGAATGAAACGTTTAAAAGTAAAAACTAATTAATATGGCTAATAAAACCGATAAGAATTCATATACCATACTGTTCGCTATTGTTATGGTTGTAATAGTTGGTTCTCTTCTAGCTGGATTTGCTAGTGGATTAAAGCCAAGAATTAAAGCAAACGAGAAATTTGAAAAACAACAAAATATCTTGTATGCCATGGGTATAAATAACAATGAAGGTACCGGAGATGTTGCTTTTATTTCGACTGATAACGTCGCAGAAGTTTTTAATAAATATATAACCAAACAGTTAGTTGTTCAAGGAGATCAAGCTACTGAAAATGACTTAGCTTATTTAATTGACATTAAAAAAGAAAGTACTAAAGCAAAAAGTGGTGATTATCAAAGAAGATTACCGTTGTTTATTGGTCAAAAAGACGGTTCAGAGTTATATATCATGCCAGTTCGAGGGAAAGGGTTATGGGATGCAATTTGGGGCTTTGTTGCAGTTGATAAAGAAATGATTGTTCAAGGGGTATATTTTGATCATAAAGGAGAAACACCGGGTCTTGGAGCCGAAATAAAACAACGTTATTTTATGGATGATTTTGTGGGAGAGCAACTATTAGAAAAAGGTGCTTTTCAGGGGATTAAAGTTGCCAAAGGAAATAATGATCCTAAAAATTTGATAAAAGATGATTATGAAGTGGATGCACTTGCAGGGGCAACGATTACAGGTGATGGAGTATCGGTAATGTTAAAAAAGGACCTTGCTATGTATGTTCCTTATTTAAAAACTTTAAATAATTAACCAATGGGATTACTTTCAAAAAAAGATGCGAAATTAATTAAGGATCCATTATCGGATGATAATCCAATTACGATTCAAGTATTAGGAATTTGTTCTGCACTTGCAATTACTGCTCAACTAAAGCCTTCAATTGTAATGGCAGTTTCTGTAATTTTTGTTTTAGGAATGGGTAACGTGGTAATTTCTTTAATGCGTAACATTATTCCTTCAAAAATTAGAATTATTGTACAACTTATCGTTGTAGCTACTTTAGTAATTATTGTAGATCAAGTATTAAAGGCTTTCGCTTATTCATTAAGTAAAGAACTCTCGGTTTTTATCGGATTGATTATTACAAACTGTATTATCATGGGGCGTTTTGAAGCTTTTGCGCTGGGCAATGGTCCTTGGCGTTCCTTTTTAGATGGTATTGGTAACGCACTAGGTTACGGAGTGATACTTATTATCGTTGGATTTTTTAGAGAGCTATTAGGATCTGGAACCTTGTTTGGAATAAAAGTATTGGGAGACTCTGTAGAAAAAACGGGACTTTATGCAATTGGATATGAAAATAACGGATTTATGGTACTGCCTCCAATGGCATTAATTGTGGTAGGTATCATTATTTGGGTACAACGAAGTAAAAATAAAGCATTAATTGAAGAAAACTAAGAATGCACCATTCTTGTATTTTTTTACAATAAAATTATAAAATATGTTAGAGCACATAGAATTATTTTTTAAATCTATTTTCGTAGATAATATGGTATTTGCATACTTTTTAGGTATGTGTTCATACTTAGCAGTATCTAAAAAAGTTAGCACTGCAGTAGGTTTAGGAGCTGCTGTTATTTTTGTACTTACCGTAACTGTTCCTTTAAATTGGTTTTTAGATCAATATATTTTACAACCAGGAGCCTTAGCATGGATTGATGGTAATAGAGATACACCAGAATTGAGTGTTTATGCAGATTATGATTTAAGCTTTTTATCGTTTATCTTATTTATTGCAACCATAGCCACTATGGTTCAACTAGTTGAAATTATCGTAGAAAAATTTTCACCTTCTTTATACAACTCTTTGGGTATTTTTCTTCCATTAATAGCTGTAAACTGTGCTATTTTAGGAGGTTCTTTATTTATGCAGTCTAGAGAAATTGAAACTGCTGGATTAGCTCTAAACTATGGGTTCAGTTCCGGGATTGGTTGGTTTTTAGCTATAGTAGCCATAGCAGCAATTAGAGAGAAAATACGCTACAGTAATGTGCCTGCTCCCCTAAGAGGTTTAGGAATTACATTTATCATAACCGGGTTAATGGCAATTGGATTTATGAGTTTTGGAGGAATGCTAACTGGTAGTGGCGATACAGCAACGTCTCCAGTAGAAGAAACAACTGAAAAAGTAGAAGAACAACAAACAACAATAGAAAAAGAAGTAGAAGCAACTCAAACAGTTGTTGTTTCAGAATTAAAAAAATAATACTATGTTTTTAGCACCAAGTATAACAGGAGTAGTAATAGCAACCGTTGTCGCTTTTTTAGTGTTGACACTTTTATTGGTAGCTTTATTACTATTTACAAAACAAAAATTATCACCATCGGGCCCCGTAAAAATTACTATCAATGGTGAAAAAGAAATAGAAGTTGCGAGTGGGGGAACCCTTTTAACAACCCTAGGAGCTAATAAAATATTTTTACCATCTGCTTGTGGTGGAGGTGGAACTTGTATTCAATGCGAATGCCACGTATTGGAAGGTGGAGGAGAAGCTTTACCAACAGAAACACCCCATTTTAGTAGAAAAGAATTAAAAGATGGTGCACGTCTTTCTTGTCAGGTAAAGGTGAAACAAGATATGAATATCACCATACCTGAAGAGGTTTTTGGTATCAAAAAGTGGGAAGCAACGGTCGTAAGAAATTATAATGTAGCTTCTTTTATTAAGGAGTTTGTAGTAGAAATTCCTGAAGACATGGGTTATAAAGCTGGTGGTTATATACAAATTGAAATTCCAAAAGGAGAGGTTAAATTTTCCGACATGGATATTACTGCTCACCCCGAAGAACACGATTCAGCTGATAAGTTTAAAGCTGAATGGGATAAGTTTAAATTATGGCCTTTAGTCATGAAGAATAATGAAACCGTTGAGCGAGCTTATTCGATGGCATCTTTTCCTGCAGAAGGAAGAGAAATCATGCTTAATGTACGTATTGCTACCCCTCCTTTTGATAGAGCAAAAGGTGGTTGGATGGAGGTTAATCCAGGAATAGCCTCGTCGTATATTTTTAATCAAAAGAAAGGAGATAAGGTAACTATCTCTGGACCTTACGGTGAATTTTTTATCAACGAATCTGACTCTGAAATGTTATATATTGGTGGTGGAGCAGGAATGGCTCCAATGCGGTCACATTTGTACCATTTATTTAGAACCTTAAAAACCAATAGAAAAGTTACTTATTGGTATGGAGGTCGTTCAAAAGCAGAATTGTTTTATATTGAACACTTTAAAGCCTTAGAGAGAGATTTTCCAAACTTCAAATTTTATTTAGCATTATCAGAACCTTTAGATAAAGATAATTGGAAAGTAAAAAAAGATATTAATGATTCAGATGGCGACGGTTTTGTTGGATTTATTCATAACTGTGTAATTGATAATTATCTAAATCATCATGAAAGTCCTGAGGATATCGAACTTTATTTTTGTGGACCCCCTCTTATGAATGTTGCCGTTCAAAAAATGGGAGAAGATTTTGGTATACCTGATGAAAATATTCGTTTTGATGACTTTGGCGGATAATTAAAGCCCATGACAAAAAAGCTTAACAAACAAGAATCTCGAAATCTGGCTATGAATATAGTAGGAGCGGAACTAGAGAAAGAAGGTTATGAGTTTTTAGCCATCAAATCAGATTTAAAAAAAAACCCTCAGTTTGTTGTCATTAAAGACAAAATCACTTCTTTTGTTTTGGTAAGGGCAGTTTCAAATTCAGAAGAGCTTTATGATTATCGTAATATTACTACGCAACCAATTTTAGAACACTCAGCACAATTTAAGGCAAAAGTTTATTATGCTGGTGTTTGGCTGGGGCACGGATCAGATATAAATAAACCCATTATCAACGGTGAAGATTATTCATACGTATATTCTGGTTTAACAGAAATTTCATGAGTAAATTAGTTTATTTTGTGTTATTTACAATGCTTATTTCTTGTGGAGAAAAACCCTTAGAAAAAACAATTGTTCGAGGACAAGCATTTGGAACTACCTTTTCTATCCAGGCATATACCAATCAGAATCTTGATTTAGAAAAGGGAATTGATTCTATTTTAAATTTAGTGAACAAATCAGTAAGTACTTACTTGCCAGATAGTGATATTTCAAAAATTAATCGTGGGGATACTTCAGTGATCGTTGATCAAATTTTTATTGATAATTTTATTTTGTCATCAGAAGTCTATCAAAAAACAGATGGCTATTTTGATCCTACGATAGGAGTTTTAAGAAACGCCTATGGATTTGGTGATATAAAACCTCTTAAAGTAATTGATGATAAGGCTCTGGATTCCATGCTAACTTATGTTGGATTTCACAAAGTAAAATTGACCGAAGAGTCAAAAATATGGAAAGAATATCCTGAAATTTATTTTGATTTTAACGCTGTTGCAAAAGGATATGGCATTGACTTAATTGGAGACTATTTGGTTTCAAATAAAATTCAAAACTTTCTGATAGAATTGGGAGGCGAGTTATTAGCCAAAGGTGTTAACCTCAAGAAAAATAAAACATGGGTAGTTGGAATAGAAAATTCCTTTTCAACTATGAACGACAGGTCTTATTCGACGAGTATCATGTTGAAAGATATTGGTATGGCAACTTCTGGTAATTATCGGAAATTTAGAGTGGATTCTATTTCAAAAAAAAGATATGTTCACACTTTAAATCCACTCACGGGATCTGCTGAAAAAAGTAATATAACGAGTGCGACGGTTCTTGCCTCTACATGTGCAAAAGCAGATGCATATGCTACTTCATTTATGGCTTTAGGATTTGAAAAATCTGTAGAATTAATTAATGAGTTAGATGATATAGAGGTCTATCTCACCTATAACGACCAAGATAATATTCAACAATTTTTTGTCACGGAAGGTATGAAGAAAATAATACTAGATTAAAACTTTCTACAAACTGGGATGAGTTCACCCTGCGCTAGCCTGTATTTATCAATCTCTTTTTTGGTTAATTTTTTTGTATAGTCAATAGCAGCAACATTAAAACCAATTTCTCTAAGTTTATCAAAATAATCTCTTCCATAAACTCGGACATGATCGTATTGACCAAATATTATTGCACGTTCTTTTGGATCTGTTACACTATCGTCCTCAAAAGTAAATTCTCTTGATAAATCTTGTGGAATTTGAAAAATACCAATCCCATTTGGAGCCAACACACGAAATAATTCACTCATAGCTTTATTGTCGTCTGGAATATGTTCTAATACGTGATTACAAAAAATATAATCAAATTCATTATCTTTAAATGGAAGATTGCAAATATCTGCTTTTACGTCAGCTAAAGGCGAAACCAAATCGGTGGTTGTATAGTCTATTTTTTTTATTTTTTTAAATTGATTAAAGAAAGCTTGTTCGGGAGCAAAATGAAGAACTTTTTTTTTAGTTGCTGAAAAAAAATCGGTTTCATTTTTTAGATAAATCCAAAATAAACGATGTCTTTCTAGTGAAAAAGTGCCTGGAGCTAACACGTTTTTTCTTATTTTTTGATAACCGTAAGGTAAAAATTTACGGTACGATTTACCATCAATAGGGTCCGTATATTTGGTGCCTTTTAGAAATAAAGCGATAATTGGTCTCAACCAATTACTTAATTTGATAAGTTGAGGTCTTGGGATTGTATTTAATATTTTAGAGACGATGACCACTTAATTATCAAATCTAAATTCATTTTCTTCATTACTTTTAATACCTAGCGCTTCATAGATATAGTCAAAAGTTGATAAAAGCTTTGGTTTTCCATCCACGATAGCCACATCGTGCTCAAAGTGTGCACTTGGCTTTCTATCTTTAGTTAAAATAGTCCAGCCATCGGATAATTGTTCTATACGTTTGGTTCCAAGGTTAATCATAGGTTCAATAGCTACAGTCATACCTTCAATAAATTTCTTTCCTCTACCTCGTCTTCCGTAGTTTGGCATTTCTGGATCTTCGTGCATCGTTTTACCGATACCGTGACCTACTAATTCTCGAACTATGCCATAACCTTCTGCTTCACAGTATTGTTGAATGGCATAACCAACGTCACCAGTTCGTTTCCCGACTTTTAGTTCTCTTATTCCAACATATAAAGATTCTTTGGTAATTCGCAGTAATTTTTCAACTTCAGAGGTAATTTCACCTACTGCAAAGGTATATGCATGGTCTCCATAAAATTCATTTTTTATAGCACCACAGTCTATAGAAATAATATCTCCCTCTTTTAGGGGAGTGTCATTAGGGATTCCATGAACTACTTGGGCATTTGGACTCATACATAAAGTGTTGGGAAAATCATAGAGACCTAGAAACCCTGGAATGGCTCCCTGCTCTCTTATGAAATCCTCTGCAAGTTTATCTAAATAAAGTGTTGTGACTCCGGGCTTAACCTCACTAGCTAACATTCCTAGTGTCCTAGAAACAACCAAAGCAGCTTCACGCATTAATTCTATTTCTTCTAAAGTCTTTGCTATGATCATAATTATATTACCGTACTAAATGATTATTCTTCGTAAGAATGTTTGTATCCCGACTCGTTTAAAATAGCTAAAATATCTTTTTCTAATGTTTTTTGTGCTAATTCGACATATCGGCCTATCTCTTTTTCGTTTTTATAAAAAATTATAGTAGGTACATATTCTATATTAAACCCTTCTTCCAGCTTATCTGGAGTATCTTTCTCTTGAGAAACAGCGATGACTTCTAATTTTGTGATATCGTAATCCGTTTGATTTAAAATTTTATAAAAAGCAGGAACCTCTCTTTGACTGTCGCTACACCAGGTTCCCCATAAACACTTTTATTCTTACTTCTTTAATTTCTTTATTGATTTCTTTTATGGTCAACGTATCGAGTTGATGAGCTTTATAGTTTTCTTGATACCATTCTATAAAATCATCTCCATTTAAACCTTCTTTATTTATATTTCCAATTAACATCATAGTTTCGTCAATAGTATCAAGAATAATTTTATTTATTTCTTGTTTAGCTATAGTATCCATTGTTATATCTTTTTCTTTTTTTGAAACTTGTTGACATGCGATTAGAATAACAAAGACTAAAAGTGTTAGTAATTTTTTTTTCATAATTAATTAATTAGTGATTTTTGAGACATTGCTGTAGGTTTTTTTATTCCCATTAATTCAAGTATCGTTGGAGCAATATCTCCTAGGACACCATTTTTTATTGGAATATAATTTTTGTCAATCAGTATGACAGGAACTGGATTTGTGGTGTGCGCTGTGTTTGGAGATCCATCATGATTAATCATCACCTCGCAATTACCATGATCCGCCAAAAGTAGGGTTGTATAACCATTTTCTAATGCAGTTTCAATGACTTTTTTTGTACAATCATCTATAGTCTCACAAGCTTTTACTGCAGCCTCCATGACTCCTGTATGACCTACCATGTCTGTATTCGCAAAATTTAAACAGATGAAGTGCGCCGACTTATTTTCTATTTCTGGTAAAATTTTATCTCTAACATTTAAAGCACTCATTTCTGGTTTTAAATCGTAAGTCGCTACTTTTGGAGATGGACATAAAATTCTACGCTCTCCTTTAAATTCTTTTTCTCTTCCACCTGAAAAGAAAAATGTAACGTGGGGATATTTTTCAGTCTCCGCAATTCGTATTTGTTTTTTTTTATTTTTTTCTAAGATCTCACCGAGGGTTTCTTGTAGATCTTCTTTGTTGTAAATAACCTTAATATTTTGAAAAGTCTGATCATAATTAGTTAGAGTAACAAAATATAGTGAAAGTGGATTCATTTCAAATTCTGAAAAAGAATTTTGAGATAAAACTTGAGTTAGTTGTCTTCCTCTGTCAGTTCTAAAATTAAAAAAAATAACCACATCATCTTTTTCTATCGTAGCAATTGGTTCGTTGTTTTCAGTATTTAAGATAGGCTCAATAAATTCATCTGTGAGTCCATTAACATAACTGTTTTCAATTGTTTCAATAATATCAGTAGTTTTTTCTCCAATTCCGTTAACTAATAAGTCGTACGATTTTTTAACTCTTTCCCAACGCTTATCTCGATCCATAGCATAATATCTTCCAATCACAGATGCAATTTTACCAGAAGTTTTGTCCAGATGGTCTTGTAATTCTTTAATGAAGCTAACTCCAGATTTAGGATCCACATCACGTCCATCTGTAAATGCGTGCACATACAGATTGTCTAATCCCTCGTTGTGTGCAGCGCTGATTAGACCCTTTAAATGATTAATATGAGAATGAACCCCTCCATTAGATAGTAAGCCTAAAAAATGAATTTTTTTCTGATATTTTTTTGCATAATTAAAAGCTTGCTTTAAAACAGGTTCTTTTTTCAGGGTATCTTGTTCGATAGCCAAATTGACCTTTGCTAAATCTTGATAGACGATACGTCCCGCACCTAAATTCATGTGTCCAACTTCACTATTTCCCATCTGTCCCTCAGGCAATCCAACGTTCAATCCGTCTGTTCTAACTTCTGCGTTAGGGTAATTTTTATAAAGAGAATCTATAAATGGAGTATTTGCTTGTGCGATAGCAGAGACTTTGGGGTCTTGAGTTATACCCCAGCCATCAAGAATTAATAAAAGTACTTTTTTATTCATAACGTTATTTGATCTTGCAAAGATAAAAACAATAAATGGGAGGTATCATTTATAAATTAGAATTTTATTCTAAAACTCTATAACTAAAGTAGTTTTGGGTTAATATCTAATATGTTTTCATGATAGTATTTTTGGATAAAATCGTCTGAAAAAAAAGAAGCCCCTTCAACGTTTTCTGTTGTTAATATATCTTTTAAGTTAAGTTTTTTAAAACTTTGAAGCATGGGTATGGAAACAGGTGCAAAACTATAATGCCAGGGCTCATGTTTAAAACCTTTTCGAGAATCACTCTGAGTATACACCTCAATAAAACCGTAGGACTCAGCATAAATATCCATCCATTCCTTAAGTTTGCAATAGGGGCCAATACCATAGAAATGTTCTTCCTCTAAAACACTTTCTGGTTTTGGAAAATTAGCATCAATTAAATCCAAGTCTGTTCCCCAATGATGTCTAGAAGTACCTGGTATGGTGGAGTATTCAATTATTTTTTCAATTGCTTTTCCAGGAGTCATCCC
Source organism: uncultured Flavobacteriaceae bacterium (assembly GCA_905181835.1). Classification (GTDB taxonomy): domain Bacteria; phylum Bacteroidota; class Bacteroidia; order Flavobacteriales; family Flavobacteriaceae; genus Marifrigoribacter. Next base: position 358,956 of record CAJIZF010000001.1, read on the forward strand.
TTGATTGGTAAATTTTATATACTTATTTTCAAATAGTTGTTTTTGTTTTTCAAAACTTCTGTAAGAAGAAACTATTTCGATATTAATTCCATCTTTATAGGCATGTTCTTTCATTTTTTCAAAAGCAAATTTCACCTCTTTATGCATTTTTGAATTTCCAATTATATCTGGATTTCCTTTTCCAATTAATTGATCTCGTGTAAAAAATTCTTGTGAGTACATGAATGAACTTAAGACTAAAAGTAAACACCATCTGAACAAAAAAAAATATTTTATTGAAGGAGTTTTGATTCATTAAATAAAATAATTAAAGTTTAAAAAATGGCTAATCAAACTGAATTCATACGGATCTTTAGAGGCTCAAAAATTCTTGCTGAAAGTCCCCCTTTAAGGGTTATTTTCTCATTTTTTACTTGAAGCCAACTTCCTTCTCTAATGCCAACTACAGGAACTGTTTGTTGAGTAAGAAATTCTTTAATTCTGGTCTCTCTAGTTTCACCCATATGTTTACTGGTTGGATTTGGATCTAAATAATGAGGATTAATATTAAAAGGAAGGACTCCTAAAGTTTTAAAAGAAGGGGGATAAACGATAGGCATATCATTAGTTGTATTCATGGTTAAGCCACAAATATTACTTCCTGCGCTAGTTCCTAAATAGGGAAGACCCTTGATTATTTCTTCCCTTAGAGTTCTCATAAGTTTAAGAGTGTAAAGTTGCTTAACTAAAACAAAAGTATTCCCTCCTCCTACAAACACGCCTTTTGCATTTTTGAGAGCATTCTCTGGATTTTTGAAGGTATGTAAACCGATAATTTTTTTTTCGATTTTAGAAAATGCTTCAGCGGCAATAGTGGTATATTGATCATAAGAAATACCTCCCGGTCTTGCATAGGGTATAAATATAATCTCATTCGTATCTTTAAAATGAATCGATATTTCTTCTATTAAATAAGATAAATAGGTTCCGCCGAATAAAGAGGAGGTACTTGCAACTAGTAAATTTTTCATTATTATTTTTAGTTAATCATCCATGTTACAATTCGTGAAATTTGGAATTGGCAAAGTCCATTGGTGGAGTATTATCATCAAAATTTTCACATAAAAATACATTTTCTACGCTCCACGTACTTAAATCTTGATTAAATGAACTAGCGTTATTAAACATACTGAACATTTCATTGACAAAACTAACATCCCAATTACTTATTTCTTGATTAAATGATGTAGCATTATAAAACATATAATTCATATTGTCTACAGAACTTACATCCCAATTTCCTAGAGCTTGATTAAAACTTGAGGCATAGGAGAACAGACCTCTCATTGTAATACCTTTCGATACATTCCAATTTTCTATGTTTTGATTGAAATTTGTTGCTCGGGTAAACATATTGTTAAATATTAAAACATTGCTTACATCCCAATTACCTATTTTGATTAAAAGAAGATGCATTCCAAAACATTGCGTACATGGAAGTAACATTGCTTACATCCCAGTTGCCAATATTTTGATTAAAAGATGTTTTATTATAAAATAAGTTACTCATGATGGTAATTTTTGTCGTCGCTATTTTGGTCACATCACTTCCATTTTGCAACATGCTAGCTAACAGTTCTCTATCTACTACTGTATATAAAACATCATTAATATAGCCCGTATCACCTACCTCGGACCATTCTTTTGCTTTTATGGTAATTTCATTACTATCCAGATAAACAGGATTGTTTAAATCCTCCAAAACGTTTACTTGTCTGGTAGCAGTGGTGCTATTATTTGCAGCATCTGAAACACTATAAGTAATCGTATACGAATTTATCAAATTAGTATTTACAGAACCTGTTGTTATGATTGAAGCGGTTAAATCTCCGTCAACATCGTCAGTTGCAGTAGCTCCAGCATCCACATATATGGTGTTTTGGTATATATTGATACTGTTATCCCCAATAATTGATATACTTGGAGGTGTAATGTCGTTTTCTATAAAAATTTGATCATCATCTATACAGGCATAAAATAAAAGAATAACAAAAAATAATTTTAATTTCATGTGTTAATGATTAATATGTAAATTTAATAAAGACCATCCAATTTTTTAGAATTTTATGAATTCATTTATTTCACAACCCAATATTTGTATTTTCTAGTTAGTTTTTAAGTAATATTTTTGAAGAATAAAAGTTAAATAAAAAAATAAGTGAAACAAATTATTATATTGCAAGTCTTATGAAAAGCAATTTAAAAACAATCATCTTTTGCCTACTAATCTTTATATTCTTTTCAGGTTTTGTTGCTCATAAATTTTATGTGAGTACAACAAAAGTTGAGTATGTTAAAGAAAGAAAATCGATACAGATTATTTCAAAAATATTTGTTGAAGATTTAGAACAAGTATTACAGGAGCGTTATAGTTCAAGAGTTCAACTAGATTCTAAAAGAGAAACAGAATTGGATCAAAATTATTTAATCGAATATGTTTTGCAAAAACTAAAATTTAAGGTTAATGGTAACGATGCTCCACTAATTTATATTGGTAAAGAATACGATATAGATATTTTAAATATTTATTTTGAAATCGAAGATGTTGAGGAACTTGAATCAATTAGAATCGAAAATAAAATACTTCTCGATTTATTTCCTGAACAACAAAATATAATTCACTTTTCAAATGAAAAAAATAATAGGAATTTAATTTTAGATAAAAATCGTCCCAATGGTTTGTTAAACTTTAATTAAAGAATCTTAAATATCCCCAAGAAAAACTATTTTTAAAAATTAAAATAAATTAAATTAAAAAATGAAACTATTTAAATTACTGGCTTTAATTGCTACTACTTTTTGCAACAGGATCAAGTCATTCCCAAGAAGTAGAAAAAGAAGAACGTGTTCCAGGACATTACAACAATAATCCCTTCAAACAGTTATACGAAGAGTTTTCAACTCCAAATCAATATCGTTCTGCAAGTGGTGCTCCAGGCCCTGCCTATTATCAACAGCAAGCGGATTATGTTATGGATATTGAATTAGACGATAAGAATAAAAAGTTAATGGGTTATGAAACCATAACCTATACTAATAATTCTCCTGATGTTTTAGATTATTTATGGGTACAGCTAGATCAAAATATGAGAGCTAGAGATTCCAAAACCCCACTCATTCAATCTAGTGGAGCTGCTCCTGCAGATATGGCTGGAAATTTTGTAAATCAATACATGGGAGAAGGTTTTGACGGAGGTTTCAATATTCAAGAAGTAAAAGATACCAATGGAAAAAATTTAGAGTATACCATTAATAGGACTATGATGCGTATTGAGTTACCAAAAAGTATGAAAACAGGAGATCAATTTGAATTTTCAATTCGTTGGTGGTACAATATTAATGATCATGTAAATAAAAGAGGTCGTAGTGGTTATGAGGAGTTTGAAGATGGAAATCGTGCTTATGTGATTGCACAGTTTTTTCCTCGTATGGCAGTTTATAATGATGTTGAAGGTTGGCAAAATAGTCAATTTTGGGGAAGAGACGAGTTTGCGCTAGTTTTTGGAGATTACGAAGTTAATATCACAGTACCCTCCGATCACATTTTAGATGGAACCGGTGAGCTTCAAAATCGAAAAGAAGTTTTTTCAAAGGAAATGATAAAACGCTATGAACAAGCAAAAAAGTCATACGAAGAACCTGTAGTTATTGTAACGCAAGATGAGGCTGAAGAAGCTTCCAAAGGATTTTTAACCAGTAAAAAAACTTGGAAATTTAAAGCTAAAAATGTTCGTGATTATGCATTCGCTACCTCAAGAAGATTCATTTGGGATATGATGGCCGTTAAATTAGGAAGTAGAGATGTGATGGCTGTTTCTATGTATCCAAAAGAAGGAAATCCACTTTGGGAGGATTGGTCTACAAAAGTAGTTGCTAGTACGCTAATTTCATATTCAAGAATGACTTTTGATTACCCTTACCCAAAAGCAATATCTGTACACGCTAAAAATCAAGGTATGGAATATCCAATGATTTGTTGGAATTACGGACGTCCTGATTCAGATGGAACTTACAGTGATCGAGTTAAATATGGTATGTTTGGGGTCGTTATCCATGAAATAGGACACAATTACTTTCCAATGATTATCAATAGTGATGAGCGCCAATGGACCTGGATGGATGAAGGAATAAATACCTTTGTTCAATACATAGCGGAACAAGATTTTGGCGAAAAATATCCTGAAGCTATAACTCCAAATAAAAAGTATCCATCTAGAAGAGGACCTGCAAAGAATATTGTAGGATATATGTCTGGAGATCAAAGTCAAATTGCTCCAATTATGACAAAAGGTTTAAACACCTATAACTTTGGTGCTAATGGATATTCTAAACCTGGAACGGGACTAAACATACTAAGAGAAACTGTCATGGGTCGAGAACTATTTGATTATTCCTTTAAGACTTATGCAAATAGATGGATATTTAAACATCCATCTCCAGAAGATTTTTTTAGAACTATGGAAGATGCTTCTGCAATGGATCTAGATTGGTTTTGGAGAGGCTGGTTTTATACAACAAATGTTGTTGATATAGGTGTTCAAGATGTTAAAAAATATTATGTAACCTCTAAAATGAATCAACAAGTAAAAAATATGATGAGTGCTAGAGGGATGAAAGAAAGTGATTTGCCTCCCTTAGTTTATCTAGTTGAAGAAGGAAGTGAAGATTTTGAAGAAAGTATGCGTACCTCAACTCTTGATGATGTGACTACCCTACAGGAATACATTATGGATAATTTAAGTCCAGAGGAAAGAACAAATCTTAAGAAACCAACTTTCTTTTACGAGGTTACCTTCGAAAAAGTAGGTAAACTCCCTATGCCTATAATAGTTGAATATACCTATGGTGATGGTTCTTCAGAAAGAATAACTTATCCTGTTCAAATATGGAAAACAAGTGATAAATCTGTTGGAAAGGTAATCGCATCGGATAAAGAAATAACTAAAATAGTTGTTGACCCAGATGAAGAAACGGCCGATGTTGACACTAGTAACAATTCATGGCCAAAACGAAAAAAATTAGGTCAATTTGATTCATTCAAAAAGAATAAAGTTAAAAATTAAATTTATTTAATAATTTGATTGAGCCGCTTTTAATTTGATTAGCGGCTCTTTTTGTTGGTTTAATAAATTTGAATAAGTAATTCAAACCTTAACCTTTTTTTACAGAAGCTAGAGCTATTGCTGAGCAACAAAATTGTTATATTTGCACCATGATTTTATATCCTTTATTCATTAGTGGCGCTGAGATATTTTTTATCGTTTTTATTGTAGTTATGATATTTGGTGCTGATAAAGTTCCTGAAATTGCAAGGGGATTAGGAAAAGGAATGCGTCAAATTAAAGATGCAACCAACGATATAAAAAGTGAAATTAATAAAACTGCAAAAAAAGAAGGAATAGATTTAAAATCTCCAGAAAAATTAACCGATGATTTTAGGCGTAATTTTTCCAAAAATTTATCTTCTGAAATTAAGGATGTTAAGGATACCGTTGACGATGTCACGGGACCAATTAAAAGAAAATTCTAATTATTTAACTCTTGTAAGAGTAAGACCATCCCGAATAGGCAACAAAACAGTTTCTAATTGAGAATGCTCATTAATCATTTTATTATATTTTAAGAGTGCTTCAGTGTCTTTGTCACCTTTTTGTATTTTCTCAATTACTTTTCCAGTCCACAATACATTATCACTTAATATTACCGACCCACTTTTAAGCTTTGGTAGAATTATTTCTAAATAATTAGGGTAATTCTGTTTATCGGCATCAATAAAAACTAAATCAAAGGTTTTATCTATTGTAGGAATTATATTTAAAGCATTACCAGTATGTTGAATTATTTGATTTCCAAAACCAGACTTGTCAAAATACTTTCTCTGCAAATCATATAATTCCTCATTGGTATCAATGGTATGAAGTTGTCCCTTTGGCTGAATACCTTCAACTAAGCATAATGCAGAATAGCCAGTATAGGTTCCAATTTCAAGTACGTTTTTTGGATTAATTAATTTAGATACCATACTTAAAACCCTACCTTGAAAATGTCCACTTAACATTCTCGGAGCTAAAACTTTTTGCCAAGTTTCTCTGCTTAATTGTTGCAATAATTCCGGTTCCTTTTGTGAATGAGCAACTACATAATCATCTAACTTCTCTGGTAAAAAATGCATTTTATTATTAGGTTAACTAATGATTTTATTAATTAAATCTTGTTTCTTTTTTTTATCATCACCAAATAACCATTGCAATACATTATCATCCCAAATTGCATCGCATTCCTCTGAGGTTAGTATTTTTTCATCTTGAGCTAAATCTAAAATTTTACCTGGATAAGAAGATTGGCTTTCGCTCTCCATTTCTCCTAAAGGATAGGGATCATCCAAGCCCATTATTATTTGCTTGGAGGTTTGATTTTTTACAATTAATTGCAAAGAGCCTGTGTCATGAACTAAAGTATCAAAGAAAATGTTTTTGTGTGCTACTGATTTTCTTGGATGTACTTTTCCTTCAAATAAATCGGGTCTTCCATCAAAACCTTGTATTCTTCTTCCTAAATTCATTTGAGCCAATTGTCCACCGTGAGCAAAGCAAGTTCTCATATTAGGAAATTTATCAGCATAACCGTTTAGAGTAAAAAAGTGGTAAGCATCAGCACATTGTGCTAACATCCATATTAGATGAAAACGCCATGCAGTATTTTCTAGTTTAATAAACTTTTCTCCATCATAAGGATGTATTTCTACTGCTAGATTATATTTGTTTGCTAATTCGAAAATGGGTTCATTTTCTTCGTCAAATATGCAACGCCAGGTTCCAATCGTATCCATATAATGAGTTGGCAAACATAGTAAGTTCAAACCTAATTGCTCCACACATCGTTCTATCTCCCATAATGCACCTCTACCGTATCCTGGATGTACTACAAATCCACAAGTGAATTTTGAAGAATGCTTTTGTTGTATTTTAGCATTAAAATCGTTTTGAAAACGAAGCGCTTGTTTCATTTCTTCCAAGCGTAAACCATTCCCATACAACTGCGACAAGTTTAATACCACTGCATGATCAATCTGGTATTTTTCCATCCAGTCTAATTTTTCATTTAAAAAGAAACTAGAATCGGTAACCGGACGTTTCCAGTTTTTTTGAAGCATAAAGTTTCGATCTTTATCGACCCAAAAAATACCATTATCCTTCATAAATTGAGGAATCTCTTCCGGATAGGGTAGAAGATGCGAATGTCCGTTAATTCTTAATTTTCGTTTCATAATAAATTCCTTTATGTATGTAATATACTAATTACAAACTTTTAGTTCTTCCGCCGTCGACTGGTAAATTTATCCCATTGATATACCCGGCTGTTTCACTAGCTAGAAATGCCACCGTGTAGGCTATTTCTTCAGGTTTAGCAAACCTTCTTGCAGGTATTATACTTTTCATTACCTCCCTTGCTTCTTCAGGTGATTTTCCTATTTTTTTGCCAATATTAATCATAATCTGATCTAAACGCTCAGTAGCTGTGGCTCCGGGCAATACGTTATTAACTGTAATTCCAAAAGGACCTAATTCAGACGCCAAAGTTTTACTCCAGTTAGCAACTGCACCACGAATAGTATTACTAACTCCTAGTCCTTCAATCGGTTGTTTAACGGAAGTTGAAATAATATTTATAATTCGTCCATAGTTATTTATTTTCATACCTGCAACTACTGCTTGAACTAGTAATTGATTGCAGAGTAGATGTTGCGAGAAAGCAGCTGTAAACTCAGAAAGATTGGCATTAAATATAGGCCCACCCTTGGGCCCACCAGTATTATTTAAAAGAATATGGTAGTTTTTATTTATATTATCAGATAGGATCTCTTTTAGTGAATTAGGTTCACTAAAATCTGCTAGTAAATAATTGTGGTTTTGTCCATTATTAGTTGGTAATTCAGACAAAGTATTTTTAAGCTTGTCTTCATTTCTTGCTAATAAGGTGATGTTAGCACCAAGTGCAGCTAGTTCCATCGCAGATGCTTTGCCAATACCTGCAGTACTACCACAGATTAATGCATTTTTATTTTTTAAATTAAGATTCATAAGTTTATTTCAATAATTAATTATCGTATTTAATACAAATATTTTTAGATTCTGTAAAGAACTTCAAAGCCTCGAAACCACCTTCACGACCTACACCGCTGTTTTTGACACCACCAAATGGAGTTCTTAGATCTCTATTTAACCAAGTGTTTACCCAAACTATTCCAGCTTCAATTTTCTTAGAAACTCGCATTGTTCTGTCTATATTACTGGTCCAAAGTGTTGCAGACAGTCCATACTTGACATTGTTAGCCATTTCTAATACTTCTTCTTCAGTGTCAAAAGGCATGATGGTAACTACAGGTCCAAAAATTTCTTCTTGATTTGTTCTACATTGCTGGTCTTGGATTTCTATAACGGTAGGCTCTAGATAATATCCATTTTCAGATCCATTTATGGTAACTTTATTTCCACCAGTTAAAATTTTTCCTCCTTCTTCCTTTGCTAAATCAATATATCCCAATACTTTTTCAAGATGAGGTTTAGAAACCAAAGCGCCAATATTTGTTGTAGAAACAAATGGATCACCAATTTTCAACTCTCTTACCTTAGCAACAAAGTCTTTTTTAAACTTCAAGTAGATTGATTTTTCGACAAAAATTCGACTTCCACACAAACAAATCTGTCCTTGATTTGCAAAAGACGACTTTATGGTCACCGAAAGCATTTTTTCATAGTTACAATCTGCAAAAATGATATTAGGATTTTTACCACCTAATTCTAAGGATAATTTTTTAAACATTGGAGCTGCTTTCCGTGCAATTGCTTCCCCCGTTTTTGTACCACCAGTAAATGATATTGCTTTAATATTCGGATGTTCTACAATTGCTTGTCCTGCAGAAGGACCAGTACCGTGAACAATATTTAAAACGCCATTTGGTAATCCAGCTTTCGAGCAGATGTCTCCTAATAAAAATGCTGTCATTGGAGTTACTTCACTCGGTTTTGCTACGACTGTATTACCTGCAGCAAGTGCTGGAGCTATTTTCCAAGTAAATAAATATAGTGGTAAATTCCAGGGAGAAATACACCCAACCACTCCAATGGGTTGTCGTAGCGTAAAGTTCATACTATTAAGTCCTATACTTTCATGCGCCTCACTTGAAAATTGTGTGATGGCGTGTGCAAAAAATTTAAAATTACTAGATGCTCTAGGTATATCAACTGATTTTGCTAAACTTAATGGTTTTCCGTTGTCCAAAGACTCTGCTTCTGCTAATTTATCTAGATTATCTTCTATTAAATCCGCAATTTTTGAAAGAATAGCACTTCGTTTATTAATGGTTGTATTGGACCAAGATGGAAATGCTTTTTCAGCAGCTAGATAAGCGTTGTCAACATCTACAGAAGAGGAAGAAGCGATTTTTGAATAGACTACTCCTTTCGAAGGGTTGTAATTATCTAACCAATCCTGCGAGAAAGGCTCACAATAAGATCCATCGATATAGTTTAGTATTTTTTTCATAGCTATATTATAGAGGCTTATATGCGGTAACTTTAATTTCTACTACTAAATCTGGATGTGGTAATTGATGAACTGCAACCGTAGTTCTTGTAGGTCCTGTTTCTTTATCAAAAAATTCGGCATAAGCTTTATTATATCCTGCAAAATCATTCATATTTACTAAAAAAGTGGATACGTCTACGACATCTTTTAAGGAAGCTCCAATTTTTTTTAAGTTCGCATCTATATTATTTAGTACCTCACGAGTTTGGACTTCAATATTTAAAAATTTAGTGCCCATTTCATCAATAATATCAACTCCAGCAATAGAATTGTCTGGTCTTCTAGAACTTGTTCCAGATACAAATATAAAATTGCCTGCTCTCTTTACATGAGGGTAGGCACCTCTTGGAGTAACTTTTCCGTTTTCTTTCATAGGTTATAGGTTTTTTGCAACAGTATCATCGTGTAAAATATCTTTTGTTTCGTTTAGTACCAAAGTCAACTTTTCTTCTAAACTCATAGTATCTTTTAGCTTCCCATCGTCTAACAAATTTAAAATAGCTTTGTCTTGAGCTCTTCCTCTTTTCATAGCCTCCGAGTAAGGAATATTAGCATTGAATGTTACTAAGGAATATTTAGAATTGTATTTTTTTGGGAAATTATCTTCAAATGCAACTTCTAGCTTTCTTTTTTCCTGAAATAATGGATTGGCTATGTGTTCTTTCATTTCATGGAAGTTATCAATTGCAAGATCCGCAATAGCATCTGCATCAATTTTTCTTTCTTTTTCAAATTCAAAGAAAGTTCTTTCCCAATTACCATCGTATTTTTCAATAAATTTATCTAATACCACCACGTCTTCAAAAGAAGCATTCATTCCCTGACCATAAAAGGGGACAATTGCATGAGCTGCGTCACCTAAAATTAATGTTTTTCCCATAACATTCCAAGGATAACATTTAACAGTTCCTAAAAAAGCCGTTGGGTTTTCGAAAAATTCTTGTGTTAAATTTGGCATTAATGCTTTTGCGTCTGGAAATTCTCTCTCAAAATATTCATTCACCTTTTCAGCGGTATTTAATTTTTCAAAATTATCTTTTCCAGTTTGATGTGCTAAAAATAAAGTAACCGTAAAACTCCCATCAAGATTAGGTAATGAAATTAGCATATTTTCACCACGAGGCCAAATGTGTAAAGCCTTATGTTCGTCTTGAAATTTTCCACTTTTACTCGCAGGAATTGTAAGTTCTTTGTAGCTATGGCTTAACCAATCAATCGAAAAACTTAATCGAATACTTTTATCGTCAAACATATTATTTCTTACAACAGACCCAGCACCATCTGTACCAAAAATAACATCAGCTTTATAGGTGCTGCACTCTTTTGTTTGATAGTCCTTGAAGACAGCCGTCGTATTTTTAAAATCTAATGATTCGCAACTTTGATTAAAAATTAAAGAAACATTGGGTAGTTTTTCGGCAGAATCCAATAATAACATATTTAATCCAGGACGTGATATGGAATTTATAAATTTATTTTCTTTACCACTATAAAGACTCATGAATTTATTTGACATTTTATCATGAATCATACGCCCAATCATAGGTAAACAAAGCTTTTCAACTTCATTTTCCAATCCAACCATTTTGATAGCTTTCATACCTCTATCTGAAAAAGCTAAATTAATCGATCGCCCAGCATCTTGTTCGATTTTACGCAAATCAGGTCTTTTTTCGACCAATGTCACTTGGAAACCTCTTTGACCCAGACGCAATGCTAAGAGGCTACCACAAAGACCAGCACCAATTATTAGTATATTTTCTTTTTTGTTTTTCATCAGTTTAGTATTTTTTTCAGACGTTGGATAAATTTATATACATCTTGATAACCATTATAAAGAGGTGCAGGAGCCACTCTAATAACATCGGGTTCTCTCCAATCACTAATTACCCCACTTTGAGTCAAAAGGGCGTGTAATTGCCTGTTTGCATCTTTTACTTGAATGGATAATTGACAACCTCTTTCTTGAGGATTTTTAGGAGTAATGATATTAATTTTAGGGTTTTTTAAATCCTCAATTAGATATTCTAGGAATCCAGTAAGTGATTTAGATTTTGTAACTAGATTTGAAAAACCTGCTTTGTCAAATAAATCAAGTGAGGCTCTTATTGCCGCCATCGATAATATGGCAGGATTACTTAATTGCCAACCTTCTGCACCGGGTAAAACATCAAACTCATGACGCATATTAAATCTAGTTTGTTTATTATGTCCCCACCAACCAGTAAACCTATTTAGTTTTGTATTATTAGCATGTCGTTCATGAACAAAACAACCTCCCAAACTACCTGGACCACTGTTTAAATATTTGTAGGTGCACCAAACCGCAAAATCAGCGCCAGATTCGTGTAAATTAGGTTGAATATTTCCAACACCATGTGCAAGATCAAAACCAACCAGGCAATCGTATTTATGGCCGATTTGAGTAATTTTTTTTAAAGGGTATAATTGTCCTGAATAGTAATTAGTGCATCCTATCATTATTAACGCTATTTCATCCCCCTGTTCCTGCATTATTTGTTCTAAATCTTCCATCCGACATAACGCTTCTCCTTCTCGTGGTTTCCATTGAATTAAACCTTCTTTTTCGCAATAACCATGAAACTTTAATTGACTTTCCATAGCATATTTGTCAGAGGGGAAAGCATCGCTCTCAACAACTATTTTGTATTTTTTACGTGAGGGCTGATAAAAAGAAACCATCATTAAATGGAGGTTAGTTGTTAAACTATTCATAATTACCACCTCACTAGGTTTTGCACCTACGATTTTAGACATAGAATTTGTTAAAAACTCATGATATGGTAGCCAAGGATGTTTGGCATCGGTATGGCCTTCTACCCCAAGTTTTGCCCAATCATTGAGTTCTTGTTGTATGTAATCGGAGGTTTTTTTTGGTTGTAAGCCAAGTGAGTTACCACATAAGTATATTAATTCCTCCCCTTTGTTATTGGTTGGAATCAAAAATTCATTTCTATACTTATTTAATGAATCTTCTTTGTCTTTTTTAATGGCAAAGTCTAAATTGTTTTCGTACATTAAAGTCATTGTTTTTGAACTCAAACAAAAATAAGGATTATTAAATTAATCAATTTTTATTATTAAAATTAAATTAATCCTTTATGTTAGTAATAAAAACACTAATTTGATATTAATTTTTTATAAAAAAATCAGTGAAAAAAATAATATTTTTACTTATTTATTTATTCACTCATGCAGCTAATGCACAAGATTATTCAATAGCAAGAGCATGGAATGAGGAAGTTTTGCATGCTATTAGAAATGATTTTGCTAGACCTACTGTACATGCTCGAAATTTATTTCATACCAGTATAGCGATGTACGATATATGGGCGGTTTTTGATGAAAATGCTGACACCTTTTTTTTAGGTAAATCCTTAGGGGAGTTTAATTGCGCATTTGATGGCTTTTATAATGATGTTTTAGTTGAGGAAAATCGTAAAAAAGCAATCAGTTATGCTATTTATAGAATTGTACAGCATAGATTTTCAAATTCTCCGGGAGTTGATGATATTTACAACTCTATCAATAGTTTTATGGATGAGTTGGGGTACAATAAATATGATGAGAGCACAGACTATCATAGTGGAGATGCTGCTGCTCTAGGGAATTATGTAGCGCAACAGATTATTGAATTCGGTTTACAAGATAATTCAAATGAACAAAATGATTATGCAAATTTAGTTTATGAACCTTTAAATGAACCCTTGAATACTGATGAGGAAGGAAATCCAAATCTAACAGAACCGAATCACTGGCAACCCCTTACCATGGAAGAATTTATTGATCAAAGTGGGAATTATCATCCTGGAGGTTCTCCAGAATTCTTAAGTCCAGAATGGGGTAAAGTAATTCCGTTTTCTTTAAAAGAGGAAGATCTTTCTATACATTCAACACCTAATTATGATTATTGGGTTTATCATGATCCAACCAGCCCTTCTTATATACAAGAGGGTATTGGTTTAGAAGACCCATTTAAGTGGGGATTTACATTGGTGTCTATTTGGGGATCTCATTTAGATCCAAATGACGATGTGATGATAGATATTTCTCCAGCAAGTATCGGAAATATCTCTAGTTTTCCAGAAACTTTTGAGGAGTATAAAGATTTTTATAACTTTTTTGATGGAGGTGATTCAAGTGTAGGTCGGGAAATTAATCCTAGTACTGGTTTAGCTTACGAGGAACAAATGGTTCCAAGAGGAGACTATGCAAGAGTTTTAGCAGAGTTCTGGGCAGATGGTCCAGATAGTGAAACACCTCCTGGTCATTGGTTCACCATATTAAATTATGTAAATGATCATCCGCAGCTCATAAAAAAGTTTAAAGGTGAAGGTGAAATATTAAGCAGTCTTGAGTGGGATATAAAATCCTACTTTATTTTATCAGGGGCCATGCATGATTCTGCAATTGCAGCATGGGGCATTAAAGGTTATTATGATTATATCAGACCCATGAGTGCGATCAGGTATATGTGTGACCAAGGGCAATCTTCAGATACTAACCTTTCCAATTATAATCCTCATGGAATCCCCCTAGTTGATGGATTTATTGAAGTTATTCAAGAAGGAGATTCTTTGGAAGGCGATGGCCAAGAAAATATTGGTAAAATAAAATTATTTACATGGAAAGGGCATGAACATATTATTAACGCTGATTATGATATAGCTGGTGTTGGATGGATTCTTGCAGAGAAGTGGTTCCCTTATCAGAGACCTTCTTTCGTAAATCCTCCATTTGCAGGTTATGTATCTGGACATTCAACATTTTCGAGAGCTGCAGCAGAAGTACTAAAGCTATTAACAAACGATGAATTTTTCCCAGGTGGGATGGGAACTTTTGAGGTTTACACTAACGATTTTTTAAAATTTGAAGTAGGTCCGAGTATGGATTTTCAATTACAATGGGCTACCTATAGAGATGCGTCAGATCAAACTAGTTTGTCAAGAATTTGGGGAGGGATTCATCCACCGATTGATGATATTCCTGGCAGAATTATCGGAGAAAAAATTGGTAAAGCAGCTTTTTCGTTTGGGGAGAAATATTTTTCAAAAGAGGAATTGGAAGTGGAGAGTATCGTTTATCCAAACCCTTCGAATGACTTTTTAAATTTACAATACCCATTTAATAACGAGAAGTTTAACGTTGATATTTTCGACTTAAATGGAAGAAAAATTTTAAACCAACCTCTTAAGTTTAATAATTTAAATCGTACAAGAATTGATATTTCTGGATTTAGTAAGGGGGTCTATATTTTGTACTTGATCGATACGAATAATAGGGAAGTAGCTGTGCACAAAATTTTTAAAAAGTTAAATGCTCTAAAAATTCGATAAAGAATTTCATGACCGCTAACAGTTCGAATAAGTTGCAGATTCTATAAATATTGTTGAAAACGGTGCTGTTAAAGTTCCTTTTTAGATTTGGTTTTATGTTTTCTTGTAAAAAGTACTTAATGTTTGCTATTCTCTTTTAATAATTCTGGAAATTTGTTTTGAAATCTTTTTAACCTTGGTATCGATACATTTTGAATGTAAGAATTGTTTGGATGCAACCGTTCATAATCTTGATGGTACTTTTCAGCAATCCAAAACTTTTGGAAAGGCATCACTTCAGCAGCTACTTTTCTGTCAGGATTTTCTTTATACAACGCTTTGATTTTATTAGCTATTATATTTTTTTCTTCCATGTTTTGATAAAAGATAATAGAGCGGTATTGGGAGCCTCTGTCATTTCCCTGCCCATTTACTTGACTAATGTTTTGTGACTCAAAATAAACGTCAACCAATATTTTAAAACTTATAACATTAGGATTGTATATAATTTCTACAGCTTCTGCGTGACCTGTTTTTCCGGTATTGCTAGATTCGTAGGTTGGATTTTTTGTATGACCACCACTATAACCTGATATTGATTCTTCAACTCCAATCAAACTTTCATAGATAGCTTCAACACACCAAAAGCAACCACTCGCAAAATAAGCTCTTTTAAAGCCATCAGAACTAACTACTTCTACAGGTGCTATATTGGTAATCGTTTTACTCTTTTTAGGATCGACCTGCTGACATGATACTTGTAGGACTGCCAGGATCGATATGAGTGTTATGGATAATTTAATTTTCATATTCATTTTTTTAGGCCAAATAGTTTTGGTTATATTGGCTTTTTATTAAAAAAAAAGTCCTCAATGAATTGAAGACTTTAGAATTTTATTTAATGAAAAAAATTATAACTTATTAAATAATTTTTCCATTTTTTCTTCTTCTTCTTTTGCTAAATCTATATCAACTAAGATTCTACCACTATGCTCATCAGTGATTATTTTTTTACGTCCTGCGATTTCCATTTGGATTTGCGGTGGTATCGTAAAAAAAGAACCTCCAGAAGCACCACGATCTATTGCAACGACAGCTAATCCATTTTTTACACTGGTACGGATTCTTTTGTAAGCTTTGATTAATCGTTCTTCAATTTTCTTTTCGTAATCTGTAGATTTATTGATAAGTGCTTGTTCCTCTTTTTCAGTTTCAGCTAAAATTTCATTTAACTCTCCTTGCTTGTGAGCGAGATGTTCCTGACGTTGCTTGAGGCGTTCTGAAGTCTCATCAACAACGATCTTTTTTTGTTCAATTTGCACATTAAATTCTTTAATGTGCTTTTCGTTTAATTCAATTTCCAATTCTTGGAATTCAATTTCCTTACTTAAGGAATCGTATTCACGATTGTTACGAACGTTGTCTTGTTGTTTTGTGTATTTTTTGATAAGTTCTTTAGACTCTTCTATATGATTCTTCTTATCTGAAATACTGTTTACAACAACCTCAATTCCGTCGTTTAATTTTTCAAGGCGCGTATTCATCCCAGCTAGTTCATCTTCAAGATCTTTAACTTCTAAAGGAAGTTCTCCACGAATGTCACGAATTTTATCAATTCTAGAGTCGATAAGTTGTAAATCGAATAAAGCTCTTAACTTTTCTTCTACAGTAATTTCTTTTTTCTTTGCCATATTTTAAAAATAGGTAATTGGGTTGGTGTTTATTTGCGATAAAAGGACTGCAAAAATAGTAATTTTTTTGTTAAGGTAGGCAACTAATAGTTCTTTTGTGAATTGTTCACTTTCATAATGACCAATATCAGCTAGCAACATCTGATCCTCTGTTTTAAAAAAATCATGATATTTACAATCTGCAGTTATAAATATGTCTGCACGTTCTTTTATTGCATTGGGTATAGCAAAACTTCCGCTTCCACCTAAAACTGCAACTTTTTTGATAGGTTTTTCTAATAGTTTTGAATGGCGAATGCAACTGGTGTTCATGGTTTGTTTTAAAAATTTTAAAAATTCAATCTCAGAATTACTAGTTTCCAACTCGCCAATCATTCCCATTCCAATATGTTGATTGTTGTTTTCCAATGTGGTTAACTCATAGGCTATTTCTTCGTAGGGATGATGTTTAAATAGTGATTCTAAAACATCAGATTTTTTATGTGCTGGCAAGGTGACATTCAAGAGTGTTTCCTTTTCAAACCGTAATTCTCCTTTTGATCCAATAATAGGGTTAGACTCTTTGTTTCCAAGAAAACTACCAGTTCCATCCATAGAAAAACTACAATTACTATAGTTTCCAATAGTGCCTGCACCTGCTTTGAATAATTCGCTCAAGAGATTTTGAAAATGTTTTTCTGGGACATAGGTTGTTAGTTTTTTGATGGTGTTTTTCTTGGGAATTAATACCCTTCTGTTGGTTAAATTTAATTTGTTACAAATCATTGCGTTCACTCCATTCCAGGAGTTATCCAATGCAGTGTGTAAAGAAAAAATAGCAATATTATTTTTAATAGCTTTTATGACAACCCTTTCTACATAATTTTTGCCTGTTAAATTTTTTAAACCAGAAAATATAATTGGATGGAAACTCACGATTAAATTACACCCCTCCGCTATCGCTTCGTCGACAACACTTTCAAGAGTATCAAGTGCAACTAGTATTCCTACTTACCTTAGTTTCATAATCTCCAACTAAAAGTCCGGTATTGTCAAATTCTTCGGTATAGGATAAAGGAGCTAGTTCGTTCAGGATAGCGATAACTTCTTTTATTTTCATAAAATTTATTTAATGTAAATATATTCAATTATAATAATATACTCAGATTATTGTTTTATTGGGAAATCGTACTTTTGCTTTATGAAATTTTTTCGGAAACTACTTTTTCCTTTTTCCTTAGTGTATGGAAGCCTTTTAGCAATTCGTAACTCCTCTTACGACAAAAACTGGTTAAAAAGCAAATCATACCCTTTGCCGATTATATGCGTGGGAAATTTATCAACGGGGGGAACAGGAAAATCTCCTATGATTGAATATCTAATAAGTTTTTTAGAAAATAATTATCAAATAGCCGTTTTAAGTCGCGGATATAAAAGAAAAACCTCTGGATTTATAGAAGTTTTAACAACCAGTAAGGTTGAAGAAGTTGGTGATGAACCACTTCAATTCAAAAAGAAATTTCCAAAGGTAGTTGTTGCAGTTTGTGCAAATCGACAAGAAGGAATTGATCGTATTAAAACCAATGCTGATATTATACTGTTGGATGATGCTTTTCAGCATAGAAAAGTGAATGCATCAAAAAAAATGTTACTAACTTCCTATAATAATCTTTACATCAATGATTGTGTGCTTCCAGCTGGTAACTTAAGAGAATTAAAATCAGGTGCTAAGCGTGCGGATATTATTGTCGTTACAAAATGTCCAGAACAACATTCATTCACAAAACTAAAAGAAATACAGCAGGACTTAAATTTACTTCCAGAACAAAAAATTTATTTTTCAAAAATTACCTACGATAAAATAATTTATGGTGTTTCCGAAAATCTTCCCTTAACTTTTTTAGAAAACAAAAATTTCACTCTTGTAACTGGCATTGCTGATTCGAGTCCTTTATTAAAATTTTTAAATACAAAGCAATTAAAATTTACCCACAAAAAGTTTTCTGATCACCATCATTTTTCAAATTCTGAGATTAACAATTTAAAAGAAAGCAATTTTATACTTACCACTGAAAAAGATTTTGTAAGATTACAGCCGAGGTTAGCTAATTTTCCAATTTATTATCTCCCCATTAAAACTTCCATTATTAAGGAGCAAGAAGCGTCATTTAAAAGAGATATAATTGATGCGATAGTTAACTTTAGTTGACATTAACCTTGGACATTAAATGTATTAAATCTATAATTCTCGAAGAATACCCCACCTCATTATCATACCAACCTATTATTTTTATCATTTTACCAATGACTGAGGTCATCTCAGAATCAAAAATACATGAATGATGGTTTCCTGTAATGTCAACAGAAACTATTGGGTCTTCCGTGTATTGTAGTATATTTTTAAATTGGGTTAAAGATGCTTCTTTAAAGGCAGTATTAATATCAGAAATACTTACTTCAGTTTTTGAGTTTATGGTGATATCGGTAAGTGATCCATTGGGAACAGGGACTCTTATCCCACATCCTCCAATTACAGTTTCTAATTCAGGAAATATTTTTGTTAATGCCTTTGCAGCACCTGTCGTTGTTGGAACAATAGATTGACTTGCCGCACGTGCTCTTCTTAGATCTTTATGGGGTTGATCATGTAAACTCTGATCGGTGGTATAAGAATGAATCGTTGTAATATAGGCTTGTTCGATACCACACAAATCATTAATAACTTTAAGCATTGGAGCAGCGTTGTTCGTTGTGCATGAGGCGTTTGAAATAATAGTGTCTTCCTTGTTAATCAAAGATTCATTAACCCCAAAAACAATCATTTTGATGGAGTCGTCTTGAGGAGGTACAGAAAGAATCACTTTTTTTGCTCCATTTTTTAAATGATTTTGTAATGCTGCTTTAGTTTTATATTTACCAGAACACTCTATAACTAGGTCTAATTCCCCCCAATTTATAGTTTCAATTTTTTCAGAGGATGAAAATCTAACAATTTGATTATTAACAGTAATGCTATTATTTGAAAATTCAATTTTTTCATCTAAAACTCCGTGAATACTATCGTATTTGAGGAGGTGGCTTAAGATTTTTGTATCAGAAATATCGTTGATGGCAACGACCTTAATTTTTGGATGATTAATGAGTAATCTAAAAAGAGTTCTTCCTATTCTTCCAAAACCGTTGATTCCTATTTGAATAGTTTCGTTCATTATAACTCAAGTAAGGTGTTTTTGGGCCTTATAGGATGATCTTACTAGCGGTCCACTTTCTACGTGTCTAAAGCCCAATTCCAGCCCAATAGTTTCATACTTTTTAAATTGCTCCGGGCTAATAAATTCCTTTACAGGTAAATGATTTTTTGAAGGTTGAAGGTATTGACCAATAGTGATGATATCAAGATTTACATTGCTTAAATCTCTCATTGTCTGAATTACTTCCTCTTCTGTTTCGCCCAATCCAAGCATTATTCCACTTTTAGTTCTAGGTGCCCCTTGTTTTTTTAAATAATTTAAAACCTCCAGGCTTCTTTCGTATTTCGCTTGAATTCTTACCTCTCTTGTTAATCTTTTTACCGTTTCCATGTTGTGAGAAATCACCTCTGGACTTACCTTAAGAATACGGTCTATATTAGTTTTATTTCCTTGAAAATCAGGAATTAGCGTTTCAAGTGTTGTGTTAGGATTCATTCTCCTTATGGCACTAACAGTTTCTGCCCAAAGTATAGATCCCATATCTTTAAGATCATCTCTATCTACAGAAGTTATAACTGCATGCTTAATATTCATAAGTTTGATAGATCTTGCAACTTTCTCTGGTTCATCCCAATCTAAAGTATCAGGTCTTCCAGTTTTAACGCCACAAAAACCACAAGATCGGGTACAGATATTTCCTAAAATCATAAAAGTTGCAGTACCTTCTGTCCAACACTCACCCATATTTGGGCAACTTCCAGAGGTGCAAATAGTATTTAACTGATATTTGTCTACAAGACTCCTTAAATCAGTATACTTTTTACCGGTTGGAAGCTTTACTCTTAACCATTTTGGTTTTGGAGTAAATACTTTTTTTTCTTTAGTTGCTAATTCCATAACTGCTGACAAAGATAAGAAGTTTAACTAAAAAAACATAGAAGTTAAGTATATCGATTTGTATGATTTTGCTTAATAATTTCGGCTAATAATTTTCGGGCTCTTAGTAACCTCACCTTTACGTTATTTAGGGGCTCTTCTAATTGGTTTGAAATTTCTAAATAACTCATTTCTTGAAAATAACGAAGGTTAATTACATCCTGATAATGTGGTTTTAGTTTTTTAATAAAACTAAGTAATTCAGCTAAATTTTGTTTAATAATTAAGGTGTCTTCGGGAGTGGGGGAGTCATCCGGAATTTTTTTCACTTGCTCTTCTGAAGTATTAGATGATTGTATGTAAATAGAAGCATTTTTCTTTCTACTTCTATCTATTTGTATGTTTTTTGAAATCGTAATCAACCAAGTTACAAATTCATAGCGATCATCGTAAGAGTTTATTTTATCAAACGCTTTTGAAAAGCTTTCTATTGTAATATCTTCTGCTTCATATTCGTTTTGAATCCGTTTTAATTGAAAACGATAAACGTCATTCCAAAAATGATCTAACAAAAAATTAAAAGCAATTTGGGAGCCTTCTTTTGCCTTACTAATTTGAAGTGTAATATCGGTTTTTTTTATTTCCACGAATTAGATTTGGATAAACTATAGATAATAAAGATAGTAAATTGAAAAATAATAAAAAGAATTTCTAAAAACGGAAACCAAGCTATTAAATCCTTTTCTCCCAATTTTTTTGCTGCATGATACATAGTGATGTATTGAAACACCATTCTAAATAAAATAAGTGCTGAGGGTATCTTCCAATCTAGTAAACTCAAAGTACTTATTGAAAAAACCCAAAACAAGAACAATGAAGTATAAAAAAAACTTAAAAAGAATTGGTGCTTAAACTGATATAATTTAGCTGTAGTTATATATTTTTTCTTTTGTGAAATCCATTCTTTCCAAGTCGATTTTGATTCAGAATATGTAAATGATTTTTTTGAATAACAAATAGCTGTGTTAGTTTTAGTAGCAACTTGATTGATAAATAAATCGTCATCCCCAGCTTGAATTTCAATGTGAGATACGAAACCGCCATTATCATAATATACGTTGCTGGAATAAGCTAAATTTCTTCCTACTCCCATATAAGGCATCCCAAAAAGTGTGAATGAAAAATATTGAATAGCAGTAAGTAGTGTATCAAACCGAATCAATTATTTAATAACCCCTTCTTTTTGTAATAAGACCCATAACCTAACACAATTTGTTTTTTTGATGAAAAATGAGCACCCATTTCATTAAGCCATTTATTTGAAGCTGGTTTACAATCTGCACCTGTAAAAATCATTCTCTGATGGGATGCTTTTTTAATTCCTAGGGTTAGTGCATATTTTTTAGATCCCCAGAACGTTTCATTATTTTCGACATTTACAATTTTAATATTCTCATTATTTTCTTCAAACAATTCCATAACATTTAAGGTATCGTCAAAAGAGGCGTCATTAATTAAAATAATTTCAAAGTCTGGATATTCTTGTTCAAGCCATAAAGGGATATTATCTTTTAAATTTAAAGCTTGATTTTTTGTATAAACTACGAGTGAAAGAGGAAAATATTTTTTTTGAGCTTCTTTATTTATAGATCTCAAAGAAAATTTCGAAAACAATAAAAAGTAAACACAATTAATAAGTACTATAAAAGCAAATAAAAAGAGTAATACCATGTGAGGTAACCTTAATTTTGTGGTGATTCATTGCAATTATCGAATTGGTCAGGAGTTTTTCCACAATAACCACACGATTCCCCTTTTTTATTTAAAAAAGGACTTTGACTGGCACAGGTCCCAGCAAATTCACCATCTTTTTTTGCCCATATTTTTATGGTGATACCTAGGACGGCAAAAAGAATTAAACCAATCGTTATAATATATAATTCCATAAGATTTATTTAAAGTACAAAAATACAATCTTTATTACTTTTATTGTTAATGATTCGTGTATTTTAGCACATTATATATATTAAATACTCATGAAAAATTTAAAATATTTCACCTACTTATTTACGATATTTTTTCTCTTTATTTCTTGTGAAAATAACACAAAAAAATCTGATACAAAAGAGACTAACACAAGTGAAGTTAACCGACCAACACCGAATAATACTGAATTGGAAAAAAAAATCATTCCTATTGATAATGGAGAAAATCTGCTTTTTCAACGACTAATGTTTAATGAGCAAACAGCATTATTCGCAAGTTCTTTAACTTCCGCTAATCTCATTAATGTTTTTTTAAATTCTGAAAATAAATTCACCGTTTTTGCGCCTTCAAATGACGCTTTTAAAGCAGTGGATGGCAAAATTTTATCAGACTTATTTAAGGATAAATTTTTAATAGCAGCCGTATTGAAGCTTCATATTATTCCAGAAAAATTTGATTATGAAACATTGTCAAATAAAATAGTTGCCGGTGGCGGAACTTTCAGTTTAAAAACTTTAATGGGTGAAAAAATTAAGGCGACGCTATCAGGAAACCAAATTGTTTTAACAGATTTTAATGGAACTCAAGTTAACGTGTTAAATAACAAAAGCATATCGACTGACGACGGAGTTTACTATATCATTGATAAAGTTATGGCTATCAATTAAACAATATTGACCTCAGGTTCTATTAAGATTCCAAAATCTTGTTTTACTTTAGTTTGTATTTTTTCAGCGAGTTCAAGAATTTCTTTTCCGGAAGCATTACCGTGATTAACAAGCACTAGGGCTTGGTTTTTATGAACTCCTGCATCCCCATCACGTTGACCTTTAAAACCTGATTTTTCAATAAGCCAACCCGCGGGTATTTTATATTCAAATTCTGATAATTTATAAAAGGGAGCTGTTGGAAAATTTTTATAAAATTTTTCAAATTCGATATTGTTTATTGTTGGATTTTTAAAAAAACTTCCACTATTTCCAATCTCATTAGGGTTGGGTAATTTGGACTCTCTGATTTTAATTATTACTTCTGAAATATCCTTTATTGAAGGATGGTGAATATTAGAGTTCTCTAATTCTTGTTTGATACTTCCGTATTCAATTATTGTACGATGATTATTTTTAGTTAATTTAAAAGTGACATTTGTTATAATGTATTTTCCTTTTTTTTGATGTTTAAAAATCGAATTTCTATAAGCAAACTTGCATTCTTCTTTAGTAAACTTTTTCTCAGATTGATCTGCAATAGATAGGGTGTTGCAGTCTAAAAAAACATCTTTTAGCTCTGCGCCATAGGCTCCAATATTTTGAATAGGTGCTGTTCCTACATTACCAGGTATAAGCGATAAGTTTTCCACCCCTCCATAATCGTTTTTAATACAATATTGTACAAATTCATGCCAATTTTCTCCAGCCATCACATTTAAAACAACACTATTTCTATCTTCAGAGATAATTTTTATACCTTTTAGATTGATGTGTAGAACTAGGGCTTCTATATTTTTTGTTAAAAGCATATTACTTCCACCTCCTAATATGAAAATATCAGGATGAATATTGGATTGAAGTGCTAATTTTAAATCTTCAATGGAGCCAATAGAAGAAAAATACCTCGCGGTAGCTTGAATATTAAAAGTATTGTAATCTTTTAATGATTTATGTTCTTCAATATGCATTAATTTCTATATTCTTTCAGAGCTCGTTTTAAAATTTCAACAGAACTTATCAAATCTTCTTTTTTCAGTACGTAGGCTATTCTTATTTGATTTAAACCGACTCCATTTGTCGAATAGAAACCAGCTGCCGGGGCAACCATAATAGTTTCCCCCTTATAATCAAACTCTTCCAGAAGCCATTGAGCAAAATGATCACTATTTTCAACTGGAAGTTCAACAATACAATAAAATGCTCCTTTTGGCACTCCAACTTTAACGCCTGGTATTTGTTGCAGGTTTTCAATTAAGGTATTTCTTCGGTCTTTATATTCTTTTATTACATCGTCAAAATAACTTTGAGGAGTTTCTAAAGCAGCTTCACTGGCAATTTGAGCGAAGGTCGGAGGGCTTAATCTAGCCTGAGCAAATTTTAATGCAGTAGCAATAACTTCTTTATTTTTTGAAACCAAGCAACCGATTCGTGCACCGCACATACTGTATCTTTTAGAAACAGAATCAATAATAATACCATTTTCTGAAAGAGTCTCTTCTTGTAATATGGAGTAATGTTCATCTCCATCATAAGTAAATTCTCGATACACCTCATCGGCAACTAAAAACAAGTTGTGTTTTAAAACTATTTTTGCCAACTTTTTAATTTCATCTCTTGAATATAGGTAACCCGTGGGGTTTCCAGGGTTACAAATAATAATCGCCTTTGTTTTTGGAGTAATTAATTTTTCAAATTCTGAGATAGGTGGAAGTGCAAAGTTATCTTCAATTTTTGAAATTACCGGTACAATATTTACTCCTGATGCGGTGGCAAAACCATTATAATTAGCATAAAATGGCTCAGGAATAATGATTTCGTCATCTTGATCACAAATCGTACCCATCGCAAAAAGTAGAGCTTCGCTTCCACCAGTAGTAACAATGATCTGATTTGATTCAACTTGAATATTATTTTTTTTATAGTAGTTTGCTATTTTTTCCCGATACGTATCCGAGCCTTCTGACCTTGAATAAGCCAAAACCTCAATAGCACTATTTACTACTGCATCCATCGCTATTTTTGGCGATTTTATGTCAGGTTGTCCAATATTTAAATAATATATTTTCTTTCCTAATTGTGTAGCTTTTTCAGCGTAGGGGACCAATTTTCTAATTGGTGATTCCGGCATGTTTTTTCCTTTGGACGAAATTAAAGGCATATCTTTTTATTTAAAAAGCAAAGTTGCAAAATTATTATTAAAGATTCTTCGATTTGAAGTCTCATTTCTTAAAAGTTGTAATTCAATTAAGTTGAGGTATTAATTATTAATTAATTATTAATTAAGATTTAAATTTTTCACAAAAAAAAAGGCATCAAAATTTGATGCCTTTAATAACTATAGTGTAAAGTAGCTATTGGTTTGATTTTTCCAATACACTTTTTCCAGTATCTCCTCCTGACGCAAGTACTTTACCTTTTATCTTTAATGAAATAATAGGCTCATCTGCATTGGAATAAACAGTAACTGTTTTTCTAATTGGCCCAATTCTCTTGGTATCGTACTTAACCTGAATAGCACTGGATTCTCCAGGACCAACGGGACCATCTGGTTTGGATGGAACGGTACATCCGCAAGAAGATTTTACATTGCTAATCACTAGGGGTGCATCTCCTACATTTGTAAATTCAAAAGTTCTTATACCATCACTTCCTTTGGCAATTTCTCCATAGTCAATCACGTCGTTTTTGAATTCTATTTTAGCTTGTGCGTTTGACTGTTGCACAAATCCGATAAAAGCTATTAAAGCTATAATTGCAGTCTTTTTCATAATCAATAATTTATTTATTGCTAAAATAAGTAACTTTAAATCATTGTGCAAAATATATCTTTCGCTTTTATAATCTTATAGTTATACCTATTTTTGCAAACTACTTTCAAATTTAATACCAAAATGGCTTTAGAAGCAAAAAATAACTCTCCTAACATGGAAGATAAGTGGTACGACTACTGGATGAAGAATAATTATTTTCATTCAGAAGTGGACGAACGAGAACCTTACAGTATCGTTATTCCACCACCAAATGTTACAGGAGTCCTACACATGGGTCATATGCTTAACAATACCATACAAGATGTGTTGATTCGCAGAGCCAGATTAAATGGGAAAAATGCATGTTGGGTTCCAGGGACCGACCATGCATCTATTGCAACAGAGGCAAAAGTAGTCGCTAAATTAAAAGAACAGGGAATAGATAAAAATGACCTATCTCGAGATGAATTTTTAAAACATGCTTGGGATTGGACTCATGAATATGGAGGTGTAATTTTAGAACAGCTTAAAAAGTTAGGATGTTCTTGTGATTGGGATCGAACAAAATTCACCCTAGATGACGATATGAGTGAATCTGTCATAACAACCTTCGTTGATTTACACAATAAAGGACTTATATATCGAGGCTATCGAATGGTAAATTGGGACCCAGAAGCTAAAACAACACTGTCAGATGAAGAAGTTGAGTATGTGGAGCAAAAAGGAAAACTATATTACATTAATTATAAAATTGAAGGTAGCCAGGATACACTTACTATCGCAACAACACGCCCAGAAACAATTCTAGGAGACACTGCTATTTGTATCAATCCAAATGATGAACGTTTTACGCATTTAAAAGGAAAAAAAGTGATTGTGCCTATTTGCAATCGTGTAATTCCAATTATTGAGGATGACTATGTAGATGTAGAATTTGGAACAGGTTGTTTAAAAGTAACACCAGCTCACGATGTCAATGATAAAGTCTTAGGCGATAAACATCAATTAGAAGTGATAGATATTTTTAATGAAGATGCTTCGTTAAATAGTTATGGATTGCATTATCAAGGAAAGGATCGATTTGTAGTAAGAGAAGAAATTCACGCCGAACTAGCCTCTTTAGGATGTATTTTAAAAGTGGAGACTCACATAAACAAAGTAGGTACTTCTGAAAGAACCAAAGCTGTTATTGAACCAAGATTATCAGATCAATGGTTTTTAAAAATGGAGGATCTAGTAAAACCTGCTTTAAAAGCAGTTTTAGAAACCGAAGAAATTAAATTGTTTCCAAAAAAAATCGAAAATACCTACCGTCATTGGTTAGAAAACATTAGAGATTGGAATGTGTCACGTCAATTGTGGTGGGGCCAGCAGATTCCAGCTTTTTACTATGGAGATCATAAAGAGGATTATGTTGTCGCAGAAAATAAAGATAAAGCGCTAGTCATCGCTAGAGAAAAATCAGGTAATTCAAATCTAGGTTTAGAGGATTTAAGACAAGATAATGATGCTCTTGACACTTGGTTTTCTTCTTGGCTTTGGCCAATATCCGTTTTTGATGGTATAAGAAATCCAGACAATAAAGAAATTAATTATTATTACCCTACCAATGATTTAGTAACAGGACCAGATATTATCTTCTTTTGGGTTGCACGAATGATTTTTGCAGGCTACGAATTTAGAAATGACAAGCCTTTTAATAATGTTTATTTTACAGGAATAGTTCGTGACAATCAGGGGAGAAAAATGTCTAAACAATTAGGGAATTCTCCAGATGCTTTAAAATTAATTGAAGATTATAGCGCAGATGCTGTTCGAGCCGGTATGATGCTACTAAGCTCAGGAGCTGGTAACGATTTACTGTTTGATGAAACAAAATTACAACAAGGGAAAGCATTTGTCAACAAAATCACCAATGCCTATCGTTTGGTGAGTGGTTGGGAGGTAAGTGATACGATAGATCAACCATCTTCAAGTAAAATCGCCATCGAGTGGTACCAATCAAAATTTCAAAGTGCTTACGCAGAAATGGAGGATCATTTCTCTAAGTATCGTTTATCAGACTCTTTAATGACTATTTACAAGTTGATTTGGGACGATTTCTGTTCCTGGTTATTAGAAATGGTAAAACCCGGATACCAACAACCTATCGATAGCACCACTTTTGACGCCGTTATTCGTGCTTTTGAAAATAACCTAAAAGTATTACATCCGTTTATGCCATTTATAACCGAAGAAATCTGGCATCAAATATCAGATAGATCGACAGAAGAAGCTTTAATTATTTCAAGATACCCTTCAATAAATGCCATAAACAACACTGTTTTGAATGATTTTGAAATCGCTTCAGAGGTCATATCAGGGATCAGAACTATCAGAAAAGAAAAAAACATTTCATTTAAAGAACCGATTAAGTTATTTGTGATCAATAATATTGAAGCAAGTACCTCTTTCGATCCTGTGATCAAAAAAATGGGGAATGTCGAGTATCTTGAATATATTTCAGAAAAAATTGGAGGGGCTTTGACCTACCGAGTTAAATCTAACGAATATTTTATACCTATGGAAGGATCGATTAATGTAGAGACTGAAATAGCAAAACTTTCCGACGAATTAACTTATACTGAAGGCTTTTTAAAAAGTATTCAAGCCAAGTTAAATAACGAGCGATTTGTGAACAATGCCCCTGAGAAAGTGGTTGCCTCAGAAAAGCAAAAAGAAGCAGACGCTTTAGCTAAAATTGCCACGCTTAAAAATAGTCTTTCTAGTTTGACAAAATAAAAAAAGCCCTTTCATGTAAGGGCTTTTAAATTTTAATATAATTGTTGGCTAATTATCTTTACCCACTCATTTATTGTTAATTTTTATTGAGATGAGAACCATCACAATAGTCATTAGCATCTTGTGTATTACCACATCCACACTTTGGTCTGTCGGTATTTATCATAAGGAGTGTACTAAAATTTTAAATTTACATTAATATCAAAATCGTCATAAATAGCTTTGTCTTTTAATCCTTCAAAAAAGCTACTTGAACCATACTTTATATCGTAGGTAGTACGATCTATTTTAATGGCTGCAGTTGCATTATTTCCATCCAATACAAAATCAAAATCGATATTATTAGTAATTCCTTTTATCGTTAAATCACCTTTCACACGATAATTATTTTCTCCAGTCATAGTTACTTCCTTGAATTGTAACATCGCATTTGGGTGGCTTTCAGTTCCAAAAAAATCTTTTGATTTCAAATGACCTTCGAGCTTGCCAGCAGACCCACCCTCTAAATCGGTACATTTTATCGAATTCATATCCATTGAAAAAGCCCCATCTACTAAAGTGCCGTCATTAAAAGTCAATGTTCCTGATTTAAATTTTATCGTTCCTTCGTGTGATCCAGTAACTTTATAACCTTTCCAAGTTATGTTACTTTCATCGAGATTGATTTCGGTTTTCTCCAACAATAGATTTGTAAAAGAGTAGCTACTAAACACAATTAGTGCAAGCGCAAATAATTTTTTAAAAGTTTTTTTCATTAGAATATGTTTTTAATTTTTTAACAACTACAAATAACAAAAAGAATTTTGAATAAAAAAATAAACTAGATTAACAAATCCAATAAATTTAATCTTTAGCTAATTCTGTCTTAATTTTACTTAAAAATTCTTTAGTAATCCCTAAATAAGAGAATACCATATATTGAGGAACTGTTGAAAAATACACTGTCCTTTCAAGTATTTTTTATAATTGGTATTTGATCGTAAAAAAGCGATTTCTTTTTCGGTCAGATCGATATAATTATTTATATAATTTAAAAATGATGAATAATGCATCGATAAAAAATTGTTGGGGCTTATAGTTTTGTTCCAAATGCTAAATCGCCAGCATCTCCTAATCCAGGAACAATATAACCTTTATCATTTAATTGATCATCAATTGTAGCAACCCAAAGTTGTGTGTTCGCTGGAAAAGATTCCTTTATAGTCGCTATACCTTCAGTACTAGCAACCACTGAAATAATATGGAGGTGATCGATTGTTCTTGTTTTTTTTATTGCCTCATAAACAGCTATTAGTGATTGCCCTGTTGCCAACATGGGATCTGCTAATATCAGTGTTTTTTCTTTCATGTCTGGAGCAGCAAAATATTCTACAATTATTTCAAAATCTTTATCTTTTTTTGGATGATGTCGATAGGCAGAAATAAACCCGTTTTCCGCATCATCAAAATAATTTAAAAGGCCTTGATGTAGGGGAAGTCCTGCTCTTAAAATGGAGCATATCACAATTTTTTTTGCGGGTATTTGGATGTTTTTTATTCCTAAGGGTGTCTTGACAGCTTGGGTTGCATAGTCGATAGACTTGCTAAATTCGTATCCTAAAATTTCACCAATTCGTTCAATATTTCTTCTAAACCTGAGGGAATCTTTTTGAATAGCTTCGTCTCTTATCTCAGCGATAAATTTATTTAAAATAGAATTATTAGTTCCTAGATGATTGATGACCATAGTTTAATTATTTCCGATACAAAAAATAATGCTTTGCACATTCAATGTATTGTTTTTTTGCTTCATCTGGAGTGAGTCCCTGTGCTTGGAATAGCGCATTTGTTTTAAAAGCGTTAATAAGGGGTATTCTGCTTTTTGGAGTATCTTGATCTTTGGTGGCTACTTTGTAATAAGAATACAATCGTAACAATAAATCGGCGGGAAAAGGATCTTTATGATCATTGATGCTTTTAACCGCTTTTAAAAATGCATTATTTAGTTCTTCATCTCTCATTTTTGAGCTACTACCGTAATACCTCCAACTACTTTTTGGTTGAGTTTTACGTTAATTTTTGTACCTAAAGGTAAAAAAATATCTACACGTGAACCAAATTTAATAAAACCACTGTCCGAAGATTGCGAAACTTCTTGCCCAGCAGTTGCATAATTTACGATTCGTTTTGCTAATGCTCCTGCAATTTGTCTGTGGAGTACCTCTCCAAAAAATTCAGACTTTACAACCACCGTAGTTCGTTCATTTTCTTCAGAAGATTTAGGATGCCAGGCTACCAAAAATTTACCAGGATGATATTTACTATATACAATATTTCCGCCCACAGGATATCGCGTTATATGGACGTTTAGAGGCGACATAAATACAGAAACTTGCAATCTCTTATCTTTAAAATACTCTTTTTCGTAGACTTCTTCAATAACAACAACTTTCCCATCAACAGGAGATAGGACCTGTTCAGGGTTTAAAGTAAAATTTCTCTTTGGATTTCTGAAAAATTGGAGGATTAAAACAACGAGTATAAGAAGTACGAGAAACAATCCTTTCTGTAGGATGTCATTTTCTATTTTAAAGTGAACTAAAATTGAAAGTGCAGCAAAAATTAAAAAAGTAACAGTTATAATTTTAAATCCTTCTTTATGAAACATAATTGATGAATATTATAAATAAATATATAAATGGACTTGCAAATATAATACTATCAAGTCTGTCATAAACTCCTCCGTGACCTGGCATTATTCTTCCACTATCTTTTACTCCAGCAAGTCGTTTAAATTTTGATTGTATTAAATCGCCGGTAGTTCCTAAAACGGATACTAATAGCGCCAAAAGTAACCAAAAGGCGGGACTATAGAGTAGCGTTGTATTAAAAATAATAACTCCACCTATAAGCGCAGCCAAAAGACCACCAATAAAACCTTCAATTGTTTTCTTGGGAGAAATTTTTTCTTTTAATTTTATTTTTCCAAATTTTTTTCCAATGAGATACGCAAACGTGTCATTGGTCCACGTTAAAATAAAAATACCAAGCACTAATTTGGGTTGAAAGGTGGAACCTATATAAGGTATCAACGTTAGGAAAATAAAGCCACTGATGATATAAAAAATAACACACAAGTAACGTTTTGATTTAAAAAATGTGATTTTATCTAGGAGCATGACATCTCTAAACAAAAAAACATTCATTAAAATAGAAAAGAATAGCAAACTATATAATAAGGAATAATCAATGCTATGGAAGGCTATAAAATAAAAAGGGATAATCACCAAAATGTAGGGGACTACTCCCTTTAAGCTTATAAGTTTTAAAAACTCATGCAGGGTAACTATAGTGAGACAGAAAATTAAAACAAGGTACCATTCACTTGATGTGAAAAGTGAAGATAATACTAATGATACATAAAGAACTCCCGATAACAACCGAATAATTACTTCTTTCATAAATTACAAGTCTTCCAGTAAAAGTAAATATAAGTTTTTTGTACTACTTCCATAACTCATGAAATCTTTTTCTTTTTTTGATTCGAAATCTTGTATGGTGGTAATATTACTTGGGATAAGATTTTTACTTTGATTTTTTATTTTCCTCATACCTTCACTTATGGTATCAGTTAATTGGCTAGTTGTTGAAAACACAATAAATTTTGAGGGTAACTCACTTAGTTTTTTTTCTTTAATTTGATTGGATGAAAAAAGAATCGAACCATTTTTTGCAATTAAAGATTCACAAGTGGTAAGAAAAAAAGAATTGTTTTTAGGTTCCTTAAAATTGAACTTAGTAGAGTTAAACTTTGAGCCTAATCGTTGATTGATACAGTAAACGTCTTTTTCTGATATTTGATTTTCCTCCAAAATATTTTGGAATGCCTCAAAGATCTCATCCATGGTTAGGCAATAAAGAAATTTCCCTCCATTTTCATTGAACATGTACGTAAATTTTTCGTCAATTGGAGCGTCATCGCTGGGGACGTAGCTGCTTTTATCAGAAGAGTTTTCAGAAACCTCTGTCTTTTCTTTTTTACCAAAAAGTTTTTTAAACAGATTCATTTTTTTTCAGTGGGTGCTTTGTAGTGTTTCTCAAGATTCAAATATATAAAATCTATATTGAACTTAGGAGTACAAACTGCCATTTTTAATGAACTAAAAAAAACCTATCAGGAAAGATTTTACGACTTCATTTTACAGATAACAAAAAACAGATGAGATTTATTCAACAGTGTCTTCTTGCTCAACAGTTGGAGATTTTTTCTCTTCCACTTTTTTTTCAGCTATTAAAGCCTCACTTTTTGATTTATCGAAAGGTCTATCTCCAAATATTTTTTGAAGATTATCTTTAAAAATGACTTCTTTATCTAAAAGTACTTTAGCGAGTTCTGTTAATTTATCCTTGTGTTCAATTAAAAGGTGAATAGCTCTCTGGTATTGCTCTTCAATAATTTTTGAAATTTCCTCATCGATCAGTTCTGCTGTTTTTTCGCTGTATGGCTTAGTAAAACCATATTCATTTTGCCCAGAGGAATCGTAATAAGTCAAATTACCTACTTTTTCATTTAAACCATATACGGTAACCATAGCTCTTGCTTGCTTGGTCACTTTCTCCAAGTCATTTAAAGCACCCGTTGAGATCTCGTTAAAAATTACATGTTCAGCGGCTCTACCTCCTAATGTAGCACACATTTCGTCTAACATTTGATCCGGTTTAACTAATTGACGCTCTTCTGGTAAATACCAGGCAGCACCAAGAGATTTTCCTCTCGGTACAATAGTAACTTTTACTAAGGGTGCTGCATGTTCGAGCATCCAACTTACAGTAGCGTGTCCTGCCTCATGATAAGCAATAGCTTCTTTTTCTTTTGGAGTAATTATTTTATTTTTCTTTTCAAGACCTCCAACAATTCTGTCGACAGCGTCTAAAAAGTCCTGTTTTTCTACAGTTTCTTTATCTTTTCTAGCGGCAATTAAGGCTGCTTCATTACAAACATTTGCGATGTCTGCCCCAGAAAATCCGGGTGTTTGTTTTGATAGAAAATCAGTATCTAATTTTTGATCTACTTTTAAAGGTCTTAAATGAACTTCAAAAATCTCTTTACGCTCTCTAACATCTGGAAGGTCTATGTAGATCTGTCTATCAAATCTACCTGCTCTCATCAAGGCTTTGTCTAAAACATCTGCTCTATTAGTAGCTGCCAATACAATCACGTTTGAATCTGAACCAAAACCGTCCATTTCAGTCAATAATTGATTCAGCGTATTTTCTCTTTCATCATTAGATCCTGACATATTATTTTTACCTCTTGCACGACCAATAGCATCAATCTCATCAATAAAAATAATCGAAGGAGATTTCTCCTTAGCTTGTTTAAATAAGTCTCGAACTCTAGAAGCACCGACCCCTACAAACATTTCAACAAAATCAGAACCAGACAACGAAAAGAAAGGTACATTAGCTTCTCCTGCAACTGCCTTAGCGAGTAAGGTTTTACCAGTTCCTGGAAGTCCAACTAAAAGCGCTCCTTTTGGAATTTTTCCACCTAGGGCGGTATATTTTTCTGGTTTTTTAAGGAAATCTACAATCTCTTGTACTTCTTCTTTGGCTCCTTCTAAACCTGCAACATCCTTAAAACTTGTTTTTACATCTGTTTTTTGATCGAATAGCTTTGCTTTGGATTTGCCTATGTTAAATAGCTGTCCACCAGCACCTCCTCCGTTTCCCCCAGACATTCTTCGCATGATAAATATCCAAATTCCAATGATCACCACAAAAGGTAATAAGGAGATTAAAATTTCACTCATTACGTTATTGTCTGTTTCGTATACCACAGTGGTGGCTAAGTCATTGTTTGATTTTATGAGATTCAGACTGTTCTCAAAGTTTTGTAAATCTCCAAATTCAAACTGGTAGGAAGCTTCCTTTCCATTTGATAAAAATCCAGAACCTTTATTTTTATTACGATGTATTTCTTTGGTTTTAGCTTCTGAGTTAAGGTATACTTTAGCTATTTTACGATTGACGATTTCAACTTTCTCAACGTCACCATCTCTCAAAAAAGTTTCAAACTCTCCTTGCGTTGTTTTATTTAGTTGTGACCAACTTCCACCACCAAAAAGATTTAAGCCTATAAAAACAACAATGATAGCGGCATAAATCCAATAGCTATTAAACTTTGGTTTTTTTAAATCTGGTTTTTTACTATTTTTTGCCATTAGGCTTCTTCTTTTTTAATTGATGTTTCTATTTTTAAAGACCTTGCATCTCCCCATAATCCTTCAATATTGTAGAATTCTCTTATTTGTTTTTGGAACACATGAACCACAACGTGGACATAATCTAGCAAGACCCATTCGGCATTGTTACTACCTTCTACATGCCATGGTTTTTCTTGCAGTGCCTTACTAACCAATTTTTGTACTGAATTTACAATGGCATTTACTTGCGTATTGGAAGTACCATTACAAATAACAAAATAGTCACATACCGTATTTTCTATTTCTCTAAGATCTAATATTTCAATATCTTGACCTTTAATTTCTTCAATTCCCCTGACGATCTCTGTGATAAGTTGGTCGGTCCCTTTGTTCTTCTTCAATATTATTTTATTTATCTTTTTTTATAAGGTTGCAAAGTTATTATTTTTTTGTTTATTGGAACGTTATTGTAACGTTACATTAACACAATTTTATTTACGTCTTGAATATAATCAAACTTAATGCCATTGACTCCACAAACTCTTACTTAGTTAAATTAAGTAAGACAGCTGTATTGGACGACTATACCGTTGTTCTAACAAACCATCAAAGAAAGGGGAGAGGTCAACAAGGTGCTGTTTGGCAATCTGCAGCCAATAAAAGTCTTTCATTCAGTGTGTTTAAAGCCTTTGACAGCCTTTCAATAACTAAGGTTTCTAGTCTAGCTTTCGCAGTTTCGTTGGGACTCGTAAAAGCATTAGAAAAATATCAAATCCCAGATATTTCCATAAAATGGCCAAACGACATAATGTCACAGTCCAAAAAAATGGCAGGAATCTTAATCGAAAATAAAATAAAACAAGGTCAAATTGTTTCCAGTGTCATTGGTATAGGATTGAATGTGAATCAAGAAACGTTTAATCAACTTCCTCAGGCAACTTCTATGTATTTGTCGGCCCATAAAAAATTTGATTTAGACCTTGTTTTTGAATGCTTACTAGAACAATTAGTGATTCAATTAAATAAAATTGAAGCGCTTGCTATGCTAAGCCTAAAAAAAGAATACGAATCGTTCCTTTTTAGAAAAGGGATGATTTCAGTTTTTGAGGATCCTTCAGGAAAACGGTTTAACGGGATTATTCAAGGGGTGAGTGATCAAGGTGAACTTGTAATCGAAAATGAAACAAATTCGATCAAAACTTTTCAGCCTAAAGCACTAAAATTACTTTTTTAGAGTCCTTCTAGATTTGAAGAAAGCGTATCTATAAATTTTGTAATAGGGCCTTTAATCATCATCGCCATCATAGGATTAAAATCTCCTTCAAATTCCAATTCAACACTCGCTGATTGATCGTTTAAAGCGCTGATATTTCCAATAAGTGTAAAGGGAAGTTTATCGCTGATAGCTCCCAATATCACTTTATTTGGTGAAAGAACTTCTTTTACCTCCAGTGCAATTTCTGGCATTCCTTTCAATGCAAAAATAAACGCATTTTCTCGAATTAATTCAAACTTACTTATGTTTTCGGGCATCAATTTCTCGAAATTTTTCACCTCACATAAAAAATCACAAAGTTCTTTTGCTGATTTTTGAACGGTTACTTTTTTACTTGTTAAATTCATGTTTATTTTTTTAGATTATAGATTCAAAAACAATACCAATTATTGGCCCCAAGTATCGGGGTTCATACGCCAGGCAGCTAAAACTTCTGCCTCTGATGCGGTGATGTAGTTTGACTTTTCCGCCAATTGCAAAAGGTTTTTATAATCACTAAGCGTGTGCAAGCTTACTGCTGCGTTTTTAAAATTATTCTCAGCAATTTCAAATCCGTAGGTAAAAATTGCCAACATTCCTTTCACTTTAATTCCTGTTTCTTTCAAAGTGTCTACTGCCAGCAAACTACTTTTGCCAGTACTAATAAGATCTTCAATAACAATGGCACTTTGCCCTTTTTCAATATGTCCTTCTATTTTATTTTGTCTCCCGTGTTTTTTTGCCTCGGGTCTCACATAACAAAAGGGAAGGTTTAGCACATCTGCTACCAGGGCTCCAATTCCAATCGCTCCAGTTGCTACTCCAACAATCACATCGGGCTTTCCGTATATCGTTTCAATTTGCTTTGCTAAATTCTCTCTCAAAAAATTTCTGATGATTGGATAGGACAGGGTTATTCTATTATCACAATAAATCGGAGATTTCCATCCAGAGGCCCAAGTAAAAGGTTTTTGTGGTTGTAATTTTATTGCATTAATTTGCAAAAGTAATTCGGCTGTTTTTTGAGCAGTCTCTTTGTTTAAAATCATAGTGCAAATGTATAAAGTTTTTGTTAAAGACATCCCTATAATCCTATCTACTAAAAAAAAGATTGGACGACAATACACTTCGCTTCCTTTAAAGATTGTAAACTTTAAAAAGTTAATCAAACAAATTTTAAAAGGAGACTTGGACTATATCAACTTGTATCATAAAAACGAGGAGAAATTAGAAAAATTTTTAAAGAAAAAATTACCGGTCGTAAAAGCAGCTGGAGGTTTGGTTTATAATCATAAAAAAGAAATTTTATTTATTTATCGAAATTCTAAATGGGATTTACCAAAAGGAGGTATCGAAAAAGGAGAAACCAAGGAAGAAGCTGCGATTCGTGAAGTTCAGGAAGAAACGGGCGTTCAAAATTTGGAAATCAGAGATTTTATAACCAAAACCTACCATGTATTCAAGCGAAACGGAGAATTTAAGTTAAAAATCACCTATTGGTATGAAATGTACAGCGATTATGTTGGTGCTTTAAGCCCTCAGGCCGATGAAGGTATTAAAAAGGCCAAATGGAAAAATTTTGAAAAATCTCAAAAAGCATTGCGAGACAGCTACGAGAACATCAAGTTGCTATTCCCCAAAGAATACCTAACGACCCATCCAAAAGACCGGATTTTATAATTTCCCCTAGTAGCCTATCTTAATCACCTATTTTTACTATAGGATATCTCAAATGTGCTTTCTCATAATGATCCGATTGTTTATGAATCCAATCCAATTGTTCGTACGCGTTTTTCGCAAAAAGTGGATCTTTAGTTTTTTTACGTTCAAATTCTTTTTGGAGTGCAGCATCGTTTTCCAGGAGTTCAAAAGCTTTGTCTTCCCATACATAGGGTGAAAAACCTTCTTTTTGTTGTAAAATGGTGTCAAAAAAATTCCAATTAAAAAAAGAATCAGTTGCGCTGGGTTCTAAAGTTTCTAGCAGATATCGAACCCCCTCTTGTTGGGTCGTAATTCTGTAGTCTCCAGCACTAACCTGGATTCGCTCTATCTTGGAGCTCACTTGGGTATTGTAATGCAGGTAATGCCCTTCATAAGGGTTTTGGACTGTTTCAAAGTTTTCAATTTTATAAACAGTTGCCTCGATCATCGTATCTTTTTTTATTGGTACCATTTCAATTTGGTTGAGCTTTAAAAGTTCTACGATTCGCCACCAACTTTTAGGAACGATATAACTTTCAGGGATCCTAATTTTTTTATCGGGCAGGTAATAATTTTGGTACGCTATTTTTTTAGTAAAGGGGAGGTTTCTGTCGTATTTTAATCGATTGGAATGCGTCACCTTACTTGAAACTAGGGTACCGGTATAGCCTTTAAAGTTGAGCGTTGTTGTTTTTGAGCTATCTATTTTCCAAGAAATGGGATACGCGCCTCCCACGGGATACCTGCTTTTGGAATAACGACTCAATTTTTTGATTTGCTCTGCTTCTTTTTCGGCGATTGCAATAAAGGTTTTCATTAACTCATAGGTGCCTTCCACTCTTTTTTTATAGGGTTTTAGCATGTGTGTTTCGACCATCATTCCTAGAGTATTAAATAAGGTGGTATAACCCGTTGAATATCGCGGTGAATCAAAAAACTGCTTAAATCCCTGATCTGGAGTACTATTAAAAACGTTGACGTAGGGAGTGATGTCCCAATTTTTTTGTGCGAGCGAATCTTCCAATGCAGGCATAAAGGTCTGGTGTAAATAATTTCCTAAAGCGCCCCCTAATTTGTTGTGTTGGGTAAATAAATGAGTTAAGGTATATTGGTAGTCGGCTCCATTACTTACGTGATTGTCTATAAATAATGCGGGACGAAGCGTTCTAAATATCTTGGTAAATGCTTGGGCGTTTTTAGAATCTACTTTTATAAAATCTCTATTTAAATCATAATTTCGAGCATTGCCTCTAAAACCGTAGGCTTTAGGTCCATTTTGATTGGTTCTTGTGCTAGAATTTCTATTTAAAGCACCTCCAATATTATAAACAGGAATCACTGCGATGATTGTTTGTTGTGGCGTTTTAATTTTTTCTTGCGCCAAATCTCTTAATAGCATCATGGAAGCGTCTATTCCATCACTTTCTCCGGGGTGAATTCCGTTATTAATCAACAAAACATTTTGTTTTTTGGCTGTCGAAAATTCAGATTCGAAAGATCTATTTGGATTAAAAGTAACCAAATGTAGGGGCTTGCCACTATCAGTATCTTCCATTTCGTAGATGGCAATGGTCGAGTAGTCGGCAGCTAGTTGCTTGTAAAAATCGATAATTTCAGGATAGGTGGCTGTTTCTAGTCCCGCTGTTTTTTCAAATACCGTCGTAAAATCTTTGGTCGCTAAGTTTCTGTCCTTATTACAAGCAACTAGGCTACATAAAAAGAAGAGACAACTTCCTATCTTTAAAAAATTCATATTATTTATTTTTTCTCAATATAATTATAAATAATTATAAAAATTGAATACCAAATAGGCTTTCTATTTTTTAAATCTATAAATTTACATTATGAAAAAGATTTTAATTATTGCTTTAGGGATAGGAATCACTTTTTTTAGTTCTTGTAAAGAATCCCCCACACAAATAACCGACATTAAAGGTGATATTGAGCTTATTTCCCCTCAACAAGTCTACGATGCTATTTATAAGGATCGTTCGATTCAGCTTGTCGATGTTCGAACTCCAGAGGAATATAAGGGCAATCATCTTAAAGGAGCACAAAATATTTGTGTTACCAGTGATGATTTTAAGGAAAAAGTAAAAATATTGGACAAAAACAAACCTGTATATGTGTATTGTTATAAAGGAGGTCGAAGCGCACAAGCTGCTCTTGAGTTAAAAGAACTAGGATTTACTAAAATTTATGATATGGATGGTGGTATTTTACTTTGGGAAGAAAATAAATTAGAGTTAAGCAACTAAAATAGTTATTACAATTTAAAAAACTAATAAACTTTAGTTAAACGTATTTAAAAGACATTAAAATGTATTTAAACTATATTAATTTTTTAAATTTCTTGTTTAATTAAATTAAGTTAGTTAATTTTGCAGTCTAATATTTTGGGGATAGAGTATTAGAAATTAAACAGCATCGCTGTTAAAAGCATCACTTAAAAGTGATGCTTTTTTAGTTTATACATCGAACATTAAATACCTTTCGTCTATAGTTATTTTTATTTTAAGTAGGTTTTTTTCTATTTTAAAATGTTATAGAATAATTCATGATTAAATAAAAATACGATCCTACTATCATAATAAAGTGCTAACTATTAGGTATATAGATAAAAAATATTGATTTTTTATTGCTACATCATAAAAACCAGAGATTCAAATTACAACCTTTCAACTATAGTTAAATGCAAATAAACGTAAGAAAATGTCATTTTATCTTGTTTAGTATATTTTAATAGTATATGTTTGCAGTCTCAAGTAATGATTTTATAAAAAATTAATTACAATCAAAAATTAAAAAAAAGAAATAGTTGTGTGACCGACGGGACGGAGTCATGCAGATAACTCAAAAAAACATATTAATTTAAAATTTTTAGCTATGGAAAACACGAGACTCATTAACAGAAATTCAATGCGATTTATTAAAGTATCCCTTTATGTTATGTTAGGGATTTCCTTGCTGTTAAATATTCGATTTGTATTAGTTGCCTAAAACCTATTATTTAAATCGACGTTCCATCTTAATTTATATCCTATGAAAAATCCATTTGAAGAATTAGTAATTACTAAAAAAAATCCATTGGGTGCTTATTTTTATGACACCTTTGGTAACCGAACTTCTAGCCTTACCATTAGTAGTAAGCAGTTAACACAAATTGAAAAAATTTTAAATCAATAATCGTTTACTAACTGAGGTTATGAAGAAAAATTGGTACGTCGTTTATACAAAAGCAAGGAACGAAAAGAAAGCTGCTTTACTGCTAGAGAAATCTGGAATCGATGTTTATTGCCCAACGGTAAAAGAGGTGCGACAATGGTCCGATCGTAAAAAAACAGTGGAGGTTCCTTTGTTTAGCTCCTACCTTTTTGTGCATTTAGCACCCAAAGAACGCGAATTGGTTTATGCAGCTCCCGGAGTAGTTCGGTATTTGTTTTGGCTTAATCGTCCCGCTATTGTAAAAGATCAAGAAATAGAAACCCTAAAAAGATGGCTATCGGGCGAGGTTTTGTCAGCAAAGGTGCAAAACTTAAAAGCTGGAGATTCTTTGTGCATTCATCAAGGTCCTTTTAAAGGAAAAGATGGGGTGATCCAAAGTGTCAATGCCAATCGCGTACAGTTAGTACTTAAAGAGTTGGGTCTAAAAGTTTCCATTGCCACACAAGACGCTATTTGCGCATAACAGCACATTCTTTCATTTTTAAAAAGAGAATCTATACAAGAGGTTCCTTTTTTTTAGCAAAATAAATATAGTATAATAGGGAGTTACGATACTCACAAGAAAATAGTTTACTACCCTACTACAGTAATATAATAATACCATCATGAATACTAAATTAACCGAAAAGTTACAAGTATTGCTTACTTCCTCTGAGGTGAATCAAATTAATTGGGTCATTTTAAACGAGGCGCTAGCAAACAATGCCAAACCAAAACCGGTTTCTGCTTTTATCAGAGAGTTAATTCAAGAAGAATTAAAACGTAAAAAATAACGGAGTTTTTATTTAAAATACTCTGTATTTAGATCCACCCATCAAAAATGATGAATGCCCTTTTTATGCTCAGCTATATGCTAGCAACCTTGTTATTTGGTCAAGTGGCTATGGCTCAAGAACAAGTGAGCTTCCAATTGCAGTTAGATCCAATTTTATTAGTTGCAGGATCGGAGTCTCGAGATTTAGAACCTCGAAACATCGATGCCTTATTAAAAATTAAATGGGAATTCGCGCAAGCAAAAAAAGGTTACACGCACTTTGGAGGCAGTTATGAACTTATTGATATGCCCACCGATTACCATCGTTTTGCCCTGGAAGGCGGCTATACCTTTAACCAGCTTTTCGATTATTTAAGTTGGGGATTTTATGCGGATCTGGGACTCAGTAATTACGGAGCAGCTACCGATTTTACCTATGGCTTTGGCTTGGATTTTAATTTTAGAGTCCATGAGCATTTAAACTTGGTGCTTTCCCAACAGACTACCCGAGATACCATGCTCCAGACGTTTATCGGTAAATTTTTAATCGGGGTACAAGTAGAGCTAGCCAAGCTTTAGTCTTAAAAATTATGCTGCTAGTAGCAATAAAACTAGCGATCTATTAAAAACCAATTATCAAAACAAAACCCATGAAAAAAATCAGCTTACTATTCGTTCTAAGTATCCTCTCGATTCAATTATCAACCGCTCAAAACCAGCCAACCGAAACAGATCCCAAAAAAGAAGACGCTTACCAGCAAGAAAGCTGCAGGGAACCAATGGATTTTTGGACTTGGTCTTTAATACCGTTAACAATTCGGGAGCTGGTTTTAAAGACCTTACTAATAGCGATCATTGGGCCTTTGGAAAAATTCCTTTTTATGGGAGTGTAGCGACTCAATTTACAGACAAATGGGCTGCCAAAGCCACCCTGTCTTTTAATTATTTTAAGGATGGTAAAGTCATGAATGGAGAATCTATTTTAGGCCAGTCGGAAGGCGGAAACGATGCCGGTTACCTGGCTTTCGATCTGGGGGCAGAGTATTATTTTTTAAACACTAAAAAAGTAACAGACTTATTTGCTAGCAGGAATGGGAGTGAGCTTTTTTGGAGATTATACCACGTAGCAAATCCTACTGTGCAAGTAAACACTCAAGATGTTTTGACGCTAAATGCTGGTTTGGGTGCCAATGTATGGTTTTCGGATCACTGGGGACTTAATGTTACTGCTATAGGAAAATGGGGACTTAATAAAAACAGTAGCAACCAAAGCCAAGCCAGTATCGGAGCGCTTTATAGATTATAGCAAGCCTTGCTTATTTAAAAATCTAAAAAAAATATTGCTATGAAAAAGATATTTTTAGTGCTGGCTATCCTAGCTGCTAGCCAACTCGTCACTGCACAAAATTCAAAAAAATGGAGTAAAAGAGCCGTCCTATCGCCAGTAGTTGGGTTTTGGGAGCTGGTTTTAATACCGTGAACAATTCGGGGGCTGGTTTTAAGGAGCTTACCAATAGCGATCATTGGGCCTTTGGAAAAATTCCTTTTTATGGAAGTGTAGAGACCAATTTTGCTAACAAATGGAGAGCAAAATCCTTATCTTTCAACTATTTTAAAGATGGAAAGGCCTTTAATGGAGCAACTCTAAAGGGGGAGTCTGACGGTGGTAACGATGCGGGTTATGCAGCCTTTGATTTGGCCGCTCAGTATTATTTTTTAGAGTCTAAAAAATACGAGCCCTACCTACTAGCCGGGATGGGTCTGAGTCATTTTGGAGATTATAGCACCACTCGAGATCCTCTTATAGTAGTGGAACCTTTAACTGCCCTTACCCTCAATGCAGGTTTTGGAATCAACTACTGGTTTTCAAAAACTTGGGGAATCAATGCCCAAGTTATGGGCAAATGGTCACTGGGTGTTAAAAACAACAATCATAGCCAAGCCAGTATAGGAGCCCTCTATAAATTATAAAAGATTCGATTTATCAAAACGGAACTGCAGAAGGAGTTCCTTTTTTTTAACACCAAAAATATAATATAATAAGTAGGTAGTATGCTCTCAGCCTACTATCATAGTACAAGTATCAATTTAAAGAGGCGCACTAAAAGAACTTAAACATTGCCATACCCTTTACCAGAAAAAAATAAAATCATGAAAAATTTAAAAAAATACTGGGATTTTTTTAAGCAGCTCAGTAGCCAGATGAATCCCATCCATAAAATCATCGGTTTACCAATTTTAATGTTGGCCTACTTAGTGGCAGCAACATTTATGAAGACCGTTAATGATCATTAAAATAAAAAAATATGAA
Organism: uncultured Flavobacteriaceae bacterium; assembly: GCA_905181835.1. Taxonomy (GTDB): domain Bacteria; phylum Bacteroidota; class Bacteroidia; order Flavobacteriales; family Flavobacteriaceae; genus Marifrigoribacter. The sequence continues at coordinate 403,314 of CAJIZF010000001.1, forward strand.
TAAAGTAGCTTTAATTACAGGAATTACAGGACAAGATGGCTCCTACCTGGCGGAGTTTTTATTAGAAAAGGGCTATGAAGTCCATGGTATTAAACGACGTTCTTCGTCTTTTAATACGGAGCGAATCGACAATATCTATCAAGATCCGCACAATCCTAATGTACGTTTAAAATTACATTATGGCGACTTGACCGACTCAAGTAACTTGGTACGTATTGTTCAAGAAGTACAACCCGATGAGATTTATAATTTAGGTGCCATGTCCCATGTAAAGGTGTCTTTTGATACTCCAGAATATGTAGGTAATGTAGATGGTTTGGGAACACTTCGTTTATTAGAAGCCGTTCGTGTATTGGGTCTTGAGAAAAAAACCCGTATTTATCAAGCTTCTACTTCTGAACTTCTACGGTGGGATGCCAGAAAATAAAAATGCGGCTGGATTCTACGATGAAAACTCTCCTTTTTACCCCAGATCGCCTTATGGTGTTGCCAAAATTTATGGCTATTGGATCACCAAAAATTACCGTGAAGCCTACGATTTGTTTGCTTGTAATGGGATATTATTTAATCACGAATCACCAAGACGTGGCGAGACTTTTGTAACCCGAAAAATTACGCGTGCTACGCTCTAGAATTGCTTTAGGACTTCAAAATAAATGTTTTTAGGAAACCTAGATGCTAAACGTGATTGGGGCCATGCTAAAGATTATGTGCGCATGATGTGGATGATTTTGCAGGCAGAACAAGCCTGAGGACTGGGTAATTGCTACCGGACGTACTACTACCGTTCGAGATTTTGTACGTATGAGTTTTGCACATGTAGGAATAGAATTAGCCTTTAGAGGTAAAGGTGTTAATGAAAAGGCGTACGTGGTGTCTTGCAGTAAGCCAGAATATCAATTGGAACTTGGTAAAGAAGTCTTAGCGATTGACCCTGCTTATTTTAGACCTACAGAAGTAGACTTACTTATAGGAGATCCCTCTAAGGCGAAGCATAAACTAGGTTGGATACCTGAGTACAGTTTAGAAGATTTAGTAAATGATATGATGGCCTCCGATTTGGAATTCATGAAGAAAGAATACCACATTAAAGAGGGGGGCTATCAGATTTTAAATTATTTTGAGTAATCCCTTTCTAGATTTAAAACCAACCGTAAAATTTATACTATGACAACTATAACAAAAAATTCAAAAATATATATTGCAGGCCATCGTGGTATGGTAGGTTCTGCTATATGGCGAGCACTAGAAGCAAAGGGTTATACCAACCTTATTGGTAAAACTTCTAAGGAATTGGATTTACGAAACCAACAAGCCGTTTATGACTTTGTAAAACAAGAAGCACCCCAGGTAATTATCGATGCGGCAGCCCGTGTAGGAGGTATTCTTGCTAATAAAGACTACCCCTACAACTTCTTAATGGAGAACATGCAAATCCAAAACAATTTAATAGTGCCGCTCATAAACTAGCCGTGCAAAAGTTTATCTTTTTAGGGAGTTCTTGTATTTATCCTAAGTTCGCTCCACAGCCCTTCAAAGAGGAGTATTTACTTAACAGATGCTTTAGAGCCTACTAACGAGTGGTATGCCATTGCCAAGATTTCGGGTGTAAAGTTATGTGAAGCGATACGAAAACAATTTGGCAAAGACTATGTGAGTTTGATGCCTACCAATTTATATGGTCCCAAATGATAATTTTGATTTAGAAACCTCTCATGTCTTACCCGCAATGCTGCGAAAGTTTCATGAGGCCACACAAAATGGACATATACCAGTAACCCTTTGGGGATCCGGAACACCTATGCGTGAGTTTTTACATGTAGACGATTTAGCACAAGCGGTATTTTTGCGGTGGAAAACGAATTACCAGAACATTTATATAATGTAGGGACAGGATCTGATGTTACGATTAAAGAACTAGGCAGAAACCATACAAACCATTACAGGGCACCAAGGGGAAATTATTTGGGACGCTGAGAAACCCGATGGGACGCCACGTAAACTAATGGACAGCCATAAGATGAGAAATCTTGGATGGAATCCTGCATACGATTTAAAAACAGGAATTAATCATACTTACAATTGGCTTTTAAAACATCAAGATCAGTTTAAAGAAGTGAAATTATAGTTTTGAAATTATAAAGATATAAAGTTGAATATTTAAAATGAAAAATTTAGTCAATGAGTAAGTTGTTAATTATTGTTTTAGTTAAAAATGAAGAAAGGCATTTGCCTCGATTTTTTAAGAAACTGTCGGGTCTTAATGATTTTGAGGTGCTAGTTAATGATAACGGCTCTACTGATAATTCTAAATCAATTTGCCAAAAAAATAATGCCACTGTAATAGAAAAAGAGTGGTTAGGTAATCAAGCAACTCAGTTTAACTGGATATTAGATAACTATAATATAAAAAGTGAATGGATATTAAGATTAGATGCAGATGAATATTTATTGCCAGAGCTTATAAATGAGATTAATGAAATTATAAAAAATGTTCAGCATTTTAATGCATTTTATTTAAAACGCAGACATTATGTTGGCGGCAGATGGATTAAGCACGGCATGTACCCAACAAATATTGTAAGATTGTTTAAAAATGGGTCTGCAAGATATGATGGCTCTATGCTAATGGATGAGCATTTCAAAGTTATGGGTAGTGTGAGCGCATTACAAAATGATTTTGTTGACGAAAGTTTATTGTCCCATCAAGAGTGGTGGGATAAGCATATTAATTATGCAAAGCGTGAAGCAAATATGTTGATTAACTCAGATAAAGCACAATTTAAAAACAACAGAAAATTATATTACAATACACCTATGTTTGTTAGACCCTTTATTTTTTTTGTGATAATATATGTTTTTAAAGGCGGTTTTTTAAATGGGAAAATAGGATTTAGATGGTTTCTGTACCAGGTATTATTTTATAGATTTTTAGTGGATATTAATATAATGTCATACAAATCTAAACTATGATTCTTCTATGAAATTAAACGCTTTAATGTTTTTTGGTTTAAGTTTTTTGTTTGTGTTTGGATTATTTTTATTTCCAAATTACGACCTTATACAAGCGTTTATTTTAGTTTTTTTCAATCCTATACTTTAGATTAACTTATTTATCAGTTAAAAATATTTCAAGAGAACAAGATGGTTTTATACTCCCCCTTTTTTTTCTCTCCAATATATTTTGGTTTATATCTGAGATGTTCTCAATCGCTTTTCTTCAAGGGGATATAGCATTTTTTGATTTTACAATTTATTCACCTTACTATAGGCAAAAAATACCTATTGATGTTTTGACTGAAGCTGTTTTTTCAATAGTATCATTTAATTTTTTTACAACTTTAGTTTTTTACCTCTTTAGAAGAAAGAAGAATAGATTGGTAACATCTAACAAATTAGGGGGCTATAGTCAGATACTCATTGATGGCTTTTTATTTGTTTTTTCATTATATTCTAATAGAAAATTTATTAATATTGCCATTACTGTATCATGGGCTAATATCTAATTTATTATTATTTAGATCTGCAGAATATGACATTGAACCAGGATTTTCAAATTATCACGCTATTGATCTCATAAAACAATCACCAGGCTTTGTAAGTTTAATTTTTATAAAAAAAGGTATTAAATCAATCAAAATTTTAGGATTTTTATTTGGAGCTACTTTAGTTATTTTTTCGGGGACTAGATTTAAATTAATTTATTTGGTTTTGCCATCTTTAATTACAATTCTTTTTTCATTAAGATAATTTAATTTCAAAAAACTTTAAAAGGAAAATGTTGATATTTTTTTCAACATCATTGATTTTAATTAGTTCTTATCAAATAATAAATAGGTATGGTGCTAATGATACAAATGATTTTGACACATCAAAGTCAGTTACAGGTAGCGGTCATTTTTTAGCTTTTTGTCATGCAATTGAAATATCAAAAGACCTTAACTATTATTTTAATCAGACTATGTTATCTCTTTTTGCCTCAGATATGGTACCGCGTTTTATTTGGGCTGATAAACCAGAATCAAAGTTTTGGGAATATTACAACAAAAAACTTGCAATAGCTGGTAATGTTACTCCTTCTTTTCTTGGACAATATTATTTAAACTGGGGTGTTATGGGTTGTTTTGTAATTGCTTTTAATATTGGTATTTGGCTAGTAATAGTTGATCGTTATTTTAAAGATTATTTAATTAATTCAAATCATTTTGAATTTTTTATTCTGCTTTTTTATTCTGCTTTTTTATTCTGCTTTTTTATTCTGCTTTTTTATTCTGCTTTTTTATTCTGCTTTTTTATTCTGCTTTTTTATTCTGCTTTTTTATTCTGCTTTGTAGCATAAACAAACTAAAATCTTATTCAAATGTTTTCAAAATTGCAACTTTGTCAGGTCTTGTAAGCGGTGCTAGATTTGTTTACATGTTCTATTTTTCAACTATAGATAAATCAAATCCTAAAGGATATTACGAATATGTTTATTATTGGCAACAATGCTTTATTTGTTACTTTATTTTCCTCTTTAGTACTAATACCAATGCGCCTTGCGAATGTTGAATTACAAATGGAATTTTACTTTTTTTATTCTTATCAATTTTAACTTCATTTTTATGGAATAGTATCTACGGTTATAGTTTCTTGGTAGTCTGTCTGACGGTATTTTTATTGATTTCTAATTTATTTTATGAATTTGTAAGACGTACACTATTTATAGTTCATCCAAAAAGAGTAACTAAGTTAGATATAAGTATTACTTTATCTGTACTAATAGCCCTTAGTATATTTATTTTTAATTCATGGGGGATTCACTATTTTTTATTTATAGTTAGTTTATGTTTTTTAAGTACTAGTTTATATTTTGTAGATTTTAAAAACTTTAAAAATCAATTTGAAATAACAGACTTAGTGTCGTTTTTTAAATTAAATCATTCTGGTTTTGGACAAAGTCTTTTAATGTTTATTGCAAGTAATACTGTATTTCAGTTGGTAAATATTTATGGTGATTCAAAAGTTTTTACAAAAGTTAATTTTGTTCGCATTTGGGTAGCACCTTTAGGTCTAATTTTAAATGCACTAGAATTTGTTTTTAGTAGAGATAAATTTGAAGGTAATGTTCCTAATAAGCCTCTTATTTTTACTCTTTTAGGATCAATAGTATCCATTATTTTTCTGAAAAATGAATTATTACTATATAGTCTTGGATTTTTAGTAATTGTTCCTTTTCAATTTTGGACTAAAAAGCATACAAATTAACTTAAGACTCAAAGAGTTGCACTCAAGAATCACATTTATTAATGTTTTGTTTACAGTCTTAAGTGTAGTGTTCTCATTCCTATTTATTTTATCTTTCGATTGGCAGTTCTGGAGTTGGTATATTTTGTTGAAAGTAATTTTATGGATAATATTGATTTATGGAAAAAAGATAGATTAGTTTCTGTCAAAGAATTTATGGGAGAAAATAATTACATTCTTCTAAGAGGAACAAGTAGTTGGTCTAAAGAAAGCGATGTAGATATACTATCTCCAAAATTTAAACAAGAATCTTTTCTTAAAAGATATAATTATAAGGATGTCAAAATAGATCTCTTCAAAAAATATATGATTAAAAATATTAAAATAGATTATAATGTTTTAAATAAATATAAAAAAAGCGATTGTTCACTTGATTTTAATATTGAGGCAATGTTGTTTTTTGCAAAAGACTATTTACATTTTTCAAAATATAGAAAACATAAGCATATCTATTACAAAGATTTTCAAATAGCTCCGCAAATAAATATTGAACTTGGCTTTAAAAAATCATTTTTTTATTTTTTAAAACCTTCGTCTAATTGGTTTAGTTTTTATTGCCGTTCTCTAATTGTTAAATTTTTTTATTACATAAACTAGATGAAATTAGTATTTATATATGGCCCTGATGGTAGTGGAAAAACTACAATAGCTAGAGAATTACAATTTAAATTCAAAGAATCGATTGTAATACCTTTTGAGCCTAGTAAATTTGGTGGTATAGTAAAGGAGATTGACTCTGGTTATGGAGGCCAAAATAGTGCTGTAAAAAAATCAATTAATTTTTTTAAATCTTTAGTGTTGTTTTTAAGATATATTTTAAGGTTTGTTTTTTTCTATTTAAGATTTTCCAAAAAGTTTAAGTATGTTTTTATAACGCGGGGTCCAATAGAGTATGGAAACTTTAAAAACCTAAAAAGTTTCCAAAGTTTTTTTTTAACATTAAATATATTTTATCCAAAAATAATTTTTTAATTATTAGACCAGTAGATCTAATTTTAAAACAAAAACCAGAATTACCAAGGATGAGAATTTTAGAGCTTTATGAAGAATATTCTCTTTCTGGTTGTAAACCAATTCTCAACATTTCTAAAGAGGAATGTGTAAATCAAATATCAAATATAATTTCATGAAAATAGCTTTTGTAACCTCAGGATTATTTAGACATTCATGGTATGTCAAATGTTATAGCTAATTTAATAAATCAATTGGCATCAAAAAAAAAGTACAATATTTCTTACTTAGGTGTAGATGGTGATATTCATCCAAAAATATTGAACATAGATAAGGCAGTTTCTGTAAATAATTTTAAAGTAATCACCCCATATAGGTTTTCTATTAATTATTTTAAAAAATTAGTCAAATTAGCTCCGGATCAGGTATGGGTTCATGGGCTATGGTTATGGCCAAATTTATGTGGTATTATTTATGCTCTTATATTCAAAAAAAAATTAATTATTACACCACATGGAGTTCTCACACGTGAAATATAATAAGAAATTAAAAAAAATTATTATTGGATTTGGAAAGAGTTAATAATTATTTTAAAGAAAAATGTAAAATTACATTATCTAAGTGTATGTATGTTTACTCATGTGTTTTAAAAAAATATAAAATAGATAATGCTGTAATAGCAATTATGTTTTTATTAATTCTAATCATAAAATTAAAAGAGACAAAGACTTTGTTTTTCTTGCCAGAATTGCGCCAATAAAAGGAGTTGAAGATATAGTTAAACTGGATACATTCAAATGTGATATATACGGTTTTGGTGACAAAACTTATATAAAAAAGGTTTTTGGTAGTAAAAACAATTACTTGGGCGAGGTAGAAAGTAATGAGGTTAAAGATATTTATTCAGCATATAAATTTTATGTTTTACCAAGTTATGGAGAAGGACTTCCAACAAGCGCTATAGAAGCGGCTATGTGTAATTGTATTTTAGTTATATCTAATCAATGTAACTTAAATATGTTTAATGATGGTGTTGATTGTTTAAAATTTGATGCAGGAATAGAAAACCTACAAAATGCAATAAAATTAGCTAAATCATTGACTCAGTCAGAGTTGGAAATAATGTTAGCGAATTCAAAAAAAATTATTACTAATCACTTTTCATCAATTGTATTGGATGAAAAGTATAGTAATTTGTTAGAACAATGGTAATATATTCATCGAGCTGGAAAAATATATTTTCGCTATATAAAATAGTATTCAGAGGGAATTATATTTCAATTATAAAAAAAATAATAAAGGTTTTATTAGCAAAAAAAAATATTGTAAAAACCAATAATAGTTTTGTCTTTAAGATTTCTGTCTCTTTCTACATTTTACGGCTTAATTTTCAATGATCCTTTACAAGAAAGATTTTTTAAAATTGCTAAAAGAATTCACCAATAAAATTCAAAATATTGACTCAAATTTTAAGGCTATTGAACAATGTAGTCAAATTTTAGTTCCAATTAGCTTTAAACATGGTCTTTTAACAAGAAATGAATTTGAAAGTCTAGGCTACGGATTAATAAAAAAAATCTATCACGGTGATATTTCAAGGGATAATATATTGAAGAATAATTCTAAAATAATTCTAATTGACAATGAGTATGAAAGGGAGTATAGTTTGACTTTTCAAAATTTGGATTATTTAATAAATTGTTTTAAAAAAAGTAAACTATCAAAACTAAGTGATTTAAATACGTGGTTTGTTTATTTAAATATGTATTGTGAAACAACATATAGTGATGTTTTAAATGCTTTTAAAGAAAGATTACAAAATGGGTGTGATATTGCAAAAAAAATAAATGAGTTAAAATAAATGTGTAAAGTATCAATCATAACAGCCACTTATAATAGTGCATCTAGCTTAAATTCGTGTTTGGATTCTGTAGTTAAACAAAATTATAAAGATTTGGAATACATAATCATTGACGGTAAATCCTTTGATGATACGTTGAACATTGTAAGAGACTATCAAAAAAAGTATCCTTATATCAAGTTAATTTCTGAAAAGGATTCTGGTATTTATGATGCCCTTAATAAAGGGGTTCAATTAGCCACTGGTGATGTGTTAGGTTTTGTTCATTCTGATGATTTATTGGCTAATAATCATATTGTAACCGATTTAGTTAATCAACTACAAAATGAACAACTTGATGGTGTATATGGTGATTTGCAGTACGTGGATAAGGTTGATTTAAATAAAGTGATTCGCTTATGGAAAAGTTGTGATTTTAAATCCAGTTTATTGAAAAAAGGCTGGATGCCTGCCCATCCAACTTTATTCCTCAAAAAGGAGGTATACCAAAAACATGGAATATTTGATTTAAACTATAAAATTGCGGCGGATTACGATTTTATGTTACGTGTATTAAAAGACAAAACACTAAAGTTTGGTTACTTATCTAAAGTTATTACCAAGATGCGCGTGGGTGGTGCTTCCAATCGCAGTCTTAAAAATATTATTCAAAAAACTAAAGAAGATTACAGAGCTATTCTGTCTAACCAGGTTGGCGGTATTTTTTCAATACTCAGAAAAAATACTTCTAAAATCAAACAGTTTATTCTTAAATAATAAATTAAAATCTAAAAAAATGATAAAAGTAAATGCGTTCGCCTTGGCGATCCTACTCCTTATGCAATCCTGTGTTTCTAAAAAGGAAATTCTGTATTTGCAGGATATCGATACCAATCGAGCGATGGAAGTCGTCTCCAACACGACTACTTTACAGCCCAACGATATTTTAAAAATTGATATTGGGGCCTTGATGCCGGAGGCATCTCTGCCTTATAACAAAATGGCTCCTTCAGGGATACAAGCTGCTAATAATTTGGAGGTGATGAAGCTAGAGGGCTATTTGGTCTCCAGATAACAAAACCATCAACTTTCCAGTTTTGGGGGAGCTTTCGGTAGCCGGTAAAAGTACGGCCGATCTAGAAGTTGATATTAAAAATCGTTTGGAAACAGGAGGCTACTTACTCAATCCATCCGTAACCGTTCGGCTGTTAAACGCCAAGGTCACCATCTTTGGGGAGGTAAAACAACCAGGGACCTTTACTTTTACCGAAAATAACATTAGTTTCTTGCAAGCCTTGGCTTGGCAGGCGACTTGACCATTAATGGCGATCGTGAGGATGTGATCCTCATCCGAGAAGCCGATGGCAAACGAAGTACTACCCATCTTAATTTAACCGAGTCTGCTTGGCTTAATGGTCCCTATCAAAACATACAACCCAACGATGTACTCGTGGTAAATCCTAACGGAGCTAAAGTAAAATCGGCTGGCTATATTGGCAATGTATCGGTGGTCTTGGCCATGGCTCTCCCTTATTTTAACCTCCATTGTCCTTTTAACCAACAACTAATTATGGAACACATCCCAACACAAAATAAAATCTTGGAAGAAGAAAACTTCAATATCAAAAAAGAAGTCGCCTATTATGGCTTTTTCTGGCCTTGGTTTGTAGTTACAATACTAATTGCCTTAGCCTCGGCTTTTTTCTACCTACGTTATAGCAATACGGTGTATGAGAGTACTGCTCAAATCCAAATTAAAACCGATGCAGATCCTGCTTCCTTTTTAATCGGCGATCTGGAACTTTTTGGAATGGATCAAGGTAACCGTCGAAAATGATATGGCGGTAGATCACATCCCAGCATATCTTAAGCCAGGTGGTCCAGCGACTCGATTTACAAACCAGTGTTTACGCTGCAAGGTAGAATTAAAAGTAGTCTAGCAATTTAATCAAATGCTCCCTTTCGATGTTAATTTTGATGAGCTAACTAATAATCAAGAATGGGAATTGAAGGTTACCAATAATCAAGCAACGTTCAGCTCCGATTCTATCAATTATATCATCAAAAAAGGGCAGGTTTTAGATGTATCCTATATTAGAATCAACCCAAAGGATTCCTTGTTTCTAGAAAATCAAAGCTATTTAATTACTATACTCTCTAAATAAAACAGTTGCTCAATTACGAAATAGTTTAACCGTAAGTGCGGGCTCCAAAAAAGGGGAGGTGATTAATTTAAGTATTAAGGGTACCAATAAAAAGCGCAACGATGCTATTTTAAATACCCTGATCCAAGTACTCTCCGAAGACCAAGTAGCCGATAAACGAGCAATCTCGGAGGTGAGTATTGCCTTTATCGAGGATCGTTTAAAAGGACTTAGTGAAAGTATTGATACCATTTCCCAAAATACCATTGATTACCAAATGGACAATGGGATTTTTGATCCCGAGGCACAGACTGGCAATGCCCTGAATACTATTATTAAAGGTCAGCAAGAAGCCTTTGCCCTAGGCATCCAGCTAGAAATTGCCAAAGCACTCAAAGAACAATTAACCGCCCAAACTAAGTACGAATTGCTACCGGCCAATGTGGGGATCGATAACGAAAGTGTGAATGAGCTGGTAAATTCTTACAATACCATGGTAAGCCAGCGTAATAGTTTACTGGTAAGTACCACCGAGCAAAGCCCGGTGGTACAGCAATTAAGCAGCCAATTAGAACAGGCCAAGGCTGCCATTATTACCGGGGTTAATCGTTATATTGAAGGCTTGGAAGTTTCTCAAAAAAACTACCGGCAAATGGAAAACCAAACCCGAGGTTTGGTAGCCAGCTTACCCACCAAAGAAAATACCCTCCGAGGCTATGCTCGAAACTTTAAAATTGTGGAGGAGCTCTACGTATTTTTATTACAACGTAAAGAAGAAGCCTCCATTAGTTATATCTCGGCCTTGCCCAATTTAAAGGTTCTCAGTTATGGAGTTTCGGCGAGAGCTGCCCATCGCGCCCAAAGGGAAGATCATTTACTTAGGAGCCTTAGTATTGGGACTCTTGATTCCTTTTGGAGTCTTATACCTTATCAAACTCTTGGATACCAAAATCAATACCCGAGACGATCTCGAACAAGGACTGAAAGGCATCAATATTCTCGGAGAAGTACCCTTTGATGAAAACCTCAAAAAAGGGATCAAGGACAGTCGCGGTATTACCGCCGAGTCGACAAGAGTACTACGTTCGAGCCTTAGTTTTTTAATCAAAAAAGAAACTAGCAATGTGATCACCGTGACCTCGACCACCAAAGGAGAGGGAAAATCCTTTGTCTCCTATAACTTGGCAGCAAGTTATAAGGCTTTGGGTAAAAAGGTCATCTTAGTAGGAGCCGACCTTCGAAATCCGCAACTCCATACTCGTATGGGGATCGAGCGTGAGAATCAGGGACTCTCTACGTATTTAGCGGACGAAAATTTTAACGATCTGGATGCACTTATTAAAAAGGGTGCCGATACTGTTGAGATGGATTACTTGCTTTCAGGAGCCATACCTCCCAATCCCTCGGAGCTACTAATGCGTCCTCGAATGAAAGAATTATTAGAACGTTTAAAAGAGCGCTACGATATTGTACTGATTGATTCGGCGCCGCTACTACTGGTGAGTGATACGACGGCTTTATTACCATTGTCCGATTTGGTGGTCTATGTATCGAGAGCCCAGTATTCCGATAAAAATATATTTCCATTTATAAAAGAATTGCAAAACCGCCCCAACATTCCTCCTTTTGGGATGGTATTAAACGGCTTATTGCAGGACCTAGCTCCGGTTATAAATACCGATACAGCTATCGCTACCGCTATAGCTACTCCTATAAATACAACTATGGCTATGGCTATGGTTATGGAAGTGATGAGAAGAACTAATAACAATTCTAAAAAAATAATAGCAATTTAATGATATGCTAAAAGAACTCTTAAGCAATTTACCGCTTACCACGGTACTTACTTTTGTGAATTCCTTTTTGTTGGTCTATTTTGTGATTCCAAACATTAGGGCTATTATCAAGACTCGGCGCCTCACAGACGTTCCTGATGAGCGAAGCTCGCATAAAGAAGCTACGCCCACTATGGCGGGAGTGGCCTTTTTTATAACCTTGATACTGACCCTGTTTTTTATCCAAAATTTTGATGATAAACATATAGGAATCAATATCATTGCTGCGGTATCTATGATTTTTATGGTGGCCTTAAAAGACGATCTGGTCTTGGTGCCTCCTAAAACCAGATTGGCAGTCGAGATCATTGCCATAGGTCTTATTATTATTTTTTCTGAGGTATATCATTTAAATTTTCAGGGCTTTCTAGGACTCTACGAAATTCCTTTTATTCCCTCTGTAGTGATAACCATTATCGGGATGCTAGGGATCATCAATGCCTATAACTTGATAGATGGCGTGGACGGACTGGCCTCCATTATTGCGCTGATTATATTTGGTAATTTTGGTTTGATATTTTTAACCGTCGAAAATTACTTTTTCTTTTTAATCTGCGTGAGCTTTGCAGGAATGCTAGGAGCCTTTTTGTTTTATAACTTCTCTAAAACTAAAAAGATATTTATGGGCGATACCGGTTCCTTAATTATTGGCTTTGTTATTGGGCTTTGTGCCATCGAATTTTTATCGATGGATTCTAGTATGCTCACCAAGTTTTCTTTTTTACCAGAGAACACGCCTTGATTTTACTGTTCTCGATTGTATCGATCCCTATTTTTGACACCTTTCGAGTGATTACCATTCGGATAAAAAATAAAAAGAGTCCCTTTGAGCCCGATCGAAACCACCTACACCACTTATTGTTAGACTGCGGTTTTAGACACCACCAAGTAGCACTACTATTAGGGATTTTAAACTATTTAATCATCATATCTATTGCAATACTCGCCAAAGACTTGCACTACCTTTTGATGACGGCACTGGTCATCGTATTGTTTGGAGGCTTTATACTGCTTTTAAATTACTTAAAATCCTATATCAACACCAGTAAATAAGATGTTTCACTTTTTTAAAAAACATTCCCAACCCCTGTTTGAAGGCTTATGTGATTTCCACAACCACCTGCTACCAGGTATTGACGATGGTAGTAAAGAACTGGCCATGTCGCTAAAAATGTTGGAGGCCTATCAAAAATTAGGCTTTAGCTCGGTGATTCCAACGCCCCATGTATACCAAGAGTTATACCCCAATACGCCTGAGACGATTCAAACAGCTTTTGAAGTACTTAAGACAGCAACACTTCCTGCGAATTCACCTAGTATACCTAGTTTCGCAGCCGAGTATATGGTGGACGAAACCTTTATTAAAAATTTAGAAAATGGAATGCCTAGCTTATTGCTTGGTAAAAAATACCTCCTATTGGAGATCCATTTTTTTGGGGGCACCCAGCTCTTAGAACAGGCTGGTTTTAAGCTCTGTCAAAAAGGAATTACACCCATCTTGGCACATCCAGAGCGGTACCAAGGCATCCAAACCTTAGCTCAATTTAAAACCATCAAACAAAAAGGATTTTATTTACAACTCAATGCCTTATCGCTTTTAGGGCATTACGGCCCTGAAGTGCAACAAAAGGCCCAACTGCTTTTAAAAGCAGGACTCTACGATTTTGTGGCCACCGATGCCCACCATCTCCGTCATTTAGAACAACTCAGTTCGCTGCGCCTGTCCAAAAAGCAAGGCTTGCAATGGGAAGCGATTCGAGACTTTCAGTTGGATTGGTTTAACGGCTTATAAGCATGAGAGAACTACATACTCGGTGGGATCACCAAATGAACTTCATTTTTTTGAAAAGAGGTTTTTTAAAAAAGAATAATTAACTTTGATAATCCATAAATCAATGACTAGTACAGCACAAAAATCAAGGTATCTAGAAGTCCAACAAGAAATAGAATCGTTGGGGTTTACCGTGGTTGCTCATGACTTTGAGCGTCCCTGGGGAGGCTTTTTAGTGATTGAGGAGACGCAGGCCCAAGCTTTTTCCAATCAATTTTTCGAAGGTTTGGACGTTAACAACTTAAAAATAGGCGGAAAATTAAGCCCAAAAATATTGATGGTACAACCAAAGGCGCGTCTGTCTTGGCAATACCATAACCGCCGTGCAGAAATTTGGCAAGTCTATAAAGGCTCTGCCGGTATTATACGATCTAATACGGATCAAGAAAATCCGATGGAAATTTACAGCGAAGGAGCACAAATTGTATTGTCACAAGGCGAGCGACATCGCCTAATTGGCTTGGACGACTTTTGTGTGGTAGCCGAGATTTGGCAGCATACCGATCAAAATCACCCTTCCGATGAAGCGGATATCATACGAGTACAAGATGATTTTGGACGATAAAAAAACAACATAGGATGAGTAAGAAAAAAGGAATCATTGTATCCGGGTATTTTAATCCCATACATAAAGGACATATCGAATATTTTAATAATGCCAAAGATTTGGCAGACGAATTATTTGTGATCGTTAATAACGATCAGCAACGCGCATTAAAAGGATCCAAAGAGTTTCAAAAAGAAGCAGAACGATGTTTTATTGTCTCCAATATCAAATCGGTAGCTCATTGTATCCTGTCGGTCGACGAAGATCGAACGGTTTGTAAAACCATCGCGAAAATAGCACAAGATTTTGGGACCGATTATGACTTAAGCTTCGCCAATGGCGGCGATCAAGACAACACTACCATCCCAGAGAAACCTATCTGCGATCAAATGGGGATCGCCCTTATAGATGGTCTGGGCGATAAAATACAATCCAGCAGTTGGCTGTTAAAAAAATAATAATTGATACGTATAATCTCCATGGATTTAATAATAAATTATAAATAAGTAGAAGCCATCCGAAAGGGTGGCTTTTTTTATTAATAAATAATTTATTTTTTTGGTTCTTGTGGGCAACAATCCTCATTCTCACACTGACAATAGTTTAGATTGTAAAGGTGTAAAACAGCGAGTGTAAGAGCTACGGCGTAGGTAACCAGCTCCCCCAAGTGAAGCCACTCCATTTTTTCATTGATGATTAAAAAAAGTAAGAAAACCCAAGCCCCCCACAAGGCGTATTGAATACTTTTTTTTGATGAATTTTTGGTAGACTGATTGATCGCGAAAAAAGAAATCGTAATAAATATAAAATCTAAATTTTTCCACCACAGCGGAGCTACCTCACTATGGACTGCGGTATAACTTTGCACGGCAAAGAGTATCGGTGTTAATAAACAATGAATAACACAAAGTGTGCTGGCTACTGCACCAATGGTATCGGGTTTTCGGAGACTAATGTTCATAAGCAGTTCTATTTTAATGCAACTGGGTTGCAAATATAAACATCTCATTTGTTATTGCAACAAAGTTGTAATAAATTTGTAAAATGGGTATTAGAAGAAAAACAGAAGCGGCGACCTTACTATTGGAAGAGTTTAAAAAAGACTCCAATGCAATTTCTGCTATTGAACTGATCAAACGTCTCGATCAAAAAATAAATAAAACCACCGTATATCGACTCTTAGACAAACTTGAAGATGACGGCGTGATTCATTATTTTTTAGATACGAAGGGGATCAAATGGTATGCTACCTGCAGCGACTGTTCAAAAACCCAACACCAGGACGTTCATCCTCATTTTCAATGCACCGAATGTGGCTACCGTAGATTGTCTAGAAATTAAAGTGCCCATCCCTAACATTCCGAATCGAACCATTGCGAGCTCTCAAATTTTAGTGGTGGGTACCTGCGAATTGTGCTTGAACTTAAGGTAATTTTATTCTAAAAATGTTTCTGAGTTTTGCTTCCATAAGCTTCGGTCACCAAAAACGAGCAATACAATTCCGTTAATAAGTAAGAGCACCAATACATCTTGCCAAATAGGATGCGCTACCCTGTTACGATAGTTAAACTCAGGGAGCTCTCTGTAGTTTTTAAGGGTGAATTTTTCTTGATTAAATAGCATGGGTACTAAGTAATTTCGCCACTTTAATGAAAATTCGTTTACTTGTGTTTTAAAATCATTATAATGCATTTCGGAGCTAGCTGCGACCTTATTTAGCGATTGTTGCATTAAAAGGGCAGGGGACAGAAATTGAAAGGTTCTTTGAAGCGTTTGCTGTTTTTTTAATTGCGAGTTGTAACGTGCTAGTAAAGGTTTTGTTTTCTCTTCCAATACTTTTTCAGAAGCAAAATAATTATGCCAAAAACCAAACTGTTCTTGACCAGCTCCTTGGGCTAATTCTGGATGATCTCGTAAATACGAATCCATAATTTCATCCTGCTTTTTTTCGTTTTCTTTTTTAATTAAACGAATTTCATTGATCATATTTAAACGCGATGGCGTTGGGTATAAGGTGTTTCCAATTTGATTGATGGTTGCTGGAATAACTAATACCAATAAGAGCCAGCAGCCAATAAGTGTCAGCGCATTTTTGGAGGAATTATTAATTTTTATACCTATCATAAAGGAAAGAACAAACCAAAATAACTGATACCCTGTTATCAACAAAAACAATCCAAATAGACTCGTTGCGTTAGGGGCATCCTTTATCGAACCTATTGCGATGGCTATCCATAGGATTAGCGAAGTGAGGGTATTAAAAATGACAAATCGTATTCCAACTTTTTGTAACAACCATCTAAAAACCGATATGGGTTGTGAGGATAATAACCGCAGGGTTCCCAGTTCTTTTTCTTTAGAAAGAATGTTGTAGGTGAACGCAATGATGAGTAAGGGTAAAATATAAATGATCACAAAGGCGAGATCAAAATTCCCAAAGAGTAATTGAACGGGATTTATCATCTCGGCATAGTCTAAAGCAAAGGTGTTTCCGTAAATTCGTGGACTTTTAAAGTGGGTGTACATATCACTTTGCCCTGTTGCTATAAAGGATAGTGCTTCGGGTTGCATAATGGCCAATCTTGGATAGCGATTTCCTATGGTCATCGGTTCTGATGGTAATTTCCAATAGGGAATTGCTAATTTTTCACCTGCTTCAATTTTTTGAAGAGTTGCGACCATAGCCTGATCTTTATCCAAAAACTCTTGCTTTACTACTGCAATATCTGCAAGCCTTTTCTCCGTATTTTTAGCACCATTAAAAGAGGCAAAAGCGACGAATAGTAAAATAATAGAAAACAGCATCAGTAGCCATTTACTTCTAGCTCAGTAATTTAAGTTCGTAGGTAAGAATGGTTAAAAACATAAATTAGATTTTTTTGGAGGTTACTAGGAGTCCTATAAAAGGGATTGCAATCCAAAGGAATAAAAATAACAGGTTTTGTTGATTGTCTTTTAAGAGTTCTAAAAGAGGGGGAGGAGCAAAACTAAACTTGGGAAGTTTTTTAAATTTTTCGGAACTCATTTTATAGCCTCGTTCTCCGTAAACCGAATTGTCTTTGATATCGTAATTTAAAAATTGTTGTTTTTCAATTCGATATTTTTCGACGGCTTCGCTAAATTTCCAATGAAGATAATCGCTTGAATTTGCGAGTTCCATGGACAAAAATCGAAATGCGATAAAAGGAGTCAAAAAGGATAAACTCTTGTAGGTATCGTTTTGTTTTTTGGCAATATTTTTTAACAGACCATAATGTTTTTTATAAATTTCAGCCTCATGTTCTTCTCCTTTTTGCATCCGAAAACCCACATAATTAAACGGGAGTTGTTCAATACTTTCGACCCCGTAATTTTGAAGGGTTTCCTCCTCTAATTTTTTTGCAGCTTCATTCCACGGGTTGTGCCCATCCAATCCATTTTTTTTATCATTTTCAATACTCGTATTAAACTCAAACTTGGACGGATAGGGGTTTTTAATATTAGCAACATTGGTAGCGATTTTTGGACTTATAAAACCGAATAGGATCCAGATTAATAAACAAGCAATCAACGAAATTCCGGAAGACTTGCTCCACATAGAAATTAAAATAGTGATGCTGGTAATAATAAGGTAGTAGCATAGGTAGAGTACCAAAAGCGTCCAGAGCTTCGCCCAATTAAAAAACACTAAGTCTTCTAGTTGAGTAAGTACCACTCCAACAGTTAAAAATACAAGTGTCGTTAAAATTAAAATAGGTAAAAATGTTGCCAACCATTTTCCAAGGACTAGTTTTAAGGGAGCTATTCCTTGACTTTTTATCAATAAGAGCGTTTGTTGCTCTTTCTCTTTGGTATAGGTGTTGTAACCAAGAAGTATCACCAGTAAGGGAAATATATAAAGCAATACAAAATTAATAGAGAGCGTACCAAAACGAGCTAAGCTAGTTTGATCTGTTGCCTCGCTAAAAGAGGCTTCATTTTGATTGTGAGCTTCAATAAATATAGAATTACCCGTATAGGTAGTCACTCCATAATCAAATACCGATAGGGCAAATTTTGGTTTAAACACATAGGTTCCATAATGCGCTGCGGAATGTGGATTTTTTTCCTCTTGTGTCTCCCAAATAGTACGCTCTTTCGAGGTC
The DNA here is from genome assembly GCA_905181835.1 of uncultured Flavobacteriaceae bacterium. GTDB lineage: Bacteria > Bacteroidota > Bacteroidia > Flavobacteriales > Flavobacteriaceae > Marifrigoribacter. The sequence continues at coordinate 421,872 of CAJIZF010000001.1, forward strand.
GATTCGGCGTACTGTTTATTTTTTTTCTGATACTGATTGATTCCGGTAATACTCGAAATAACCAATAAAATCAACGAAATAATCGCAACGATTTTAATCCTTCCGTCTCGCATCATTTCTTTTAGTTCCTTTACTAAAATAGCTACCATACTAGGAGACTGTTTTGAAGTTCATAATATCAAGATAGATGGTCTCTAACTCCTTCAACGAAAAATCTTTTGAGGCCGAATAGTTTTCTAGTACTCCTGAGCGCATAATACCAATATGAGTGCTTACTTGCTTTGCTCTAAATAAATCATGAGTCGCCATCAATACTGCTACGCCATTGTTTTTCATTTTATGGAGTAGAGAAACAAATTCATTACTGGATTTCGGATCTAAACCAGAAGTAGGTTCGTCCAATAACAATACTTTCGATTCTTTTGCAATCGCTAGGGCTATTCCAACCTTTTGTCGCATTCCTTTGGAGAAAGTTTGGATATTTTTTTGATGTGCTTCCTCTTCTAAACCTGCTTCCGATAAGATTGATTTTAATTCATTAGTGTTGAATTTTTTTCCAGAAAGTTTAGTAAAATAATCAAGATTTTCAACAGCATTAAATGTTGGATATAACATTAAGTTTTCTGGTATATAGGTCAAAAACTCCTTTGTTTTGATGGGCGCTTCTAAAACATTGTAAGCATTTATTTCTGCAATGCCAGAAGTAGCTCGAGTAAAATTAAGAAGAATGTTGATGGTAGTCGACTTCCCAGCTCCATTTGCACCGAGCAAACATAAAATTTCTCCCTTCTTAACCTGAAAGGATACCTCTTTTAGTGCCGAAAAGTCACCATATTTTTTTGAAATATTTTTTACTGTGATCATTTGTATTAAATACTTTTATAGATGAGCAAATTTAGGTATAATAATTTTAATGCAACTTAGTTGCATTAAATTTTGTTAATGTCGATAACTGCCATCAGGAAGCTTCGTGGGTAATCGATAGCTTGGGTTGGTTAATAGGTTATAGATTGTTGGATCCTTAAGCTCCAACAAAGCTTGGGTGTCTTAGCTTTCCTATGTTTAGCAATAACATTTAATCTATTTTCTTGCGCACCTAGTAAAGAGGTTATGGCCCAATATAAATATTCGATGCTTTGACAATCGTATTCGCAAGTTTCATCATCGTAGCTATACCAAGCGTTTATAGGATATGGATCAGGAATATTAAAAAACTGTCCACCTCTTGCTATATCCATAGCATTGGCTAACTCAGAGCCTGGATTTAAGCCAAAAACTTTTGGATATGCAAAGGAATGTCCCGCATAATTAACGAGATGCAAAACCTCTTCCAAGCTCGCATCAAAGGGTCCTGTTTTAAGCTCTGCTACAGACATAGGGAAGGTTTCGTCGTTACCTAAGTCCTGACCTAACCTATCTTGAGGCGGATCAAAATCCAAATCATCTTCTTGTTTCCAAAGGACTAAAAAAGCCTTATTTGCTAACATGTGGTCTAAAACAAGTATATTATCTACCGTACCATCCTCATTATTATCTAAGTATTGGGCCATGACATTTGCAGCATGCAGTAATTTGAGATCTGCTACCGCAGGGACCGCATAAAGGTCAATGCCGAAAACCACTACTTTTCGATTAAACCCAGAAAATCCTTCATCTACGTTGGCTACAATTTCAAAATTAGGATCGTTACCGGATGGTATAACGCCTGGTTGAATTGTATTGTTTTTTTTACATGAACATAAACTGAGTAACAGTCCCAATATAAGTGTGTAGCTATTTTTTATAGACATTTTAAAATATTTTTGTAAAAGTTTCCACGATTAATTTTACTAAATATAAAATAATTTAAAAATTTCGATGTAACGTTTGCTACTCATATTTAATAATGGTAAGTTTGCGTTACATTAATAAAAAAAATAGTTAAAAATTATGGATCAAAACATTATCATACCCTTATTTGGAATGGCTACAGGAATTATCATACCACTAGCGGTATTTATTTGGAAGTATCATGAGGGTAAAGGACAACGAGAAACGATGTTAGAAATAGCAAAACATCTAGATGATCCTGCTAAAGTTGAGGAGTTGCTTCATATATTCGAGGAACGAAAAAAGGAACCTATTGATTATCGCAGAGGAGGTGTGATCACCATTTTTGTGGGATTGGGTATTTACGCACTCGGTAATTTCTCGATGGGGTCGTTTTTTGAGGGAATAGGCCTGTTGGTATTATTGATTGGTGTTGGTACGATGATCGCCGGATACCTGTACCCTAACACCGGTAAAGAATTGACCAATGCTGTCGAGGAGTTTGAAAAGAAATAGACTTGGGAAAAAATCATAAAAAACTTCTAAATAATCTCGAACAACTAAGAAAAGCTGCTGGTTTTACCCAGCAGCAACTCTCGTTAGAAGCAGAAGTGTCTAGAAAAAGTATCAACGCTATCGAGAATGGTATTTACGTCCCCTCAACAGTCTTAGCTTTAAAAATTGCAAAAACAATCAATTGTAAAGTGGAAGACTTGTTTATATTACCGTAATTATTATTTAGAATATGTCTAAATAATTTTTTTTATTGCTCATTGGGATGTAATTTTACATCCCAATTAAAAATAATTAAGATTTGAGATACCCTACCAAGCGAGTTATTTTAGTAGCGCTTCTGTTAATGACTACCGGGATGTTATTAGAATTGTATTTGTTAGATCACTATGAAGACAGGTATCAATTAATACCGCTATTAGGTATTGCCATTGCTTTAGTGATGACGGTGGTTCTTAATTTTCGTGCTTCGAAAAGGATTCAGCAACTTTTTAAATTGGTTTTGGTATTGATTTCACTGAGTGGTATTTATGGTGTTTTTTTACACCTGCAAGCTAATTTTGAATTTGAACAAGAAATCCATCCAACCGCAAGTACCTGGAGCCTTTTTACGGAGAGTATTTCGGGAGCTTTTCCGGCTCTTGCTCCACTAAGCTTAATTGTTTTAGCTTTAATTGGCTACGCTTATTTAACCCTTATAAATCAAAAAAAATGAAAAAATTAGTTACACTTTTAGTAGCAGTGATAGTAGTTGTTGCTTGTAATGAAACCAAAAAAACAGACGGTGAAGCGCAGGCTGCCATGATTCAATCCGCCAAAGAAAAAGAAAGTGATACGGTTGAAAACCTAAAATCCACAGTAGTTTTCAATGCCAACCTGGCAACGGAGGCAGAGTTGGCTTCATTAGGGCTTAGCGAGGAATTGGTCGCTAATATTATTTTAAAAAGACCTTTTATGTCGATGCTAGATTTGGATGCAATGATGGATCCAACTACGAAAGAAGTACTGTACCAAAACTTATTTGTTCCCTTTAATTTGAACACGACCGCTGAGAAAGATTTTAAAATGATTCCTGGAGTTGGTGGCCGAATGGCTCACGAATTTGAAGAATACAGACCTTATAGAAGTATCAAGCAATTTAAACGTGAAATGGCAAAATATGTAGACGAAAATGAGATTTCACGCTACTTAAATTATGTATTTGTTCCGGTTGAGTTAAACACAACAGCAGAAGATGACATCGAGTCGCTTCCTGGCGTCGGAAAACGAATGACTCACGAATTTATGGAATACAGACCTTATAAAAATCTAGCACAATTTAGAAAAGAAATTGGCAAATATGTAGATGCAAAAGAACTGCAGCGATTAGAGCGTTTGGTCTACCTAAAGTAGTCCTAATCCATAGGTAAATACAATTTCATAGTTCCGATTGCTAAGGCATCTAAATGATCTATTTTTTATAGTTTATTTTTTCCAAGTGCCGCCATATTTGTAATTAGAGTTATCTTTTTTGAGAATAAGCAAACATTCTTCACAAACAAAAACCCATTCTTTAGGGTTTTTATATTGTATTCTGTAAAGGGTCGAAAAGTTGTTATGACAATGCTTGCAATATTTAATTCGTTTTTCCATTTATAGTTAGTGGATTTATATTTTACTTCCAGGTCTTGTATAGTGTATGTTTTGCTTGTTTATTATCCGATAATACATAAAATAAAAAAATAAAACATGTATCAAATTTGTATCAAAAAATTAAAATATAAAATTTATATTTGGAGATATTGATACCAATTCAAGAAAACATTTTAATAAATATATAAAAATAAATATCCCCAATGAGTTCAATTACCGATAAACCCATTTCACTTAAATCGGAAGATTTATTAAAAGTAGAAAAATATAGTTTAGCATTATCAAATTTTATCACTCGCAGTGATACTCCCATTACGGTTGGATTGCAAGGCGAATGGGGAACGGGTAAAACCTCCTTAATGTCGTTGTTATTGGAAGATTTTAATAAAAAAGATATTGCTTGTTCGTGGGTTAATACATGGGAATACAGCATGTTTCGTGATGCCAACGAAACAACTCCCGGCGTATTAAGAGCCATGTTAGAAAAATTAAAGAAATCTTGTGTTGACCGTGGCGTTTGGACTTTAAAAGATGAAACTCAAGCAAAATTTAAGTCTGCCGCTAAATTTTTAGGGGGATTGGCCAATCAGATTGTTGCCAATCAAACCGGAATTGATGTAAAAGGTGCAGCGGAAGGAATTTCTGGTCAAGAAAAGGCAATTGCAGAAATTGCTGAAATAAAGGCATTAATTTCAGACATTATCAATGACTTAATTAACGATCCAAAAAACCCGATACAAAAAGTGGTATTTTTTGTAGATGATCTAGATCGTATACCACCTGGAGACGCTGTAGAAGTTTTAGAGGCTCTCAAAAATATTTTTGATATTCCAAAGTGTGTTTTTATTCTGGCCATCGATTATGATGTGGTCGTTAAAGGATTGGAATCAAAGTTTGGGCCTAAAACAGAAGAGAATGAACGGGAGTTCCGATCTTTTTTCGATAAAATTATTCAGGTCCCTTTTTCCATGCCAACAGGAACTTACGACATTGAAAACTTTTTGGTTGAAAAATTAAAAACAATTGGGGTCGAAATTTCGGAAGATGATAAAAAATTATATACCAGCGCGGTGAGACATACCATTGGTTTTAATCCAAGAAGTTTAAAGCGCTATCTAAATTCTTTTAGTCTGATCAATCATTTAAAAGAAGTGGAATCGGATGAGGAAGCACAACAAGATGACGATTTTATGTTGTTTGCTATTTTAGGAATTCAGATATCGTATCCAAAAATATTTAGATTGCTATCTCAGAAATTCTAACTTTCTTCAATGGGACAAAGGATTTGGTAATAAATTTGGAGTAGAGTGGGATGATGTTAAAGAAAAAATAAAAAAATATGGAGAGTCAGAGCTTATTGATGAAGAATGGGAACAAGTAATTTGGGGAGCTTGTCAAAAAGACCCTTATCTAAAGTCACGATCCTTTGCGTTGTTAGAATTATTAAATATCCTTAGAGATAAGTATAAAGATACCCTCGAGGAAGAGCTGGATCAGGCAATGACATTTGCTTCTATAACTAGTGTTGATGACGATATCGAAACCAAACAAGCCGTTCAAAAAGTAGGTAATAAAACAATTTTTGATGGTGTGGAGACCAAACTAACTCAATTAAAAGAGGAAGGATATGTAGATCAGGCCATTCAAAACTATGCAGCACTATGGCAACCCTTAAATCAATTGGTAGAAACTGATAAAAACAAATACCGCATTTCGTTTGCAAAAACAGGGACCTCATTTAACGACGAAACTCGTTTGGGTCGAGGAAAACAACAATTACTATACTGCTCCAATCCGTCTCGTAAAGCATTGGGAATGAAAATTTGGGTGAAGAGCAATACCGGAAAAACCAAAGCGATGTATGAAGCGATAAAAAACCAATTTAATTTGGAAGAAAGTGAAAATATTTCAATCGCTAAAAACAAAGACTTGGTCTTGGAGTACGGAATTTATATTGAACTAAAAGATCGGTATGCAGAATTACTAACATACATCATTAATGAATTAAAATAAATTAAAAAACGTTGGAACAAGCCGAAAAATAACATTAAAAAGGAGTAGGTTAAATATTATTAAATTTATAATTATTATGAGTTGGACATTTAGAGCAACAGCAATGAAAGATCAATGGAGTGGTCAGATAAAAAAAGGTGAATCTTTTACATGGATTCAAAATTCAAGTAGTCCAAAAGCAATTTTCTTGAAAGAACAAATTGAAAAGACTGGACGAAAAATTGGAGGGTACAGTTCCTTACCATCAGGGCCAAGTAACGTCGGCGAATCTAAAGAGACCAATGGATGGCTTTTGGAATATGTTAAAAAAATGTAATAATTTTATTAATAATAAATAAACTAAAACAATGGCAAATAAAGTGTTTAAAGTAGGAGATTATGGCTCTAAGGAATCGTATCATTTTTTAGAGATAGCTGGTGATAAAGTATTTAAAGTAGGAGATTATGGCTCTAAGGAATCGTATCATTTTTTAGAGATAGATGGCGATAAATTGTTTAAAGTAGGCGATTACGGTTCTAAGGAATCGTATCATTTCTTAGAGATAGCTGGCGATAAAGTATATAAAGTAGGCGATTACGGTTCTAAGGAATCGTATCATTTTTTAGAGATAGCTGGTGATAAAGTATTTAAAGTAGGAGATTATGGCTCTAAGGAATCGTATCATTTTATAGAAGTTGATGATAATAAAGTCTATAAAGTAGGGGATTATGGTTCCAGAGATTCATACCATTTTCTAGAAATAGATGGACTATTTTCAAACTTACAACTAGTCGCTATCTTGATGGTTATGAGGATTTTATAATAAATTAAAGACTATATGAATTATTGTTCAAACTGTGGAAGTGCTCTGAATTCAGGCGACCGATTTTGTCCCTCCTGCGGAACTAAAGTGGGATCCACAGTTTTAAATTCTAGCGCAGCAGCTAAGTTTTCGCATGAATTTACCTCTAAAATTTTACTTGGAGGTAACATCTTAGCTCCCGATAAAGTAATTATTACTGAAAGCGGAGTTACTTATATTAAAAGAAATAAATACCTAATCGGTAAAGACCGGGTACATCTTGTATATCAAAATATTTCCTCTGTCCGTATCGATCGAAAATTAATTGATGCAGATATCATAATTTCAGGTCGCGGTGCAGTAGAAATTACAGCTAAAGATTTTTCTATATCGGATGCTAAAAAAATAGAACAACTTATCAATCAATTATTATAAACATTTTATTATGATGACTAAAGAAAATATTACAGCACTTACCGCAGCTACAAGTGGTTACAAATTTCAAATAGCACTTGAAACTGCTTTAAACAAAAAACAATTAGATGCTTTAGATTATGAGCCTCTATTAGTTGAAATGGCAACAAACAATACAATTGAAGGCCAAGCAATTAACTTACCACTCTTCGAAATTGCAAGTATGGTAAATATGCACTTTGGCAATTTGTGTTATCGTGCTTATTACAAAGAAGAGGGTATTACCAAAACCAATATCGAGTATGCAGTTCTTTGGGGAGAACTGGTCACCAAACTTGCAGAACGCGCAGAAACTGCTACGGATTATTGTGTGTTAGGTTCTTGTGTTCAGATGCAGTTTGCACCTTTCGAAGACAGAGTGGAATGCGAACAATTTGCCAACGAAAACTATTATTATGCCATCGAAGCAATGGATAGTGTATATAAATTGGTTAATTTGGTTGGAGGGCATTTGACGGAGGAATATTATGAAAATGAAGAGCTAGTGACCAAAGCAGGTGAAAAAGCACTAGCAATAGCGACTACCTTTGAAGATTATACTACTATCTGTTATGACGAAAATTGGAATTCTCCATTTTTTGATACCCCTATCTATAAAACTGCAGCTGCAAAAGCTATTGCATTAAAAGACCAAGCCTCTGAAGATGAAATAAGTAATTTTAAATCATGCCTGCAAGAATGGGATGACCAGGAAACTTTGAATGCTTTGTAGCTAAAACAGATTAATAACAAGATCATTGTTGAAATAAGCCGAAAAACAACATAAAAAAGGAGTAGGTTAAATAGTATTAAATTTTAAATTATGAAAGTAAAGTTTACATTAAAATCAAAATACCTTGAGTCGAGATATAAAATGAAAGTTGGTGATTCAGTTATTTTGGAGTTATCAAATGTTAATACAACTCCTGCAAATGGTCAATTAAAAGCTGCAATTGAAGAAAAGTTTGGTGCAAAAAATTTGACCTCTCCACAGTCGAGTAATTTTGATAAAGAAAAAGCTTAAACACTAATATTTTCTTCAAGTTAGCGTTGAAAATTTATAATTCAACTAAAAATAAAATTATGGAATACCAAATTAACGGCATAGACGGTGTCTATGAAGAAGAAAAATTAGCATTAGCAGTCCTACAAGACTATTGCTCCAAAAATGAATGCACTTTTAATGAACTCAAGGAGATATTTCCGGACGAAGTTCAAGGCGATAAAGATTATATAAAACAAAAAATTGGTAGTAATACTGGTGTTTTTGACACATTGGCTGAAGCTAAAGACAGAGAAGATTATTTTGCATTATTGGACCCAATAACCATAAAAGATGCTACCATAGTAGTATCTACTTGTTGGGGAGAACGTAATTTGCCTTTATTTATTGAAAAAGCGGAAGCAGTAGGGTATTCAATATCCTTAGTAGCCTTAGAGGAAAGTACAGACACCAAACATTACACCTATATCAAAACAAGTTAATAATGAAAATAGCGACCAAGGTTTTCCAATTGTTTCCTCATGCGTAGTGCAAACCAATGGAAAATACACCCTTATATTTAATTTATCTCATGATGGCGATGGGGTTATGGATCAATATTACTTTTATGATATTCAAACTAAGATTGGCGGATCAAATGGGTCACCTTGGGATTTTATGGAATTTACAGACGTCAATGAGGAATGGGTGGAAGCTTATGAATCATTTGAAGATTTCGGATTAGATTCTGATAAAATTTCAGAAACTTTATACAACATGCGTTTGGAATTTATAAAGACCTATCTAAACGAAACCTCTGATTTTGTTCCTAGTAATGCAGCAATTCCCTCTGATAAGCGAGATATTCTAAAAAAAGAAGTTAAACATGATGGCGTAGACTATTTCACAGGTAATCTAGTTTTTGAAGAAGGAGATGAAGATATAATACCTTTAGACTGGGCCAGGAAAATTAAATGATAAAGAAAATTCGTAGATATTTAAATGATTTTAATTTGATTGCCAACAGTAGTGAATTATAAAGATTATATAGGAGCCATACAAGATTTTCCAATTAAAGGGATCACGTACAGAGATATTCAGCCATTATTAGCCAATGAAACTGTATTTAGGAATGCCATTAAAGATATGGGCAATCTTATTGATAAGAAACCTGAATATTGGATAGCATTAGAATCCCGAGGATTTCTATTTGCATCCGCACTTTCAATGATTTATGGAGGTGGAATTAGATTGATCAGAAAAAAAGGAAAGTTAGGAAATAGTCAACTAGTGCGAGTTGATTATGGACTTGAGTACGGTAAGGATTCCTTTGAAATGGCTAATTTTCCTGAAAAAAAGGGGACTAAAGTTGTCATTGTAGACGATATATATGCAACCGGAGGAACCATGCAAGCAGCCGAAACCTTGTGTAAAAAAGTTGGATACGAAGTTACCGATCAATTATGCTTAATTGATATTGGAATCGTAGAACAACACGAAGTAAAATGTTTGATAAACTATTAATTCATAATTAAATTCATAAAAAACAAAAAAAAATGAGTACACAAAAAAACACAGATTCAAATGAATCAGAATTCTTTTCATTATCATATGACATGTATTATTCAAAAGATATTCGAGATCATGTAGAAGTTATTATTAAATCTGGAGATAAAGAACGCTGTGAATTCTTTTATAAATCAGCTATTGATTTTGTTAACAGTAATAATTGTTGTTATTGGATTATCCCTTTAATACAAAGGTGTCTAATGCCTTTGCAAAATAAAAGTGATGATGAAAATTTAGACTGGGATGATGTGATTTATTTAATGTACCCTGCTGGCAAAGAGTTAGCTATTAATCCGAAAAAGGAATATAGTTTATTTTATTGTTGGAGGAGTCAGACCTTTAAATTAGATGAGGATAAAGATGAAGAGCAGGAGTTTTTCGAAATACTTATAAAGCATTTTAGCGATGCCCAAAATATTGATGATACAGGTGATGATTTCTATCACACATGTATTACCACATTGTATTGTACTATTTGTAAAATGTGTCAAGAAGATATTGCCCAAGATGAATTAGTTGATTTATTACTTGCTGTATTCAATGACCAATACTTGAAAGATGCTGAAAAAGGAGATTTTATATGGGGTGTTATATCAGAAACCTTAACGAGTTTGGGAGTTAATTTAGATGAATACAAAGATGAATCAAACCTTTGGAGGGATGAGTACTTAGTTAATTTTGATGATGTTGCAACGTACTTGATTCAGAATGATGTTTTTGACCACGATTACATTCCATCTTAAAATAGATTTAGAAGAAATACAGGTTAAATATAAAATTATAAAAAATGGATACAAGTAAATTTCCAAAAATGAAATTGCCGGAAGGCTTATTTGCTAATTATAAATTGGCTTGGGGCAAATTTGTTGATTTCAATCTAGAAAATGGACCTTCTTGTCCTGACACTGCGGGTTTTATCATCTCAGTGGATATGGAAACAAGAGAAATTCTTGGCAATGAAGACAAGGAAGATAATAACGAAAGATGGTTTGGCGAAAGAGATGTTGCTATTTATGACCACTATGTTGCGAGTCGTAAATACGACGGAATAGCTTACGTTTCTATTTATGGGAACGATACTGCAACTTGGGATGTTGAGTTTCATGGCGGGTTTGACGATTTAGCAGGTGGCGAATTGCCTGAAGGTGTTACCGAAGATGAAGTTTACGAGGCTATTGGTAAAGAAGCAGATATCTATCAATTGTACGAATTTGTATGGTACAATAAGGAACGAAGTGGATTTGAGGAAGAATAAGATTTTTGAAATATTATTCAATAAATATATAAAACAACTAAAAATAACAAATGGAAACTAATATAATAAACAAGGTTCGTATTATAATTCGAAATATGGAAAACTCAGAATCAATTGATGATTGTTCATATTTTGATTTATTTATAAGTTCATTAAACCTTAAGGTTACAACACCACTTACTACCGATTTTTTGATGAATATTTCAAATTCAATATTTTATGATTCCGAATATATTAGACAAATTAAGCAAATAACATCAAACTATTCATTGAATTATGATCGGGTCCCTCAGTTGTGGATTTCTAAAATAAATGATATTGACATTGGAGTTGTACTAAAATATTATTTTGATGGTGACAATTCAGTATCTGAAGAATTAAACGCGCTTTTCAAACTAGAATCCGATGATGATTTAACTAGTTATTTCGAAAACTGCCCACATTCTCTTGAAGGATTGGGCTCGTAGTTGAAATTTAAATAAATAATTAAAATTAATAAAAATGCAAACAACATCAGAATTTAATATTACAGAACTTAGCGTACGTGACTTTAAAAAATTACTAACAGATATTAAGGATAAAGAAACTTTTGAAAGCAACTTACTAAAGCAGGTAAAACTCAATATAGATTTTTGGTCATATCTTTTAATATACGATGACATTGTAAACGAAGGAAACATGATTGTTTCTGAGCAACTTCTGGATCATGCAGCAGATATTTTCTTAATCGAATGGTATGAAATTCAAGATGAGCAAATTTCACTGGCTCAGTTTGTATTAGATAAATTAGAGATGGATTTTGAAGAAGTTCATTCAGATAATGTGAGCAGAATACTTTTTAAGGCTTCATTCGGATCATACTTGTATTTCAGTTTAAAAGAATTTGCGAATGTGGAGGATGTAGAGGAATCAGATCTTGCAGGTTATCTAGCTTCAAATGATCATACTTTGGTAACAAACGGAGAAGACGTTTTTGATAAGCATGGTGTGGGAGATGATTGGATCGTAACCATGGCAGATGAATGGCTTATGTATTGTGGTTTTGACAGCTAGCGATTATGAAGGTGAATGTGGAGTACATTTAGTAAACACCGAGTTCAGAGAATTTTCGATTGATTATAATCGTATGGCGGAAGATATTATAGCTCAATTTGCATAACTAAAAACAAACTGTTTGATTAAAAAACTTTTATACATAGACCTTGATGGTGTTGTTGCAGACTTTGTAACTGCAATGAATGCTCACCCGCTAAGGTATCAACCTCCATACGATAAGGACCCCGATACCATTCCAGGTCTTTTTAAAAACCTAAAGCCCATAAAAGAGGCCATCAGTTCTGTGAATAAATTACTAGATTCTAAAAAATATGAAGTCTATTTTTTAAGTACTGCTCCTTGGAATAATACCTCCGCTTGGACAGACAAGCGCATTTGGTTGGAGGAACAATTTGGAGATAAAATAAATAGAAAATTCATTTTAACCCATCGAAAAGACTTGGTTAAAGGCGACATACTTATTGACGATCGACCCAATAACGGTGCAAAAGATTTTGAGGGTGAGTGGATACATTTTGGTTCTGACACCTATCCCAATTGGGAAATAACTTTAAAACACTTGTTATGAATACAGCACTTTCTAAATCGAGATTTAAACAAGGACTTGAATGTCCAAACAAGCTTTATTTTTCAAATAATAGCAAGGTCTATCACAATGTAAAAAAATACGACACTTTTTTACAAGCCCTAGCTAGTGGAGGATTTCAGATAGAAGAGTATGCTCGGTTACAATATCCTGAGGGTATCTTAATAGAAGATCCAGAAGATAGAAAAGATTACGATTACCAGGACTTAGCAGATCAAACTACTGCCTTATTACAACGAGAAAATGTAGTTATTTTTGAAGCTGCTTTCTATATCGATGATTTATTTATAAGAACCGATCTTTTGGTAAAGAAGGGAAATCAAATTAAACTTATTGAGGTAAAAGCAAAATCGATAGATCCCAGAAAAGAAGATAATTTTTTAACCAAAAAGAAAAGAAAAATAGTTAGTGGATGGAAACCCTATCTTTTTGATTTAGCATTTCAAACCTATGTGGCTCAAAAATGTTTACCAAATTGTAAGATAACTCCTTATTTATGTTTGGTTGATAAAACTAAGGCGACCGATTACGAAGGGTTAAACCAATTATTCCGTATCAAAAAAAATGGAAAAAGAACGGGTGTTGAGGTAAAAGAAAAGGACATTAAGAAGCTAGGGATTAATTTATTATACACTGAAAATCTATTTGATGTAGTGTCAAAAATCCATAGTGGGGAACACACCTATTATGAAAATTTAAATTTTCATGAAGCCATCGATTTGTTAAGCGATATTAGAATCAATAACTATTACCCTAACTGGCCGGCAAAATTCTCAGCTTGCAAGCAATGCGAGTTTAAAAAGGATAGTACGCCAGAGGGGAAACAAAAAAAATCAGGGTTCCAGCATTGTTTTAAAACCCAATACCACTGGACTGACGAGGATTTTAAAAAACCTACTATTTTTAACGTTTGGGATTTAAAAGATCCAAAGTTAATGGAGCAAGGTCTGCTATTTAAATCACAATTAAGCCCCAGTGACATTAAGTACAAGGAAAAGGCCGGAGAATTACATCGTACGGAGCGACAATGGCTACAAATAGAAAAAGAACGTGAGGGTGATTTCACTGATTTTATTGATTTAGAAAGTTTAAGAGAAGCGATGCATAGTTGGAAATTTCCCTTGCATTTTATCGATTTTGAGACCTCTACAGTTCCCTTACCCTTTCATATAGGGCGGAGACCTTACGAGCAGATTGCTTTTCAGTTTTCTCACCACATCTATCATGAAGATGGTCGTATTGAGCATGCTTCCGAATATATAAATACCGTTCCAGGACAATTTCCTAATTTTATTTTTATGGAGGAGCTTATGGAAGCTTTACGTCATGATGAAGGAACTATTTTTTGTTATTCCACTCATGAAAACACCATCCTTAACGCTATAAGAGACCAACTCAAGGCTAGTGATCATCTGCTTAAAGAAAAATTAATTGCTTTTATAGAAACTATTAGTAAGCCAAAAAATAAGCATCCCGATCCTTGGACCACCCCAGAACGTAATATGGTAGATCTGTGTAAGGTTATTAAAAAGTTTTATTACAATCCGCATACGTATGGTTCTAATTCGATTAAAAAAGTACTCCCCGCTATTTTAAAAACCGGTTCTTTTGTTCAAAATAAATACAGTCGTCCAATTAGTGAAATTCAAGTAACTAGTAAAAACATTCCCTCAGACCATGACCATACTTGGTTAACTGTAAAGGATGGTAAAATTGAAGATCCTTACAAAACCTTAAAACCGGTTTTTGATGACCTTAGCCAAGAAGAAATAGAAACTAGGTTATCAGGAATAAAAAATATTGATGACGGAGGAGCCGCCTTAACTGCTTATGGTAAAATACAGTACTCTAACATGGAAGCTTGGGAGCGAGAGCTTATAGCAGATGCACTCAAGCGCTATTGCGAACTTGATACCTTAGCAATGGTCATGATCTATGAACATTTAAAATCGTTAATATTTAAATAATGGAAGAAAAAGACATTTATCATGGCAGAAGGTTTGATATGCATTTTAGAATGGGGCATTTTCCAGACAATCATTACATAAGGTGGCATGATAACCAAGAATGTCCAACAAGTGTTAGAAATGCCATGGATAATACTACTCAAAACTTTACCGGATTAATTACCATTAAGTGTTCAGATAATTTTGAGAATTTCATTAAAAACGATGCAGATTATCACGATGAAGAATACAAAAAAACATACGGAGGGGCAGAAGATTTTAATCCCAGTTTCCCAAATTCTAAACTGTTGTGGGAAGTAAACTGTAAAAATGGGAAGATAAAGAATCCATCGGCCAGCTTTTCTGATTTCTGCAGTGAAGAAGAAATTTTAAATACCGTTGGAAGCGGAAAAAATATTTATGACCTAGATCAGCTTATTTGGGGAAATAGTAACGTTAAATAATCATGATAATAATTTATGAACATTTAAAATCGTTGATTTAAAAAATTAAACACGGTATAAAATGAAAAAAGACATAATAAAAGCATTTGAAAATTTAATAGATCATCCATTCACAATAATTCAAATGTCTGATAGGGAGAAGTTTCATACAGGTTTGCTTCAATATGCATTAAAAAAATATCCCATCCTTTACAAATTAATATTTGATATTGATGGTGAATTCAAGTCAGAGTTGGAATTTAAATCAATCGATTTATATATATACGAGTCGTCTACAAATAAAAAAAAACCTTATGTTTTGGTTGAGTCAAAATTTAAAACGGGTTTGCATTTCTCTAAAACTAAAAACGGTGAGGTAAAACAAATACAAAAATATGCCGACAAATATAAAAGTGCATCTAAAGGATATTTGATTTCACTATTTCCTGAATCAGAGAATTTAAAAATTAATGACCATGAATTTATAAAAGAGTATAAGAACATATCCTTTACAGGTGATATATTAACAGTCCTTGAGCGCATCCTAGAGGGTGATTCTAAAGAAGAATATCCATTGTTAGACCTTTGGGTATCTTATTTAAAAGAATTAAAAATTATTATTGATTTCATAAAACAACAACAATTAAAATTTCTTAATTTAAATGTTTACAACAATAATAAAGATTTTGAATACTACTCAGATAAGCTCAAACTTTCTGGATTATTTGAAAATTATAGACTTAACCTTATAAATGAAGAAATAAACGAAGCTATAAGAGAAGAAAAAAAAGTAATATGTTTTGAAAAAAAGAACTATGAATATTTTTCTAGAATTGATAACACGCATGGTAACGCACTTTTGCATTATGAAAAGAAATTTAAAAATCCCCCTCATAAAGATTTTATTTCATATGGAATTCAATGGCAAACTGATAAAATAAAATTTTATATAAGATCAAAAAATAAAAAAGTTAATAAAATAAGAGATGAATACTTGAGTAAATTTGGTAAACTGTTGCAGGATAAAGTGTTTCCGAATGGAATTGATCTTAAGTTAAACCCTAATGGTAAATTTAAGTCTATTAGCATACACGAACACTCTATGTTTGAAGATCTTACAGAAATTCCAAATAAAATTATTGAATTATTAAATTGCCTGGAAGATATTAAAACGTCAATTAATAAAAATATTTAAAACTTTAAGGACTATCAAATACGATTTATTAGTTTTTCCTTAGAAACTAAGTCATAATCCTTTAGACAAGATTTGGGGTATTTAGTTGTATTTGTTAATATTGGGACTAAAATGAATAAATATTTTGATGCAGTAATAGATTTTATCTAGTTCAAAAATCATCAAAATTACCGACTAATAAATTTAAATAAATTATTACAGCAAAAAAGATAACACCAAAAACAATCATTCCATATTTTTCAAAAAAGCGTTTTCTTTTTAATGTTCGTATTTCTTTTTCAAGATATTTGCTTTCGAACTGAGCTCCTAATACTTTAAATTTTATGTTGCATTGCTTCAATTTATTTAAGCATACATCACTAAAATCGTTTAAATAATCTTTTTCATCTTCGTGATCCCAGCCTGAACCGTAGATATTAGACACTATAAAATTGGCAAATGTGAACAAATCGTCTCTACTGTCTGGTAAAGGCATTGCTATAACTTCATTTTTTATTTTTTGATAGTTTCTGTTTTGTGCAAAAACATGTTTTAACTTTTCAATTTCAAGTTGATTGTCTATTTTTTTTTCTTCAATTTCTTTTTCAATTTTTAAAGCTTTTCTGGCCATCCCGGTACCTGAATTAGAAAACCTGTATGGGGTGGACCAATTGTCTCCAAAAACTTTATTACTTACCCATTTACCGGTATTTGTTCCTAATTCCTTGAATAAACTTTGTTTGAACATGTGCTGCCTCTTTTTTATTTACCAATCTAATAAATTTAACAGTAGGATTGGAGCTAATTAAAACCCAAATTTATGAGCTCTTATTATTTTGTAGTTTTCTTGATATGCCTTTATGATGTTCTCCTTTGATTGGTCTTTTGTTGATTTTCCCCAGGCTTTTGTGTTTTCTGACTCGTTAAAAGAAACATGGTTGATGGTCCAAAATTGCAACTCAAATATGATGGGATATAAATCGATACCTCTATCAGTTAGGTAATATTCTTTGATTTTTTTATCCTTCTCATTTTTGATGTAGTTAATCACTTCTAAAGCTCTAAGTTTCTTAAGCCTGTCTACAAGGATATTGGAGGAAATTTGCTCGTCATTATTTAAAAATTGTGAAAAGGTATTTTTTCCCCTAAATAAATCACGAACAATGATGAGAGACCAGCTATCTCCTAGAAGATCAAGAGATACTTTACAGGCACAAACTGCCTTGGTATCTTTGTGAGTGTAATTAATTTTATTCATTCACATTAAATTCATAATTACTCAAAAGTATCAAATATTTTTTACATTATTTATAATTTTACGAGCTTATGTGTACTCTTTTTTTTAATATTGAACATATATTTTCTTTTTAAATTCAATTTAAAATAAAATCAATCTTCCAACTCCCATTTTTTTGCCTCAGTATAATAGGTATGACTCTTTGGACTACTCAAAAAAAAATCAACTTATTGTTCAAGATAAGTTTGTGATAAAGCAAGGCTGGGAATAAACCACAGTGAAATAAAAAAAATATACTTAGAAAATTTAAACATAATGAACATTTTTATATCTTTATAAATATAGATAATTACAGCTTAATTTTAATAAAATTCTCTTTAAAAACCCATGAAAAAGATAATATACATTGATATGGATGGTGTTATTTCGGATTTTGATAAAGCCCGAAGAAATAGCCCTCTTAACAATACCTCCCCATACAAGGGAAGACCCGATAGAATACCAAATATCTATAAAGATTTAGAGCCGATAGTCGGAGCTATCGAAGCTGTAAATAAAATTATGGCAAATGATAATTTTGAAACCTTCTTTTTGTCTACACCACCTTGGGATAATCCAGATGGATGGAAACATAAAAGACTTTGGATTGAAAAGTATTTTGGAAATAGCGAAAGAAACAGCAGAATCAAGTGCAAGAAAAGATCTTAATATAGGAGATTATTTAATTGATGACTCAAAATTTAGAGGGCAACAAAAATTTAAAGGAGAATGGATCGAATTTGGTAGTGAAAAATTTCCTGATTGGGATGCTGTTTTAACTTACCTCAACTTAATTTAATTTTAAAATTTCTTTACCATCTTCATCTTGAACTGTTATAGTTAAAGGGTTATCATATCTCAATGCACATGTTTCATAATCTCCCTCACCAGCAAGATGCATTTCTTCCAATTCCCACATATCTGCAATGTCCCATTCGGCAACCTCTGCTTCATCGTTGGTTAAACTTTTAGCTTGAATATTTAATTCATATCCAATTAATAATACAGTATATTTCATTTTTTTTTAGATATTAATTACTTTATTTTTGATTGAGCTAATAAATATTTGAGCCGGAACTCTGTGGCCTCCTTCATATTCTTCAAAGTTAAATTCTCCTATTCCCGAGCGATTTAAATAAGATTTTACTTCTAGTCCATTCACAACAGTATCGTCTTCACCAAGAAATACGTGATGAGTAGCACCCACCAATACCGTTGGTTTTACTTTAGGCTCAAAGGGTCTATTTATCATCGCCGGATTGAATAAAATAGTGTCAATCTCTAAAGTATTTCCTATAAGATAGGCGAAATAGCCACCCATAGAAGATCCTACGATGTAATTGGGTTTTTGCACTCTAATTTTAGTTAAAAGAGAATTAAATGTATCATCATCGCGATAGTTAATAGATGGTGTATATACTTGTTCAAAATTAGTATTTAACCAAATTATTTTTTCGCTTTTGGGATCAATTTTAGACTCCAAGCCATGTAGGTATGCTATTTTCATTTGTAGAGTTTAGTTTCTGATTTATGTTATGAGTTAAATAGCAGCTTCAAGATCAAATACTTCACCTTTAGCAGCATTGGTACCGACTTCTCCAAAACTAACAAGGCTAAAGAAATTTTGTACGGCTTCTGGAAAATTATTTTTAATCCAATTTTCCCCGTCCCACAACAGTTCCTCACATCCGTTAGGATCCTCAAAAACTCTTACTTTATAATTTTCATCACCAACTTTTATGTTATACTCGTTTGTTTGTGCATAATACACCTCTCTTACATCTTCTGTTAAAACTGCTTTACTCATTCATTTTAATTTTTTAAGTTAATATTTTTTTTACCAATAATAAAAAATAACAAAATTAGGAAACCCATGTTCTACTTGAATCTACACACTGCCATTTGTTGTCTTTTAATTCCCATAATTGACGAGTTCCACTTCCCATTAGTGGAGCTGGTTTGTGACCTATCCAAACTACACATTTTTTTTTGTATACCTCTAAAGGAAAAACATAACCATTCATGATTGGAGCTCGTTTTAATTCAGCGGGTACGATCTCTGTTAAAATTTGATCCACAGATTTATTGGATTTTTTTGAAACATAATACTTATGAGTTACAACAGGTGTAGGTGTTTTGGGTAAATTTCTGTTTAAATCACTGACCTCTATTTTTAGATTATACATAATATTCAAGAGTTTTTTATTACACATTGAATTTTGTATTTGTGAAACTTTCCGTCTGTAGGTCTTTAAGTCGTAGGCTTTTAATTCCTCATTGCTACATAGCGCTTCTGTTAGAACTCTTAAATCTTTTATTCCTTCAGAAAGTTGATTGTCCATATTTAAAGATTTAAATTCTTCAACGGATTTATTAATTCGTTCTAGTTTATGGTTGTAAAATTTAAATTCCTCGTGTGTGGAATAGTCAAGTTGCTCCTGTTTATAAAAATATATTTTGAACCCTTCTTTATGGCCAGATATTCCCTTATAGGTATCAATTACGGTATCATATAAGACTGCGTTTTTTTTATAAATTGCTGTTGCTTTTAATTGGTTAAGGGTCATACTATTTTTTTAAGTTCCCTTTCGATCATCTTGAATTAATAACTTAACAATATCAAACCTTCTCCCAGCCTTTTTTTACATTTTCGGCAAGCTCTGTAGCAAATATTTCTTCAATCTGTTTTTTAGAATCAGATACTTTTATCTCCTTTTTAAGCATTTCCTTACGAGTCGCACTAAAATCTGTATAATGATAAACGTAGGCCGGGTATTCGCCCGTAGCTTCTTTATTAGTTTTCCAAACCATAAATTTTCGAACCATTTTCATACCCCTGCTTTCTTTTACGTAAACCGCTCTTGAAATAATTTCACTATTCTTTAATTTCACTTTTTCGGCATCATTTCCTCCTAGAGCAATCACCTTGGTAATTTGAGAAAGACCCGCATCCGCTATAGTTGCTTTTTTATCTGTTCTCATTTTAAGATAAACTGGTGCAATAACGCTAGCCATAGGCTGTTTTCCCATAGCAGAATAGGAACCGTCTTTAAAGGAAAGTGCCATCTTTGAAATGGTCCCTTTTGAGTTTTCTCCAAACACATCCAAACAACTAAACTCAAGTACCTGATTGGGCGCTACCATGGTGAAAGCTACATTAGATCCAGATACCTCAATATATCCGGAATCTACTTTTTTCTTTTCAAATTCTTTTAGTAGTTTTTTTCGTTCGTCATCTGAATAACCATTCCCTACTTTTGTTAATAATAGATACTGATCTTTAGCTATACAAAGCCCTACAAGAAACTCTTTGAGCATGCCAGCTCTACTTCCGTCGCCTTCAGCATAACCCAGAATAACGGCATCTAGGGTAATGAGTGGTTTAACTTTATAAGTGGGTCCATTAAGCGAACGAACTACAATACCCTCATGGCCACCTTCTTCGACAATTTCTTTATACTGCGCGGCTATGTCTTTTCTACTCTCAACAAAACTATTGTTGACGGGGTAAACCATTTTTCCACCAGATAACACAGACGTTAGTTTCTTATCCAATTCTTTTATATCCAAAGAGACCTCTTGTCCGTCTAGCATTAGTAAATCAAAAACTGCAAAATGGATATTTTCAGACTTTTCATCAAGGACGGCGGTCATATCAAAAGAACGAGTGCGTTCTCCATCTTTGGATAAATAAAGCTCTCCTGCTAACAAAATATCATTACATTTTCCTTTGAGAAGTTTGGTAGCATCTTTTAAAAGTGGCAAGTCTATTAGGGTAGTCCCCCCGTGATTTATGAGCACCGTGTTTTTTCCGTCAAAACTCAATAGATATAAATGACCGTCAAATTTCGTTGAAACAGCATACATTTCTGCTTCCATTATTTTTGTGGTTATTTGATCACCTTCAATAGGTAAATACCTTGATGCGGTTTGACGTTTGTATTTTTGCGCAATTTCTTTAGTATTCATCTGTTTGTTTTTTTAATTTAATCCCAAATAATTAGGGTGTTCCTACTTTGGATTCTAGATAAATTATAATTTTTATCTTTTAACATATTTAAATTATCTGAATCATAAAAATCATCATTTAACAGTAAAATGGACAAGCGATTTTTTTGTTGCTGTAATTTACCAACAACTTTAATATTGCTTATAATTCCAAATTCCATTTCGTAAGAGCTGTTGTCATTTTTTGCTTTTAAAGCAAACAAGGTTTTATAACTAGCATCTTCTTTTGGAGTAAGAGTTACATGACTTACAAATATTTTTTGATCACATAAAATATTTATAAAATTTGAAACTAACCATTCAACCAGTTCTTTATTATCAAATGAACTTAGGTCTAAATCATTATTTATTAGTTGATTTTTAAATGGTTTAGAAAATTTCATGCTTATTCTGTTGGTAAGGGTTTTAACTCTTGATCTGTTAAATGAAGAATTAAACAATATTTTTCTCCTTTTACCCTTCCCTCTAAAAATGCTCTGTAAGGTTTTCCTCCATCGTTCATAACTAAGGGGTCCTTACCAGATTTGCCACCTCCCAACATCATTAAAGAATCTTTATCTGAAAGTTCTTTAGCCATTTCGAATAAAAAATCATAGGTGAGACCATTAACATGCTTGAGCTGATACTTTTTGTCAAAAACTAGTTTGTTATAAACCTTTGCTCTCGGCATCATTTTCCCTGTCCAATTAACAATACTTTCGTCTGCGATATTACTTTCGTTATACTTAGGTTCTCGTTCTTCTTTTAATTCGGCTTTAGGCGAAAAAATCTTTTCAATCTTTTTTACTCTAAAAACAGGCTTCTGTTCTTCATTAATATAAACCCTTGATACGTCATCAATAAATTTTCCGGTAAGTTCAAGATCTAGTTCCGGATCAGAAACTACCAAATTTTCAGAAAGTTTGGCTGCGAGTTGATTCGCAAAATCAACACCTTCTTTTGGTTTTTCGTCGTATTGAGCAAATAGTGAAGATACGGTATGTTTAGAGGTACCCTTGACCACACGTTTATTAGTGACCGCTTCTCCAGTTTCCATCACCATTTTTATTTTAGGTTTTGGATTTAAAGATTTGAAAGTTACTTCAGCATCTCTCTTTTTTTCGTTGGCTAATTTTATATATCGAATCATAGTATGAGGTATTAAAACATTGCAAAATCTAAATCGGTATCTTCTTCTTCGGTTTCATCAATTACTAATTCTTGTTCATATTCATCTAAACCAATAAACTCTAAATCTGAGCTCATCCCAGTAACTGCAAAAACTTCATTTTCATTGCTCAATAAAAAAGCATCATCCCCCTCGTAGTCTGCTCGATAATTAAAAACGAAATAGTAAATTTTACCAGAATTTAATTCATGGAGTAAACCTTCTTTATTCTCTCCAATTTGGAGTTGATAAACTGATTTTACAGCCATCGATAAATACTCATCGAGGCTTGCTTCTCTGAGCATAACTTTTTCGTCGTAAATAGAGGGTACTTTTTCTACTTTTTTTCCTTCTCCATTTACCCCAACCAACGCACTTCTAGATACCGCTTCACCTTTAGTATTTAGAGACACGAGTGAGGTTGATCCAGAAGGCATGATATAGCTTCCTTCTGCCAGTCCAGCTAGTTTACATTGACTCCCATCTTCGTCAAAAACTTCAATCGATGTCCAACCATAAATCTTTTTTCGATCTACTTTTTTAAATTCTGCTTTGATACTAGTACCACTAAATGAAAATTCTGCTTGTCTTGCCATAGTAAATTTTTAAATAAATATAGATATAAATGAGCTTTTTATAAACAGTACAATATATTATTTTTTTCTTTATTTATTGATACAAAATTGATACATCTTAATTCTCATGATGTTTTTTAATTTAAGCTTTCTTACTTAACTAAAATTGATTTTGCTTTGTTGTATAACTTGCGCATTTCTAGGTCACCATTATAGTTAGTGTAGTATTCTGGCTTCTTTTGATTGCTTGGATTAAAGAATCCTTTCATAAAATCACAATAAGTACCACGATTATATGACTGAAAAACTATTTTATCAACGTCTGGGAAATAACAAGAAATATATTTATTGTCATGTTCCGTCAAAAAATACGTATTAATATCTTCCGCAGATGTAAAATCAAGAACTAAAAACAGACTCAAAGACATTGCGTCCTCATCCCACTCATCAGCATTAAAACGAATATAGCTTATAAGTTTATTATTCAATGAGATTAAAATTGTTGGCAAATGAATATCAACTTCCTTAAAATTATGCGGTATAATTTTATTTTGATCACTAATTTCATCAATAAATTCATCTATTCTATCACACGCATATTGATGTGAACCGTCAGTTTGTTCATCCCAAACTAATTCTGAAATATCTATTTCTACTAAAAATCCCGCACTATTTTTTTTCATAAGTCTAATTATTTAAGTACTCAAATTTAATTAAAACTTAATAATTTTTATATATTGCTTACTTATTTTCTAAAGAATGTAACTTAATAAGTTTTGATTCGCAAACTAAAGTTCCTAATACTATTACTTATTCCTTCTCTTTTGTTTCCTCAAATTGAAGAAGTCGAACGATTGTATAAAAAAGCAACTGTTGCGTGTTCATTTAGTGCAAGCAAATTAAATTCTTATTACGATTTCAAATTTGCTGAATCGATTTTAGATTCTACAAAAATTGCTTTTTCAAAACTTGAGAAGAATCATCCGAAGTATAGTACCATACTTGCCAATATCAACGCACTAGAGAATGAACTAAAGATTTCAGGAGAAATTGCCGAAGATAATTTAAATTATATTTACCCCTCATTTTCTGCTCTAGCCGGCCACAGAGATGATTATAATTTCATTGATAATGCTGAAGAGTTATTATTAGAAGATTCAATTTTAAAAACACCTTTATTAAGCGGATCCTATATACAAAGGTAATCTATCCAACACTTCACATTTCATAATTTTTGAAGTAGAACCTTTTTCTTTTGGGCATATAGGGGTGTTATTAGATTATATTTCTGTTAATACGTCTCATTACGCCATTAGGCCCCATGAATTCAAACAGATATTAGGAGAAGAAGGTTATGTTAGGTATATGACAAACGCTTTCTCTAGTGAAGATTATTCTAAAATATTGAATTATTTCGGTATCGACGATTTATTATCAATTTCTCTTTCTGACAATGGTTCTTTCGATCATATTTTTTATAAAGGAATTACCCTTAATCTTATCAATAGAGCCAATCTAAAAAAAGTTTTTCACAAGTACACTGAAAAATTTAAGCTCGATAAATCAGAAGCTTTCAAAACTTCTTTGTGGTCTTTACTCATCCTTTTCCTGACTCTTACGTTCATATACTTTACTCTGCTTTCGGGTTATCTAAAATACGAAGTCTCAAATAGGGCTTTAAAAACCTCAAAAAAAAATCTTTTTAGAGAACTAAAATCTTTTGACCATCTATTATTGCTTGCATCTGCAATCATCTCAATTTATGCTTTTATTCAACTATCACAGAACATTAGGCCAGACATTAATGCATTTAAGGGGGATTTCCTGTCGATGTTATGGCCAATAGCGCAGGTAACAACGCCTATGTTAATGGTTTTTAGTGTTGGGTTTTTAGTTAGATATAAATTTTCAAAAAGTACAACCTCTTCACCTGAAAGTTTATCAAGATTAATTTTTATATCTCTTTCATTTCCCTACCTGTATTTAGAATATCACAATTCGTTAAGTCAATCTGTGACTGATGGTTTGTACATCTTTTCGATATACGTGATGATTTTGTTTCTTTTAGTTTTGCCGTCAATTACTCTTGGGCTATTTTTTTACTATTATCTGAGGAAAAATTATCAAAAAAAATTATTAATGATTGTTGAATCATTAAACTTTATTATTTTGATTTTGGTTCAATATTTTATGATGACTGGTGATATCAACTATAGCCTAGTCTTTCTTGGGTCATCAAATCTAATTTCTTTGTACTATTTTAGGTACAGAGAAAATGAAAAAAAATTAAAAATAATTACTGAAAATAAAATTAATAATTTTGACATTACACCTAATTTCATTAGCAATGGTACAAATGTGGCAACGGTAATGGAAGATATTGACAAATTTATAAATGATTTGGAGAAAAATGTTTTAATCATTTCTGGAAATCGTGGATCAGGAAAAACTAGACTACTTGAACATTATTTTAAAAATAAAGAAAATAAAATTGAATTATTCAAAGGCTCGTTTGATGACCAACAGACCAATTACGATTCTGAATTTGGTATATTTAAAGATATTTTTATTAATTTAGACTATAGTATTTCAAATAATTTCTTCAATAGAAATACCTCTGCTGTTCGAGGACTCAGTACTGCATTAAAATCTGTTTCAAAGGTTGCCCAAATTGATGTTTTCGAGGCCTTTGATATAGATGACAATACTACGAACCTTATGGATTTGAGCTCAGATTTATTAGAGGAGTTGGCAAAATTTGGTGAAAAAACTTGATGCAGATAAAAAGATAAAAGTTCCAAATGAAACTGATATAGAAAAAGATATAAACAATAAAGACTTTGTTAATGCACTTTTAAAAAATCGATCAATAAAACTACCTTCAAATATATTAAGTTTATATTTAGTTATGAGTCAGAATATAATATTGAAGGTCAACCTTTCAATACCTATTTGGAAGAACTAACTAGAATTACTGAGTATAGCGAAAGCAAACTTTTTTATAACTAAGCCAAAGGCGTTTATTAAAGAATACTGCTTGAAAACTGACCAATTAGTGGTTGACGATAATTTAACACCTTACTTAATAAGAAATTTAGTGAGTGATTATTTCAGTCCACTAGCGCTTACCGTTTACATCAAAGAATTGATGGACGAAAAATATGTGGTTATTGACAATAACACACTAAGGTTAATAAAAACTCCAACAGATTTTGTTTTAGAAAACGAATTATTCTATAAGAAAGATAAGGATTTATTTGATTCACTTAAATCTGATGAAAAAAGCCTGTTGGTCTCAGCTGCGAAATACGGTAAAAAATTCAATGCAAAGGTCTTGAGCCATGTTTGGAGTATTGATTTAATTCATCTTATAGAAATTTTAGAAGTGCTAAAAGACGCAGGACTTATCAACGATGACATAAGTACAGATAATATTTTTGATTTTAATAATATACATTTTTATAAATGGTTAAAAATAAATTATAAAAAAAGTAACACAAATATTGAAAAACGAAAACAAAAACAAAAAGAAATAGAAATAGATAAAAGAATTATTGATTATGTGTTTAGGGAAGATGATTTAAGCGTTTTCTCAAAAAATGAAGTTTATTCATTCATTGAACGGTTAGTTAATTTAGGGGACAGAGTAAGTAATTGCAATAATAAGTTGATGAAGCTCAGAGTTTTTGTTGCCAATGAAGTATTTAAAACACCAGAGGAACAAAATGGGGAAGGAAAAAATATTTTTAAAAGATATTTTTAAACAAATTCTCCCGGTTCATAAATTTTATATTGTTGATATTCTTGAAATACTTAATAATTGTGTGATTCAAAATGGAAACCTAAAAATTTTAATAAATGATGAAAAAGGTCAAACATTATTAGAAATAATTTATGATTACATATTAGCTAATGGAACCGACCAAGAGAAATCGGATATTAATTTAATTAATTTAAGAAATTTATGGTCTTTAAGTTTGTATAAACCTAAGAATGGTCATTTAGAATTTTTTAATAAATCCTTTAACTTTAATAAGTATCAAAATAAGGATCAAGTTAGAGTTCAATTTTATAAATTACTTATTGAAACTCGAGGAAAAATATCGGAAAAACAATATAACGAATTAATTAATTGTGCATTTAATAATGATGATTTTCAGTTAGTTGGAGAAATATTAAGGGATATTGTTTTAAGAGTAAGCCTCAATCAAAAACAAAAGAAATCTAACTTAGACTTTTGTTTGTCATTGGAAACGGGTGAAATACCAAATAGAAATGGAATAAATTCTAACAATCTTGAGGATTTTGATGTAAAAACGAAAATCACAAGTATATTATCGTCTAAATTAGATTTTACTAAAGCCAGTAATTTATCTTACATTCTAAGTAGGTATTTGGAATTTTACACCTCGAAACAAAATTATGAAACAGTTATTGTTTTTTCAGATTTTGCTAAAAATATAGCTGTTCAAATTGGCGATCGTATTGGAGTATACAACGCTAATAAATATGCTGGTTATTCTCATTATTGTATTAGGAAATCATGATACCTCATTACTTATTTATGAAGAATATTTTTGTAAAATGTTAGCTGATGAGGAATATATCAATGAATATTTTAGAGATGCCTTAGAGGGTGTTTTATATAACTGCAAAGCACTCAGTGATTATTCGGCATTTGAAAGAATCAATCAATTATTAAAAAAGGAAGTAAAGTTTTTACCCTATCGTCTTGTTTACTCAAACCCTGAAAGAAGTTTGTTTGATCCTAATAAACAGATTGCTAATTTATTACCGGAATCTACTATCAAATTTGGGTCTAAAAATTTAATCAAAAAGATTCATTATGATTTAACTAAAAACATATTAGAATGTTTTATTGCTGCTGATAAAGAATTTGATCAAGCAGAATCATTTGATCTAAAACAGATTATTTCATTGATATCAAATAAAGAGTTTAATGTTGAGGTAATATCAAAATCAATTTCAAAAAAAATAAAATCTATCGAACCTGGCGTTGCGTTTGAAAAAAGTAAACTGTTCAATGATTTTGTTGATTATGGTAAAAAGTTCAAGTTGATTGAAGATGAATATTTCAAAAAACAAATCTTTTATTACTCTAGGTTGTTAGTAAGTTCAGATGGGGACACCCATCCAAATGAAAAAATATTATTATTAAATCTTAAAAGATTTTATCTAACTTAAAATTAAAAATTTAAATAAAATGGAAAAAGAAAAAATAATAGTTGCAAGAAACTATGATAGTAGCAGGAAGTCCAAGTGAATATTTAGGCGCAGGAGGTTTCAATAGGATTATTTTCACAAGCTAAGATATCAGAACTTAAAGCACTACTGCGAAATAATAAACTTTTTGAAGAAATGACAGGTATGTGGGATAAGTCATATACAGGATCAACTTATTTAACTGATCTTATGGATGTTAGCGAAGTATACCATAAAACAGGTCTAATTTATTATGAAGAACTTTCAGAAACCCACGATAATGAGATTTCAGGGGCCTTTTCTAGTACCTTAATATCATTGTCTGATGGATCAGCCAATAGCTCATCCATCACCCTTTCAATAGGATGAATCAAAAAAGCTTGAGCTAGTGGATAGGCACTAGCTTCTAAAGCTTTACCGCCTTCATCTATAAGCCACATAAGCCGTGATAAGTCATTCTTTTCTATATCTCTGACTAAGCATTGCTCCACACCCTCTGTAATGCCTCTTAGTTGGTTATTTTCTAGTAGTTCTTTTAAAGCTTTTGATTCATGAACTAAGTTTTGCTTTTCAATAACTTCTCCCATTACATAATGAAAATACCCCTCAACAGTAAAAGTGACCATTACCCGTTCTTCTTTAATGGTTTCGGTAAGCACCCCTTCAAAGATTAATTGCTGATAGGGAGAATCAATTTGTATACTTCTTACAAACGATCCAATCTGCTCGTCTTCAAAAAGATCATCCAAAGCAAGAATGTGCTGCTGCTTTTCCAGCATTAGTTCCGCAAGGCGATATAGCAACAGGTGGTTATTGGTCATTGGCTATTTTTTTAATCCAATCGGGTAGTAGCATAATACTATTGGTTTCTTTAGCTAGTTGTATTGCTTCATTAATTGCATTTTTTGTGGCTTCATCTTCAATTCCTAATGATTTATTTCTGATTTCAGCACTTAAACAATAATTTTCAATAGCCTTTTTGGGCTTACTTAATTTTTTATAACAAGTTGCAATTTTAAATGGGAAACCACCAGAATCTGGATTGCTTAAAAAGCCTTTTAAAAAATAATTTAAATGCTTTTTTATATTCTTTATTGTCTAAAAATAAATTTGCAACTGCGAAAAATGTATCACCCGTCTCAGAATTTTCTATACCTAAATTACACACTTCAATTTTCAATGCTTTTTTATAATTTCTTATTGCTTTTTTTATATCACCACGCTGATGATATAAGTAACCTAAATTATAGTAACACAATCCAGTTTTTAAACTATCAGAACCTAATTTTTTTAATCGAATTTTTAATGCTTTTGATTCATAATTAATTGCATCTTTATATTGTTTTATCTCCGTATAAATAAGTGAAAGTAAAATATAACTACTAGCAAGTTTCAGGGATAAGGGCCCGAATAGTTTTTTTCTGATTTTAATTGCATTTTTTACATAATTTAAAGATTTTTTATAATTTTCTAATTCATAATAATACCGGGATAAGTTATTGAAGCTGGTACTAGTTTTAGAGCTATTAAAACCAAATTCCTTAATTCTTATTAACAAAGCTTTTTCTCCAAAATTTATTGCGGAATGAAGATCTCCTTTTTTAGAATACAATAAACTTATATTGTTGTAAGAAATATCTGTGGGCGATTTATCTTCGAAAATTTTTAATCTGATTTCCAATGATTTTTTATGAAATTTCTCAGATTTAATTAAATCAAGATTTGAATATAATAGTCCTAAATTGTTGAATGCAATTGCCAATGATGGATGATTTTTTCCAAATATTTTTTTTCGAATCGTTAATGATAACTCATAGTTTTTTTTAGCCTTATTTAAGTAAATATTTTTTGAGCTACTGTCGTATAAACAAGAGTATAAATACCCTAAATTGTTATATACAAGTGCTAAATTTTTTTCTTCTTTTTCTTTGTCCTTGAGTAAAATATTTAATTCTTCCTTATAATGTTTAAGTGCTTTTTCATATAACATTTTTTCTATCCATAATGAGGAAAGATAAGAGTAGGTTCTTCCAAGAGTTAATTTTTTTTTGCTGTTTTTATTTTTGATTTCTTTTTCTAATTCAATAGATTTTTTTAAATAAATTTCAGCATTAGTGTAATCATCTTTATTCAAAAATTGAATTCCAATTTCTTGTAGTAGAACTTGCTGTTGTTTTTTATTTTTATATTTCCCTATCAAGTTTCCAAGTTTTATTAAGGATTTGATACCTTTTTCATGATCCATATACTCAATAGAATCAATTATTATGGATAAGTTTTTAAAATTATTTGGATCAATTGAATTATTAATAAGTTGATATAGTGTTTGTACTTTGTCATGTCTTTGTGCACTCTCCAATGTTTCTATAGCCTTTTCCAGCACCTCAATATCATTGTCTGAAGGATCAGCCAGCAGTTCATCCATCACTCGTTCTATGGTATGAATTAAAAACGCCTGTGCTAGGGGATAGGCACTAGTTTCTAATGCTTTACCTCCCTCGTCTATCAGCCACATGAGCCGGGCCAGATCATCTTTCTCCACATCTTTAACCAGGCATTGCTCCACACCCTCTGTAATGCCTCTTAATTGATTGTTTTCTAGTAAGTCTTTTAAAGCTTCTACTCCTTTACCTTCTGTTTGCTTTTCAATAACTTCTCCCATTACATAATGAAAATACCCCTCAACAGTAAAAGTGACCATTACCCGTTCTTCTTTAATGGTTTCGGTAAGCACCCCTTCAAAGATTAATTGCTGATAGGGAGAATCAATTTGTAATGCTTCGAACAAAAGTACCAATCTGCTCGTCTTCAAACAAGTCGTCCAAAGCAAGAATGTGCTGCTGTTTTTTCAGCATCAGCTCCGCAAGGCGATAAATGAGCAGGTGGTTATTGGTCATCTTTTCCTTTAATTATTGAGAAATCAATTTTTGGTGATACAGCGTCCAAATACTGGTAAAACCACCTCGGCTTTTGGGCAATCCTTTGCCATTGTACAACTCTAAAAATAAACGCATCAATAGGGGATTATCTAGCTGGTCGGCCAATGATCGGTCTTTGTAGGTTAACTCTTCCAATGTAAAATTAGGTTTTCTTCTGACCTTGTCTTTTTTATTGGAAGTATACATGTCCCAGGCCCCTTCAACTTCTTTTTTATTGAGTGGCTTCAACCAGTGACATGCTTTTGCTATGCTATTTTTTTCATCACTGCTATCCGAACCATCTACATATATCAGTGATTC
Source organism: uncultured Flavobacteriaceae bacterium (assembly GCA_905181835.1). Classification (GTDB taxonomy): domain Bacteria; phylum Bacteroidota; class Bacteroidia; order Flavobacteriales; family Flavobacteriaceae; genus Marifrigoribacter. The sequence goes on from CAJIZF010000001.1 coordinate 453,553, forward strand.
TAATTCCGGTTTTACAATGGGTAATTCACTTTTGGTATTTACCCTCCAGCTCAATACTACTTTAATGTGCCCACCTTTATGAATATTTAAAAACGCTAGAATATCATCAAAAAGTTGTTCTGCATTTGGATGCTCGTTGCAACCGTCAATAAGAATGATAAAGGGGTTGTCTTGTGTGTAACCAAACGCTTTTGATTTGGAAAGATTTACATCTTTAGCTAGGTTCAATCGAAACTGAATTTCCTCCCATAATTCATCCCCTGCAAATCGATTTCCTCTAATTAAAAGTGTATCAATACCTCTTTCGTTGTACTGTCGGTTCATTTCTACCAAAAGATTGGTTTTTCCGCTTCCTGCCTCTGCGCTTACAAAAAACAGTCCGGCTAAAGCTCCAACCCACGAACGAAGCGCAATTTCTGCATCTTGTCTTTCTTGATAAATCTCAGGAATTACTTTTCTTTCCTTGATTAAACCACCAACAAAATCTTTGTTGTTTTCTTTTATTAGCTCTTGGAATTTTTCTTTATTGAGTTGTTTATTGGTTATGGGTTCTTCTCGGTCTTTTTCGCCAATCATTTTATTGAGCTGATCTATTACGTTTCCAGATGTTTCCCCAGAAATACTCTCAGGGCTAAAAAACACCATTCTCTTACCTGTATTTTGCTCATATACCATCAGCTTGGCATTTTCAGAAACTTCTCTTATAAAATATTCTCCTGGAATTACAAAAAATGGTACTAAACTAATCTGTTCATTTTTTGCATTTAACATAGCTACATTGGATTCAAGTTTGGTTTTAAGGTTAACTTGTGTTATCTCATTACCCATTAGCCGCAGGGTAATATTTCTGTCTTTACTGACAATAGAGTAATTTTTACAAAACTCCATTTCTAAAAGCAGTTCCTTGAGAATGGCAAAATTTTCTACCCATAATGCTTCACATTTTTCTCTTGATGGAACCATTCCATGGCCTAAATAGTGGTTTCTAAAGTTGATTAATGCTCCAATTCCAGTATTTTCATTGTGTTTTTTTGCCTTTTTTTCACTTTCTATTTTTTTATAATACCCGGGAAGTTCTTTTACTAACCATTGGTGTTTGTTTTCTTTTAAGGCTTTTACCGTTTCTCTCATAAAAGCATTCCAAAAACCAAACTGTGGACGGAATAAAAATTGCTTGAAATTTCTGTTGATGTCCTTAACCTTAAGATCTGAACTGAAATATTCTGAAGCGGTAACTAATCCTAAATATTTAAGATAGTTTAAAAACGTTTCTTTTAATAAATGAATTCTTTTGAAAGGTTCGGTTTCTGTTAGTGCTCTATGGTAGGTATGAGCCAGAAAGTAGGGATAGGTGTCTATTATTTTTTGATCTTCTTTGTCGATTAATTGCTCTGTTGATTGATTCTTGGCATTTAATGGTTTAAACTCTTTGTAGCTTAGTTGGCCGACATTATCAATTTGATATATATTTCCCTCTTCAGTTGTTATGGTTAATCTACCTGAGCAACTATTTTCATATCCATTAATATTGTTTTTTGTTTTTTGGTCAACAATGGATAGTTTCTTAAGAAACTCACATTGATTAAGCATTTCAACAAAAATGGGTTCATATAGCTCATATATTTTTTTGCTTTCTTCTTCAGAAAATACGGTTCCATGTCAAATAAAACTTATTTCTAAAATTGATCAATAATTCGAGTGGTGTATTTTCAATCTTTACTGTTTGAGTCTTTCCTTTCCAATCGGTATAGGTATTGTTAATTGTATGCCGTTTAATTTTCCTAGTTCTTCCATGCCTCGATTTAACACCATAAAGCGTCATTATTTCTCCAAGAACAGAAAGCTCTGCATCTTCATCTAAGTGTGTTACTACTTTTGCAGCCATTGAGCTCCACAGACCATGACTTTCTTTTGATTCTAACGTTTCAAAAATGGAATTTAACTCTTCGTTTTGGTTATCTTTCTGTAGATATATTTCTTTAAGAAAAAATCCATTCATTCTAAGAACCCCCATTAAAGAATCGGACATCAGATAAAGTTTAGTGAAATAACTTTCATTTTCTAAAAGTTTATGGATCGGTCTAGCTATTAATACTGGTAGTATTTCATCAGTAAGTATTTCCTCAAAAAAAACTAATCCATTATTATGGTAAATATCATTGTAATTAAATAAATCATCAAGAAATCTTGAAACATACATTTCTTCTGCTTCTCCTTCTGCTTCTCCTGTAAAAGTTCAATGAATCCTGTTTTTTCTTTCTGCCATAAATTATCTTCGATTAAAGCAATTCTTTTAAGATCTTCTGCAAAAGTACTACCTTCAAGTGTTCCAACAGAGGCCTCTACTCCAAGATACTTTGAGTGACTATCCTCAGGTTCACAAATCTAGTGCAATTATTTCTTCAAGTTCTTCTTTCATTTTATTTAAATTACTTACAACGGTTTGGCTAAACTGCGTTTCAATGCAGTTTAGGTTTTGTTGGCAAATGTTATTAAATAGATTGCCATCATTTTTAATGATTTATAGAATAAAATTACTGCGTCATTTTTAAAAACTCGCATTACCCCATATTTCACCAAAATCAGTTTCTTCAATTTTATTATTCTATCATTTATGTATTTACTCAAATATATAATTTTTTTTTAGTATCAACTTTCATAATTATTGCCTAAATTTAAATCAATTTTTAATCATTTTTATTTCAGCCCTTATGGAGTTTATCAATTTAGCATTAATATTAATAGGATTTGTTGCATTAGCTTTATACTTAAAAAAACCAAAAACTAATGCAGCTTCACAATTTGAAGAAAAAGACAGTAGAATTTTGGTGTTAGAAAAAGAAGTAACTGAGAAAAATACGACGATCTCAAACCTCCAAAAAGACTTACAAATTGCAGCTGCAAAAAACCAAAATTTAGAGCAAATAAAGCATGAAAAAACTCAAAATGATGAACGTCTTAAACTTGTTGAGCTTGAGCGAAACTCACTTAAAAGTGAAAACATAGCCTATCAAAAAGCGGAAGAAGGACGTCAAAAAGAAGTCAGTAAAAGTATTGAAAGTGCACTCACATTACAAAAATCATTAGAGAATGAAAAAGCACGTCTTAACGATGAGCGTGTACAAGAAAAAGCAGATTCGTTTGAAAAAATGAAACAGAAATGGTCTAATCATGAGCGAGACGTTCAAACTCACCTGCAATTAATCTGTAAAAATAATGTCATTACGTACTATAATCAAGAAGAGTTTCCACACCCTAGAAATAAGCCTGATAGTTCCATCGAGATTATGGATCAACTCGTTGTATTTGATGCTAAAAGTCCAGCAAATGACGATTTATCTAATTTTCCTAAATACATTAAGAATCAAACAGAGAATCTAAAAAAATATGCAAAGCATGCTAATGTTAAAAATGATTTGTTTCTAGTAATCCCTTCAAATACGCTGGACGTGATTAATCAATTTCATTATAACGTCGGAGATTACAATGTATATATCATCACTAAAGATGCGCTGGAGCCGATAGTTCTAAGTTTGAAAAAAATTGAAGAATATGAGTTTGCAGACAAATTAAGTCCAGAAGATCGCGATAACGTTTGTAGGATTATTGGAAAGTTTGCCCACACAACAAAAAGACGCATTCAGGTTGATCGAATTTTTTGCACGAGAGTTTCTTGATACGCTCACCAAAGCGGGTTCTCAGTTGCCTACTGACATCCTTAAAAATGTTATTAAATTTGAGAGTGCTGAGAAGCTAAACCCCCCGATGGAAAAACGAAACAAAAAAATACTTACTAAAGATTTAAAAGAACAAGTTGATAAGCTTGAAAAAGAAATGGAAATAAGGGAGATTCCTAAAATTTCTGCCCCAAACAAACTTTGATTTGTAGGAACTTTATTTTTATATCATGCAGATACTCCTGAAATGGAAAATCTTACTTGTTTAGAGTTGTTAGATAAATTTCATCGACCTTCTCCCTATTCATAAAAATCAGACGTTGTACAATAAACTTTTAATGAAATATAAAAAATTAATAAGAAAAAAAATAAATTTAATAACATGAAAAAATCAGCAGACCCATCACAATGGGATGATAATGATTGGGCTTACCATAATAAACAGGTATCGGAATGGAATAAAATAGAATGGGAGAATGTTTATTCGTTGTATTGTGCTTCGCAATTATGGGAATTAGAATCCCCTATTGAATTTGACGAATTCAAAAAACAAATGAAAGAGGATGTCGAGTTTGCGAGGGAAAATAAGTTAAAACCGGGAATGGAATCAAGTGATTATAATGCATGGCTCTAATTAGTAAATATTATATATAAAATTCGAAATAAATTAATTTTATTCAAAATGCAATTAGAAAAGTCAAAATCATACCTTATTAAAAGAAGTAACTCTTTTAGAGATTTAAAAAAGAATAATTCTAAGAAAAAAGGGTATTTCGAGATTACTATCAGTAAAGATAAAAGAAATCCACCTTCCCATAAATTAAAAATGCATGATATTATTTATGTAGCAGAAACAAGCGGGGGTATTTATGCAAAAGGTAAAGTTGTAGAAACTTTTTCTGTTGATGTATTTAGCACAATTGAAGAGGTGTTAGATTATTCTAAACAATTTAAAGATGATTCTTATTGGTTAGATAAAATAAGATTATTCAAAGATAAGCTCTCTTCTGATTCAAATTATAAGTTAAGATGTCATCAATATTTCACAAATCAAAAGTTACTTAAAAGGACAATCCCTTATAATGGACCGTTAAAAGAGTATGATGCTTCCATTAAACGTGGTTTAGCAAGTATATTTTTTGAGTTAAAAGAAAAAGATGTTAAATACTTAAATGAAAATCCAGATTGCAGTTTAAAACAAGTCAAAAAATTAGATCCTAAAATACCAGGTGATTTAAGATTAAAAATATACTCTTTTTTTAATCAAAATTATTCAATCGGGCATCTCATTGATGTTGATCATTTTGTTCCTAAAAGTGCAGGGGGACCTGGAAATATTATTGAAAATTTAGTGCCAATAGGGCTAAGTCTCAATCGATATAAAAGTGATTCAATACCAAGAAGTTTTTTTGAGGTTGCCTTAAACGATGATTTCAAAACAATTTTTAAAGTTTTTGAAAAAGAAATTTTAAAACTATTAAAAAATAATGAAAAGTTCTTTCGCAAAAAAGATTACCCTAACTCAATTGATTTAGCAAGGGAAATGAATGCTGTAGTTAGCAAATGGAAAAAAATGGATGAAATCAAAAATTTTTATTTTGAAGTAAATAAAAAATTTAATCCTGAATATGTAGAGTTAATTAATAAAGTAAAGTAATGAAGAAAAAACTTAGAGCAATAGTTGAAGACAGTCATTTTACATAATAAAATCAATCAGTGAACCAGAGGGGAGTGAAGTCGAACTATTTTTTTGGGAGGATTTGATCTCACTCTATAAATTATTGGGTTAAATTTAACCTCTTTTTTTTATTCCAACATATTTATAAGTATAGTATAATATCTATTGGCAATAAATACAGCACCTGCTTCATTGTAGTGTACATCATCAGCTAACAAATTGTCATTAAATCCTGTAAACATATCCACTGTCATTACAGAAGAGGTAGTTGTTGTTTTATTAGCTGCAATATTTAAAACTTCTTGCTGCATTTGTGTAAAAAACTCAGTTAATTCTGAAGTCATTATATCACTTCTACCGGGAGCCATCTGCTCAAGAATAATTGTGACACTAGGATTGTCGGCTTGAAGAATATCAATTATATAATTGATATTTGATACTGCTTGTGAATAGGGTAATCCTTCAAGTGCGTCATTACCCCCTGGCGAACTTAGTAAAACAATATCAGCAGACCCCGTTTGATTTAACCAACCACTAAGGCCATTTAGTATTTCACCAGAGGTCCAACCACCTCTACCTTCGTGGTCTACATCAAAATTCATATCATTAAATGTTGGATAAGATGATTCGTCAGTTTGAGTTCCAATAAAATCAAAAATCCAATTATTTTCTTTTAAGTCTTTCCAGAGTTCATATCTGTAGCTTTCAAATTCAGGTCTAGACCCTTCTACTCTTGATGCTCCTAGAGCTAGTATTTTATTTATGGAGGGGCTTTGTGAATTAGTACTAGAATCATCGTCTTTATTGCAAGCATTAAAAGTTAATAGTAATAATACTATTACCATAAATTTAATTTTTTGAATCATTTAGGTTTTTTTTAAAAATTATTTTTAATCTAATTAGTTACTAATATTTATAGTTAGCTAAATTTAATCAAAAAATTATTCTCACGAACAAAATATTATTTTAGGAATAATACCCTAAAGTAAAGAATAATTTAAATGTTGAATCTTTGCTAGTATTTCTATTAAATAAATTAGTTGTCAAACTTCTTCAATAAAGCAGGTAAATAAAAGATATCTGTAATCAAAGCAATCGCTACGGTCACCGCACAAAGCAATCCAAAATCTCTGACTGAAGGTACAGCGCTTGAGGCTATAATTAAAAAGCCAGCAACCAGTGCAATTGTAGTTGAAAATAAAGCACCTCCTGTATAGTGCATCGCACTATTCATCCGCTCTTCAGCTGATCCCTGAACTTGGTTGCTTTTTCTGTATTTATAAACCAAATGAATGGTATCATCCATCGCAATCCCTAACATAATCGGGGTAATCATTGCTGTTGTAACATCAAGCGGGATGTCTAAAAGGGTCATCAATATCGCTAAAATTGTTAGCGGTAATAAGTTAGGAATCAAGACCAAAATGGTAGTACGTAGGTTTTTTATAAAAATTAGTAAGCACATAAATGCCACAAAAAAGGCTGCAAAAAAGGATTTGAATTGAGTTTCTAGAATAAAACTATTTAACTGAGCAAAAACGACAGCAAATCCATTAATCTTGAGTTTGTAATCATTCGTATCAAAAGAAGATTCAAAAGCTATTTTTACATCATCCAATACTTGATTGAGTTGTGATGTACGACCTTCCATAAGCGTTAAGGTAAACCCTGCGGTCGTCAAATCTTCGGAAAACAATTTAAAAAAACTATTGTCCTTTACATCAACTCCAGAAAGTGTACTTTTCAACTCCTCTTCAGATACATTCGATGGAAATAAAACGGGAGTGCGTTTTTCTAGAAACTGTTTGATATTAACCACCGAAACAGGATTAGAAATAAATGTATTGAGCTCTAATTTTTTTTGAAATTTCTCTAAGCATTTCAGCGCTTCTTTATTCAAAATAACATCACCGTTAGACGTAGAAATATTTATTTGTAAACGGTTACTTCCTCCGAGTTCAACCTCTACAGCCCGTAAATCTTGCTTTGCCTTTCCTTCAGCTAAAAGATTACGAGAATTTGTATCTATTTTAATTTGAAAAATAGCATAAAAACCAATTAATAAAATAGCGGTAAAGCCAACAATTATGGTATGCTTATAATCCCATGTTATACGATTTAACCATTGAATAAATGCTCGTTGATTCCAACGTTTTAAGCTTAGTAAGGGCTTTGCTTTCTCAAAATTTAAATTCATATAACTGAATCCAATGATGGTAATAATATACACAAGAATAAAGCTGATGACTAAACCTATACAAGTAAAAACCCCCATGTTTTTGAAAGCAGGTAATGGTGATAAATACAAGGCAAAGTAACCAACAAATGTGGTAAGAGTTGTATAAAAGCACGGCGTTATACTTTTACGGATAGCGACTGCTAGTAAGTCAACTTTAGCCAATGTATTGTTTGCCAATCCCTCTTTGTGGTAAATATTTATAATGTGTACAGCATCGCTAACGCTATACACCATTAGGATTGTTGGAATAAGCATTGATATCATATTCAGTGCAAAGCCTAGTGAGGTAATTAGCCCAAAAAGTAAGCTTATGGGGATCGCAACAGATAATAAGGAAATGATTAAATAGCGCTTACTGGGCAATAAAAACAGTAGCATTATGGTGATCACCACAATCGTTAACACTCCAAAGATTAAACTCTCCTTATAAATTCCTTTGCTATATGCCTCATTTAAAACTGGAGGTCCAGTTAGATAGTGATGCTCATAAAGGGTTTGAATCACTGTTCTTATTTCTTCAGCAATAACTTGTCGCTCTTCTTCGACTGTTGATGTTGGGTTAAGTTGAATATAAAAAAACTGATTTTTATAATCTTTGGTAACTAATTGAGAAGTGATATTTGGTAATTTTGAGTACAGACTTTTCAGCCCTTTTTCACTTCGTTTTGAATTATACAAGCCATCAAAATTAAGGGTCTTATTTGCATAGGTGGGATACTTAGCTTTAGCTAAACTATACGATGTTTGTACATAAGGTAATGCTTCAATTTGTTGGTGTAACTCTTTTAATGATAAAACTTCTGTTTCACCAATGGCATTTTCTACCGGTAACATCGCAATAAAAATTTCATCGGAACCGAAATTTTGCTGATAATCGATGTAAGCACGATAGCTTGGATCATCTTCCAAAAACCAAATGCCTAGCGAATTGTCAACACTTAATTTAGTTACCGTATGATATCCGGATAAGCCCATAGCAACTGCTAAAACAGCCATAATTGCTATTCTGAATTTGATAATCGTCGCTATGATTTTTCTTAATCGTTCCATTTATGTTATCGTAAAAGTACCTTAATTGCTTTAGGAAAATCAGCTAGAGGAAAATCATAAGAATTTTCAAAAGTAGGCAAGTAACAAGCAATTATTTTTAAAAGTTGTTATTCTTTCGTTATTATTTATTTAATAGTTCTTGTTCACTGTCTGGTATTTTATACAAATGTCCTAAATATATTTAGTGTTACGAGGCAAAACATCGTTATGTTGTATCAATTTCCTTGATCATCTTAACAGCCTCTAATCTTGGCGGATACAATTTTGAAACCAGAATGCCCAAAATCATAGCGACTGCAAAAGAAGGGGCAAGTACGTCGAGAGCCACAAAATAAGGCCCTACATTTGGCATTTCTTTTAAAACAAAATTAAAAATTATAACTGAAATAAAACCAGAAACCATGGATGCGATAGCTCCTTTTTCAGAATAGCCCTTCCAAAAAAGACTGAGAATAACGACTGGGCAAAATGTGGCAGCGATACCAGACCATCCAAAAATAATGACCCAAAAAATCTGTCTATTAGGTGACACATAATCCATAATAATTGCAATCAACAAGGCAGAAAATGCCATAATGATGGTAGCAATTCTTGACATTTTTGTGAGATCTTTATCTTTTATTTTAGGTCTAAATATCTTTTGATAAAAGTCACGAGTAATGGCGCTTGAGGCTAATATTAATAGTGAATCAATGGTAGACATAATTGCAGATAATACAATGGCAATAAATACGGCTACTAATATTGTTGGTAAGAAACTTTCTGTAATCATAGTTAGCACATCTTCACCATTATTACCTAAAATAGCTTCAGGATCTTGTCCTTCACTTGTAAAGTAGATTCTAGCAAGTATACCAATAGTTACTGCGGCTGCATCTGTAAGTAATGTAAAAAGAACCGCAACCCATTTTCCTTTGTCAATTTCTTTTTTGTCTTTAATAGACATAAAACGGACATACACTTGTGGAGAACCTAAGAAACCTAATCCAATCATAGAAAACCCTAGAATGGTAAAAAGATTCATCCAACCATCAGAACTTCTTCCCATTATGTTTGTTAGCGTTGGATCAATTGCATTTAATCCTGCTGTAACTCCAGCTCCGTGGTCCATAGAAAACCAAACTACAATTGGCAGTAAAACAAGACCAAAAAACATTAAGAGACCTTGAAACAAGTCTGACCAAACGGCGGCAACAAATCCACCAATAAAAATATATGCTAAGACAATAAAGAAGCCGATTAATGCGCCTAGTTTATAATCAATTCCCAGCATCGATCTAAATGCAATACCCGTAACATCAATTTGTGAAGCTACATAAATCACTATAAAAATAACTAGAACTGAAGCCGAAATAATTCTAAGTGTGTGCGATGTGGTCTTAAAATGACTAGTTAAATAATCTGGAATAGTAATAGCACCATATGTATCAGACCTTTTTTTGAAACGTTTTGCCATAAATTGCCAGGAAATAAAAACACCTAGTAGTTCTCCTACAACAACCCAATAGCCAGAATATCCTACCATTGCACCCATTCCGGTAAGTCCAATCAATAACCAGCCAGATTCTCCAGTTGCTCTTGCAGAAAATGCTACTGCCCAAAAACCCATCTTTTTCCCACCTACATAATAATCGCTCATATCTTTAATTCGTCTAGATGCGAAAATTCCAATTAAAAATAAAATCCCAACATAAACTGCTAGGACTGCTACTTTGATTATTAAATTTGGATCTTGCATTTAGCTGAATTAGTGATTTAATTTTGTTTATTTTAAATTAAATATTTTAAAAAAAAACAGGTTTCGTAATATCACGAAAATTACTCATTATAATAGAATAATCAACTTTTTTTTACATAAAAAAGTTCAAAAATCAGTTAAAAACCTATAAAAATAGCTATATTTGTTAAACTCGGATGATTTATAAATCATCTTCATTTATTTATTTTGGATTTAGGGAATGACCTTGGATTTGTACATTAAATGAACAAAAAATCATCCCTTTGAATTCTAAAGATCACGCCACAGAAACTCCTAAAACTATAGACGAATTAATTACAGTACTTTCAGAAGGAGAGAGGACGACTTATAATCACACAATACATTCAATAAAATTTCCAGCTAATACTTTTGATAAGTATAGCTCTTGGTCGGATGAGTGTTATACAAGAAATTGCATTATTAATAACGAACAATTTGAATTAATTCTATTGTGTTGGGAAAAAGGACAAGTTACTCAAATTCACGATCACGGCGGAGAAGAATGTTGGGTTAAGGTTATTGAAGGTGAATTCAGAGAAAATATTTATAAAGAAGATGAAGCTGGAAAGCTAAAGATTGTAAAATCAACTATTTCAAAAGCTAATGAAGTAACTTATATGAAAGACTTTATGGGATTTCATTCATTAGAAAATACAGCTAATAAAAGAAGTATGTCCTTGCATTTGTATGCTAAACCAATTTCTAATTGTAATGTTTTTGATGAAAAAACAAAAACTTTTATCAATAAGGATTTAACGTATTGTACGAGTTTATAATTGATATTAAAATTTAAAAGAGAAAAAATGTCCAACATATACAATGATATTAATTTATTTAATGAGCTAGTTGAAGTTTTAATTAATGAAGAATTAAAAAATCCGGTAGCAGAAAGAATTGATTCAGATAAATTATATGAAACTATAGATTTGTCTTTAAATCAATCTGGGATGATTGATGATGAGTTTAAATCAGTCTTAAAAAACGTATTGATTTCTACTCCAAAAACGGCCACAAATTTATTTTTCAATCAACTTTTTGGAGGACGACAAGGAAAAGCAATTTTAGGAGATTTATTAGCTGTATTGTTGAATAATAGTATGTATACATACAAAGTTGCAGGTCCGCAAGTGGGTATTGAACAAGAAATTATTAGACAATCTTGCAATTTAGTTGGTTACGGTTCTAACAGTAACGGTACATTTCCTACGGGCGGTTCTATGAGTAATTATATGGCGTTAATTATGGCTCGTGATGCAAAAGATCCTAATTGTAGACAAGATGGAATGTCAAAACCATTAATCATTTACACATCTAAAGAATCTCATTATTCGAATGCTAAGAATGCAAGTTTTGCCGGAATTGGAAGAAATAACATTCGATATATAAAAGCAGATTCAAAAGGAAGAATGATTTCTACTGAATTAGAAGCTCAGATTAAAGAAGATATTAAAAATGGTGGAATTCCAACTTATGTAAATGCAACAGCAGGAACGACTGTTTTAGGCGCTTTTGATCCGATTGATGAAATTGCAGTTATCACCGAAAAATATAATATTTGGTTGCACGTTGATGGTGCATATTGCGGAAGTGTAATTTTTAGTGAGAAATATAAACATCTAATTAAAGGTGTAGAAAGATCAGATTCTTTCAGTTATAATGCACATAAAATGTTAGGAACACCATTAACTTGTTCTATTATTTTAGTGAATGACAAAAAGCAAATGCACGATTCTTTTAGTAATGAAGCAGATTATTTATATCAAACTGATGGAGATGATTTTAACTTAGGTAAAACTTCTTTTCAGTGCGGAAGAAGAAATGATGCCTTAAAATTTTGGACGCTTTGGAAATCAGTTGGAACAGGAGGCTTAGAAAAAATCATAGACCAGCAATTTGAATTGGCTACTGTAGCTCGTGACTATGTCTCAACTCATAAAGACTTCACCTTGTTCAGTTTTGACGATTCCATATCCATTTGTTTTAACTATAAAAATATCGACCCTATGTTACTGTGTACCACTTTGTATGAGCATCAAATCACGGTTGTAGGCTTTGGTTCTTTTAATGAGAACACCTTTGTAAGATTGGTAACCATTAACGCAAACAATTCTAAACAAGATATTTTAAACTTCTTTAAAGTACTAGAAGATTTTGTGGAGAATCACTCAACATTGCTGAATGAAAAACTTGTTTTTGGAGTAGAGGTCCAATAGAAGACCTATTGAATGATTTTAAGTTCGAATGTCTTTATAAGAGTTGCGTTCCAAGCGCTTTAAGTATTTGACTCTGGTTTTATCACTTACAAAGGGAACGGACCAAAACAGGTTTGTTTTTAGAAACAAAGACAGTCTCCAACGTAAGTATTTGTTTAACTGTCATATCAAATTATAATTTTACTGAAATATTTTAATTTAAAAAACCCCACCAAAAATTGGTAGGGTATGTATAAGAGCTAAAAACTCTGGTAGCTTATTCAGTCATCTCTACTTCTTCTTCTTCTTCTTGGGTTTCTTCCTCTTCTAGAAAGTTAACAAGACCTGTAGCATCAAAATAATCACCTCCGGTTATAATTTGTCCATCTTTAAAATCCCAGGTATGGTATGCTTTTACTTCCCATTTTTTACCTGTCTTTGTATGAGTTCCAGACCAAGTTCCGTAAGATCTAACACTCCCGTCTGCCATTCCAGTCTCTGCCAATACACCAGGTAACCAGTTGTCAGCAGTGTAAACCACATCTTCCATTTCATCTTGCCATGCTTTTAAATATTGGCCAAATTCTTCTTTTCCAATTTCTGTAGATCCAAAAAATACAGGTTGCCATTTAACATCTTGATGAATTAGGTCAAGCTGTGCTTGAAAATCTGCTTCAGATCCCTGAAGTTCTAACATTTTTTTTGCAGTGGCTGTATTTTTTGCAAAGTCCGGATGTCCTCCTTGAGAACATGACATAAAAATAGATACCAATAAAATACTAAATAATTTTTTCATTTTTTTCATTTTTAAAATAGTTGTTCACGAAATTAATTTAATTTTTTATTAAAAAAAATAAAATTAGTACAATACAGGGATAGTATGAAAATTAAATCTCGCTTTACAATAACTCTATTCAGTTATGACTGCAAATTTTTCTAACAATTCCAATGAAGTGTATTGCAAGGTTTTTTGATGAGTCGCTTCCAAAACAATAGGTGGTGCTTTGCCCGCTTTTTCTGCTTCTAACCAGCGAGAAATACACAAACACCAAGAAGAACCAGCTTGTAGTCCTGGAAAATTCCAATGTGGAATAGGAGTCATTAAATCATTTCCTCTTGAGGCAGAATAGTTTAAGAATTCTTGTGTAACAATAGCGCAAACAGTATGTGTTCCAGTATCTTCAGAAATTGTTCTACAAAAACCATCTCTAAAATAACCAGTAGCAGGATTTGTACAGCAAGGAATCAAAGGATTTCCGAAAATATTTAGTTCCATTTGTTGAATAATAATTTACTAAAATTAATCAATTAAAGTAATATAGGTTCTCCTATGAAGTATTTTCTGCATAAAAAACCACCCTAAATTAAAAGAGTGGCTTTATTTTTTTGTTTCTACTATAAGAATTTTTCTTATTTATTGTGAGAACCATCACAAAATCCATCAAGGTTTTGAGTGTTTCCACATCCGCATTTAGGTTTATCTGACATAATTATTATTATTTAGACTTTAAATATATTATTAAAACTCTTTAGAATGAATATAGATTAAGCTTTAACCCCTATTACTGGTTTAGCATTTAGAACTATTTTCTTTTTCATCTCACATAACATTGTAAAAGTTAGCATTTGTAAAATATTTGATTTTTCATAATTTTCGATACTTTTTAGTCTTTTTTAAGTGTTTTTAGTCAATTTTTAGTCGTTTTCGATACTTTTTTGTTGTTTTTTTAAAACAATGCCTTATTGAAGATATAATAAACGATAATGGAGAACAGTTAGATGTTTCATCAGCAGTGGGCTACAATATGATTGTCCTGAAGAATCTACCAAATATTATTTAATAAAAGATGGAAAGCTTATTGAGTTAGAAAAAGATGAAGATGACTTTAGTGAAATTTGAAGAAATAATATCACCAGATAGCTAATATTCTTACTAAATTTTTCATACTGATCAGCTATTTTTTTTAAATTAGCTTACCTAATTAACACTAAATAATTAAAACTCATGACTAAAAGATTGTATATCGTAATTTTTGTGATGATAACTGGCTTGCTTTCAGCACAAAATTCTCTGATTCGTATGCCTAGAATTAGTCCAAATGCCCAAGAAATGGCTTTTTCTTATCAAGGAGATATTTGGATTTACAACTTCAACACTCAACAAACAAAACGAATAACCATCCACGAGGGGTATGAGAGTAACCCTGTTTGGAATACTTCCGGAGATCAACTCGCCTTTTCTTCAAACAGAAAAGGAAACAATAATATTTTTACGATTAAAAAAAATGGTGGAATACCTAAACAATTAACCTATTATCCAACAGGAGATACTCCCTACGATTGGACATCTTCAAACCATATTGTATTTTCAACAACTCGAGTTTTAAAAGGTCCTGAATGGGATGGCCAAATTTATCAAGTCAATGCCAATGGTGGTACTCCGCAAAGATTTTTAACAGCTTTAGGTAGTATGGCAACTGTTTCTCCTGACGGAAATTTGGTGGCCTTTGTAAAAGGAGCATGTAGAATTTCTAGAGAAGATTATTCAGGTTCAGCCCAACGAGATGTGTGGGTTTATAATATTAAAACAGGAGCTTATTTTCAAGTAACTTCCTCAGAAAAAAACGATCATTCACCTTTATGGGATGCAGCGGGTAATTTATATTATATAGGAGCTAAAAGTGGTCGTTATAATATTTATCAGCAATCTATAAATACAGATGGTTCCGTAAAGGGGGCTTCCAAAAAAATGACGAACCAAAATAAAAATGGTGTTGTTTCTTTTTCTGTAAGTAATCAAGGAATTATTGTCTACTCAACGCTTTTTGACTTGTATCAAATAACTAATGGACAAGCTAAGAAGATTAACTTAAAAATAGCATCAGATTACAAATTTGAAACTGAAAAAGAAGTTTCTACCACTTCAGATATCTCAGATTTTGATGTTTCACCTAACGGAAAATTAATGGCTCTTGAAATTAATGGAGAAATTTTTGTCAAGCAAAATAATAAGGATAGAAAAAACTCCAATAATGTAAGTAACCATGCATATAGAGATAGGAATCCACAGTGGATTAGTGATACAGAGTTGTTATTTGTCTCCGATAGAGACGGACATAATGAAATATACAAAGCTGTTTCTAAAGATACCCTGGTTGGATTGGATAGGAGTTTAAAAATTTCAATCTCAAAACTCACCAAGAGTAGTGAAGATGTTTACAATGTTTTAGTCTCGCCAGACCACAAAAAACTGGTTTATAGAGTCGGTAGAGGAAACTTAATGTTAGCCGATATAGAGGATGCAGCGCTATCCAATAGCAAAGCTTATTCATCAGGCTGGGCAGAAGCAGAAGATGTAAGTTGGAGTCCAGACAGCAAGTATATTGCTTATTCTCAGGAAGACTTGGACTTTGATAGTGAAATTTTTATTCAATCCTGTAGTTAATCCAAACGATAAATTTAACGTATCGATGCATCCTAGAAGTGACAGATCTCCCGTTTGGAGTCCAGATGGTAAAAAATTAGCATTTTCTTCTAATAGGAGTGGAAACAGAGGTGGAATAGATTATGATGTTTGGATGGTATGGCTAAAAAAAGAGGATTGGGAGCGATCGAAAACAGATAGAGAAAATGGAGATTATTATGCAGAAATAGAAGCTGACAAGGGGAAGGATAAGGATAAGAAAGAGAAGGAAATCAAGGTTATGATCAATAAAGAACGAATTTTTGATAGACTTACTAGAATTACCAGATTACCAGACGATGAGTATGGAGGTATGTTTGGTCCCGACAGCAACTATGTGTATTATTCTGCAACAGATCCATCCACAAATAACCGAAGTTTTTTTAAAGTTAAATTAGACGGTACTAGTCCCAAAGCCATAAAAGGAACTTCAAAAGTAGGAAGAGTTGCAGCTATTGATGGCAAATTTTATTTTACTTCAGGCGGTAAATTAAAAGAATTGAACCCGGAGGGTGATAAAATTACCTCTTTGGCTCATGTAGCAAAATATAAAGAAGATTTTACTGCCATAAACCAACAAATTTACCAAGAAGGTACTCGTGTACTAACCATGGGGTTCTATGACCCTAATTTTCATGGCTACAATTGGGAATCTTTGATAAAAAAATACCAACCATTAGTATTAAAAGCGAGTACAGAACAAGATTATAGTTTTATATATAATTTGTTATTAGGTCAATTAAATGCGAGTCATATGGGGT
This sequence comes from uncultured Flavobacteriaceae bacterium, assembly GCA_905181835.1. Taxonomy (GTDB): domain Bacteria; phylum Bacteroidota; class Bacteroidia; order Flavobacteriales; family Flavobacteriaceae; genus Marifrigoribacter. The sequence goes on from CAJIZF010000001.1 coordinate 470,372, forward strand.
ATAGAGCAGAAACTTCTGAACGTAAAAACAGTGATAATATTGGTTTGTTAGGAGTTGAGGTGAAGAATATTTCAAAAGGAGTTCAAGTGGAGTATGTACTTAAAAATTCAGTAGCAAATACATCAAAAGTAAATTTAAAAGTTGGCGATATTATCACTGCGGTTAATAATAAACCGATAGGTAAAAACACTAATTTTTATAGTTTGTTAAAAAATTCTAAGGGTGAGGAGGTGTTATTAACCAAAAGTGATGGAAACGATGTTGTTGTTAGAACTTCGAGTTCCTTAAGAACTTTACAATATGAAGCATGGGTAGCATCTAGAAGCGAATTGGTAAAAAAATATTCAAAAGGACAGCTTGGATATATTCATATAAAAGGAATGAATGCTCCAAGTTTTGAACGTTTTGAACGCGAGTTGAAAGCCAGTGGATATGGTAAAAAAGGAATTGTAATTGATGTTCGTTACAATGGTGGAGGTTGGACAACGGACCGTTTAATGGCTGTTTTGAATGTTGACCAACATGCATATACCATCCCAAGAGGAGCTGCGAATGACTTAAAGAAAGAGCATAAAAAGTTTCAAGGGAATTACCCTTTTAACGAACGAGCAATTTTATCAGTCAATACCAAACCCACTGTGGCTTTGTGTAACGAGAATAGTTACTCCAATGCAGAAATATTTTCACATGCCTATAAAAATTTAGGATTAGGTAAATTAGTAGGTCAGCCTACTTTTGGTGCAGTTATCTCTACAGGAGGTTATCGATTATTAAAGGGCTATGTCCGCATGCCATTTCGTGCTTGGTATGTCAAAAAATCTGGCTTGAATATGGAAAACGATGCGCCCGCAGTACCTGACTATTTGGTGAAGAATACACCAGGTTGGGTAGCAAGAGGTGAAGACGCTCAATTACAAAAAGCAGTGGATGTATTACTAGAACAAATTCAATAATAAAATTTTAAAAAAACGCAATCGTGATGAACTTAAACCATAAAATAGGTCTTATTTTAAACGATGACACTCCAGAAACTCCTTTAAAAAAGAGAATTAATTTTTTTATTCTCTTTCTAATTCTGGTTTCTTCTTTTGAAATCATATTGGAATCTGTAGTTTCATTTAACCTTAAATATTACCATCATTTTTTTATTATTGACACTGCGGTAAGTATTCTTTTTAGTATTGAATATATCCTAAGATTGTGGACCTATAGAATTGCTGGAGAAAAACCTACATTAAAACAAAGAATATCTAATATCACCTCTTTTTACATGGTAATCGACCTTGTAAGTATTATTCCTTTTTACTTATCGCTATTTATTCCTACAGGTTATAGTTTTATAAGAATCGTAAGAATTCTTCGCCTTTTTAGGCTAATGAAATTTGGAAGATATATGAAATCCCAAAACTTAGTAGTTAATGCTATTAAAAATAAAGGAAAAGAGCTAATTCTTTCAATGCAGATAGTCGTTTTTTTAACCGTTATCCTTTCAGCTATTTTATATCATATTGAAAATAGTGTACAACCCGATAATTTTGGCGACATTATAGATGCATTTGTATGGTCGCTTTCTAAATTTATTGGCGGTATAGGGGGTTATGGCGATTTTGAACCCATCACTTTTTGGGGACAAGCAATGGCAACAATTGTTGGGCTACTTGGTATTGCGCTGTTTGCAGTTCCAGCCGGTATTATCGGGGCTGGTTTTGTGGAAGAAATCGAGTCTATAAAGACATTTGAAGCGAATACTGAAATAAATAATAAATTACTAGATATTTTTCAATTTGACCATTTGTATTCTTGGACTAATGGTAAAAAAGAAATAGGGTTGGAACATATTAGACGAAAAGTTTTGAAATTAACAGATGCTAAAATGAGACTGCTTTTAACAGAAGATGAACTCATAAATATTGCCAGGCAAGGAAAAGGAATTCGCCTTAAAAACTTCGTTAGTGGTGGATTAGAAAAATTAGTTATAGAATCATTTCTTGAGAATACAAGTTACGGTACACTTACCAATAAAAACTCAACTATATCCATAGTCTCCACAGCTTCAGGGGGGCAGCCATTTATGGGACATTTTACCTATACAATTTCGGAATATTTAAAGGCCAACTACATTAGTGCAGAAAAATGTAGTACTGGTAGTTTTATTCCAAAATATAAAATAGACCTCTCAAAGCAAGAGTCGTATTTAAATAATACTGAATCTGAAAATGAATTGGTCAATGATTTTAAAAATGACTTACTTTCAACGGTAAAAGAAAAAAGTATTGTTATTTACTTTAGAGCAGGAGTAACGGTGAAGGGCGATTTTCATTTATTAAATGGCGGTAAAAGTGAAACTGATGATTTTATTTCAGAGAATAGTTTGTTTGGACCCATAGAAAAGCTTGAGAGATTTAAAAAAGAACTCGAAAAAACACATCTAGAAATTAAACCTGAAAGTGTTATTAACACTCACCAGCATTATGGGAATGATGATAAAGAAGAATTTCAATGGATGCTAAAGAGGAAAAAAAATGCTAATATATTGTGCATATACGTAACGGCTAAATTGCTAAATTCAGAAGCTAATGTCTACCTTCCTACAATAAAATGTATCGGAGATGCAATAAAAAAAGAATTAATTTAAAAAAATAAGTAAGGGGAGTGAAGTCGAACTATTTTGGGGAAAATTTGGATATTATTAAAATAAAATATCGTTTAAATAACTCCACATTTCGTTATGGAAATTAATAGGTACTAAATCATCACCATTAGGAGCTTCACCCATGCGAATGATTACTAGATTTTGACTTGGGATAACATCAAGATATTGACCATTTGTACCCATCCCTGCAATTAAATCTTCTGGGGCGTTGGAGGCCTTTGGACTCAATACTTGTTTTAATGGTTTTAAAGATGCCATTGTAACAAAAAGAGTTTTGGTCGGGATGCCCTATAATTATTAAATTATTCATATTTTAATTATATATAAAAATACTATTTTAATCCAACAAATATTCCCAAAAACAAAAATATATTCTTGCGAGTAAAAAGTATAGAAGAGAAGAATAAATTCGAACTATTTAGAGAAGATTTAACTGGTGTTTAAATTCCTGCTAATAAATTTCCAAGGCCGTCTTTAAACTGAAAGCCTTCCATAGTTCTATATTTATTCAGTTTTTTGTTTGCCTCTAGTCCCCATAATAAAAATTCCATCATAAAAAATAGATCTTCACTGAGACAATCTGCTTGATGAGTTGCTATTAGTATTTTCAAGTTAGGAACATTCATTAAGGTGTCATGATATACATTGTCAGGCAGGTTGTCTTCCAAAAACAATTCGTTATCGCCGTAAAACCATTCCAATAACTGGTCATAAGGACCTTGTTCATCTTGCTTTTCAAGTTTTTTTATTTCTGGAAAATAAGCTGGAAACAAGGTTTTTACAGCTTGATTGATTAAGTAAAAAGAAACCTGTTCTGCCCCTTCTTGTTCGCCTTCATAGACCAATTCTACTTTTCCATTGATGGCAGGGATAGTCCCCAGAAAGTCAGACATTCTAATGCAAGTATTTTTCTCTCCAGACATTAGCATCCGGCGTTCAGCAGCACTCATAAGGTTTTCAAAAGCAGTAATGCTCATCCGTGCACTCACGCCACTTTTGGAATCAACGTATTCACTTTTTCTAGCTTCAAAACCTATCTGTTCCAAAATATCACGTGCCAATTCAGGAACGTGAATGGCCTGCTGTACTGCCTCGTCGGTATGAGTCTCTTGACGAGTTATGGCCTTAGCCGTTTCCAAGTTGTGTGGATAGTGGGTCAAAATTTGAGAACCAATACGGTCCTTTAGTGGGGTCACAATGCTTCCACGGTTGGTATAATCTTCAGGGTTGGCTGTAAAGACAAACTGGGTTTCAATGGGTAATCGGAGTTTGAATCCACGGATTTGAATTTCCTTTTCTTGTAAAATGGAAAAAAGCGCTACCTGTATTCGTGCTTGTAAATCAGGCAATTCATTTAAGACAAATATACACCTGTGTGCTCTTGGAATCATACCAAAATGAATCACCTTCTCATTGGCATAGGACAACTTAAGGTTAGCTGCTTTAATGGGATCAACGTCGCCAATCAAGTCGGCTACACTAACATCTGGTGTAGCTAATTTTTCAAAGAAGCGATCGTTTCGATGCAGCCAAGTGATGGGGGTATCCTCTCCTTTTTCTGCAATTAGTGCCTTGGCAAAATTGCTAATGGGAGCTAGGGGGTCATCGTTTATTTCAGAGCCTTCGACCACAGGTACCCACTCGTCTAATAATTGCGTAAGTTGTCGTGCCAGTCTTGTTTTGGCCTGACCTCTCAAACCGAGTAAGTTGATGCTGTGCCCCGAGAGTAATGCTCGTTCTACATCTGGAATAACCGTATTTTCATAGCCCAAAAGACCTTCAAATGTTGGCTGGCCTTTTTGCATACGAGCTCTAAGGTTTTGTGCCAGTTCTTGTTGAATAGAAAGGGGTTTGTAATCTGTTTTTTTTAGTGCGCCTAGTGTGGTACTTTTTTTCATTTATTTCAATCGTTTTTTTCTGTTCTGTTCATAGTCTTCAAAAATCATTTCGCCTAAGCCTTTTAATCCTGTAAAGAATGCCTTTCCTTTATTAGCTTCCGTAAAATTCCGAATAAACTCTTTTAAATAGGGATCCTGTGCAATCATAAATGTGGTGATGGGGATATGAAGTTTTCTTGCCTGTCGTGCCATATTATAACACTTATCTACAATATGATCGTCCAGTCCATTGCTATTTTTGTAATAGGTGCCATCGGAGTTTTTTAAACAACTTGGCTTCCCATCCGTAATCATAAATATTTGTTTGTTACTGTTTTTTCTTCGTCGTAACAAATCCATTGCCAAGGTAAGTCCCGCAACAGTATTGGTATGATAAGGCCCTACTTGTAAGTATGGAATATCTTTAAGTGCAATTGGCCAGGCATCGTTTCCAAACACCAAAATGTCGAGGGTGTCTTTTGGGTACCGCGTAGTGATAAATTCTGCTAGTGCCATAGCTACTTTTTTAGCCGGGGTAATGCGATCTTCGCCATACAAAATCATACTATGGCTGATGTCAATCATCAAAACCGTACTCATTTGCGTATGGTAATAACTGTCCTCCACTACGAGGTCGTCCTGATGCAATGTAAAATCATCTCCTGCAGAGCGTATTTGTGCATTGCGCAGGCTTTCGGTCATGGATATTTTCTCAAGTGGATCGCCAAATTGATAGGCTTTAAATTCGCCAGTCTCGTCTGCACCTTGCCCGATACTTTTGGTTTTGTGGTTGCCGTTGCCTGCTTTTTTAAGTTTACCAAAAATTTGCTTTAGCGCGTGTTCACGCAAGAGCTTTTCTGTTTTGGCAGTGAGGGACATCCCTTTTCCATCGCCAGTACCATCGCCTTTTGGTTGTATATAAGCTCGTTTTAACAGGTCTTCGATAAAATCATCTATCGTATATGCTGCGGTGGTTAAGCCATATTCAATATCTAATTCGCGCAACCAATCAATCGCTTCGTCAAAATCGCCAGACGTGTGGGTAATCAACTCTTTAAACACCTCAAAGAGACGTTCAAACGGTGTTTGATGCTTGGGTACGTATTGTTTAAATGTAATCCCAACAGTGGACAGGTTTAATTTCATAGCACGGTAAATTTACTAAAACCGTAGTATAATTTTCTTAAAATAATGTTTAAAAATTATTCCCTAAAATAAAATTTATTTTAAATAATAATTCTGGAGTCAAACGGACTTAAATCTAACTGTTTTTGTGAGGATTTGAAATTATTTTAAATCCAAAGCGATAGCTAATATTCTTACTAAATTTTTCATACTGATGATCTTTTTTTTAAATTAGCAATAAAAATAAATAATACTTATTTGATATAATTCGATGGAGTTTATAAGAAAACATATTGAGGAAATCTCTCTGATTTCAGACTCCGATTGGAAGTACTTTTCTTCTAAACTTGTACTAAGAGTTTTTAAAAAACGCACTATTTTTTTAAAATACGGGGAGGTAGAAAACCATATCTCTTTTATCGATAAGGGAGTTGTTAGACTTTATATACCTAAAGAGCTTAAAGAAAAAGAAGTGACTTTTGGTTTTAGTTTTAAAAATCAATTTATAAGTGCCTATGATTCTTTTTTAACGAGAAGGGCATCATTATATGAACTAGAAACACTCTCTGAAACACACATGTATAGTATTTCATACGCAGATTTACAGAAAGTATACAAACATACACAGTTTGGAAATTTAATAGGGAGGCTAACTGCAGAGCGCTTATTTTTAATAAAATCTAAAAGAGAACAATCTTTATTAAATTTAACGGCGCAACAGCACTATGTTTCTTTATTTAAAGAGCGCCCAAAACTTCTAAGCGTAGTACCACTAAAGTATATAAGTTCTTATATTGGTGTTACACCTCAAGCCTTAAGCCGCATAAGAAAGCGTATTTATTGATTTAGGTTCATTGTTTGATACTAGTAATAGTTATAATTTTACATAATAATTTGACTTATGACTATTATACTATTTATTATCTTGCTTTGGTACGGTGGGCTTTTTTTTCAAACTTTTTTTCTTCACCGGTATGCCGCTCATCAAACTTATACCATGTCTAAAACTGCAGAGCGTATTACTTTTATTTTAACTTGGATTTTTCAAGGATCTAATTACTTGAGCGCATATGGTTATGGTGTGATGCACAGAATGCATCATGCATATGCAGACACAGAAAAGGATCCACACTCACCAAAATATGATTTAAATATATTTTCTATGATGTGGAGAACAAAAAATATATATTACCAAATTAATAAACAACAAATAGAAGTTGCTGCTAAGTTTACCAAAAATGTTCCGCAGTGGAAGCGTTTTGACGCCTTTGCAAGTTCATGGTTTTCAAGATTAGTTTGGAGTATTGCTTATTTTTCATTCTTTTTTGTGTACACCACTTCACCATGGCAATGGTTATTATTACCTATCGCTTTGTTAATGGCTCCAATACATGGTGTGTGTCTCAACTGGTATGGTCATATTTTTGGATATGTAAATTTTAAATCTAAGGATACCTCAAAAAACCTATTCAAATTTGATTTTTTAATGATGGGCGAGGGGTACCACAACAATCATCACAAACACAGTAGTAATCCAAACTTTGGAGGGGTACGCTGGCATGAAATTGATATTACCTATAAAATTATGCAATTTTTAGACTAGTGGAATCATAGAATTTAAACCGTATTTGAAAGTCAAAAAATAACTTTTAAATCAACTAATTTTATGACTTAATAAAAATAAATGTTAAATGTTAAAAATTGCTTTTGACCCAATTTATAAACATCAACTTAAAATTGGACATCGTTTTCCAATGGAAAAGTATGAGTTGTTACCAGAGCATTTGTTGAGAAAAAACATTTGTAATAGCGATAATTTTTTCTCTCCATTACCCATAGAAAAACAACTACTATTATCCACACACGATGAAGGCTATTACAATAATTTGATCAATTTGTCATTGTCCAAATTAGATACAAGGCAAATCGGTTTTCCGCTTTCTGAAGCTTTGATTAAGCGGGAACATGTGATAGCTCAAGGGACTATCCAAAATACGCATTATGCACAACAACATGGTGTTTCAATGAATATAGCTGGAGGTACTCATCATGCTTTTCGAGATCGACCTGGTGCATTTTGTATGCTTAACGACCAAGCAATAGCTTCTAATTATTTAATAGACAATAATTTAGCTAAAAGAGTTATGATTGTTGATTTAGATGTACATCAGGGAGATGGAACAGCATCCATTTTTGAACATCAAGATTCTGTTTTTACTATTTCATTTCATGGTCAAAAAAATTATCCATTTAAAAAGCAAAATAGTGATTTTGATTTACCATTTGATGACAACACGGAGGATAGAGTTTATCTAAATGCCTTAGAAAATCACCTTCCAAGATTGGTCGATTTAGTTGAGCCAGATTTTATGTTTTATTTAGCTGGTGTTGATGTCTTAAAAACGGATAAACTTGGTCGGTTGGGATTGTCTATGGCGGGTTGTAAAGCTAGAGATCGGTTTGTTTTAAGCCTTTGTAAGGATCAAAACATTCCAGTTCAAGTAAGTATGGGAGGAGGTTATTCTGTTCACCTAAAAAATATCATTGATGCCCATTCCAATACTTTTGAATTAGCTCAAGAATTATTTTTTTAGTATAAAATTATTCCCAAAAATAAAAACTTATTTTTGGGAATAAAAAGTGGAGCCGGGGAGATTCGAACTCCCGTCCAAACAAGCAATAATAGGGCTTTCTTCATGTTTAGTTTTCAATTAAATTTTCGACCAATTGCCGGTTGAAAACGACCAACGCGTGGCTTATCTTTAATTAGAGTTTCGCAAATACATCAAAGCACTATACTTGCTAGGCTTACTTTTACGAAGCCTCTATATCGATTGCCGTAAACCAAGGCGCTCGAGAGACTTCCTGCTTGCCCGCCTTGCGGGCCGAGGCATTATCCTACTATAATTCGGATTATGCAGCTAGGGCGTAGTTATTCTCGCCGTTTAAAAGTGTGAAATATGATATTTACGAGCTATATCCCAGCGCTCGACATGCTTACCTTACCATTAGACCCGCTGTCAAAACCAGTCGGCCCCATAATTTGTTTAATAACAAAGGTTGAATTTCAATGAACACTTACAAAAATCCATTTTGTAAAAGGAAGACAAAGATATAATAATACTTGTATCTTTGAGGACCTAAAATAAAAATTCAAAATCTAGATTTAATGCCCATAAAATTTGCCCTGATAAAAGAACGAAAATCCCCTCCGGATAGAAGGGTTGTTTTTTCTCCAAAAAAATGCCGTAACCTTTTAGAAACCTTTCCAGATGCAACTATGGTAGTGGAGAAAAGTGAGGTACGGGTATTTGACGATAATTTATATAAAAAAGAAGGTATTGAGCTCGCTGACGACCTCCGTAATTGTGATGTTATGTTAGGAGTTAAAGAGGTTCCAATACCGGCATTGATTCCTCACAAAAAATATTTTTTCTTTAGCCACACCATCAAGCAACAACCTTATAATAGAGCACTCTTACAAGCAATATTAAAAAACAAAATAGAGCTTTATGATCACGAAACCATCGTCAAAGAAAATGGTGCTCGTCTTATTGGTTTTGGAAGGTATGCAGGCTTAGTGGGAGCTTATAACACTTTCAGAGCACTGGGTTTTCGGGATGATTTATTTAACCTACCAAAAGTTGAAAATTTAGCAGACTTAGCTACTATGAAACTTGAACTCGATAAAATTAAATTACCAGCAATTAAAATAGTACTGACCGGTACTGGAAAAGTAGCCCAAGGTGCCAAAGAAATTTTAGACTATTTAAAAATAAAGGAGGTATCTGTCTCCGATTATTTAAGTAAAAAATATGATGAGGTAGTTTTTTGTCAAATAGATGTGGAAGATTACAATCAGCGTAGCGACGGAAGCGCTTTCGATAAAAATGAATTTTTTAAAAATCCGATAGGTTATGATAGTAATTTTATGCGTTTTGCAAAAGTGACCGATATGTTTATTGCAGGCCACTTTTATGGCGATAACGCTCCTTACTTATTTACAAGAGAAGATGCCAAACATCCAGATTTTAAAATAAATTTAGTAGGTGATATTTCCTGTGATATTGACGGCCCCGTTGCCAGTACACTTAGAGCTTCTACGATTGCAGATCCTTTTTATGCCTACGATCCACAGCATGAAAAAGAAGTGCCTTTTAAAACCAAAAATACCATCACTGTCATGGCGGTAGATAATCTCCCTTGTGAACTACCAAAAGATGCCAGCGAAGGTTTTGGAACGATGTTTATTAGTCAAGTAATACCCGCTTTTTTTAATGGTGATAAAGATGGGATTCTCCAAAGAGCTCAAATAACCACTGCCGAGGGGACACTTACCGAAAGATTTTCTTATTTAAGAGATTACGTTGCTGACCAGGATTCCTAAAAAAAATATTAATTTTTACAGTATTCTTAATAAAAAGTATTATTTTTAGGATGCTTAATTAATTGGGGAGTTAATGAAAGCGATTATTTAAAAAAAGGGTTGTGTAAAAACAACCTTTTTTGCTTCCCACTCTTTTTAAATTAAAACCTTTTTTTGACTACTAATTAAAGCTTTGTAATCGTTTTTCGGATGGCAACAAGATCCTTAAGTAACTTCTCTAAATATTTTATATCTAACATATTAGCCCCATCACTTTTTGCATTGGTAGGATCAAAATGTGTTTCTAAAAATAAACCGTCGACTCCAACTGCAACTCCTGCTCTAGCTAAGGTACCTATCATATCGGGTCTTCCGCCGGTAACACCACTTGTTTGGTTGGGTTGCTGTAAGCTGTGGGTGATGTCTAGGATCGTAGGCGCAAATTGTTGCATCGTAGGAATTCCGCGATAATCCACCAGCATATCTTGATAACCAAACATGGTACCGCGGTCTGTAATAGTTACTTGTTGGTTACCACAATCCAGTACTTTTTGTACCGCATGTTGCATACTTTCAGGACTCATAAACTGCCCTTTTTTTAGATTGACTACCTTACCAGTTTTAGCGGCAGCTACCACCAAGTCTGTTTGTCTTACTAAAAAAGCAGGAATTTGTAATACATCTACATAGGGTGCTGCCAATTGAGCATCACTAACTTCATGGATATCAGTAACGGTAGGGATATTAAATTTTTCTGATACTTTTTTTAATATTTCTAATGCTTTTTCATCACCAATTCCTGTAAAACTATCAATTCGACTTCGGTTTGCTTTTTTAAAACTGCCTTTAAATATGAAAGGGATTTCAAGACTGTCCGTAACGGTCATTATTTTTTCGGCGATTTGCATCGCCATTTCTTCCCCTTCAATAGCACAAGGTCCAGCCAATAAAAAGAAGTTGTTACTACGGGTATGTTTTAATTTTGGAATTAAATCGAGATTCATATATTGTTATTATAGCCACAAAGATAGGATAATAATGGTTTAAAATAATCATTCCGCATATTGTGTTATAATCGAATAAGAAACACTATTTTTGCACCCTCTTAAAAAGATAGTCGTATGAAAATCAAAAACATCGCCATCATTGCGCACGTAGATCACGGTAAAACCACCTTGGTAGATAAAATTATGCACCACTGTAGTTTGTTTCGTGAAAATGAAAATAAAGGAGAACTTATTTTAGATAATAATGATTTGGAGCGGGAACGAGGAATTACCATTACTTCGAAAAATGTTTCTGTAGTCTACAAGGACACCAAAATAAATATTATTGACACTCCAGGTCACGCCGATTTTGGTGGAGAAGTAGAACGTGTATTAAATATGGCAGATGGAGTACTTTTATTAGTAGATGCTTTTGAGGGTCCGATGCCACAAACACGATTTGTATTACAAAAAGCAATCGATTTAGGTTTAAAACCTTGCGTAGTGGTTAATAAAGTAGATAAAGAAAATTGTACACCAGATGAGGTACATGAGGCGGTATTCGATTTAATGTTTGAATTAGGAGCGGAAGAGTGGCAGTTGGATTTCCCAACTGTATACGGTTCCGCAAAACACAATTGGATGAGTGACGATTGGCAAAATCAAACCGATAACATTGAACCTTTATTAGAAATGGTATTGGAGCATATTTCTTCTTTTGAAGCTGAGGAAGGAAATGTACAGATGTTAATCACCTCTTTAGACTACTCCTCTTTTACCGGAAGAGTTGCAATTGGAAGGTTACACCGAGGTATTTTAAAAGAAAATATGCAAATCTCTCTAGTGAAACGTGATGGGAGTATTGTAAAAACTAAAATTAAAGAACTACACACTTTTGAAGGTTTAGGAAGAAAAAAAGTTACCGAAGTAAAAGCTGGAGATATTTGTGCTCTGGTAGGCTTAGAAGGTTTTGAAATAGGCGATTCTGTTTGTGATATTGAAAACCCAGAGAGTCTAGCTACCATAGCAATTGATGAACCTACCATGAGTATGTTGTTCACGATTAACGACTCTCCTTTCTTTGGAAAAGATGGAAAATTTGTAACCTCTAGACACATAAAAGAACGTTTAGAAAAAGAATTAGAAAAGAATTTAGCCTTAAGAGTCGAGCAAACAGGAAGTGCCGATAAGTTTATGGTATTTGGCCGTGGTGTATTACACTTATCCGTATTAATCGAAACCATGCGTAGAGAAGGTTATGAATTACAAATTGGCCAGCCACAAGTTATTATCAAGGAAATTGATGGAAAAAAATGTGAACCAGTAGAGGAGTTAACTATAGATTTACCGGAGAATGTAAGTGGAAGAGCTATTGATATGGTTACGATTCGTAAAGGAGAAATGCAAAGCATGGAAGCTAAAGGAGAGCGAATGATTTGTAAATTTATAATTCCTTCTCGTGGAATTATAGGTTTACGTAACCAATTATTAACAGCTACAGCCGGTGAAGCGATTATGACCCACCGTTTCTTTGAATATCAGCCTTTAAAAGGGGGAATTCCTGAACGATTAAATGGAAGTTTGGTTTCTATGGAAAACGGGAAAGCAATTCCGTATTCAATAGATAAATTACAAGATCGAGGAAAATTCTTTGTAGATCCAGGAGAAGATATTTATGAAGGGCAAGTTATTGGTGAGAATACCCGTCAAGATGATATGGTGGTAAATATTACCAAAACCAAAAAGTTAAGTAATGTACGTTCGTCTGGTGCCGATGATAAAGCAAGGATTGTCCCTGCGATAAAATTTTCACTTGAGGAGGCGCTAGAATATATTCAAAAGGATGAATATGTAGAGGTCACGCCAAGTCATTTAAGATTGAGAAAAATCTATCTCAAAGAAGTTGATCGAAAAAGAAATAAACTATAACATTTAAAAAAAGGGATTTATTAATTAAATCCCTTTTTTTTATAATATTCTAGCTGTTTTTTTGTTGTACTTACTTATGTGCTAGGCGAAAGTTTACTAAAATAAAAATTATAAGTAGCTTTACAGTTCAATAATGATTATAAACAAACACTTTTTTTGTGTATAAAGTATCTAGATATACTGCTGAAGATAAAATAGAATGGGATCGTTTTATAGCCACTGCTAAAAATGCTACTTTTTTATTTCAGAGAGATTTTATGGACTATCATCAAGATCGTTTTGAAGATTTTTCATTGATGATCTATAAAAATGAAAAATTATATGCATTGCTTCCGGCAAATAAAAAAAACGAGGTGGTATACTCACATGAAGGACTTACCTATGGTGGGCTCCTCCTCAATAACTCAGCAAAACTAAAACAAACTTTTGATGCTTTTAAAGAAATAAATAAATTTCTATTCGAAAACGGAATTCAAAAATTAGAGGTGCGATTAATCCCTCCCTTTTATAACAAACTTCCTTCAGATGAACTTGAATATTTATTTTTTAAGGCAGCAGCTAGATTAATAAAACGTGACGTGGTTCTTTTAGTTGACTACCACCACCAACTACCTTTTCAAAAAAATAGGAGAGAGGGGATTAACAAAGCAAAACGAAAAAATTTAGTGGTTAAGACCGATGATAATTATGACCTATTTTGGAATGAAGTACTAATTCCCAATCTTTCATCAAAATACAACACAGCTCCGGTTCATTCACTTGAGGAGATTACATACTTAGCTAGTAAATTTCCAAATCGTATTCGTCAAGTAAATGTTTATCAGGACAATACAATTGTAGCTGGAACTACTGTTTTTTTAACAGATCGAGTAGTGCATCCACAATATGTTTCAGCAAAAGCCAACAAAAACGAGTTGGGAAGCTTGGATTTATTGTATGAATTTATCATCCATGAATTTAAAGAAAATAGAAACTATTTTAGTTTCAATACTTCCAGTGAAGAAAATGGAGAATTACTTAATGAGGGTTTACTGTTCTGGAAAGAAAGTTGTGGGGCACGTCCTCATGTTTTTAATAGTTACGAAATAGAAACCGCATCCTACAAAACACTTGAATTTAAAACAATATGATCCCTTTTTTAGATTTACATAAAATGAATCATCGATTTGAAAAGGAATTTAAAAATAAATTCACTGATTTTTTAGATGCTGGATATTATATTTTAGGATCTAATGTTAAATCATTCGAAAAAGAATTTGCTACTTTTTGTGGAACGAAACACTGCATAGGGGTTGGAAACGGTTTAGATGCACTTCGATTGATTCTGGAGGGCTACAAAACCCTTGGGAAATTAAAAAATAAGGATGAGGTTTTGGTCGCATCAAATACTTATATAGCTACCATACTAGCCATTAAACAAGCTGGTTTAAAGCCAATCTTGGTAGAATCTGAAGCAACTACGTTTAATTTTAATTTAGAAGCCATATCGCGTTCAATTAGCAATAAAACCAAGGCAATTCTTCCAGTACATTTATATGGACAATTAGCTCCAATGGATGCGATCAATAAAATTGCTACCGATCATAATTTATTAGTAATTGAAGATGCCGCACAGGCCCACGGCGCAATTGCAAATACAGGGCTTCTAGCTGGTAATCTAGGAGATGCCGCAGGATTTAGTTTTTATCCAACTAAAAATCTAGGAGCATTGGGAGATGCTGGAGCTATCACTACCAACGATCCAGAATTAGCTGAGGTAATCAGAAAATTAAGAAATTACGGATCCTCCTCTAAATATGTGAACGACTACATCGGCTTTAACTCGAGGCTTGATGATGTTCAGGCTGCTTTTTTAAGAGTAAAATTACCCTTTTTGAAGCAAGATAATATTCGAAGGCAAGAGATAGCTCATCGATATATTGCTGAAATTTGCAATCCAAAGATTAAATTACCTACCATAGTTAACAAAAAGGGGCATGTTTTTCATTTATTTGTAATCCAAATATCTAACAGAGAAGCGATGATTGCTCATCTTACAAAACACGAAGTTGGATATTTAATACATTATCCCATTCCGCCCCACCAACAGGAAGCCCTTGTGGAGTTTTCTAATTTAACTTTTCCTATAACTGAAAAAATTCACCAAGAAGTACTCAGTATTCCGATAGGTCCGGTACTGAACAACAACGAGGTTCAAAAAATAATTGAAGTTCTAAACTCATTTTAATTTGAAAATTCCTAAAGTTTTAAGAGAAAATTTATTGTTGAAGATGACCTCTTTAAATGCGGTTGTCATTAGTATTCGATTGGTAATTTCTCTTTTTATTCAGCGTTTTCTTGCAGAATTAGTAGGAGAAGAAGGGATTTCTAAGATTGGACAACTTCGAAACTTTACGGTATTATTAACCTCTACCACGACAGGAGGTATTTTTAATGGTGTTACCAAATACGTCTCTGAATATAAAAATGATCAAGTGCAGTTACAAAAAATGTTTTCTACTGCCTTCGTTTTTACCTCCATTGGAATCGTACTAACTTCCTTATTACTTTTTTTCAATGCGACTTTTTTAAGTACTTATTTATTCGGTACTGTAGATTTTGAATACTTAATTAAACTGTTAGCAGTGATCGTTCCATTTATTGCAATTTACCGTGTTTTTAATGGAGTCGTTCATGGCTTATCCAAGTATAAAAATTTTGCAAAAATTGATTTAATCAGCTACTTATTGGGAGCGATACTCCTAATTTTATTTTTAGTTAATTATAATATTGATGGAGCTTTAATAGCTATTGCAATAACTCCCATCCTTCAGTTTCTGGTTTTATGTTATATTTTTTTTAAAACCTTAAAGGAGTATGTTCACTTTTCGAAGTTGAATTTTAAAATTCCTTTCGCTAAAGAATTGCTAGCATTTACCTTAATGTCTTTTGTATCTACCGGTTTATTGAGCTTTGTTGAAATTGATATTCGAACTATGATTCGTAATAGAATCACAGAAGCAGATTCTGGAATATGGACAGCAATGACCTTTATTTCTAAAAATTACATGGTTTTTTCAGCTTCAATTTTCTCTTTATATGTGATTCCTAAATTTGCCAGTATCCATACAAGAAAAGGATTCATTTTAGAATTGAAAACGATCTACAAAACGTTACTTCCTTTATTTGGAATAGGGATGCTAGTGGTTTATCTTTTTAAAGACTATGTAATTTTATTTATTTACCCAGACTTTACTGCGATGTCCCCCTTATTTAAATGGCAACTAACTGCAGATTTTCTAAAATTAGCAACCTTAGTTTTGAGTCATCAATTTATTGCAAAAAAAATGGTTAGAAACTTCATATTTACGGAGATTCTATCCTTGGCATTATTTTATTTTTCAGCACGTTATTTAGTTAACTTTTATGGGATTGAAGGTGTTGTTATGGCTCATTTGATCAGATCAGTTATCATGTTAGTAGTAGTGTTTTATCTAGTATTTAGATATTTTAATAAGCAAAAAATTTCCGAGAATAGTGAACGATAACCAACAATCATATCGTAAGGTGTTAAATGCAACTTCGCTTTTTGGAGGGGTTCAGTTCATTAATATTATTTTAAGATTAATTCGTTCAAAAGCTATAGCATTATTGATTGGCCCTATAGGTATGGGGATTTCAAATTTATTGCTAACGACTATGGAGTTGATAAATGGGCTTACCAATTTAGGTTTAGAACGAAGTGCTGTTAAAGATATCTCTTTGGCGAATACCAATTCAAATTCAAAAAGTGTAGCTATCACTATAAGTATTTTAAAGAAGCTAGTATGGTTAACAATTACCATAGGTGTTTTGTTAATGATTTTATTAGCTCCATGGTTGAGTGAAATAGCATTTGGAAATAAGGACTATACCATTTCATTCATTTGGATTTCAATCGCTTTATTATTTAAACAATTGTCCAGTAGTCAATTAGCGATACTTCAGGGTTTAAGAAAGTTAAAATCACTTGCGAAGGCCAATTTACTTGGTAATTTTATTGGGCTACTTATTACCCTTCCGTTGTATTATTATTACAAGATAGACGCCATTGTTCCTGCAATTATAATTGCAACTTTTATGAGTTTTATTTTTACGTATTATTATTCTCATAAATTAGATATTGAATCTGTAACTATTTCAAGGAAAGAAGCTGTTTCGGAAGGTAAAGGAATGATTAATTTAGGGATCATGCTGAGTTTGAGTAGTTTGATCACTTTGTTGGTTGCTTACATCATACGAATTTATATTGGTTCAGCTAATGAAACTGAAGAATTAGGCTTAATAGATGTCGGTTTGTATAGCGCTGGATTTGTAATTCTTAATTCTTATGTGGGTATTATTTTTAATGCCATGGGTACAGATTACTTTCCTAGATTATCAGAAATTGCTAATGATATTACGAAACTAAGAAAAACAGTGTTAGAACAAGCAACAGTAGCAATATTGCTTATTACTCCTATCATAGTTATTTTTTTAGCATGTGCTCCATTTATTATTGTTATTTTATATTCTCATGAATTTTCTCCCATTGTTGCCATGGTTACTTGGGGGATTTTAGGTATGATTTTTAAAGCGGTTTCATGGTCTATGGGCTACATGATTATTGCGAAAGGAGACTCCAAAGTTTTTATTAAAACCGCCATTGGATTCAATACTATTTTACTTTCAATTAATATAATTGGATATCATTTTGGAGGTTTGGAAGGAGTTGGTGTCAGTTTTTTTATCTATTATATCATCCATTTTATAGCGATACGAACCATAACGTATTACCGGTACGATTTTTATTTTGAAAAAGGTTTCTATAAAATATTTACCTTTACGGTAATTATGTGTTTCCTAGCTTTTTCAATTACGTTTATACCGAGCTCTATTTTAAAAAATAGTTTAATGATTGGTTTAATTGTAGTTTCTTGCGGGTATTCATACAAAGAGCTAGATAAAAAAATAGGGGTTAAAGATTATTTAGCAGGGATTTTTAAAAGAAAAAAATGATACAATTTTTAAAAAATAGTTACAGGTATTTTAAAAAGAAAAACAACTTTTTTTGGTCCGTTAATTGGTTAAAAACGTATTATTTTAACTTTAAAATGTTTCCTTATGCGATCGCAAGAAAATTACCTGTCTATTTTTACGGAAAAGTAAAACTTTCTAGTTTAAAAGGAACTATAACAATAGAGGCTCCCATTAAAAAAGCAATGATAGGTTTCGGGCAACGCTATGAATTGGTTTCACAATCAAAAAAAACAGCTCAATTAGTTCTTGACGGAACCCTTATATTTAAGGGACACGTTCAATTTGGTATTGATTATTTTGTGTATGTAGCTTCTGATGCTATTTGTGAGTTTGGACACTTATCCTCGATGGCTTCCAACGGAAAAATAATATGTAAAGAAAAAATTATTTT
The DNA here is from genome assembly GCA_905181835.1 of uncultured Flavobacteriaceae bacterium. Classification (GTDB taxonomy): domain Bacteria; phylum Bacteroidota; class Bacteroidia; order Flavobacteriales; family Flavobacteriaceae; genus Marifrigoribacter. Next base: position 488,736 of record CAJIZF010000001.1, read on the forward strand.
AGAGGAGTGTGCACGCATTGGATCGGAAGCGCAACTAATTGATACTAATTTTCATACCATGTTTAATACTGAAACAGGAGAACGATTCCCAATGAATGCCCCAATTAAACTTGGTAAATATAACTTTGTCAGTAATCGTGTTACGATCATGCAAGGAACCATTACTCCAAACAATTGCACAATCGCATCCAATACATTATGTAATAAAGATTATACAACTCTTGGAGAAAACATTTTAATAGGAGGAATACCAGCAAAACTTTTAAAAGAAAATGTTTCTAGAGATTGGGAAGGGGAAAAGGAACGATTAGAGAAAAATTTAATACTATTTAAGTAGACCTCCACGTATCCAAATATTTTTGAGCAGAATTTATATAGTGATGTTCTTTCTCTATAAATTCTCTGGCATTTTTACCTATAGCTATTATTTGATTTGGATTTAATATTAATTCTTCTAGCGCATCTGCAATTTTTTGAGCATCCGGTAATGCATTAACTGCAACTTTTTTGTTAAGATTATAAAATTCATAGAATTCCTTTTCAGCACCAGTAAAAACTACCTTGCCCTTAGACATAGCCTCTAAGGCATTATAGCCTTGGTCATAAGCTAATACTTGATCTAAAACAATATGTGCTTCGTTATAGGTTTTAATGTATTTAGTATAGGGTAAATTTTCTACAACTTTTATTTCAACTTTATTCGGAAATTTATTTTGAATAATTTCTAAAGCTTCCTCAAAATAATCACTTCCCTTTTTAAAATAATTTGCGCTATTGATACCGTGAAAAATGATTACTTTTTCTTTAATTTTTAAGGGCGTGAATTTTAATAACTCAATATTTATTGGGTTAGCTATTAATCCCAAATATTTAGGGTGCCCTTTTAAAGGGATGTGATAATCTAAATCTGAAGAAACAACACCTTCAACTGTATTAAATACAAATTGATGAAGTGATTGATATGCTGGTTTTAAATATTTAAGAATGGGATCAAAACTTTTACTGGATGTTTTATTTTTAAAATAAGGCTCCAAAATAGAATATGCTGGTTTTTTGTCAAAAGAATGCTTTACACTTATATAATCAGCTCCACATGAAAGTAAAAAAAGTTTTTTGTTGTGTTTTTTTAAAAAGGATATGAATTCAATTTCATACTTTGGACTTACACCAATTGGACTTTCATTAATTAAATGAACGATGTCAAAATCTTTTAATTGGTCTTTATTTTTGAAAAATTGATTTTTTATAGATACTGAAGTGATATCAATTTTTAATAATTTATAAATAATGACTTTTAATTTTTTAGCGAAACCTTTATTGAAATTTCTGTTGAGTTTTATATCTACAGGATAGCTCTTAAAATGATCTCCTGTTGCTATAATTGTTACCTGATGCCCCAATTCAATTAATCCTTCTTTTAACGAATTGTGCAACCTACTGTATTCTCCAACTAAAAGTATCTTCATTTTTATGGTATATTTGACGAATCAAATTGCGTTTAAAAATACAATAATTAATGACCGAAAATAGAAACGATAAAAAAATTAAAATTTGTATTGTTACTATTTCACTATCCAAAGGAGGAGCAGAGCGGTCTACTGCGCTATTATCAAAAATGCTTCACTCCAGTGGTTTTGAGGTACATTTGGTAACTTTAAACGATACTATCGATTATCCATTTGCTGGAAATTTAATTAATCTTGGATTAAATAAACCAAAAAAAGAATCCATTTTTAGTCGATTTTTGAGATTTAAAAAATTTAAGAGTATTATAAAAAATGAAAATTTCGATTACATTATAGATAACAGAAATCGTCAATTTGCTCTCAAAGAATTATTTTATCTATACTACCTTTATAAAGGGAATAACATACTATATGTGGTAAGGAGTTTTAAGCTCTCTCAATATTTTCCAGATACGAGCTATGTTAGAAAAAAAATGATAAATACCTGTAAAGGAATAATAGGGGTCTCCAAGGCAATTTCGACAACTATAAATAATAGCTACCATACCAATAAAGCGATAGCTATTTACAACCCCATTGCAGAATTTGATAAAAGTAATGTGCTACCCATAAAAGATAACTATATTTTATATTTAGGTAGAATTGAAGAGGCAGTAAAAAATTTAACCTTATTATTAACAGCTTATAAAAATTCGGTATTGCCAGAATACACTATCAAATTAAAAATTTTAGGAGATGGCCCTGATAAAAATTGGTTGATGCAAAAAATTAAGGACTTAGAATTAGTGGAACTAGTGGAGGTACTTTCATTTACCCCCAATGTTTATCCTTACTTAAAAAATGCTAAGTTTTTAACTTTAACAAGTAGATACGAAGGTTTTCCCAGAGTACTTATTGAATCTTTATCTGCTGGTACCCCAGTAATTTCGGTCGACTGTGAAAGTGGTCCAAATGAAATAATAAAACATGAAGATAATGGCTTACTGATAGAAAATTTTGATGGTGCTAAACTATCGAAGGCATATAACCGTTTTGTTTTAGAAGAAGAGTTGTATCTTCACTGTAAACAAAATGCTGAAAAAAGTATTGAACACCTAAAAATTGAAAACATTGCTGCGCAATGGACTAATTATTTAAAGAATGAATTACCGTAATTTAGAAGAAATAACACTCACCGATATACCAACAATAAGCGATACACGTGGAAATTTGGCAGTCATTGAAAAGGAGTGTCTACCTTACCCAATAAAGAGAGTTTATTATTTGTTTGATGTACCAAGCGATTCGTATCGAGGAGGACATGCTCATAAAGAACAATTAGAGTTTTTAATTGCATTGAGTGGTAGTTTTAATGTAACTCTGGACAATGGTTCTCAAAAAAAATCTTTTTTATTAAACAAACCAAATAAAGGCTTATTGTTACCAACTGGAATATGGAGAGAACTAGAGGATTTTTCTTCTGGTGCTGTCTGTCTGGTGTTATCCTCTGGAGAATTTGATGAAGGCGATTATATCAGAGATTATCAGGATTTTAGGAACCTAAAAGGAGCTTAATCGATATCCAACTTGCTCCATTTTATTCTTTAAATTTAATAATAGGCGTAAACAAATTGTGGGCAACCTCAAAAGTAATCGTTGTTTTGAGTTTAAATTTCTGACATTTAATTTCTCAACATAGTTATTAAAAGAATCGTAGTCATTAGAGATTTTGTGTTGTATGGCAAATGAATAACGATTCAAATCTAAATATTTTTTGAGATAACTATTTTTTTTTGAATCATCTTCATAGTTATCTAAATCCATATAGGTTCTTTTTAGTGTCGGTGTATTTGAAATTCTGTTGGTACCATCTAAATTATGAGTTGCTGTGATGTTATTTGAAAATATTAGCGGTGACTTTAAAGCAGCTCTTATCCATAGGTCAGTATCTTCACCAGCCCCATGAGTTATCATAAAATCAAAACCATTAAGGGCTAATAAAAAATCTTTTTTCATACAAACAGCAGAAGTCCAAGCCAGGGAATCTACAAGGCAATATTTAAAATAATTATCTATTTTTCCAGACCAATCCTTTCCTTTAGTTAAAATTGGAGAATTCATTGGACTTTTAAAATTAGTATGGAATCTTTTTTCGTAGGAAGTTGCATACCAGGCTTCCTCAGGGAATTTTTTAATTAAATGATGAAGTATCTCCAAATGATTCGGATACCAATAATCATCGGCATCCAAGAAAGCTATATACTCTGCTTTAGCCTTTGTAATTCCGTAGTTTCTTGTCTTTGAAACTCCTTCGTTTTGTTTTGTGAAAATTTGGATACGATCGTCTTTAATAGCCTTAACTATATCCAAACTATTATCAGTTGAGCCATCGTCGACTAGAATGACCTCATAATCTATATAGGTTTGATTTAAAACACTTTTAATAGTAGTTTCAACATCCTTTTCTTTATTATAAATTGGTATTATTACAGAAAACCTAGGCATTTAATTTTTGTTTTTTTTCAATTCAATAAAATAGTTTAGCCGATATAAATCAAATAAAAACATGGAAGGACGATTTGATAGAAGATTCGATTCGATAACTTTATAAAATTGATTTAATATTACATTAACCAAAGTAATTAATTTCCATTTTTTTAATTTTTGATAGCTCTGTTGTAGGGGGCGTGTATCTTTTTCTATTTGATTATTTTGTTCTAGTATATAAGTAGATTTAACAGCTTGAAGAGATTTGTTTAAAAAAACACTACTTCTTTCAAGACCTAGATGAAAAACAGGATTGTCAATGTGTTTAACTTTTATTTTGTGTTTTAATAAGTTTCCTGAAAATAAAATATCCAAACCATAAGTATTTGATTTTGAGGTATTGTTTTTAAAGAAAACCTTTTTATCAATTAATAAACTCGAAGAAACAATAGAATACGGATTTTTTTGTCGCTCTGCTACACTTTTAGTCTCTTTTTTATGACCATATTTCCATCTCAAAATAAGATCTTTATTTGGTTTATCAGGTCTATAACAAACCCCACCAAAAATAATTTTAGAATCTTGAAACTTATGCAATTCAAATCTGCTGATAAAATCATCATACTTTGGCAACACATCTGCGTCTAAAAATAATAGTAACTCGTAGCTTGACATAGCAGCTAAAAGATTTCTGCTAGCTGTTCTCCCTATATTTTTTTCATTTTTTTTAAAACTACAAAAATTTAATTTTTTGATACGCTCGTTATCAATGGATATGTCTAAGTCTGTAGAACAATCATCCAACACGTTTATTTCAAAAGGAATTTTCGCTTTTGTAGCTTGTCGATGAACACTTTTAACAAGCGCTACAATTGAATAATTATATGTTGGTATTAAAATTGAAAGCATATTTATAGAGGCTAATTTACAATATATAATAAAGTCTTTATATCTTGGAATGAAAAATAACTAACATTATTTAAATAATCTTTTAAGATGCGTACCAACTATTTGAATATTCTTATTTTTTTGTTTTTTGGACTAATCAATAATGTTTATTCACAAAATGAAAGCTGGTTTTATATAAGAGCAACTTCGGATTCTTTCGTGCCCAAATTTGATAGGTTCAATGATTTGTTAACCTATCGGGGCGATAACGAAAATTTAAAAAAAATATTTGCAGCGTATACAATATCAGAATTCAAAAAATCCTATAAAAATGCCAAAAAATCAAGTCTCAAAAGAACTTTTTTTGTAGTAGTAAATGATGAGCAGTTATTGGAAGATTTATTAATCAATGCTTCAGAAAAATTTGATTTTGGAGAAATTATCATGGAAAGTGATAAAAAAATATTCGAACCTAATGATTACGGTTTAACAAGTACGATTGGTACCAATAAAGGTTTAACGGTTAATTTGGATTATTTTGACTTTGTGGGAGCCCCTCAAGCCTGGTACTATACAACTGGATCTAAAGATATGATTATTGGTTTGTCTGATGGACAGGTGGAAATAACCGATAAAGATTTTTTAGCTAAGACTACTGTTATAAAAAAATCATCCAAAGCGAAAGGGCATGGTTCAGGGGTTGCTTCCATTGCTGCTGGTCAGGGAAATAATGCTTATGGCACTACCGGTATTTGTTATGATTGTAGTATTTATACAACCCATTATTACGATGCTAAAACTTTAAAACAACTCTTAGAATTATCAGCGATGGGAGTGAAAGTAATTAATTGTAGCTGGGCCTTAACCTCATACTATCAGACAGCGCAGGATGTAATTAATGAAATGTTTGAGAATGGAACCATTTTAGTAGCTGCTGCTGGTAATCAAGATTGGTCAAAAAGTAAGGGAGAAGTATTCTATTTCCCTTCCTCTTACGACAATGTAATTTCAGTTTCTTCTGTGATGCATCGGTACGATTCAGTTGAAGAGAATATCTTGATGAGTGAAAAAGGAAATCCTTATGCTGCAAATATTAAAAATTACGTAGGTAGAACTGTAGGTTTTAAGGATAACGACACTTTGGAAAAACATCATATATGGCCTGTTTCTATTACCACATTGAATAAAAAGGTTGATATTTTAGCTCCTTCAGTAGATCTATTTAGATATTCTTCATTTGCTTTAAATCAAGAAGAGTTATATACATTAGAAGCAACCTCTTCTACTGCACCTTTTGTTACTGGAACTATTGGTTTAATGCTTTCATTAAATCCTTGTTTACCCCTTCAAGAAATAGAGACGATTCTAAAATTAACCTCCACTAATATTGATTATATAGAAGCAAATAAACCCTACAAAAATAATTATGGTTCTGGATCTTTGCATACTGGGAGAGCGGTAAAAATGGTTTATGATTTGTATACAGAGACGGAGATCACTCGTGTTTCAAATCAAAATTTTAATAGATGGAATCTAAAGTTAACAGCTTTATCAAAAAACGTTCTTATTGAGAATCAAGTTTTTTCAGATAGTGTAATTTTTAATTTAGAAGCTAAAAATAGGATTGTAATAGGAGAAAATACAGTTTTAAAGCCAAATAAAAATGGATCTATACATTTAAGGGTTAATCCAAATTTAGAAAAAAAATGTGATTTAGTTTTAAGGGAAGGTTTTCCAAATAATAAATATTACCATCCTGAAAAAAATTAACTATACTGTTTTTTGAACTACTTCAAAGATTTGTTTATTATCACATTTGAGCGTTTTTGAAGGATACTTTAGTAATAACGCATAGTCGTGTGTTGCCATGAGTATCGTATTTCCTTGCTTGTTTATTTCTCGGAGTACTTCCATCACCTCTACACTAGTTTGTGGGTCCAGATTTCCTGTAGGTTCATCAGCTAAAATTAATTCTGGGCTATTTAGTAGTGCTCTCGCTATTGCAACACGCTGTTGTTCTCCTCCTGATAATTGAAAAGGAAATTTTGTCGCCTTTTCTGACATTCCTACTTTTTCGAGAACCTCTGTAATTCTGATTTCCATTTTCTTTTTATCTTTCCAACCAGTGGCATTTAAAACAAAAGTTAAATTATGATGAATACTTCTATCATTTAATAATTTGAAATCTTGAAAAACAACACCTAATTTTCTTCTTAAAAATGGAATATCTTTTTCCTTAAGAGAGGGTAAGTCATATCCGACGATAGCTCCAGTTCCTTTTAATAAGGGTAAATCTCCATAAAGAGTTTTCATAAAACTACTCTTGCCGGTTCCTGTTTTTCCGATCAGGTATACAAATTCTCCTTTATCAATGGCGATATTTATGTCGGAGAGTATTAGATTTTCCCGTTGAAAAATAGAGGCTTTATTTAATGATAAAACAGATTGAGACATTTTATTTTTTAATTAGAAGGTTATTGTCGTTATTATTTTTTTTGTTGTCCAAGTTTTAATAAATCTATTTCCTTTTGTTGTTGGATTGTAAAAAGAGTTAGTTCTTCAATTTTCTCTAACAAAAGTAAGTTCATTTCTTTCAATGATAAACCATTTTGCTCAATTTCTTCTGCCGATGGAATTTTTGGTAGATGATGATTTTTTTTAATAAAAGTTTCGATCTCCTCCAAGCTTAAAAAATTATAAGTTGGATTTAATTTAGAGAAAGGAGTGTAATAGGTTTCAAAAACATAATCTGGAGCAAGGGCACCGTTTAAATCAACAATAACTTCTTGTGTATGGATGTTGCCCTTAACCGTTAACAATTCGTCAGGATATTTTGTTCCAATACCAATTCTATTATTATCACTATAGATATTTTTTAATTTTTTATTTTGACTAAAAGTATTTGTGGAGAAGATGAAAAGACAAAAAAGGAATACATATTTCATAATTATGATTTAATAAAACGTTTCTGCATTAAAAATAAGTAAAATTTTTATAAGCTTATTTGGGTTTAACTTTTAAGATGTTTGAAAAATACTTAATACTATTTTGTTCCGTTATAATTATTATAGATCGTAATGTTTTATAAGAGATTTTAAAAAAATTAAAGAATCGTTTTACTTTTATTAATAGTTAATAACTCATCTTTTCTTCTTTTATAAATCACAATATAATTTGACTGGTAAATAGTTATGTTGAATCGATTATTTTTACAATTAGTTGAAACTGAAAAAATGAAAAATATACTTTATTTGTTCGTCCTTATTCTTATTGTTTCTTGTTCTTCTAACAAGCTTCACACAGATTTGTTAGTAAAAAATGCCACTATTTACACGGTCAATGAAAATTTTGAAAAGGCAGAAGCTTTTGTAGTTAAAGCTGGAAAAATTGAAGAAGTAGGAAAGCTTCAAGATTTAGTTAACAAATATGATTTTGCGGATGTTTATGATGCTAAAAACCAAACTATAATTCCTGGAATTATTGACGCTCATGCGCATTTAATGTATCTAGGAATTTCATTACAACAAGTTGATTTAACTGGTACAAATAGTTATGAAGAAGTATTAAAAAGGGTTCTAGATTTTCAAAAAATAAATAAAACAGCATACCTTATTGGGAGAGGCTGGGATCAAAACGATTGGACAATTAAAGAATATCCAACTAAAAAAGAATTAGATTCATTATTTCCTGACCTACCCGTTTCTTTGGAAAGAATCGACGGGCATGCGATGATTGTTAATAGTAAAGCACTTAATTTGGCTAAAATTAATTCTGAAACTAATATCCCTGGTGGAAAAGTAATACTCGTTGAGGGGGAGCCGAGTGGTCTTCTAATTGATACACCTATGCAATTAGTTTGGGATACTTATCCTAAAAAGGATAAAGATTTCTATATCAAAGCTCTTAAGGACGCAGAAAAAAAATGTTTATCTTTTGGATTAACTACTATTGATGAGGCGGGTATCGATAGAGCTACCATAACATTAATGGATTCACTACAACAATCTGGTGATATGGCATTACGGATTTATGCTATGATCACTAAAGATAAAGAAGATTTAACTTATTTTTTAAAAAAAGGAATTATTAAAACTGATCGAATGAATGTTCGTTCAGTTAAGATTTGGGCCGATGGTGCGTTAGGTTCCAGAGGAGCTGCTATGCGGAAGCATTATAGCGATCAAGAAGGACAACATGGCACTATGATTACCACTGAAAAAGAACTAGATTCATTGGCGAAAATGATTGTTAAAGCGGGTTATCAAATGAATACTCATGCCATCGGTGATTCTGCGAACATTACTGTTCTAAGAGTATATAGCAAATTTGTAAAAAACCAAAAAGATCCAAGGTGGAGAGTAGAGCATGCACAAATAGTGAGCCCTTCAGACTTTTCTTATTTTTCAAAAAAAATTATACCATCTATACAACCAAGTCATGCTACTAGTGATATGTATTGGGTAGAGGATAGGGTTGGAAGTCATCGACTCATGGGTGCCTACTCTTACAAAACTTTACTAAAAAAATCGGGTTTAGTCGCTTTAGGGACCGATTTTCCAATTGAGAAAGTAAATCCAATGCATACTTTTTATGCTGCTGTAGCAAGAAAAGATATAGAAAATTATCCTGAAAACGGTTTTCGAAAAGAGGAAGGATTGTCAAGAGAAGAAACACTTAAGGGAATGACTATATGGGCAGCCTACTCTAATTTCGAAGAAAATGAAAAAGGTTCCATAGAAAAAGGAAAGTTTGCAGATTTTGTAGTTTTAGATCAAAACATTATGACTGTTTCTGAAAAAGAAATACCTACCATAAAAGTAGTAGCAAATTTTATCAATGGAGAAATGGTTTATGACTTAAGTAAAAAACAGTAAAAAACTTTTAATGAACTACTTTTAGTATCTAATTAAAGTATAATTGTTGCAGTATATTTTGTAAAACAATATATTTACAATCAGTTTTTTTGTCAAAATAAGCATATTGAATTCTAGGTAGATTGGCGAACAATTTAAAATAAAAATAGTAACGTATGAAGATCATAATATTAGCTGCAGGTATTGGCTCTCGTTTAGGAAACCCATTCCCAAAGCCTTTAACACCTCTAAAAAACGGGAAAAGTATTATGCAACGACAGATTGACAATATCACCACTTATTTTGATGTAAACGATATTACTACAGTTGTAGGTTTTAAAAAAAACTTAATTATGGAACAATTTCCTGAGGTTAATTATGTCTACAACCCATTTTTTGATACGACAAACACCTCCAAAAGTTTATTACGTGCTTTAAAAAAACATCGTGGAAATTCTATTTTATGGTTTAATGGGGATGTTGTTTTTGATCCACAATTATTATCACTTTTGTTGGATGAAATAAATAATAATCAATCGTTTGTATCGGTAAATACTCAGAGTGTTTCCGAGGAGGAAGTAAAGTACACACTTAAAGATGGGTACGTATTAGATCTTTCTAAAAATGTCAAAAATGGCTTGGGCGAGGCTGTTGGAATTAACTTTATTTCTTCTAATGATTTGGATATTTTTATCAATCAACTCGAAAAATGCAATGATCATGATTATTTTGAAAAGGGTCTCGAAATGGCCATAGCCAAAAACAATCTAAAATTAAAGGTTGTTGACATTTCAGCCTACAATTGTATTGAAGTAGATTTTAAAGAAGATTTATTGAATGCTAACGAAATAGTTTAATCGCTCATGAAGACTGTCCTATTTTGTATGAACCCGTATTCTTTTGGAATACTCTATCCCATTATGCAGGTTTTAAAGGAGAGAAATTATGAATATATTTGGTTTGTAAGAGCTGCTATTTTTGAAAAGTTTCCTTACCGAGATGAAAATTTTACTACGCATATTAAAGATATCATTACTTTTCAAAGTGATGCTATTTTTGTTCCGGGAAATGAAGTGCCATACTATTTAAGAGGAGTTAAAACTCAAGTTTTTCATGGATTAGCTGGCGAAAAAAAAGGACATTTCAGAATTAGAAGTTATTTTGACTTGTATTTAACCCAAGGGCCATATTTCACAAAATGGTTTTCAAAAGCAGCAGCAAAACACAAAGATTTTAGTGTAGTCGAAACAGGGTGGCCAAAACTAGATATTTACGGTAATGAAGTTCATAAATATGATCATGAAAAAGAAATTTTGCTCCATAATTCTAATTCAAAAAAAATTATTCTTTATGCACCTACATTTTCACCATCATTAACAAGTGCTCGATTTTTATCATCTCAAATACAAGCGCTTGCAGCTAATAAAAATTATCTTATCATTATTAAATTTCACGATTTAATGGCCAAAGATTTAATTGATCAATATCAGGAAATAGCTAATAAATTTGTGAATATATTATACATCAAGGAACGTAATATTATTAAATATTTATTGATAGCTGATCTCATGATTAGCGATACATCGTCTGTAGTTTACGAATTTTTACTTCTTGATAAGCCAGTAATCACATTTAAAAATTACAATAAAATTAGTCATTGTGAAAATTTATTAACTCCAAGTAATTTAGTTCAAAAAGTCGCTGAAAATTTAAAGGATGATTCTTTTAAAGAAAAACGTGCAGTTATTTTAAAAGATTACCATCCATATACTGATGGAAACTCAGCAATTCGTATGGTTAATGCAGTGGAAACATTCATTGAAAACAACGGTGTTCCGGAAAAAAGAGTAATTTCATGGTTTCGTCGATATAAAATCAATAAAATATTTGGAAAAATTTAATAGAAATAAAACAGTATTTAAAATATCTCACCGACTATGAATAAACTTAATTTTTTCTTATTTACATTTTTTTTTATTTTCAGTATAAACTCTTCAGCACAAATAGATCAATATCAATCAGATATTGTAAAACTATTAAATTGTAACGGTACTATTGAAAAGTACGATTTTGAGTACGAAAAAACGTTAACATCATTAAGAGTTCGTATAGCAGCAGAAAATACTCCACTATCATTTTGGAATAGTTTTAGAGAAATTAAAAAAGAAAGTTTAAATGAACTTATCGCAATACAAGCTTTCGCCTACAGAAAATATTTTTCTCATGACGAAATTAAGGTGTTACTCAATTTTTACAGCTCGTCTGCAGCAACTAAATTGATAAAAAATAAAGAGGTCACTTCAGAGGAAAAAGCTGTCATAGATAATTTTAATGAGAGCAAGTTAGCCAACAAAATAGATTCTATAGGTGAAGATTTTGAGAAGGATACTGAAAAAATTGCTCGAGAATGGAAAAAAGAGTTGTTTGCAAAAGGAATGGGGGCACTAGCTAAGGCTGGCTATACTAAATAACGGTTAACTTGGCTAAATAATCATAATTTTTTCCAGTACCTATAACTTCAAAGCTTAATCCATTTTTATTAGCTAATTTTTTGAATGTTTTAGGATCAAGATATAACCAGTCAAAAGGTTCGCTTTTAAATTCTTTATAGTGAATCGTAAATTCTAACTCACCATAATAATTTCCAGCCGGGACCAGAATACTTCCTTCTTGGTCACCTTGATCATACATATATCTTAAGTCGGTTGAATCGATAAGTATTTGGCCATTTTTAGCTAATAGTTTTTTTAAATGTTGAAGGTAGTTGGATACATAGTCTAACTTTTGGAAAATTCCAGTGCCATTCATTAACAATAAAATAGTATCAAATTTTTCTTCATTTAATTGAAGTATATCGATCGCTTTTACTTTTGTTAAACCTCTTAATTTGCAAACTTTTATGGCACCAACAGAGATGTCAATTCCTGTTACTTCATTACCTGATTCTTGAAGATAAAGCGAAAGACTTCCGGCTCCACACCCTACGTCGAGAATTTTTCCATCCACGGTTTTTAATGCTAATTGCTCTAATGGAGGCATAGCATCAAAACTTCTGAAGAGATAAGGAAGGGGTAAAACATCTAGTTCACTGATATTTGTTTCAGTATACAAATCATCTGTATAATGATTGTTTTGATAATCTAACAATGCTTGCCCAATTAAATCATTCATAAGTCTGTAGCTTTTAGTACTTTTGGAGTCTATGGATAACATATTGAAACAGCTACCAAAGAAGGCCAAAGATAAGGAGAACGAAAATAAAAGATTATTTAAAAAGCTTCGGAAAAAACCGCCGAAACATTTAGATAAATTAATGTTAGAGTTGCATGATAAGGAGTTTAAAAAGACTAATTGTTTGCAATGTGCTAACTGTTGTAAAACAACAGCACCTTGGTTAAATGATCAAGATATTGCAAGGATTTCTAAACATTTGAAAATGAAAGAACAAAAGTTTATTGAACAATATTTAGAGGTGGGAGAGGATCATGAATTTTCATTTAAACTTATTCCCTGTGTTTTTTTGATGCCGGACAATGAATGTAGTATTTATAATGTCCGCCCAAAGGCCTGTCGGGAATATCCTCATACAAATAGAAGGCGGTTTCAACAAATTGAGACTGTGACTATTGCTAATACAGCAATTTGTCCAGCTACCTATAATATAATGGAAGCATTAAAAAATGCGTTGCCAGTTCAGTACTCTGATAATGGAGGGAAACCTCGAGAAAAGTTTAGAAAAGGAGGCGGCTAAAATTATCTATCATACAATAAATATTTTTCACGTAATAAATCGTAATTATTTAAATCTTTAAGCCAAGTTTTTCTTATTTCTGCATAAGTATATCCTTTTTCAATTTGTTCTTGAAGCTTTTTTGTTCCAGCTAATTTTGTGAAAAATGGTGAAAAAAAAGTGTTGTTTTTTTCTGTTTGACGATACGCATTTATTAACCATTCAAGGTTTAATTTAGTTAGTTTTTCAGTATTTCTTAAATCCTTTCCGTAGCACAATTTATTTTTAAATTTCGGAGTTTTAGCTCCTTCATTAGTTCTTGGTGTAAAAGTAAATGGATATAATTCTGGCGATAGATTTGGAGCGCCAAATAGTTGGAATTGTATTTCTGTTCCTCGACCTGCACTCAAATAAGTTCCTTCAAAAAAACAAAGGCTTGGATACAAGTTGATAGAGGTGTCATTAGGAAGATTTGGGGAAGGTTTAATGGGTAAAGAATAAGTTGTTTGGTGTGAATAATTTTTCATTTTAACAATTAAGAGTTCACATTTAACTTCTTTTGACAACCATCCTTCTCCGTTAATCATTTGTGCATATTCTCCGATAGTCATACCATGCACTACTGGAACGGGATGCATGCCTACAAAACTTCTATGCGCTTTTTCCAGAACGGGTCCATCAATAAAACTACCATTTGGATTTGGACGATCCAAAACAACCAACGGAATATTAGCTTCAGCACAAGCCTCCATGATATAGTGTAAGGTTGAAATATAAGTATAAAATCGAGCCCCCACATCTTGAATGTCAAAAATGATAATTTCAACACCATCTAATTGTTGGATTGAAGGTTTTTTATTTTCACCATATAAAGAAGCAATAGGGATTCCAGTTTTATTATCAATACCATCTTTAATTAGTTCTCCTGCATCTGCTTTACCTCTGAATCCATGCTCAGGAGCGAAAACATATTTAATAGGTATATTTTTTTGGTGTAAATAATCAATTATGTGAGCGCTTGAATCTATTTTAAAATTTATTATTGAAGTTTGATTCGCTACAACAGCCACTTTTTTATTTTTTAATAATGGAAGATATTCATTTACTTGATCTGCTCCCAGGACAATATTATTAGAGATTAATTTATTTTTGGATTGACTTTTACAACAAAAACAAGTTGTTATAGTTAATAATAACAATAAGAAATGTGTATTTTTGAAATCCGTTAATGTCATAACTTGTCCGTGAATTTTGAATATTTTATCGCTAAGCGAATTGTCTCTGCAAAGGAATATAAAAATAGTATTTCATCACCAATAATAAAAATTGCGATATTATCGATTGTAATAGGTTTTGTTACCATGTTAATTTCAATTGCTTCTGGTGTTGGACTTCAAAATAAAATATATCAAAAAGTATCTGCTTTTAACGGTGACATCATTATTTCTAATTTCGACACAAATTTTTCTGATGATTCGCAAAACCCTATTTCTACAATTCAGGGATTTTACCCTACATTTAGTTCAATTAAAGGAATACAACACATCCAAGCTACTGCTTCAAAAGGTGGAGTAATAAGGACACCTAATAAATTTGAAGGGGTTGTGGTAAAGGGAGTTGGAAAAGACTATGATTGGAATTATTTTAATGAATTTTTAATCGATGGAAGCTTGCCAGATTATAGCCACCTTCTAACCAATAAAATATTAATTTCAGAATATACATCCACTCGCTTAAATCTAAAAGTAGGAGATAAATTAAACACGTTTTTTTTTAATAGCGATAATTCTAAATTGCCAAGAAGTAGGAGCTTTAAAGTATCAGGAATCTATAATAGTGGCTTTAATGAATTTGATGAAAAGTTTGTAATAGCAGATATTCGACATATTCAACGTTTAAATAAATGGTCTGAAAATGAAATTGGAGCTTATGAGGTTTTTGTTGAAGAGTTTTCACAAATAGATCAAATAGGCAACGAGGTTTATAATGAAGTTGGAAGTTTTTTAGATTCTCAAACTATAAAAGAAAAATACTTCTCCATTTTTAAATGGTTAGAACTATTTGATTTTAACATTATACTTATTATTATTATCATGATTGTCGTAGCAGGTATCAATATGATAACAGCATTGTTAGTTTTAATTTTGGAACGAACTCAAATGATTGGAATTATAAAAGCTTTGGGGAGCTCCAATAAAAGTGTTAGAAAAATATTCATTTACAACGCAATGTATTTAGTAGGTATTGGACTTTTCTGGGGAAATTTAATAGGGATTGGATTGTTATTAATTCAAAAATATTTTAAATTAATAAAACTGGATCCCGCCATTTATTATGTTTCAGAAGCACCAGTTTATCTAGCGATTGATTATATTTTACTTTTAAATATTGGGACACTCATAGTTTGTTTTTCGATGTTATTAATACCTTCTTATATTATTTCAAAAATTACTCCTGTTAGGGCGATTCGTTTTGAATAAGCTCGATAAAAGATGTCTGTTTATATAGTAAAAAGTCAAGCTAGGTTTTATATTTTTGTACTGCATTTAATAAGATTATGGAATACGCAAAAAACATTCTTGAGACCATTGGAAATACCCCACTTGTTAAAATCAATAAATTAGCAGCGGAAGTTCCTGGCCTGGTATTGGCAAAATACGAGACTTTTAATCCTGGAAATTCAGTCAAAGATCGAATGGCTTTAACTATGATTGAAGATGCTGAAGCTGATGGAAGATTAATGCCTGGAGGAACTATTATAGAAGGTACTTCAGGAAATACAGGAATGGGATTGGCATTAGCCGCAATAGTAAAAGGTTATAAATGTATTTTTGTTTTAGCTGATAAACAATCAAAGGAAAAATGCGATATCCTTAAAGCAGTTGGTGCTGAGGTAATTATTTGCCCTACTGCAGTTGAGCCAGAGGATCCAAGATCTTACTATTCAGTTTCCAAACGATTATCTCAAGAAACTCCCAATAGTTGGTACGTAAACCAATATGATAACCCTAGTAATTCAAAAGCACACTACGAAAGTACTGGGCCAGAAATTTGGAAACAAACAGACGGAAAAATTACACATTTTGTAGTAGGTGTAGGTACTGGTGGGACTATATCTGGAGTTGGTAAATATTTAAAAGAAAAGAATCCAAATATTAAAATTTGGGGTATAGATACCTATGGAAGTGTTTTTAAAAAATACCATGAAACAGGGATTTTTGATCAAAATGAGATTTATCCTTATGTTACAGAAGGTATTGGTGAAGATATATTGCCTAAAAATGTAAATTTTGATATTATTGATGGTTTTACAAAAGTAACTGATAAAGATGGAGCTTTATATACCCAAAGACTAGCTAAAGAGGAAGGAATGTTTTTAGGAAATTCTGCAGGATCTGCTATAAAAGGAGTACTCCAATTAAAAAAACATTTTACAAAAGATGACGTAATTGTTGTTTTATTTCACGACCATGGAAGCCGTTATGTAGGTAAAATGTTTAATGATGATTGGATGCGAGAAAAGGGATATTTGGAATAAATAGCTTTATTTTCTGATATGCTATTTTAACTGCTTTTAATTTAAAATTGTTTATTTTGCATTATGTTAAATTCCTTTTATAATTTAAGACATTACTTCGAAAAACACGGGTTTTATGTAAGTTCTCGTTTTGCTGATCGATTAGGCATAAAAGCAAAAAATGTACGTTTGTTTTTTATATACTCGTCATTTGCGACACTTGGATTGGGATTCGCTATGTATCTTACAATTGCATTTTATTTAAAATTGAAAGATTTAATTTATACAAAAAGATCTTCAGTTTTTGATTTATGAAAAAAATATTTCATACTAAACTGTGTATTACCTTTAAGAGAAGAGAAACTAAAAAACTAAGATGAAAGAATTTTTAGCAAATATTATAATTCGAACAACTCTTAAGTTCAAGAATAAAAGAAAACTTCTAAATGAAAACCCCTCTGAATATAAGGTTGCAAAAGAATATCGACAATCTATTATTTCCTTAAAGCGTAATTTCAAGAATTTAATACTTATCATACTTGGAATTTTCTCTGCTTCCTTTGGTTTTAAGGGTTTTCTGTTAACAAATGATTTTATTGATGGGGGAGCCACAGGTATTTCATTACTTTTAGCTGCAATTACAGAAATACCTCTGTACATTCTTATTATTGGTGTAAATCTTCCATTTATATTTCTTGGGTACAAAATTATGGGTGAACGCTTTGCTTTAAAAACAGCTATGGCAATTATTGGACTTGCACTTTGTGTTGCAATAGTTCCGTTTCCAAACGTTACAGACGATGATTTACTTGTTGCAGTTTTTGGTGGATTTTTTCTTGGAGCGGGAATAGGACTTTCGATTAGAGGTGGAGCCGTAATTGATGGAACTGAAATTCTTGCAATTTTTTTGAGTCGAAAACTTTCTGCAACAATTGGCGATATTATCATCCTAATCAATATTATTATTTTTTCTTTCGCAGCGTATTTACTTTCAATTGAAATTGCCCTTTATTCCATGATTACTTATATCGCTGCTTCTAAAACATTAGATTTCATAATTGAGGGTATCGAAGAATATATTGGCGTAACAATAATTTCTTCACAGAGTACTCGTGTAAGAGAAATGATAATTGATAAATTAGGACGTGGTGTTACTATTTATAAAGGTCAAGGCGGTTATGCCAAAAATAGTATCTCAAAAGAAATGGATATTATATACACTGTTATTACACGTTTAGAGCTCAATAAATTAAATACAGAAATAGAAAAAATTGAGCCAAATGCTTTTATTATAATGAATAGCATAAAAGATATAAGAGGTGGTATGATAAAAAAAAGACCCTTAAAACATTAACAAACTTAACTATGAAAATCACTTTATTTTCTATTGAATTCATATTTTAGCAATAATTTAATTAAAACAAAAAATGCGACTTTACCTTAGCTTACTATTACTCATAAACCTAAGTATCTTTTCACCTGCAGCCAAAGCACAGGACTGGGTTCAAGTATCCTCTTTACCAAGTTCGTTTAATCAAACGCATCACTCTTTTGCTTTTAGTTTTGATAACATGGGATATATTGTCACGGGTAATTCAGATTCAGGAGAACGAGATGATTTTTATCAATACAATCCTATAACCGATTCTTGGTCAGAACTCGCTCCTTTTCCAGGAGTTGCTCGTGGTTTTGCGATTGGTGATACTTGGGATGGAAAAGCATATTTTGGATTTGGAAATGATGGCACATCACGATTAAATGATTTGTGGGTGTTTGACCCTTCGGATATGAGTTGGACAGAATTAGCCTCTTGTCCGTGTTCAGAAAGAACTCATCCCGCAATGATAGCGCATAATGATAAAGTATTTGTTGGATTAGGAGGAAGTTCAACGGGAAATTTGAAAGATTGGTGGGAGTATGATATCGCATCAGACACTTGGTCACAAAAAAGTGATTTACCTTCACTACCGAGACATCATCCCTATCAATTTGGTATTGATGACAATGTCTACACTGGCTTCGGACATGGGAATGATATTTTTAATGATTGGTTTCGTTATGATATCGCTGAGGAGACCTGGACTCAGGTAGCGTCATTACCAGCAGAAGGTCGAGTGGCGGGAACACAATTTTCATATAATGGCTTTGGATATGTACTTAGTGGTGACGGAGATGATCACAGCTCA
This sequence comes from uncultured Flavobacteriaceae bacterium, assembly GCA_905181835.1. Taxonomy (GTDB): domain Bacteria; phylum Bacteroidota; class Bacteroidia; order Flavobacteriales; family Flavobacteriaceae; genus Marifrigoribacter. Next base: position 507,842 of record CAJIZF010000001.1, read on the forward strand.
ATGGAGACTGGAGAATTTTGGTATTATGACCCTTTAATGGACATTTGGGAAGAATTACCTCCTCATCCTGAAGGTTCTCGATGGGCACCTGCATCTTTTATTATTGGTGGAGAGGTTTATATTATAAATGGTACCAGTTTTTCAGAATATGTAACAGAGATTTATAAATTTAATTTAAATTCGATTTTATCGGTTGATGAATTAAAACACTTCATCTATTGATGTTTATCCAAACCCTTCAAATGATATAGTTTATATTAGTCTTGAGAAAGACCAACTTCAAAAAGTAGAACTTTACAGTATAACAGGTAAACTACTTTTTAAAAATTATTTAAATACTGACTCTTATGCTTTAAATATTGATGAATATGCATCTGGCCATTACTACTTGAGAGTTTATAAACAAAATGGGGATGTAGTAAATTCAAAAATCATTAAAAATTAATTAAAGTGATAATAACATCAAAGCAGTTTGTTCTATTTAAAGCTCGTGAACAAATTAACCTGCAAAAATTTGAAGTCCCATTTTTTTTTAGTTTATTGTTGTCTTAAATTAAATAATAAAAACAATCATGAATAAATACCTTCTTTCCTTAGTCACTTTTTTAATTCCAATTTTAAATTTTGCACAGGAGACTTCTGAAAAAGGTCTAGATCAGCAAATTGATGAAGCATTCAAGCCTTTTTCAGATTTAATTTCTAGCATTGTCTTTTTTGAAATTTTTGAGGGAGCGCCATTTGTTATTATTTTATTGGTTGGAAGTGCTTTGTTTTTTTCATTGTATTTTGGTTTTCCAAATTTCAGATACTTTTTAACTTCAATAAATATAGTACGAGGTAAATACGATAACATAGACCATCATGAGTCAGGTTCTCCAGAACTTGCGATCGATGGAGATATAAAAGGGACCATTGAGGATGAAAGTAAAGAAGGCGAAGTAACTCACTTTCAGGCGTTAGCTACAGCTGTTTCGGGGACTGTCGGAAATGGAAATATTGCAGGTGTTGCCTTAGCAATTGCATTGGGTGGACCAGGAGCAACTTTTTGGATGATTGTATGTGGTTTATTGGGAATGTCCACCAAGTTTGTAGAATGTACCTTAGGAGTTCAATATAGAGATGTTGATGAAGAAGGAACGGTTTACGGTGGTCCAATGTATTATATTAGTAAAGGTTTAAAGGAAAGAGGTTTTGTGATGTTAGGTAAAATAGCTGCTATTTTGTTCGCTATTTTTTGTATTGGAGGGTCATTTGGTGGGGGTAATGCTGCTCAGTCTAATCAGGCTACAATTGTAATTAAAGATTTATTAGGTATAGAAAGTACAAGTGCAGGAGCAATCATTGGTATTGTTTTAGCAATTCTTGTAGGTGTGATAATAATTGGTGGTATTAAAAGAATTGCTTCAGTTACTGAAAAAGTAGTACCATTTATGGCGATCCTTTACTTGGTTGCATGCCTCTATATTATTCTTTCTAATTTTTCATTAGTAGATGATGCAATTGGTTTAATAGTTTCGGAAGCATTTAATCCAAAAGCAATTGGAGTTGGAGGAATAATCGGAGTCTTATTGGTTGGTTTTAAAAGAGCTGCATTCTCCAACGAAGCGGGAGCAGGTTCAGCATCTATTGCGCATTCAGCTGTAAAAACTAAATATTCAGCCTCTGAAGGTTTAGTAGCATTATTGGAGCCATTTATAGATACGGTAGTAATTTGTACTATGACGGCATTGGTCATCATTATATTTAATTTTGATGGTGCTTTTATATATGGAGGTGATGGACTTGGTAGTGTTATGATAGATGGAGTTTCCTACGAAGGTGCTGGAATTACTTCACAAGCATTTGCTCAGTACATACCTTACTCCAACGTATTTTTAACGATAGCGGTAGTATTATTTGCGGTTTCTACGATGATTTCTTGGTCTTATTATGGTCTTCAATCTTGGAAGTTTTTATTTGGTAGAGGTAAAGCAGCAGACTTAACTTACAAACTTTTATTTCTGTTGTTTGTTGTTATCGGTGCAGCAGCAAGTATGAATTCTATTTGGGCTTTTTCTGATGCTATGATTTTTGCTATGGTATTTCCAAATATGATCGGGTTGTTTTTCTTATTCCCAGTGGTAAAAAAACAACTTAAAAGGTATTTGGATGCGATTAAAGCCAGTAACGCCTAGTTAAACACATATTTAAATAATTGTTTCGAAATTCTCCCCAGAATAAAACACGAATATTCTGTTGGATAAAATTAAATCTTATTTTGTTTTTAATAGCTCTCAGCGCAATGGGATTCTATTTTTGTTGTTATTGGTATCAGGTTTTGCTGTAATTAATAATTATATTGACTTTACAACTGAAAACTTATTAGATACCAATTCAAAAGAAGTTGTAGCCGTACAAAAAGAATTAGATTCAATAAGAACGTTATTAATAGAATCAAATCAACCTAAAATTCATCCCTTTAATCCAAACTTTATAACAGATTTTAAGGGCTACAAGTTAGGTATGTCGTCTGAAGAAATAGATAGATTGTTAGATTATAGGAAACAAAATAAATGGATTAATTCGAAAGAAGATTTTAAAAAGGTAACTAAAGTTTCCGATTCTTTTTTAGATCAAATAAGCAGCTATTTTAAATTTCCAGATTGGATTAGCAACCCAAAACCAAAATACAGCGATTGGAGAAAAGGATTTAAAGAAAAAACTTTTGACCAGAAAATAGATCTCAATAGCGCAACTCAATTAGAGCTTAAAAAAGTTAATGGAATCGGCGAGGCTCTAAGTAAGAGAATTATTGATTACAGGGACAAATTAGGAGGATTTACAAATGATATACAACTATACGAAGTTTATGGTTTGGACTATCAACTTACTGATAAAGTAAGGAATGATTTCACGGTAAAAACTCCAAAAGAAATTATAAAAATGAATCTTAATAAAATATCAGCTTCAGATATTGCAACTGTTCCAGGCATATCTTTTGAGCTTGCAAAGAGAATTTGGGAGTTTAGGATATTAAACGAAAGAATAGTTGACTTTATAGAATTGAAAAAAATTGAGGGGCTCACAGAAAGAAAGTTACAAGGAATTCAGCTATATTTGAAGTTGGAATGAAACCCTGAATAACCTTTGTTTTATCAATAATTAACTTAATTTAATGAATAACCTGTATTTTACTGAAGAGCATGAACTGTTTAGAAAAAGTTTAAAAGATTTTTTACATAAAGAAGTGGTTCCTCATATAGATAAATGGGAGAAAGAAGGAAAAGTTGAACGCTTTATTTGGAGAAAAATTGGAGAGATGGGTTTTTTCGGCATCAACTACCCAGAAGAATTTGGAGGCTTAAATCTAGATCTTTTTTACACAGTAATTTTTCTTGAGGAATTACAGAAAATAAATTCAGGTGGTTTTGCTGCTAATTTGTGGGCTCATGCTTATCTAGCTATGACGCATCTAGACAAAGAAGGTAGTCAAGAAATTAAAGAAAATTATTTAGTAGCTAGTATTACCGGAGACAAAATAGGATGCCTGTGTATTACAGAACCTTTTGGAGGTTCTGATGTATCAGGTTTAAGAACAACTGCAATAAAAAATGATGACACCTATGTTTTAAATGGTTCAAAGACATTTATAACCAACGGAGTCTATAGTGACTATCTAGTAGTTGCTGCTAAAACTAATATTGAAAAAGGAGCTAAAGGAATTAGTATTTTTTTAGTAGATAGGAATACACCAGGCATTTCATCGACTAAGCTTGATAAACTTGGTTGGAAAGCAAGTGATACCGCAGAAATTGCATTCGATAACGTCATTATTCCTACAGAAAATTTAATGGGTGAAGAAAATAAGGGCTTTTCTTACATCATGGAACATTTCGCCTTGGAACGTCTTGTTATGGCTATTAATGCCCACGCTAGAGCAGAATTTGCATTGGAATATACGATTCAATACATGAAAGATAGAACTGCATTTGGTCAAAGTATATCTAAATTTCAAGCATTAAGACATAGTGTAGCTCAGATGTCGAGTGAACTTGAAGTCTGTAAAGCTTTTAATTATACAACTGCTAAGAGATTAAATGATGGGGAGTATGTGGTTAAAGAAGCTACAATGGCTAAATTAACATCTACTAAAATGGCAGATGACATCATATATCAATGTCTTCAGTTGTTAGGAGGGTATGGCTATATGGAAGAATATCCTTTAGCTAGACTTTTTAGAGACAGTCGACTCGGTCCAATAGGAGGTGGTACCTCTGAAATTTTGAGAGAAATTATTGCTAAAATGATAATTGATGGTAAAGACTACAAACCGGTTACTTGAAAAAACAAATCTCAGAAGATTGTTGGTTAAAGTTGAACGATATAATTACCAATTAAAAACACTACTATTTTGGTTGTTTTTTATTTGTACTTTAAATTCATTTTCTCAAGTTGAATTAAAAGGAAAAGTAATTGATTTTATAACCTATTTACCTCTTGAAAATACTAGTGTGTATGTAGATAAATCTACAATCGGTTCTGTCAGCAATAGAGATGGTAAATTTATATTATCGGTTCCAAAAAGATTACAGAATGATACGCTAGTGATATCATCAATTGGGTATAAGAGTTATAAGGTTTTAGTAAACGATTTTATAAATGATGCAGCAATTTTTTTGGAAGAAGATATAGCATCTTTAGATGAAATCTTGATAGTTGCAGAAACTAGGCCTAAAACAGGAAATGATGTAGTGTTAAGAGCAATTGAAAGGTTGCCAGATAATCTACCAGAAAATCCTTATCTACAAAGAGGTTTTTTAAGACATCGAGAACGCAATAAAAAAGAATACAAATGGCTGATTGAAAGTGCTATTACTTTGTACGATTCAAGTTATGCATCGGGATCAGATAAAAATTTAAAAATAAACATAGATCAAAACAGAAAGAGTTTCGATTTACGTGATGTAGACAGCTTATTTGCATATTCTTCTTATTTAAGAAATGTCTCTAAAACCTTTAAAATGTCTTCGAAGGAACTTCAGAGAGATACAATTAAAACAGAAACACTAGTCAAGGCTATAAAGTGGAATGACGAAAGAATAAATGGATTGGATTTTTTATTTAGAGGACCATTAAATTTAGTTAGAAATTCTAATAGAAATAACTCGATATTTGGAGCTGATATCCTCAAAAATCATCAATTTAAAATAGATACAGTATTGGTGGATAACGACAGAAAAATATATAAGATTGAAATAAAACGAGGATTTGATTTTGTTGGACTTAACACCAAAGGAATTTATAATGAAGGATTTGAATCAAAAGGCTGGTTATATATTTATTGGGATAATTTTGCAATTAAGAGAATAGAATACGATTTAATAGCCTCTTCAGATAAACAAAAGAGAAGAAGTAAAAGTTTACTGGGAACTCTAAATAATCACAAGCTAGTTATATCTTACAAAGAATACGAAGAAAAAATGTATCCAAACTATTACTATTATGAAACCCCAAAATTAGTGAATGTTGGAGATCGTTCTACGGATAAATTATACAAAACAGAAGAGGAAAAGAAAAAATTAAAAGAAGAACAATTTTATTATTCAGTTCAAGAAATTCTCTTTTCAGAAATTATTCAAGATTCTTTAGTGATCGTAAATGCATTAAAAAAACCATGGTCAGATGATATATTTATTCAAAGACCTTACAATAAAGAATTTTGGAAAAACTATAATGTTTTATTAGAGAGCGAAGAAGAAAAAAAGTTGGTCGAAGATTTAAGTAAAAGAGCAACCTTATTTAGAGAGTAGAATTTTACTTTTTGAAAAAAAAAGAAATCTTATTACATAAACCAAAAAACTTATTATATTTGCCGACCTAAAAGAGAGGAGGTTAAGAGTTATGTTAATAATACCAATAAAAGAAGGAGAGAACATTGATAGAGCGCTGAAACGTTTCAAACGTAAGTTTGATCGTACAGGGACAAAAAATCAACTACGTGAAAGAAAACAATTCACAAAACCTTCAGTAAAAAGAAGAGCTCAGATTCAAAAAGCTCAGTACATCCAAAATCTAAGAGATCAAGAAGAGGTTTAGTATTTCTGTTTGATTTGACATATAAAGTCCCTTGAAAATAGTAATTTTACTTTTTAAGGGATTTTTTTATGCACTTTAATTCTTTTATAGAATACCTTCAGTTTGAGAAAAATTATTCTCCAAATACAATAACTGCCTACACTAAAGATATTGAAAGTTTTTTTGATTTTGCATCCAAACAATTTGGCTATTCTGAAATCAAAAATATACACTATTCAATTATAAGAAATTGGATTGTAAAATTAGTTGATGACGGAGTATCCAATACTTCCATCAACAGAAAAATTTCTTCTTTGCGAACTTATTATAAATTTTTAATTAAAATCGGTGACTTAAAGGTAAGTCCTCTTTTAAAGCACAAAGCACTAAAAACAGCTAAAAAAATACAAGTCCCTTTTTCAGAAAAAGAAATAGAAGAGGTTTTAAATCTTTTAAAAGATCAGGACAGTTTTTTAGGTGCCAGAAACAAGCTTATTGTTGAACTTTTTTATTCAACAGGAATGAGAAGAGGTGAGATGGTAAATTTGAAATTGATAGATGTCTCTTTTTCTCAAAAAACAGTAAAGGTTTTAGGAAAAAGAAATAAAGAAAGAATAGTTCCTTTATTACCTTCAGTATTAAAAACAGCCAATACTTATCTAACATTCAGAAAAAGCTTGAAGAAAATTAAGGATATAGATTATTTTTTGCTCACTGAAAAAGGTAATAAAATATACGAAACGTTGCTTTACAGGTTAATCCATAATTACTTTAGCCAGGCTTCAGAAAAAGTAAAAAAAAGCCCTCATATTCTCAGACACTCTTTTGCTACTCATCTGTTAAGTGAAGGTGCAGATATAAAGTCTGTTAAAGAGTTACTTGGTCATTCAAGCCTTGCATCTACACAAATTTATGCCAATAATAGTATATCAAAATTAAAACAAGTATATAAAAATTCACATCCTAGAAACTCTAATTAGAACTGGGTGTTTCTTTAAATATTTTGTAAGAATCCATACGGATTAAAACTATACATTTTTCAAACTCTACAAATATTCTAAAAATATAAAGAAAAAATAAAAAGAATATTCTTGAAAAAAAGTTTTTTAAAAAAAATAATTTATTTACATTTGCAGTCCGTTAGAAATAACGTGTTTTTCTTTGTCGAAAAACAAGCCGAAAGCCGATGTAGCTCAGCTGGCTAGAGCAGCTGATTTGTAATCAGCAGGTCGTGGGTTCGAGTCCCTCCATCGGCTCTGAAAAAAATGAATTTTGAGAAATTTACAGAATTAATTTTCAGTAATTATTTTCAAAAACGTTCTTTAAAATAGATATTATATTAAGGGGAGATACTCAAGCGGCCAACGAGGGCAGACTGTAAATCTGCTGACTATGTCTTCGCAGGTTCGAATCCTGCTCTCCCCACATATTTTTATATGTTGGGTTGGTTCTTATAATAATACCTTTGTATTGAAAAGTTTTTTGAAAGAAATTTCAAAACAAAAGCGGGAGTAGCTCAGTTGGTAGAGCGTCAGCCTTCCAAGCTGAATGTCGCCAGTTCGAACCTGGTCTCCCGCTCTAATAATCCTAACTAAGGCAATTTTTTGTTTTAATAGTATGGAAAAGCACTTTACGCCGGTGTAGCTCAGGGGTAGAGCGTTTCCTTGGTAAGGAAGAGGTCTTGGGTTCAAATCCCAACATTGGCTCTAAATAAGAGTTTATTACAAATAGTACTAATAGATAACTAAGATTAAATAAAGACAAAATGGCAAAAGCAACTTACGATCGGTCAAAACCACATTTAAATGTAGGTACAATTGGACACGTAGATCACGGTAAAACAACATTAACTGCAGCTATTACTAAAGTATTAGCAGACGCAGGTTTTTCAGAAGCGTCAGCTTTTGATCAAATCGATAATGCACCTGAGGAAAAAGAAAGAGGAATAACAATTAACTCATCACATGTCGAGTACGCAACAGCAAATCGTCATTACGCACACGTTGACTGTCCAGGTCACGCGGATTACGTAAAAAACATGGTTACAGGTGCTGCTCAAATGGATGGAGCGATTCTTGTGGTTGCTGCTACAGATGGACCAATGCCACAAACACGTGAGCACATCCTTTTAGGTCGTCAGGTAGGAATCCCTCGTATTGTTGTATTCATGAACAAAGTGGATATGGTGGACGATGAAGAATTAATAGAATTGGTAGAGATGGAAGTTCGTGAACTTTTAAGTTTCTATGAATACGATGGTGACAATGGACCTGTAATTGCTGGTTCTGCACTTGGTGCATTAAATGGTGAGCAAAAATGGGTAGATACTGTTTTAGAGCTTATGGAAGCTGTAGATACTTGGATTGAAGAGCCATTGCGTGAAGTTGATAAAGATTTCTTAATGCCTATTGAAGATGTATTTTCAATTACAGGTCGTGGTACAGTAGCAACTGGACGTATTGAGACTGGAGTTGCAAATACTGGAGATCCTGTAGATATTATCGGTATGGGAGCTGAAAAATTAACTTCAACCATTACGGGTATTGAAATGTTCCGTCAAATCCTTGACAGAGGAGAGGCTGGAGATAATGCAGGTATCCTATTAAGAGGTATCGCTAAGGAAGATATTAGAAGAGGTATGGTAATCTGTAAAACAGGTTCTGTAACTCCTCATGCTAAATTCAAAGCTGAGGTTTATATTCTTAAGAAAGAAGAAGGTGGACGTCACACTCCATTCCACAACAACTACCGTCCACAGTTTTACGTTCGTACAACGGATGTAACAGGAACGATTAATCTTCCTGATGGAGTTGAAATGGTAATGCCAGGTGATAACTTAACAATAACTGTGGAATTGCTTCAGGCAATTGCAATGAATGTTGGTCTTCGTTTTGCTGTCCGTGAAGGAGGTAGAACAGTAGGTGCTGGTCAGGTAACTGAAATTTTAGACTAAACAGCATAAGTAAAAGTGTATTAAGGTGTCCTGATTATATCGGGACGCCTTGACTTTTATAAGCGGGTAGAGTAAAACAGTTGACCATATAAACGGGTTTAGCTCAGTTGGTAGAGCACTGGTCTCCAAAACCAGGTGTCGTGAGTTCGAGTCTCTCAACCCGTGCAAAAATTGAAATTGCGTAATACTAATTTAGTTAGAACTAATAAATATTTAAAAATGATAAACTACATAAAAGAGTCTTATAGCGAGCTTAAAAACCATGTTACTTGGACTACCTGGTCTGAAGCGCAACGTTTAACAGTAATTGTTGCAGCGTTTTCAGTAGTGTTAGCTTTACTTGTTTTTGGAATAGATACCGTTTTTAGTGGTGTTATTAGTGAATACTTTGGATGGATTAAGTCTTAAAATATAAAAGATGACTGAAGTTAAAAGTACAAAAAAATGGTATGTGATCCGCTCTGTAAGTGGAAAGGAAAACAAAATTAAAGAATATATTGAATCTGAAATTATTAGATTAAATCTTCAGAATCATATTGAGCAAATTTTGGTTCCAACCGAGAAAGTGGTTCAGATACGTAATGGAAAAAAAATAAACAAGGAACGAGTTTTTATTCCTGGTTATATTATGGTGCAAGCAGATTTGGTAGGTGAAATACCACATATTATAAAATCTGTAAATGGAGTTATCGGTTTTTTAGGTGAAACAAAAGGAGCAGATCCTCTTCCACTCAGAAAAGCTGAAGTAAATAGGTTGTTAGGTAAAGTAGATGAATTATCCGTTAAAGATGAAAACGTCAATATACCTTTTGTTTTTGGAGAAACCATCAAAGTTATTGATGGACCTTTCAACGGTTTTAATGGATCTGTTGAAAAAATATTTGAAGAAAAGCGTAAACTTGAGGTGATGGTGAAAATTTTCGGAAGAAAAACACCATTAGAGTTAAGTTTTATGCAAGTTGAAAAAGTTTAATTGTTACACGCTATAAATAGTTTTTTTCTTGGGCTTCCACTGAAGAAAAAATAAATTAATTAAAATTAAAACATGGCAAAAGAAGTAGATAAAGTAGTTAAGTTACAAGTTCGAGGTGGAGCTGCTAACCCATCACCACCAGTCGGACCCGCTTTAGGTGCTGCCGGTGTGAACATCATGGAGTTCTGTAAGCAATTTAATGCTAGAACTCAAGATAAACAAGGTAAAGTATTACCAGTTGCGATTACAGTATATAAAGACAAATCATTTGATTTTGTTATTAAAACACCTCCAGCTGCAGTACAAATCCTTGAAGCCGCTAAGATAAAAAAAGGATCTGGTGAGCCACACGTAAGAAAAGTAGCAAAAATAACCTGGGATCAAGTAAGAGCAATTGCTGAGGATAAAATGCCAGATTTAAATGCTTTTAGCATTGAATCTGCTATGAAGATGGTAGCTGGTACTGCAAGATCAATGGGTGTGAACGTTAAAGGGGGGCAATCTCCTTTTTAACCCTAAAAAAGAACCTATAAAATGGCAAGATTAACAAAAAAGCAAAAGGAAGCTCAGGCAAAAGTTGAACCAGGTAAGGTTTACAACATCGCTGAAGCATCTGCTTTAGTAAAAGAAATCACCAATGTAAACTTTGACGCATCAGTAGATTTAGCTGTGCGTTTAAATGTAGATCCAAGAAAAGCCAACCAAATGGTACGTGGCGTTGTTACTCTACCATATGGTACAGGTAAAGACGTTAAAGTATTAGCTTTAGTTACACCTGATAAAGAGGCAGAAGCTAAAGAGGCTGGAGCGGATTACGTTGGATTAGACGAGTACCTCAATAAAATTAAAGGAGGATGGACAGATGTCGATGTTATAGTGACTATGCCAAGTGTTATGGGGAAATTAGGACCATTAGGACGTGTTTTAGGTCCCCGTGGATTAATGCCTAACCCAAAAACTGGTACAGTGACAATGGACGTCGCTAAAGCTGTTTCAGATGTGAAAGCCGGAAAAATCGATTTTAAAGTTGAAAAAACCGGTATTGTTCACGCTGCAATTGGAAAAGCATCTTTTGATGCTGAAAAAATTGAAGGAAACGCAAAAGAATTATTAACAACCCTCGTAAAATTGAAGCCTCAAGGGTCAAAAGGAGTTTATATAAAAAGCATTTTTATGTCTAGTACTATGAGCCCAAGTATTGAGGTAGATTCAAAAAGATTTACTGAGTAGTAAAATTTAGAACTTATGACAAGAGAAGAAAAATCACAAGTAATAGACAATTTAACTGCACAGTTGGCCGATAGCGAAACTATTTATTTAGCCGATATATCGGGTCTTAATGCAGGAGATACGAGTAACTTAAGAAGAGCTTGTTACAAAGCTGGTGTTAAGTTAGAAGTCGTTAAAAATACATTGCTTAAAAAAGCAATGGAAAGTTCTGATAAAGACTTTGGTGAATTACCAGAGGTACTTAAAGGAAACACATCAATTATGATTGCAGAAGCGAGTAATGCACCTGCCAAAGTAATTAAAGCTTTTAGAAAAAAATCTGATAAGCCATTACTTAAAGGGGCATTTATTGAAGAAGCAATTTATGTTGGAGATGACCAGCTAGACACTTTAGTTGAAATTAAGTCGAAAGATGAACTTATTGGAGAAATCATTGGATTGTTACAATCTCCAGCTAAGAACGTTATATCAGCACTTAAATCAAGTGGAGGTACCATTGCAGGTATTGTAAAAACCTTATCCGAAAAAGAAGGATAGATTAATAGCATTAATAAATTAAATAATAAAAACTAAATTACTTAAAACGATAGAAAATGGCAGATTTAAAAGATTTCGCAGAACAATTAGTTAACTTAACTGTAAAAGAAGTTAACGAATTAGCTGGAATATTAAAAGAAGAATACGGTATAGAGCCTGCTGCAGCTGCAGTAGCTGTTGCTGCTGGTGGTGCTGCTGCTGGTGGTGATGCCGCAGAAGAAAAATCAGAATTCGACGTAGTTCTTACAGCTCCAGGAGGATCTAAATTAGCAGTTGTTAAACTTGTAAAAGAGTTAACTGGATTAGGTTTAAAAGATGCTAAAGGATTAGTAGATAATGTTCCATCTCCTATTAAAGAGGGTGTAGCAAAAGATGAAGCTGAAGCTTTAAAAGCACAGTTAGAAGAAGCTGGGGCAGAGGTTGAGCTTAAGTAAGCTCCCAAGTCACAAAGCCTTAAGGTTTAGGTCTTTCCATTAGTGGGATAGACCTAAACCATTTTGCGTATATAATGGTTAATACTATTATTAAACGCACACATTTTTTTATTATAATTAAAATTCGTCCATAGATGTCAGCAACGCAAACTCAAAGATTGAATTTTTCCGAGGTAAAGAATAAACCTGCATATCCAGATTTTCTTGATATACAGATTAAGTCTTTTCAGGATTTTTTTCAATTGGAAACTAAATCCGATAGAAGAGAAACAGAAGGTTTATATAAAACCTTTTTGGAAAACTTCCCGATTACAGATACTCGTAATCAATTTGTATTAGAGTTTTTAGATTATTTTGTAGATCCCTCAAGATATTCCATACAGGAATGTATAGAGCGAGGTTTAACATATAGTGTACCACTAAAAGCTCGTTTAAAATTATACTGTACTGATCCTGAACATGAAGATTTTGAAACGATCGTTCAAGATGTTTATTTAGGAACAATACCCTACATGACACCAAACGGAACCTTCGTTGTAAATGGTGCAGAGCGTGTTGTTGTATCTCAACTACATCGTTCGCCTGGAGTTTTCTTTGGACAATCTTTTCATGCAAACGGGACAAAGCTTTACTCTGCAAGAGTAATTCCTTTTAAAGGATCTTGGATTGAATTTGCAACCGATATAAACCAAGTAATGTATGCTTATATCGACAGAAAGAAAAAATTACCAGTTACCACACTTTTTCGTGCTATCGGTTTTGAGAGAGATAAAGATATATTAGAAATATTTGATTTAGCTGAAGAAGTTAAAGCTTCTAAAACAGGTTTAAAAAAATATTTAGGAAGAAAATTAGCTGCACGTGTACTAAAAACATGGCATGAAGATTTTGTAGATGAGGATACTGGTGAGGTAGTTTCTATCGAAAGAAATGAAATTGTATTTGATCGTGATACTGTTTTAGAAAAAGATCATATCGATGAAATTCTTGAGTCTGGATCGAAAACTATTCTTCTTCATAAGGAGGATAATCATATGGCTGATTACGCAATCATCCATAATACACTTCAAAAAGATCCAACAAACTCTGAAAAGGAAGCGGTAGAACACATTTACAGGCAACTAAGAAATGCTGAACCGCCTGATGAGGAAACTGCTCGTGGTATTATAAATAAGTTATTCTTCAGTGACCAACGATACAATTTAGGAAATGTAGGTCGATTTAGAATGAATAAAAAATTAGGTCTTGATATCCCAATGGATAAGTTAGTTCTTACCAAAGAAGATATTATAACAATCATTAAATTTTTAATAGAATTAATTAATTCTAAAGCTGAGATAGATGATATAGATCACTTGTCTAACAGACGTGTGCGTACTGTAGGAGAACAATTGTCTTCTCAGTTTGGCGTAGGTCTAGCTCGTATGGCTAGAACTATACGTGAACGAATGAACGTTCGTGATAACGAGGTATTTACTCCAATTGATTTAATTAATGCTAAGACCTTATCTTCAGTTATTAATTCTTTCTTTGGAACCAATCAGTTATCCCAGTTTATGGATCAAACCAATCCAATTGCTGAAATCACCCATAAACGTAGACTTTCAGCATTAGGTCCTGGTGGTCTTTCAAGAGAGAGAGCAGGATTTGAGGTTCGTGATGTTCATTTTACACACTATGGTAGACTGTGTCCTATTGAAACACCAGAAGGACCAAATATTGGTCTGATTTCTTCTCTCTCCGTATACGCTAAAGTAAATTATTTAGGATTTTTAGAAACTCCTTATCGTAAAGTAGAAAACGGAGTAATCGATCTAAAAAGTGACCCGATTTATTTGTCGGCGGAAGAAGAGGAGGAAAAGCTAATTGCCCAAGCACATATTGACATAGCTGAAGATGGTACGATCAACTCGGAAAAGGTAATTGCCCGAATGGAGGGTGATTTCCCTGTTGTAGAATCTAAAGATATTCATTATACAGATGTTGCCCCTAACCAAATATCGTCAATATCTGCATCATTAATTCCATTTTTGGAGCATGATGATGCCAATCGTGCTTTGATGGGATCTAACATGATGCGTCAGGCGGTTCCTTTAATGAGAGCAGAATCCCCAATTGTAGGAACAGGATTAGAACGTCAAGTGGCTTCAGATTCTCGTGTCCTTATAAATGCTGAAGGTGCAGGAGTTGTTGAATATGTTGATTCAAGAGAAATTAAGGTAAAGTATGATCGTACTGATGAACAACAATTGGTAAGTTTTGATAGCGATTCAAAAACATACAAGCTAATTAAGTTTAGAAAAACCAATCAGAGTACTTCCATAAACTTAAAACCGATTGTTAAAAAAGGTGATAGAGTTGAAAAAGGACAAGTATTATGTCAAGGGTATGCGACTGAGGCCGGTGAATTAGCTTTGGGAAGAAATATGAAAGTTGCCTTTATGCCTTGGAAAGGTTATAACTTTGAGGATGCAATTGTAATTTCTGAAAAAGTAGTACGTGACGATATATTTACATCAATTCACATTGATGAGTACTCATTACAAGTTAGAGATACTAAATTAGGTAACGAGGAACTTACCAATGACATACCAAATGTTTCTGAAGAGGCTACTAAAGATCTTGATGAACATGGTATGATCCGAATTGGTGCAGAGGTGAAACCTGGAGATATTTTAATTGGAAAAATTACTCCAAAAGGAGAGAGTGATCCAACCCCAGAAGAAAAACTTCTTAGAGCAATTTTTGGTGATAAGGCAGGTGATGTTAAAGATGCGTCTTTGAAAGCCTCTCCTTCATTAAATGGTGTTGTTATAGATAAGAAATTGTTTGCTCGTTCGATAAAAGATAAACGAAAAAGAGCCCAGAATAAAGAGGAAATTTCGTTATTGGAAGATGAATTTGATAAAAAATTCGATGAATTAAGAGATGTTTTAGTTAAAAAATTATCTACTCTTATTTCTGGTAAAACTGCTCAAGGAGTAATTAATGATTTAGGTGAAGTTGTTTTTCCAAAAGGTAAAAAGTATACTTTAAAAATGTTGAATGAAATAGACGACTATACCCATTTAACTGATGGAACTTGGACAACAAATTCTGAGACAAATGCCTTGGTTGACGACTTAATGCACAATTATAAAATCAAAGAAAACGATTTACAAGGTAATTTACGTCGTGAAAAATTTGCTATTTCTGTAGGTGATGAATTACCGTCAGGAATTTTAAAACTTGCAAAAGTATACGTTGCTAAAAAACGTAAACTTAAAGTAGGTGATAAAATGGCAGGACGTCATGGAAATAAGGGTATTGTTGCGCGTATTGTTCGTCAAGAAGATATGCCATTCCTAGAAGATGGAACACCTGTTGATATTGTATTAAATCCGTTAGGAGTACCATCTCGTATGAATATTGGTCAAATTTATGAAACAGTTCTTGGGTGGGCTGGACAAAAATTAGGTCAAAAATACGCTACACCAATTTTTGATGGAGCTACGATTGATGAGATTACTTCCCTTACTGAAAAAGCTGGGGTCCCAGAATTTGGACATACTTACTTGTATGATGGTGGTACGGGTCAAAGATTTGATCAAAAAGCTACCGTTGGAGTCATTTACATGATCAAATTAGGTCACATGATTGATGATAAAATGCATGCTCGTTCTATTGGACCGTACTCGCTAATTACGCAACAACCTTTAGGAGGTAAAGCCCAATTTGGTGGCCAGCGTTTTGGAGAAATGGAAGTATGGGCTCTTGAAGCATATGGTGCTTCAAGTACCTTACGAGAAATTTTAACTGTAAAATCTGATGATGTTGTTGGTAGAGCTAAAACTTACGAGGCAATTGTAAAAGGAGAAGCTATGCCAGAACCAGGATTACCAGAATCCTTTAACGTGTTAATGCATGAATTAAAAGGACTTGGATTAGATATCAGATTAGAAGAATAAATTTAATCCCCGCGAGAGTGGGGATCATAAAGTCATTAAAGACTGCTGAAGTTTAAAAGCTTCAATTTTAATTATTACAACGCATAGTACATAGCATTATGGCAAGAAATAAAGAAATAGTAGCAAAGAAATTTAATAAAATTTCAATTGGTTTTTCCTCACCAGAAGTGATTTTAGCGGAATCGCGTGGAGAAGTTTTAAAGCCAGAAACAATTAACTACCGAACCCATAAACCAGAACGTGATGGTTTATTTTGTGAGCGTATTTTTGGTCCTATCAAGGATTACGAGTGTGCTTGTGGAAAATACAAAAGGATTAGATACAAGGGAATCGTTTGTGATCGTTGTGGAGTTGAAGTAACTGAAAAGAAAGTTCGTCGTGATCGAGTAGGGCATATAAACCTTGTAGTTCCTGTTGCTCATATTTGGTATTTTCGTTCTTTACCAAATAAAATAGGATACCTTCTTGGATTACCCTCCAAGAAATTGAATATGATTATTTATTACGAGCGTTATGTAGTTATTCAACCAGGAAATGCTCTAAATGAAGAAGGAGAGCCTGTACAAAAAATGGATTTCTTGACAGAAGAAGAATATTTAAATATATTAGAATCACTTCCCCAAGAAAATCAATATTTAGACGATGAGGACCCAGAAAAATTCATTGCAAAAATGGGAGCAGAGTGTTTAATCGATCTACTAAGAAGAATTGATTTAGACAATTTGTCTTTCGAATTACGTCACAAAGCAAATAATGAAACCTCAAAACAACGAAAAACAGAAGCTTTAAAGCGTCTTCAAGTTGTTGAGGCACTTCGTGAATCTAATAAAAACAGAGAAAACAAACCGGAGTGGATGATCATGAAAGTGGTTCCAATTATTCCACCAGAATTACGTCCTTTAGTACCTCTAGATGGTGGACGTTTTGCAACCTCAGATTTAAATGATCTTTATCGAAGAGTTATTATTAGAAACAATCGTTTGAAGCGATTAATGGAAATAAAAGCACCAGAGGTAATCTTACGTAATGAGAAGCGTATGCTTCAAGAATCAGTCGATTCTTTGTTTGATAACACTCGTAAATCATCTGCTGTAAAAACAGATTCTAATCGTCCGTTAAAATCTCTTTCTGATTCATTAAAAGGGAAGCAAGGTCGTTTTCGTCAAAATTTACTTGGAAAACGAGTTGATTATTCAGCACGTTCTGTAATTGTTGTTGGACCAGAATTAAAATTATCTGAATGTGGTATTCCCAAGGGAATGGCCTCAGAACTCTACAAACCTTTTATCATAAGAAAGCTTATTGAAAGAGGAATTGTAAAGACAGTAAAATCTGCTAAAAAAATTATTGATAAAAAAGAGCCTGTAGTTTGGGATATTTTAGAGAATGTATTAAAAGGGCATCCTGTATTATTGAATCGTGCCCCAACACTACACCGACTAGGGATCCAAGCATTTCAGCCCAAGCTAATTGAAGGTAAAGCTATTCAGTTACACCCTCTAGCTTGTACAGCTTTTAATGCCGATTTTGATGGAGATCAAATGGCGGTTCATCTTCCTTTAGGTCCTGAAGCTATTTTGGAAGCTCAGCTATTGATGTTAGGTTCTCATAACATATTGAACCCAGCCAATGGGTCACCAGTTGTGGTACCTTCACAGGATATGGTTTTAGGTCTTTACTATATGACAAAACTAAAAAAATCTACCAAAGATTATAAAGTTAAAGGTGAAGGAATAACATTTTACTCTGCTGAAGAAGTTATCATAGCATACAATGAAAAAAGAGTTGAGTTGAATGCAGAGATTAAAATAAAAACAAAAGATTTCAATGAAGCAGGCGAGTTAGTTTATCAAATTATTACCACTACCGTGGGTAGGGTAATATTTAATGAACAAGTTCCTGAGGAAGCGGGTTACATTAATGAAGTTCTAACTAAAAAAACACTCCGTGATATTATTGGTGATGTTTTAAGAGTTACTTCAGTACCGGTTACTGCAGACTTCCTAGATTCGATTAAAACGCTTGGTTACAAGTTTGCCTTTGAAGGTGGATTATCTTTTAGTTTGGGAGATATTATTATTCCTGCTGAAAAAGTTAGTATGATTGAAAAGGCCAATGCGCAAGTAGATGCTATAATCGGGAACTATAACATGGGACTGATTACCAATAACGAAAGATACAATCAAGTTATTGACATTTGGACAGCTACTAACGCAGAATTAACTGAATTGTCAATGAAGCGTATTCGTGAAGACAAGCAAGGATTTAACTCAGTTTACATGATGCTTGATTCTGGAGCGAGGGGTTCTAAAGAGCAAATTCGTCAGTTAACAGGAATGCGTGGATTGATGGCTAAGCCAAAAAAATCTACTTCTGGAGGTGGTGAAATTATTGAAAATCCGATTCTTTCTAACTTTAAAGAAGGTCTTTCAATTCTTGAATACTTTATATCAACTCACGGTGCGCGTAAAGGACTTGCTGATACCGCTTTAAAAACAGCAGATGCAGGTTATCTAACACGAAGATTAGTTGATGTATCACAAGATGTAATCGTTAATACACATGATTGTGGAACCTTAAGAGGAATTGATGTAGCTCCATTAAAGAAAAATGAAGAGGTTGTTGAAACTTTAGCTGAAAGAATTGTTGGACGTACGTCCTTACATGATGTTTATGATCCTTTAACTGAAGAGCTGTTAGTTGCCTCAGGAGATCATATTTCTAACGAAATTGCTAAAAAGATTGGTGCCTCACCTATAGATTCTGTAGAAGTACGTTCTGCACTAACCTGTGAAGCAAGAAAAGGTATTTGTGCAACTTGTTACGGTAGAAACTTAGCCACCAATAAAATGGTTCAAATGGGAGAAGCTGTTGGAGTAGTTGCTGCTCAGTCTATCGGTGAGCCTGGTACTCAATTAACACTTCGAACATTCCACGTTGGAGGTGTAGCAGGAAATATTTCTGAAGAGAATAAATTGACTGTAAAATTTGATGGAGTTGCCGAGATAGAAGATCTTAAAACTGTAAAAACTAAAGATAAAGAAGGAAATGAGGTGGACGTTGTGATCTCAAGAACTTCAGAACTTAAGTTGAAAGATAAAACAACAGGAATTACTTTAAGTACAAATATTATTCCTTACGGTTCTCATATTTTTGTGAAAAATGGAGCTAAACTAAAAAAAGGAGCAGTTGTATGTCAATGGGATCCATTTAATGGTGTAATTATATCTGAGTTTTCAGGTAAAATTAAATACGAAAATCTGGAACAAGGAGTTACTTATCAGGTTGAAATTGATGAACAAACCGGTTTCCAAGAAAAAGTTATTTCGGAATCTAGAGATAAAAAGAAGATACCAACGTTATTAATTATGGGTAAAGGTGACGAAGTGATTCGTTCCTATAACCTTCCTGTTGGTGCTCATTTAATGGTGAACGATAATGAAAAGTAAGTATTGGAAATATCTTAGTTAAGATACCACGTAAATCATCCAAAGCAGGTGATATTACTGGAGGACTACCTCGAGTAACGGAGTTATTTGAAGCTCGTAATCCATCAAACCCAGCAGTTGTTAGTGAAGTGGATGGAGTAGTTTCTTTTGGAAAAATTAAGCGTGGTAATCGTGAGATTATTGTAGAAACTAAGTTTGGTGATGTTAAAAAGTACTTAGTAAAACTTTCTAACCAGATATTAGTACAAGAAAATGATTTTGTAAGAGCTGGAATGCCCTTGTCTGATGGTTCGATTACACCATTAGATATATTAAATATTAAGGGACCATCAGCGGTACAACAATATTTAGTTAACGAGGTACAAGAAGTTTATCGATTACAAGGTGTAAAGATTAATGATAAGCACTTCGAGGTTGTTGTCCGACAAATGATGCGTAAAGTTAGATTGGTTGATCCAGGTGATACGTTGTTTTTAGAAAATCAACTAGTTCACAAATTTGATTTTATTGAAGAAAATGATAAGATTTTTGGAATGAAAGTAATTGAAAATGCTGGAGATTCTGAATCATTGAAAGAGGGACAAATTATTTCTTCACGTGATTTACGTGATGAAAACTCCATACTAAAAAGGAACGATAAAAAACTTGTAGAAACAAGAGATGCGTTGCCGGCTACGGCAACTCCAATTTTACAAGGTATTACACGTGCATCATTACAAACAAAATCATTTATCTCTGCTGCTTCTTTCCAAGAAACAACAAAAGTTTTAAATGAAGCTGCAGTTAATGGTAAGGTGGATACCCTAGAGGGATTGAAAGAAAATGTTATTGTTGGTCACAGAATTCCAGCAGGTACAGGTATGCGAAATTACGAAACAATCATCGTAGGTTCTAAATCTGAGTTGGAAGAAATGACTCGCGAAAAACAAGAAGTCAATTATAATTAAACAATATATCTGTTTATTGAACCGATATTAAATATTATATTTCATAAAAATCCCAATATCTATTGGGATTTTTATTTTTTAACTAATAACAGATTTCTACCTTTGTAGAAAAATAAATAAATAAATATGGCAGATTCAAATAAAAATAAAAAAGGTCAAATAAATATTGAATTAGATGAAAAAGTAGCACAGGGAATCTATAGTAACCTAGCAATTATTAACCATTCTCAATCTGAGTTTGTGGTCGATTTTATTACTATAATGCCTGGAGTACCAAAAAGTAAAGTAAAGTCTAGAATCGTTTTAACTCCACAACATGCAAAAAGATTCTTAAAGGCGCTAAACGACAACGTTAAACGTTTTGAAAATGCTCATGGCGAAATAAAGGATTTCGAGCAGCCAACTATTCCACTAAATTTTGGACCTACTGGGGAGGCATAAATTGGGTTATTTAAAATTCACTTACAAAATGCAATTTGACATTTATATATTTTGATTGTGTCATTTGTAGCGTAAATGCTGAGTCTGCGAAGAATACTAATTGCCCTCTTTTATCTTTTGCTAAAAATCTAGATTTTACTCTTTTAAACTCCTTTAACTCTTCAGGATCAGATTGCTTGATATCTATCCAACATGCTTTGAATACATTTAAATTTTCGTAGGAACATTTAGCCGTGTATTCGTGTTCAAGCCGATATTGTATTACCTCAAATTGTAAAGCACCCACTGTACCTATAACTTTTCTTCCGTTTAATTCTAAAATAAAAAGTTGAGCAACACCTTCATCCATAAGTTGATCAATACCTTTTGATAGTTGTTTGCTTTTCAAAGGATCTACATTATTTATATATTTAAAATGTTCGGGCGAAAAACTTGGGATTCCTTTATATTGCATTTTTTCTCCTTGGGTCAGTGTATCTCCAATTTTAAAATTACCTGTATCGTGTAATCCAACAATATCTCCAGGATAGGAAACATCAACAATTTCTTTACGTTCTGCAAAAAATGCATTGGGACTAGAAAATTTCATTTTTTTATTATTTCTAACATGTAGGTATGGAGTATTTCTATTAAATGTACCCGACACTATCTTTACAAAAGCTAAACGATCTCTATGTTTAGGGTCCATATTTGCATGTATTTTAAATACAAAACCACTAAAATCATTTTCATTGGGTTTAACCAATCGTGAATCGCTTTCTTTAGGTCTTGGTGTTGGTGCAATTTCAATAAAACAATCTAATAACTCTCTTACTCCGAAATTATTCAAAGCCGAACCAAAGAATACAGGTTGTAATTTTCCTTCTAAATACTCACTTTTGTTAAATTCAGGATAGATACCTTCCATTAATTCAATTTCTTCTCTTAAGGTTTCGGCTGCATCTTTAGAAATTAAATTATCTAACGATTTATCATTAATATTTTTAATTTCAATTGTTTCTTCTATGTTTTTTCTATTATCACCACTAAAAAGATTTACATTTTTTTCCCATAAATTATAGATTCCCTTAAAATCGTAGCCCATTCCAATAGGACAACTTAAAGGAGTAACTCTTAACTTAAGTTTTTGCTCAATTTCATCCAGCAATTCAAAAGCATCTTTTCCTTCTCGATCTAACTTATTAATAAATACAATTATTGGAATATTACGCATTCTGCAAACTTTGACTAGTTTTTCAGTTTGTTCCTCAACACCTTTAGCGACATCGATAACTACAATAACGCTATCAACAGCTGTAAGAGTTCTAAAAGTATCCTCAGCAAAATCTTTATGACCAGGGGTATCTAAAATATTTATTTTAATCCCTTTATATTCAAAAGCTAAAACTGAAGTAGCAACAGAAATTCCTCGTTGTCTTTCAATTTCCATAAAGTCGCTGGTAGCTCCCTTTTTGACCTTATTAGATTTTACAGCACCAGCTTCTTGTATAGCTCCCCCAAATAATAATAGTTTTTCTGTTAATGTAGTTTTACCTGCATCTGGATGAGAGATAATTCCGAAGGTTCTTCTTCTGTTTATTTCAGATACTAAAGACATATTGTTTTATTAATGTTGGCAAATATACAAGATGTTTATTTGATTTTTAGGACTTAAAAAATACTAATTGTAATTTATGTTTTTTAAAATTATAAATTTAATAGAATTATTTTTTTAGGTTTTAAACACAAAAACTATCAAAATAATTAACAATGTACTTAAGGTCGTGTTAAACGCTTTTTTTTATTAACTATCGTTTTGTATTTTTGAGAAAAATCAATATCATGAAAATGGAAGAACAAGTGATCCTAGTCAATGAAAGTGACGAACAAATTGGCTTAATGCCGAAGCTGGAGGCGCACCAAAAAGCTGTTTTACATAGAGCTTTTTCTGTTTTTATTTTTAATGATACCAATGAATTAATGTTGCAACAAAGAGCAACTTCAAAATACCACTCGCCAGGATTGTGGACTAATACCTGTTGTAGTCATCAACGGAATGGTGAAAGTAACCTCGAAGCCGGAATAAGAAGATTAAATGAAGAAATGGGTTTTGTATGTAAGTTGTCCGAGGCTACGTCATTTATTTATAAAGCATCTTTTGATAATGGATTAACTGAACATGAGTTTGATCATGTGCTGGTAGGTAATTACAATGGTGAACCTCAAATTAATACCGACGAAGTAGCCTCGTGGAAATGGATGTTACTAGACGATGTTAAAAAAGATATTACAAAAAACCCTGATAATTACACCGCTTGGTTTAAAATTATATTTAATAAATATTATAAACATATATCCTCATGAGTATAACAGTATACAGAAAATCACATTTTAATGCGGCCCACAGATTGTATAGGCCAGATTGGGATGATCAAAAAAATAATGATGTATTTGGAAAATGTAACAATCCAAATTTTCATGGGCACAATTATGCGCTTGAAGTTGGTATCACCGGAGAGGTAGATCCAGAAACAGGTTATTTAATTGACATAAAAAAATTAAAAACCATTATGAAAGAAGAAGTTGAGGATTATTTAGATCATAAAAATTTAAATCTCGATGTCCCTGAATTTAAGGTTATAAACCCTACCATGGAAAATATTGCCATTTTTATTTGGAATAAGCTAAGAGACAAACTAGAAGATGATTTTAAAATTTCTGTAACGCTCTATGAAACTCCAAGGAATTACGCTGTCTACAATGGTGAGTAGTTACACGACTCCAAATTAAAAATAAATTTTAAGCTTAATTGCTAATTAGCTCATATTAAGATTATCATTACTTGATTAAAAAATATTGTTTTTTTAGTATGGACGTAATTTTAAAGATTTATACCCTTTAAAAGAATAGAAATGTAGTATTTTTGCAAAAATTTAAAAGAACTATGGCAAATATTAGAAATTTAAAAAAAGACATCAATTACGTATTGGGTGATATTATTGAAGCTGTTTATTTATGGGAGCTAACTAATCCTGGTAAAGAAACAAAAAAGTCTGAGGCGATAATTGACGAGGCAATTGATGTTTTCGACGAGCTAATAACAAAAATTAATCTTAAAAATGTTGAAAATTATAAGCAGCATTTTAAAGCTATTAACCAAGAATTAGAAGAAAAAGGAAGAAAACTTATCGATAAAATTAACGCGCTTAGTTAATTTTATTTTTATTTCTAAATTGAATTAAAGACTCTAAATCATTTCCGTATTTAGAGTCTTTTATATTTGGAGTTAACTGGTTGTAAACAGAGTCTAAATAACTAGTTTTTACGTCGTTTACTCGGCTTACCATTAAATAAGGGGCAACTTCATAGTCATTATTCAATAAGCAAAACTGACTGTTGCCAAATATTTTTTTGCTAAAATTGATTTTTGCGATTTATCTAAACGATCCGCCAAAGAATCGTTTCCTTTTTTTCTGGAGTTAAAACTCTCTTTTATTAATTCTAAATTCCTATCAGAATACCGATTTATTATTTTATTGTATTCCTCCAGCTTGTTTTGATTTATGGATCCAGACACCTTTGCATCGGTCGCAAAATTATCTAAAGTGGTATAGATAGTTATTGGTTTTGGTTCTGCAAAGAAAGCAATGCGATCATCATTTAAAATTCCATTTTCTAAACGAACATATAAATAATAGATTTCTGGCTCTAAAACAGGTTCAATAAAACTAAAATCTGAACTACCGTTAATAGCAATTGAATCAATCGAAACCAAACTAGAATCTTTAATTTTTTGAAGGAATAAAGTCCCTTTTTTGAGTCCCTTTACATGCCCAGTAAGAATCATTTTTCCGTCATTATTTGAACAACTTATTATTAAAAATAATAACATTAAATAGCGAAGCGTTTTAAACATTTTGATTTGATATTTATGGGTTGTTTTAATAATACATTAGGAGACTGCTGCGAGTTGCATGAGTATGGTACATATGATGGCTCCAAGTGTTCCTACTGCATAACCAAAAACAGCTAACAAAACACCCACCGTAGCTAGTGAAGGATGAAAAGCAGATGCTACTATAGGAGCGGAGGCAGCTCCTCCAACATTTGCTTGACTACCCACCGCTAAAAAGAAGTAAGGCGCCTTAATAATTTTTGCAATTAAAATTAAGAGTCCCGCATGAACACTCATCCAAACGATACCAATTAAAATTAAGCCAGTATTATCCAAGATTAAACTTAAATCCATTTTCATACCAATGGTGGCTACCAAAATATAAATAAAAACGCTTCCAAATTTGCTAGCTCCTGCTCCCTCGTATGTTTTAGCCTTTGTAAATGATAAAAGAATAGCAATAAGCGTTGAAATACTAATCATCCAGAAAAATTTTGAACCTAAAAAAGTAAATATATTTCTGTAGGTTAAATTTTCTATATCGGCAACAAAGTTGTTAAAAAAGGGCGCTAAATAACTAGCACACAAATGAGAAATACTTACCGTTCCAAATGCAATGGCTCCTAAAATCATTAAGTCTGTTAAAGACGGGTTTCTTTTTATTTTTTCTGAAAATGTTGAAACCTTTTCTTTTAAATTCTCAATAGCTGTAGTATCTGCCTTAAGCCATTTATTTATTTTTTTTCTTTTACCAATCCCTATAAGTAGAATAGCCATCCAGATATTAGCGACAACAATATCTACGAAAACCATTCCACCATATAATTTTTGGTTGTAACCATAAACTTCGAGCATTGCAGTTTGATTTGCTCCGCCACCAATCCAACTTCCAGCTAGCGTAGAAAGCCCTCTCCATACAGCATCAGGTCCTACTCCTCCAACAGTTTCTGGTGAAAAAGTGGAGATTAATAATATGGCAATTGGTCCTCCTATAATGATACCGATAGTTCCTGTAAAAAACATGACTAAAGCTTTCCATCCTAAATTAAATACAGCTTTTAGGTCAATACTTAGCGTCATTAATACCAATGCCGCTGGGAGTAAATACCTACTTGCTACAAAATATAAATTGGTGCTACCTTCCATTAGCTCTCCATTTTCTTTAACAGTAGTCCATTCTGGAGCAATAAGTCCAATTGTTGTAAATAAAGCTGGTAACATATAAGCAACGAATAACCCAGGTACAATTTTGTAAAATTTATACCAAAAACCAGAAGATTTTGATTCGGTATAAAAAATAAAACCTAAGGCTATCATTAAGATTCCAAAAACAATGGTATCATTTGTAAATAGTGGTGTGGTATCTAGTATTATTTCTGCCTTGTCTTGCATGTTTATATTTTAATAAATGATTTAGATTTTCAATATATAACTTTTTTCAATTTTAATATTCAAATGTTTTTTATAATATGTTAATACTAATAAGGATTGCTATCTTTGTTTAAAATTCGATTATCATGAAAAAATTATCCATCTTCTTTTTGTTTATTTTCTTAAACTCCTATGTATCTTATTCTTCAGATGATTGGGGTAAAACAGGACATAGAGCTACGGGTGAAATTGCTCAAAAATACCTTTCTAGGAAAGCAAAAAAGGAAATAAATAAGTTATTAGACGGACACTCCATTGCTTACGTGTCTAACTTTGCCGACGAAATTAAAAGTGATAAAAAATACCGAGAATACAATCCATGGCATTATGTAAATTTTCCTTTCGAGTCGACCTACGAAAAACATCCAAAAAGTAAAAAGGGAGATTTAATTGTTGGAATTAACACCTGTGTAGAAGTATTAAAAAATCAAAGTGCTTCCAAAGAAGATAAAGTTTTTCATTTAAAAATGTTAATCCATTTTATGGGTGATTTACACCAACCCCTTCATATTGGTATGGCAGAAGATAGGGGCGGAAACGACATAGAAGTAAAGTGGTTCAACAAAGGAACCAACCTGCACACTGTTTGGGACTCAAAAATGATTGACACCTTTGGCATGACCTACACAGAAATTGCCGCTAATGAAAAGGAATTAACAAATGAAGAGTTAAAAACGATACAAAAAGGAACTGTTATCGATTGGATGTATGATAGTAGAGAACTATGTAAAAATCTTTATAAAACTATAGAACCGGGAAAAAAACTACGTTATCGCTATTCTTACGATTATATGAATAAGGTTCTGGAACAACTTCAAAAAGGAGGAATTCGATTAGCAAGTTTACTCAATGAAATTTATAGTTAGTAATAAACAACATAAAAAAACCTCCATAAGTGGAGGTTTTTTATGTTTAAAAATCTTGTTTATTTAATCATCTCAAAACTACGTTTGATAAAGGTCGTCAATTCTTCTCCTTTTAGAAGATTTTGAGACAAGCGCGCTAAATCCAATGCTTGGTTCACCAAACGCTCTTTCTTTTTGGTAGTTTTGGTAGTTAGGATTTCACCAATTAACTCATTATTGGTATTCACCACTAAATTATACATATCTGGCATATTACCCATTCCAAACATACCGCCACCGCCGCCGGTTTGTTGCATCTCTTTCATACGACGCATAAACTCGGGTTGGGTAATGATAAAAGGATTGGCATTGCTATCCATCGCTTCCAACTGAACTGTAAATTTATCTTGAGGGATAATTTCGGTCAATACTGTTTTAAGCGTTTCTTTTTCTTCGTCATTTAACTTCGAAATTTGCTCTTCATCTTTTTTGATGAGGTTATCGATATGATCTCCATCCACTCTTACAAAAGTTACCTTTTCTTCGGTGGTTTCTAATTTTTGAATTAAGTGCGATACAATTGGAGAATCCAAGAATAACACCTCATATCCCTTTTCTTTAGCAGCATCGATATAGGCGTGTTGCTCATCTTTGTTAGAGGCATATAACACAACCAGCTTATCATCCTTGTCGGTTTGAAGCGGTTTAATTTTTTCTTTTAATTCTTCAATCGTAAAATACGTATCATCTACGGTTGGATATAACGCAAATGCTTGTGCTTTTTCAAAGAATTTTTCTTCGGACAGCATTCCGTATTCAATCACAATCTTAATGTCGTTCCATTTTTTCTCAAAATCTGCTCGATCACTTTTAAACAAACTTTTTAATTTGTCGGCTACTTTACGCGTGATATAACTCGATATTTTTTTAACAGCTCCATCGGCTTGCAGATAACTTCTGGAAACATTTAACGGTATGTCTGGCGAATCAATGACTCCACGTAACATGGTTAAAAATTCGGGAACAATCCCTTCTACATTATCGGTTACAAAAACTTGGTTTTGGTATAACTGTATTTTATCCTTCTGCATGTTTAGATCGTTGGTCATCTTAGGGAAGTATAAAATTCCGGTAAGATTAAAAGGATAGTCTACATTTAAATGGATATTGAAGAGTGGCTCTTCAAACTGCATAGGATACAATTCTCTATAAAAACTTTTATAGTCTTCCGCTTTTAGTTCAGCGGGTTGTTTGGTCCAAGCAGGGGTAGGGTTATTAATTAGATTATCTACCGTAATCATTTTTTGTGGCTCGGTAGTTTCTTTTCCGTCTTTATCCTTAGTTGTTTTTGGCGTGTGGTCAGGGTCGTTTACTTCCTTAGTTCCAAATTTAATTGGAATCGGCATAAACTTGTTGTACTTCACTAACAACTCATTGATACGAGCCTCTTCCAAAAATTCTAAGGAATCTTCAGCGATATGCAGAACAATCTCTGTTCCTCGAGTTGTTTTATCTGCTAGACTTCTTGGTAGTGTACTCTGGCGATCCGTCGCACTCCCAATGAACTGCTGGTTCTTCTTTAAAACTTTTGGATATTATTTCTACTTTATCAGCGACCATAAAGGCAGAATAAAATCCTAAACCAAAATGTCCAATAATTCCTTTGTCATCTCCAGATTCGTCTTTGTATTTTTCTAAAAACTCTTCTGCACCAGAAAAAGCAATTTCATTGATGTATTTTTCAATTTCATCTTTGGTCATACCAATACCTTGATCGATGATATGAAGCTTCTTGTTTTCTTTGTCAATTTTTATTTCAATCATCGGATTGCCATAATCTACCTTGGCTTCTCCAATGTTGGTTAAATACTTTAGCTTAACCGTTGCATCTGTGGCATTTGAAATTAGTTCACGTAAAAATATTTCGTGATCACTATATAAAAACTTCTTAATTAGCGGAAAAATATTTTCAACCGATACGTTAATAGTTCCTTTACTCATTTTTATTATTTTTTAAATTTATAAATTATAGTATTCAAAAAAAATACCAATCTTTAATAACTGACAAGTTGACAAGAATGGATATTTTTACTATGCATGCATAACATATAAATGTTAATTATTGTATCGTTATTTAGTTTATGGGTATATTTAGACTTCCGTTTTCAAGCAAATGAGAGTGGTATAATAATTTTAAAATGTATACTTCAAGAATATCAGGATTGGGACATTTTGTTCCAGATAATATCGTGACCAACGATGATCTTTCTAAGTTAATGGATACCAATGACCAATGGATACAGGAAAGAACAGGCATAAAAGAGCGTCGATGGATTGAAAAGGGGAGTCCGGAGACTTCAGCTTCCATGGGGGCAAAAGCTGCTAAAATTGCTATAGAAAAAGCTGGAATTGATAAAAATGAAATTGATTTTATCATTTTTGCTACGCTCAGTCCAGATATGTACTTTCCAGGATGTGGGGTTCAAATACAAGATATGTTAGGTTTACCAACCGTAGGTGCTTTGGATGTTCGCAATCAGTGTTCTGGTTTTGTTTATGCCTTATCGGTTGCCGATCAGTTTATAAAAACAGGAATGTATCAAAATATTTTGGTCATTGGTTCCGAATTTCACTCAGGAGGCTTGGATGTAACCACTCGTGGAAGGGGAGTTTCCGTAATCTTTGGAGACGGTGCTGGAGCGGCGATACTAACTAGAAGTGACAATCCAGAAAGAGGAATTCTTTCTACACACCTGCACAGTGAAGGAAAACATGCAAGAGAGTTAACAGTTGAAAGTCCGAGTATTGCCCATTGGGTACCCGAAATTTTGAACAATCCAGACGATCTTTCTTACTACCCTTACATGAATGGAACTTTTGTATTTAAAAATGCAGTGGTTCGATTTTCGGAAGTGATTATGGAGGGTTTACAAACCAACGGTTTGTCACCTACAGATATCGATATGTTAATTCCTCATCAGGCCAATTTAAGAATCTCTCAATTTGTTCAGAAAAAATTTGGCTTGCGAGACGACCAGGTATACAACAACATTCAAAAATATGGGAATACCACAGCCGCATCCATCATTATTGCACTAACAGAAGCCCATGAAAAAGGAAAAGTAACTAATGGGGATCTAGTAGTTTTAGCAGCCTTCGGGAGTGGATTTACCTGGGGAAGTGTAATTATCAGGTGGTAACTTTAAAATATACTACATGAAAAAAACACTCGTTATTGGTGCCAGTTTAAACCCTTCGCGGTATTCCAATATCGCAATTCATAAATTGGTAGGTCACGAACATGAGGTAAAAGCGATGGGTCTAAAAATTGGAACCGTTGCAGGCGTTCCTATTACCAACGAAATGACTCTGTACAAGGATATAGATACCATAACCCTTTACCTAAACGCCAAAAGACAAGCAGCATATTATGACTATATTTTATCATTAAATCCTGCTAGGGTACTGTTTAATCCCGGAACCGAAAATCCTGAATTTTATAAGCAGTTAAAAAAACATCGCATCCACTACGAAGAAGCTTGTACCTTAGTATTACTTTCTACGAACCAATACTAGTAGTTTGCTTTTTAGATACCATTAATAAACCTAAAAAGGTTATAAACCCATTAATTGGTAATATTTCCCAATGAAAGTTGTAGTTGCCTATAAAGCTATCTGGAAAATACGAGGGAGTCAACGTTATAAAATAGGTGAGCAAAATAGCTATTAAAGCTACCATCCAAGTGTATTTATCATGAGTAGTTTTTTTGGTTAATATTCCAAACGCAAATAAACCAAGTAATGGACCGTAGGTAAATGTAGCAAACTTAAAAAGATTACTAACGACACTACCTTCGAGTGAATTAAAAATGATAACAACCACTATAAGTACTATGGAAACTCCTACATGTACTTTTTTACGCAATGGCTTTTGAGCTGCAATAGGTTGGTTTTCTATATGACAAAAATCTACAGAGAACGAAGTAGTTAGCGATGTTAAAGCACTGTCTGCACTACTGTAGGCAGCGGCAATTAAGCCTATAATAAAGGTGATGGCTAGTCCTTTGCCAAGGCCCTGATTCATTGCTATTTCTGGAAATAATAAATCGGTTCGAGTAACACCATTAAGTTCTGGAATAGCAATATTAAATTGTTCTGCATAGATAAATAACAAAGCTCCAAGCGTTAAAAAAATGACATTAACTACCACTAATAAAATAGACATTAAGAACATATTTTTTTTGGACTCTTTTGCGTTTTTACAGGTTAAGTTTTTTTGCATCATATCTTGATCTAAACCTGTCATCGCGATGGTAATAAAAATACCTCCAATAAAATATTTCCAAAAATAAATACTGCTATTCACGTCCTCAAAAAAGAAAATTTTACTTTTATTTTTAAATGTTTCTTTGGTAAAAGTTTCTGCTAAAGTCCAATCTAGTTTATTTAAAATTAAAATGATAGCTACACTCACCGAGGTAAGCATGGCTATGGTCTGTAAAGTATCTGTCCAAATGATGGTTTTAATCCCACCCTTGTTGGTGTATAACCAAATTAACAAAATAGAAAGTACCACTGTAACCCAAAATGGAATACCTAGACTTTCAAAAACAATATACTGCATCGCTAATGCAACGAGATAAAGTCTAAAGGATGCACCCGTAACACGAGAAATTAAAAAGAAAAAAGCACCTGTTTTGTAACTGGTTTTTCCAAAACGATCTTCTAAATATTGATAAATCGAAGTAACATTTAGTTGGTAGTACAGAGGAATTAATACTAACAAAACAATTAAATAACCAACAAAAAAACCAAGAACACCTTGAAGGTAAGCAAATTGTTGTCCTTCTACTAATCCTGGGACCGAAATAAAAGTAACTCCAGATAAGGAGGCGCCAATCATCCCAAAAGCGACTAAATACCAGGGTGCAGATTTATTTGCTTTGAAAAAAGCTTCGTTAGAATCTTCTTTCCCTGTTAAATAGGAGATAAGAATCAATACCCCAAAATAAACGGCAATTAATAAAATAATTTGAGTGGGCTGCATCTTTTTTCTGTAAAAATACAAAGATTGTTAAATAATTGAACTCTTGAATATTAATCCAAGAAAATTTGTAATTTTAAGCTGAAAATAAATGGTATGAAAAAAATAATTGTGCTTTTAACAATGCTCCTAGGAGGACTTGTAAATAACTACGCTCAAGAATATCTTGAAATGATAGAGTCTGAAACCTTTTCCGTTCAGGAGATTATTGATAACGCAGAAGCTTATTTCGCAAATCGTGATCAAGGAAAAGGATCTGGATATTTTCAATTTAAAAGATGGGAATACAATGCTAAGCGATTAATGAATGAAGCAGGTTATTTGCCTAAAACGGAAGAAGTACTTACAAAAATTGAAAATTACAATGCTTATCTTAATACGACTTCAGAAACAAGACAGCCATTAACGGACAATTGGGAGGAATTAGGTCCTCAAAATTGGAATGCAACCACCAGCTGGAATCCCGGAGTTGGCAGAATAACGGGCATCGCAATTGATCAAAATAACAGTGATCACATAATCGTTGGTGCTAATACCGGTGGAGTCTGGAAAACTTTAGATGGAGGTCAAAACTGGATCCCTTTAGGAGACTATTTTTCCAATCTTCGAGTTTATTCCGTAACCATAGATCCCACTAATTCGGATCATTATTTTTTTGGATCTAATAATGGACTCATCTATCATTCTTTAGATGCTGGAGCTACGTGGAATCTTTTAAGTGATATGGGAAATTCAATTGTAAATAAAATTCTTATACATCCAACAGATCCCTCAATAATTTTTGCTACCTCTCAAAATGGAGGAATAAGGAAATCATCAGATGGAGGGTTAACCTGGACTACCGCCGTTGCAGACAGTCAAGGTTATGACATAGAATTTAAACCCAACGACCCTAATGTGGTTTATGCTTCAGGAACAGGCTTTCATGTATCTTTCAACGGAGGAGAAAGTTTTACTACCAATTTTACATTTGACAGTGCTCCTAAAATGATTGGTGTTTCTCCCGATGACGAAAATGTAGTATATGTTCTGGAGGCCTTTGAAGGAAGTTTTGGGGGTTTTTATAAGTCTACTAATACCGGATTTACTTTTTCGGAGTTAGATCACGTTGGAAGAAATTATTTTGGTTATGATACTAATGGAATCGATTCTGGTGGTCAAGCACCTCGTGACATGGATATTGCAGTAAACCCTGAGGATGTAAATGAAGTTCATATTGCAGGCGTTTTAACCTGGAGGTCGATCGATGGGGGTGAAAATTTTTATTGCACCTCGGACTGGGTTCCTGGAAATGCAGAAAATGCTAATATTGGTTATTGTCATGCCGATGTAGATTTATTGTTATTTAATGGTACCACCTTATTTGCTGGAACTGACGGAGGTATTTTTAAAGCTGAAGACACTGCAAATGTGACCTCAGATTATTATGAAGATTTATCGACTGGTCTAGGCATTAGGCAGTTATATAAAATTGGAATCACTCAAACTCCAGAAGTTATTGTTACCACTGGGTCCCAAGACAATGGGTCTTCTTTCTACTCTGAAGCAGAAGGATGGTTAGATTGGATTGGAGCTGATGGCATGGAAGGTTTTATTGATAAGGACAATTCAAGTAAAATGTTTGGTATGATTCAATTTGGAGGTGTTTACAGAACCTTTAATGGAGGGCAGACCACAACGGGTATTTCAATTCCTTCACAAGGAAATTGGGTGACTCCTTTTGAACAGGATCCAATTTTAACCGACGTTATTTACATTGGTTTGAACCAAGTATACAAATCCGTAGCTTCTGGAAATAATTGGCTAGCAATTTCTCAAGAATTTAGTGGAAACCTGAATCAATTAAAAATTGCAAACTCAAATAACCTTGTCATTTATGCTTCTAGAGGATCTTTATTGTTTAAAACAATAGATGGAGGAGCAACCGATTGGTCACCACTTACGAACCCTGGTGGATCTATAAATTCGATAGCTATTCACCCAACCAATCCAGAAAAAATAGCGGTAGCAACTACATCAAATTCTAAAGTATTTGTTTCTGAAGATGGAGGCTTGTCTTGGTTAAGTTATAAATTTAACTTGCCAGATTTTAGTTCATTAGCATTAGTCTGGGACGATAACGGTGAAGATGGATTGTACTTAGGGATGGATTATGGAATTTTCTATATAGATAATACTTTTACTGAATGGCAGCCATACAGTATCAACTTACCTAATGTAATTATCAATGAACTAGAAATTAATTCTGCAGATGGAAAAATTTATGCAGGAACTTATGGAAGAGGACTTTGGGCGTCTCCATACGTACCTCATTTATTAAACACAGAATCCTTGATTAACAACACGGATGTCGAAATTTTTCCGAATCCAACAAATAGTACAATCACTTTTAATTTTAGAAAAGGTACTGAAGCAGATTTTAGGGTATTTGATCAATTAGGAAAATTAGTAAGGTATCAACCTAATGTCTCTTTAAATCAACCTCATTCCATGAATATTTCAGCCTTAAGTAATGGCATTTATTATGTAAGAATTAATTCAGATATTGGAACCATTACAAAAAAAGTCATAAAAAAATAATTTTTATTCTATATAGAATGCTTCAGATACTAGGTATTATCTGAAGCATTTTTTTTATCTTGCTCCAAGATATTATTCAATGGATTTTTCATCAAAACTTCTTGAAAATGCTGTTAATGAAATGGCTCAATTCCCCGGCATAGGTAAACGGACTGCTTTACGTTTGGTTTTACACTTGTTAAAACAGCCAAAGTCACATACTCAAAAACTTTCAGAGAGTCTCCAAAAAATGAGAGATGAGATTATTTTTTGTAAGAATTGCCATAATATTTCGGATAAAGAGATTTGTGAAATTTGCAGTAATTTAAATCGAAATAAACAACTAGTATGTGTTGTTGAAGACATTCGAGATGTCATGGCCATAGAAAATACCAGCCAATATCGAGGGCAATATCATGTTCTTGGAGGAAAAATATCACCGATGGATGGCATTGGCCCTGGCGAATTAAATATTTCTTCCTTAGTTGATAAGGTGAAATCTGGAGTTGTTAAGGAACTCGTTTTTGCATTAAGTTCAACTATGGAAGGTGACACCACTAATTTTTTTATCTTTAAACAAATTGAAGAATTTAAAATTACCACCACCACCATAGCACGAGGGATTTCGGTCGGTGACGAGTTGGAATATGCGGATGAGGTAACTCTTGGTAGAAGTATAGTAAATAGAATCCCCTTTGAAGCTTCCTTAAAAATTTAGACTTTTGAAATTATCTGTTATCATATTAAACTACAATGTCCGCTTTTTTTTAGAGCAATGTATTTTAAGTGTTCAGGTTGGTTTAAAAAAAATTGAGTCTGAAATTATCATAGTAGATAACAATTCTTCTGACGACAGTTGTCAGATGGTTAAACAATTGTTCCCTGAAATTATTTTGCTTGAAAATAAGGAAAATCTTGGTTTTAGTAAAGCAAATAATCAAGCTGTTAAAATTGCAAAAGGAGATTATGTTTGTATTTTAAATCCTGATACTGCAGTGACAGAAAATACTTTTGTTGAGGTTTTAAAATATGCTAATTCTAAACCTAATTTGGGAGCTTTAGGTGTTTACCTAATGGATGGAAAAGGTCTTTTTTTGCCAGAGAGTAAACGTAATTTACCCACTCCAAAAGCCTCATTTCTCAAGCTGATGGGATGGAGTAATAGCTATTATGCAACACATATAGCGCCCCTAGAAAGTGGAGAAGTTTCGGTTTTAGTAGGAGCTTTTATGTTCATGAAAAAATCTATTTATCAAGAAGTTGGAGGTTTTGATGAAGATTATTTTATGTACGGTGAAGATATTGATTTGTCTTATAAATTAACGAAAGCAGGTTATCGTAATTATTACCTAGGAACAACAAATATCTTACATTATAAAGGAGAAAGTACCAAAAAAGACAAAGCTTACTTTGATCGTTTTTATGGAGCAATGTTTATTTTTTATCAAAAACATTTTAGGACCAATATAGGTTTTAACACCTTAGTAAAAATGGGAGTTTTTTTAACAAAAAAAATCAAAAAATCGTCAACAATTCGTGAAGATAAAATCAATCAAATCCAAAAAACCTATTTATTAAGTAAAAATTTAAAGTTAGCGGAGATACTATCTGAAAAATTAAAAATAGAGCTACAAACAGTTTCTAAGGATATTTTATTAGATGCAGAATTATCAAACTGTTGCTTTATTTTTGATGTAAACTATATGTCCTATTCACAAATTTTTAAAGTAATGAAAAAATTAAGTGGATTTGGTAATAAATTTCGCATACGACCTCCAGGATGTAATTTTATTTTAGGAAGTGATCAAAGTGATGAAAATGGGTCTGTACTCGTTTTTTAGGAAAATGGTCCTTTAATAAATATAAATTTTAACTAATTTTGCGACGTAGATAAAAAATCTTCTTTTAGATAATTATGATGACAAAATTTGAATTGAAGTTACCAAAAATGGGAGAAAGTGTTGCGGAAGCAACCTTAACTAGTTGGCTCAAAGAAGTTGGAGATACTATTGAAGAGGACGAGGCAGTATTAGAAATTGCTACCGATAAAGTAGATAGCGAGGTGCCAAGCGAAGTAACGGGTGTTTTAGTTGAAAAACTTTTTGACGTTGATGATGTAATTCAAGTAGGGCAGACCATTGCTATTATTGAAATAGCTGTAGAAGGAGCTATTCCTGAGATCTCTATCCCAGAGGAAGAAAATGAGGTGATTCCAACTAAAGAAATAATTGCCGCTGTAGCAGCTCCTGTTCTTGAAACTGTATCAAGTGTTGTGCAAAGTTCAGACAGTCGTTTTTATTCACCTTTGGTTAAAAATATTGCTGTAGCAGAAGGTATTTCACAACAAGAATTAGATCAAATTTCTGGAACAGGAAAAGATGGAAGAGTTACTAAAAACGATATTTTAAAATTTGTGGAAAATCGAAGTACTCAGCCTTTAATAAAAGAAACCACGACAATAAATAAGGAAGCTACACAAAAAGAAAGTAAACCAGTTTCAACAACTCCAGTATCTGTAAATGGAGGAGATGAAATTATAGAAATGACTCGTATGGGCAAATTAATTGCCCATCATATGGTGGAGAGTGTACAAACTTCTGCTCACGTTCAGTCTTTTATTGAAGCAGATGTTACTAATATATGGAATTGGCGTAAAAAAGTAAAAGACGGATTCACAAAGCGAGAAGGTGAAAATTTAACCTTCACACCAATTTTTTTAGAAGCTGTTGCAAAAGCGTTAAAAGATTTTCCGATGCTTAATATTTCGGTAGATGGCGATAAAATCATTAAACGAAAAAACATCAACTTAGGGATGGCAGCTGCATTAGCAGACGGTAATCTAATAGTTCCTGTAATTAAAAATGCCGATCAATTAAACTTGGTTGGAATGAGTAAAGCAGTAAACGATTTAGCCCAAAGAGCTAGAGGTGGACAGCTAAAACCAGACGATATTCAAGGAGGAACTTATACCGTAACAAATGTAGGTACCTTTGGAAGTATTATGGGAACACCTATAATCAATCAACCACAAGTAGGTATTTTGGCTTTAGGAGCCATCAGAAAAGTACCTGCGGTCATTGAAACCCCAGAAGGTGATTTCATAGGAATCCGTTATAAAATGTTCTTATCTCATTCCTATGACCATAGGGTAGTAAATGGAGCATTAGGAGGTCAATTTGTTAAAGCTGTTGCTGATTATCTTGAATCTTGGGATTTAAATAGAGAAATTTAAAAATGATTTTTCTTTTTTAGTAATTTTCAAGAGGGGTATTCAATATATTTGTTCGTATAAAAATTCATAATGGAATTAAAATTAAAAAAACCTATATGCTTTTTTGATTTAGAAACAACTGGGGTAAATGTTTCAAAAGATCGCATCGTAGAAATATCGATATTAAAAGTTTTTCCTAATGGGAACAAAGAAAGTTTTACTTGGCGTGTTAATCCTGAGATGAAAATCCCCGCAGTAACTACTGCAATCCATGGTATTTCTGACGAAATGGTACTAAATGAGCCTACGTTTAAAGAATTAGCGCCAAAAGTTTCCGAATTAATAAAGAACAGTGACCTAGGTGGATTTAATTCTAATAGATTTGATATTCCTTTATTAGCTGAAGAATTGTTGAGAGCAGAAATTGATTTTGATTTAAAAGTTAATCAAGCAGTCGATGTTCAAACTATTTTTCATAAAATGGAGAAAAGAACTTTGGAAGCTGCCTATAAATTTTACTGTAATAAAGACCTTACGAATGCTCATAGCGCTGAAGCAGATACAATGGCTACCTATGAAGTATTGAAGGCGCAGTTAGATAAATACGATGGTTTAGAAAACGATATGGATTACCTATCTAAATTTAGTTCTCACCAAAACTTTGCTGATTTTGCTGGTTTTATTGGTTACAATAAAGAGGGTCAGGAAATAATTACTTTTGGAAAACATAAAGGAAAAGTGATTGAGGATTTATTTAAAACGGAGCCAGGCTATTTTAGTTGGATACAGAATGCAGATTTTCCTAATTATACCAAGAAGGTCTTAAGAGATTTAAAAAATAGAATTAGCAATAAAACTGTGGGTCCTATAACTGATGATAGTTTAAATATGTTAAAAAATAAATTCAACACAAAATGAAAATAATTTGTGTAGGTAGAAATTATGTGGAACATGCTAAAGAGTTAAATAACAAAGCTCCAAAAGATCCTGTCTTATTTTTAAAGCCAGACACTGCTATTTTGTTAAAAAAGCAACCTTTTTTTATCCCTGAGTTTTCTAATAATGTGCATCATGAAGTGGAAATTTTGGTAAAGATTAATAGAATTGGAAAACACATTGATCAAAAATTTGCACATAAATATTATGATGAAATAGGTTTAGGGATAGACTTTACCGCTAGAGATCTTCAGTCTCAACTTAAAGAAAAAGGATTGCCTTGGGAAAAAGCTAAAGCATTTGATGGTTCCGCTGTCATCGGTAATTTCGTTTCTAAAACAAAGTTTTCTAACGTAAATAATATAAATTTTAGTTTAAAAAGAAATGATGAGGTTGTTCAAAGTGGGAACACTTTGCTGATGCAATGGAAAATTGATACTTTAATCGAATACATATCTAAATACTTTACTTTAAAGATTGGAGATATTATATTTACAGGTACTCCCTCCGGAGTTGGTAAAGTAATCTCTGATGATATTTTAGTTGGTTTTTTAGAGGAAGAGGAGATGTTCTCCATAAAAGTTAAATGATGATTTCACTTTATAAATGCTAGCAGAAATAATTACCATCGGTGATGAGATTTTAATTGGACAGATTATTGATACCAACTCGGTCTTTATTTCTAAAGAACTAAATAAAATTGGAGTCCAAGTCTATCAAATTACATCCATACAAGATGATCGAATCCATATTTTAGAGGCTTTAGCTAATGCACGTAAAAGAGTTGATATAGTTATTCTTACTGGTGGTTTAGGACCAACTAAAGACGATATTACAAAAGTAACTTTGTGTGATTTTTTTGAAGATACGCTGATTGAAAACAACGAAGTTTTGAAGCACGTAAAACAGCTTTATAAAAAATTCACCAATCAGCCACCGCTTCCTGAAAATTTAAATCAAGCATTGGTTCCTTCCAGGGCGACTGTTTTAAAAAATAATTTTGGAACCGCTCCGGGTATGTGGATGGAGCAAGAAAATACGGTGTATATATCCTTACCTGGAATTCCATTCGAAATGAAAAATTTGATGAAGTTAAAGGTACTTCCAAAAATTATTGAAAAATTTGACTGTCCTTTTATATACCACAAGACATTATTAACGATTGGAAAAGGAGAAAGTGAAATTGTTAAAATTATTCGTCAGTGGGCAGATGCTTTACCTAGTAATATTAAATTGGCTTATTTACCCTCGTTAGGAAGAGTTCGTCTTAGACTTTCTTCAAAAGGTTTTGAAGAATCAAAGGTTAAACAGGAAGTAGATGAGCAAATGGATCTATTACATCAATTGCTAATCGATATTGCAGTTGGTTATGAAAATGAAACAAACTTGGTCGATCAAATTGCACAACTTTTTAATGCATCTAAGAAAACACTCAGTGTTTCCGAAAGTTGTACTGGTGGAAAAATTGTAGAAATGATTACCACGGAACCAGGTATTTCCTCTTTTTTTAGAGGGAGTTTAGTTACTTATGCTACAGATACTAAAACTTCTGTCTTGGGAATCAATAAAAACATCATTGATAAATTTTCTGTTGTTAGTAAAGAGGTGGCCGAATCTATGGCGATAGCATCTAATAAAGTTTTTAAAACGGATTATGCAATAGCAACTACAGGAAATGCAGGACCAAGTAAAGGAGAAACTGATGATGAGTTGGGTACTGTACATATTGCAATAGCAAGTCCAAAAGGGGTGAAGTCAAAGAAATTTAATTTTGGACAGCCGAGGGAGCGAGTTATTGCTAAAGCTACGTATAAAGCTCTTGAAATGCTTCAAAAAGAAATTTTAAAAAACTAATTTTCTTTTGTTGTAGGTAACAATAAATTTTATTAAATTTGCACCCTGTTTAAAATAACTAAAAGATATTAGGAATGTCAAGAGTTTGTGAGCTTACTGGAAAAAAGGCAATGTTTGGGAATAATGTTTCTCACGCTATGAATAAAACCAGAAGAAGATTTAATGTAAATCTTATAAAAAAACGTTTTTATTTACCTGAAGAAGATAAATGGATTACTATCAAAGTAGCTGCTTCAGCTTTAAAAACAATTAACAAAAAAGGAATTACTGCAGTAGTTAAAGAAGCTCGTGAAAAAGGCTACTTAAACCAATAATGCATTTTAATAATTAAAGTCGATTACAATGGCTAAAAAAGGAAATAGAGTACAAGTAATATTAGAGTGTACAGAACACAAATCGTCTGGTAAACCAGGTACATCTCGTTATATTACTACAAAAAATAAAAAAAACACTCCAGATCGTATGGAAATTAAAAAATTCAATCCGATTCTTAAAAAGATGACCGTACATAAGGAGATAAAATAATTAGACATGGCAAAAAAATCAATAGCATCATTACAGACTGGTTCAAAACGTTTAACAAAAGCAATAAAGATGGTAAAATCGGATAAATCCGGTGCCTATACTTTTGTTGAGTCTATCATGGCTCCAGACCAAGTAAATGGTTGGTTTAGTAAAAAATAAGACCAACTAGAAATCTTCAGAAAGCCACTTTTTTTAAAGTGGCTTTTCTATTTAATAATATTTTTAGAACAAAGCTGCTAAATCTTATATTTGTAATTAATTAGATTCTAAAAAACTAACTATGAGTTTTTTTAAAAAAATATTTTCAAAAGAAAAAAAAGAAACCTTAGATAAAGGTCTTGAAAAAACTAAATCGTCATTTTTTGATAAACTTAGTAAAGTTGTTGCTGGAAAAAGTAAAGTTGATGATGATGTATTAGATAATTTAGAAGAGGTATTAGTATCTAGTGATGTAGGGGTGGAGACAACTTTAAAAGTTATAGATCGAATTGAAGCCCGAGTTTCAAAAGAAAAATATCTAGGTACCGATGAGCTTAACAAAATTCTTCGAGAGGAAATATCGGGTTTATTAAGTGAAACAAATACTGGTAATGCTACCGAATTTGATATTCCAGAACAAGATACTCCTTATGTGATCATGGTGGTTGGTGTAAATGGTGCTGGAAAAACGACCACTATTGGTAAACTAGCTAGTCAATTTAAAAAAGCTGGGAAACATGTTGTTTTAGGTGCAGCAGATACCTTTAGAGCTGCAGCAATTGATCAGTTACAAGTGTGGGCAGATCGAACTGATGTTCCTATTGTTAAACAAACTATGGGCAGTGATCCAGCAAGTGTTGCTTTTGATACCCTTAAAAGTGCTGTTAGTCAAAAAGCTGATGTCGTAATAATCGATACTGCAGGAAGACTTCACAACAAGGTTAATTTAATGAATGAGCTGACTAAAATAAAACGAGTTATGGAAAAAGTAATTCCTGAGACCCCAAATGATGTTTTATTAGTATTAGACGGTTCAACTGGACAAAATGCTTTTGAACAAGCTAAACAATTTACAGCCGCTACCGAAGTTACTTCACTAGCAGTCACAAAATTAGACGGAACTGCTAAAGGTGGTGTTGTGATAGGTATTAGTGATCAATTTAAAATTCCTGTTAAATATATTGGAGTCGGTGAGGGTATTGATGATCTTCAAGTTTTTAATAAAATTGAGTTTGTAGATTCGTTCTTTA
Organism: uncultured Flavobacteriaceae bacterium; assembly: GCA_905181835.1. Taxonomy (GTDB): domain Bacteria; phylum Bacteroidota; class Bacteroidia; order Flavobacteriales; family Flavobacteriaceae; genus Marifrigoribacter. Next base: position 550,315 of record CAJIZF010000001.1, read on the forward strand.
AATAGATTTCAATTAATAAATATGCGCACTAAAAGTATAAAGAAAAATAAAATTAACGTTGTCACATTAGGTTGTTCTAAAAACGTTTATGACAGTGAAGTGTTAATGGGTCAGTTAAAAGCCAACAACAAAGAGGTAGTTCATGAGGATGAAGGAAATATTGTTGTAATTAATACTTGTGGTTTTATTGCCAATGCTAAAGAAGAAAGTATCAATACTATTTTAGATTACGTTCAAAAAAAACAAGATGGAACCGTAGATAAGGTTTTTGTAACGGGTTGTTTATCTGAAAGGTACAAGCCAGATTTACAAAAAGAAATACCTGATGTAGATCAGTATTTTGGAACCACTGAATTACCAAGCTTATTAAAAGCTCTTGAAGCAGACTACAGACACGAATTAATAGGAGAGCGATTGACGACCACTCCTAAAAACTATGCCTATTTAAAAATTGCTGAGGGTTGTGACCGCCCATGTTCTTTTTGTGCCATTCCTTTAATGAGAGGAAAGCATAAAAGTACCCCCATTGAAGAATTAGTTATTGAAACAGAAAAATTAGCTGCAAACGGAGTTAAAGAGATAATTTTAATCGCCCAAGACTTAACGTATTATGGTTTGGATATTTATAAAAAAAGAAACCTTGCAGAATTGCTAAAAGAGCTAATAAAAGTAGAAGGTATCGATTGGATTCGTTTGCATTATGCTTTTCCAACTGGATTTCCATTGGATGTATTAGAAGTGATGAGAAATGAATCTAAAGTATGTAATTATATTGATATTCCACTGCAACATATTTCAGATTCCGTATTAAAATCAATGAAACGCGGGTTTGGAAAAGAAAAAATAAACAGACTATTAAAAGATTTTAGAGAAAGAGTGCCAGGGATGGCTATAAGAACAACTTTAATAGTCGGATATCCTGGAGAAACTGAAGAGAACTTCCAAGAGTTAAAACAATGGGTGTCTGATATGCGATTTGAACGACTGGGATGTTTTACCTATTCTCACGAAGAAAATACTACTGCATACTTATTAGAAGATGATGTTCCAGAAGAGGTAAAAATGCAACGAGCTAATGAAATTATGGAAATTCAATCACAAATATCTTGGGAGTTAAATCAAGATAAAATTGACAAAGAATTTAAAGTAATCATTGATCGTAAAGAAGGAAATTATTTTGTTGGTAGAACTCAGTTTGATAGTCCAGACGTAGACAATGAAGTTCTTATAAACGCAAAAAAATCTTATATTCGTTCAGGTGATTTTGCCACTGTAAAAATTATTTCAGCAGAGGATTTTGATTTGTATGCAGAAGTGATTTCTTAAAAATAAGAAGTTTAAAATTTGTACCTCTAAAATATTCCGTCTTTTAAATGGATACACTATTAATTATTGGTCATACGTTTCCTGAACCGTCTACAACTGCAGCTGGAAAAAGGATGATGCAATTAATTTCCTTTTTTGAAGAACATAAGTACCGTATAGTTTTTTCGAGTACAGCTTCCATATCTGACAAATCTGTTAGTTTTACGGATTCACAAATAGAAGTAAAAAAAATTAAATTAAATGACGCAAGTTTCAATGATTTTATAAAAGAATTAAATCCTGCAATGGTCCTTTTTGATCGTTTTGTTACGGAAGAAAAATTTGGCTGGAGAGTTGCAGAATATTGTCCAGAAGCAATTCGTGTTTTAGATACCGAAGATTTGCATTTTTTAAGAAAAGCGAGACATGAAGCTTTTAAAAATGAAAAAACAATTACAGACGATTATTTATTTTCTGAAACTGCTATCCGAGAGATAGCGAGTATATACCGTTGTGATTTATCATTGATTATATCTGAATTTGAAATGAATTTATTAAAAACTACATTTCAACTAAATAGTGATTTATTATTTTATTTACCATTTTTAACCACTACTATTAAATCCTCTACATATTTGAACCTGCCTTCTTTTGAAGACAGAAAACATTTTGTAACTATTGGAAATCTTTTACATGCACCAAATATAGATTCGGTTCTATATTTAAAAAAAGAAATTTGGCCAGGTATAAGAAAACAACTTCCTGAAGCAGAATTACATGTGTACGGTGCTTATGCGCCTCAGCATATTAATGAACTCCATTCTGAGAATGATAAATTTTTAGTTAAAGGTTGGGCTCGTGAGGTCACTGAAATTATGAAATCTGCTAAAATTTGCTTGGCACCTTTGCGTTTTGGTGCTGGATTAAAGGGTAAATTTATAGACGCAATGAAAAACGGTACTCCATCCATTACAACCACAATTGGAGCAGAGGGTCTTGCTGGAGATTTTCCTTTTTCAGGATTAGTTTCTGATAATATTGAAGCCTTAGTGCAGGCTTCTGTAAATTTATATACTCACAAAAAAGAATGGTTAAAACTTCAAGAAAATGGAATCGCAATTATAAATAAACGATTTGATAAAAATAAATTTTCAGAAGAATTTAAAATCCATTTAAATAAGCTCTTAAATAGTAAAGAAAAATACAGAAAACGTAATTTTATTGGACAAATACTTCAATATAAAAATCTGCAAGCAACCAAATATATGAGTAAATGGATTGCAGAAAAAAACAAAAACAAAGAGTTATAGTTCTCTATTTTTTTCTTGTATTTTTCTGACGATTGCTGTGGCTATTTTTCTAGGCAATATTCTCGGTAAAAAAGATAAAATCTTATTTGTTACACCCGGTATCGCTAATGTTCTTCCACGCATCATTGCTTTATATCCATATTCCGCAACTTTGTTGGCAGTTGCGATATTAAAACTAATTTTATTAGTTTTATTTCCCTCAGACACCACTTCTTGAAAAGAAGTTTTTGTTTGTCCTGGACACAAGACGGTAACCGTTACGCCAGTTCCTTTTAATTCGTTGGCGATGGCCTCAGAGAAAGATAAAATATAGGCCTTGGAGGCATAATAAATAGCCATTAATGGTCCGGGTTGAAAAGCGGCTAGAGACGATATATTTAATATTTTTCCTCTTCCTCTTTTTATCATACCGTCTAATAATAGTTTAGTTAACTGTGTGGTAGTGACAACGTGTAAATTGAGCATTGATGACTCACGGTTCCAATTAGTGCTGTAAAAGGGCCCAAATAGTCCAAAACCGGCATTGTTAATTAAAACATCTATTGGAGTTTCTTTAACTTCTTCAAATAATTCTGCAGCACTATTTTGGAGACTTAAATTTTTTGTGATGGTATGTACTTTAATTTGAAAATTCTGTTCTAATTCATTTTTTACAATTTCCAATTGATCCGAGTCGATATCTATTAAAATTAATTGAAAGCTATTTTTTGCAAGTAATAAAGCAAATTCGTAGCCTAAACCTGATGCTCCTCCGGTAACTAATGCTGTTTTTTTAGTCTTCATTGCTTATAGTGATAGGGTTACAAGATATTATATTTTAAGAGGCTATTAAATTTTATTTTTTATAAAAATTTAAATTTCTAAAAGAGATGATAATTCAAACCATCGTTCTGTTTTGTTATTTAAGCTCTCTATAATATTTTGAAGTTGGATGGATTGTTTTTGTATCTCATCTGCTTCCCAGTTTTCTGTCGTAAATTTATTTTCTAAAGCCTTTTTTTCTCGCTCCAAGCTTGCTATCTCCCGCTCAATACGCTGATATTCTTTTTGCTCTTGATAGCTTAATTTAGCTTTGTCACCTTGTTTTTTCCATTTACTTTTATTGGAGTCACGCTCCGAACTTACTTTTTTGCTCTGCGGAGGTTTGCTATCTTCATAAATCCTAAAATCTGAGTAATTTCCTGGAAAATCTTCCACCAAACTATCTCCTCTAAAAATAAATAAATGATCTACAATTTTATCCATAAAATAACGATCGTGTGAGACTACGATTAAACAACCAGGAAAATCAAGTAAAAAATTTTCGAGGACATTTAAAGTAACGATATCTAAATCATTTGTGGGCTCATCTAGTATTAAAAAATTTGGATTTTTAATTAAAACAGTACATAAATAAAGCCTTTTTCGTTCACCACCACTCAACTTATCAACAAAATCATATTGTTTTTTTCTATCGAATAAAAATCGCTCTAAAAGTTGTTGTGCAGAAATTTGTCGACCTTTTTTTAGTGGTATAAAATCCCCAAATTCTCGAACTACATCAATTACTTTTTGGCCCTCTTTTATATGGATTCCTTTTTGGGTGTAATAACCAAATTTTACGGTATCTCCAATGACTACTTTACCTTTATCTGGAGCTATATTTCCGGTAATCATATTTAAAAAAGTCGATTTTCCAGTCCCGTTTTTACCAATGATTCCAATTCGCTCTCCTTTTAAGAAATTATATTCGAATTGATCCAGTATTTTTTTTTCATCAAAGGACTTAGATATAGCATGTAATTCTACTACTTTGGTGCCTAACCTTTCCATATTGAGCTCTAATTGTACTTCGTGATCATTTCTTCTTTGATGAGCCCTACTTTTTATGTCCTGAAAATCATCAATTCTAGATTTACTTTTGGTAGTACGTGCTTTGGGCTGTCTTCGCATCCATTCAAGTTCTTGTTTAAATAGTTGTTTAGCTTTTTTGGTTTCGGAAGTAAAATTTTCGATTCGCGCTTTTCTTTTTTCAAGATAATAAGAGTAATTTCCCTTATAACTGAACAATTCTCCGTCTTCTAATTCAATAATTTCGTTGCAAACACGCTCCAAGAAAAAGCGATCGTGTGTAACCATAAAAAGTGTAATATTACTCTTTGCAAAAAATTCCTCTAACCATTCAATCATTTCCAAATCTAAATGATTGGTGGGTTCATCTAGAATTAAAAGTTGAGGTTGCCCGAGTATCGCATTGGCTAGTGCCAAACGTTTTTTTTGGCCACCACTCATGGTCTCCACTCTCTGATTTAAATCATTCAGTTTTAATTTGGATAAAATTTGTTTATAGACGGTCTCAAAATCCCACGCCTGGTTAGCCTCCATTCAAATCAAATGCTTTCTGATAGCCTATACTATCCTCTGGATTTTTTAGCGCTTCTTCATACGCTGTAATAATTTTAATAATATGATTGTCTGAGGTTTGGATAATTTCTTCAATAGTTGCATTTGGATCTAAAATTGGTTCTTGAGATAAAAATGATATTTTCAAGTTTTTTCTAGAAATAACTTGACCCGAATCTGAGGGCTCGTCACCTGATAGGATATTTAAAATTGATGTTTTTCCTGTTCCGTTTTTCGCTACAAAACCAATTTTTTGTCCTTCATTAATTCCAAAAGAAAGATTATTAAATAAGGAACGTTCTCCAAAGGACTTTGATATGTTTTCTACAGATAGGTAATTCACTATTTTTTTTTACAAATTAAGATTAAAAAGACCAAAAAAAAGAAATTTTTTTAAAGATTGTTATTTAGATATCAATATTGAATAATTTAGGGCGAAACTTTTAGTGGAATAAAATTAAAAAATATGCGTTTCTCCATTAAGGAATTTTATATTTGTGTATTAAATTTTCAGTTTTGAAAAAAAAATCAACCATTGCGATTATCGGTTTAGGCTATGTAGGGTTGCCTTTGGCAGTTGCCTTTGCCTCTAAATATCAAGTAATTGGTTTTGATATCAATACTAAAAGAGTAGCGCAATTACAAAAAGGAAATGATACGACGTTAGAAGTTTCAAGTAAAGAATTAACTAATGCCTTAGACGACTCTTCTGTTCAAGGTTTGATCATTACGGGGGAAGTTTCTGATATAAACAAAGCCGATGTATACATTATTACAGTTCCAACTCCAATAAATGAGAAACATCAGCCTTTACTTATCCCTCTTCAAAAAGCATGTGAAACTGTTGGAAGTGTTCTGAAAAAGAACGATGTTATAATTATAGAATCTACTGTTTATCCTGGGGTGACAGAAGAAGTTTGCGTTCCAATTTTAGAACAGTTTTCGAGTCTTGTTTTTAACAAAGATTTCTTTGTAGGGTATTCTCCGGAACGAATTAATCCCGGTGATAAAAAACATACTATAACCAAAATACTCAAAGTTACTTCGGGTTCCACTCCAGAGGCAGCAAAATTTATTGATAAACTTTATGCCTCAATTATTACAGCAGGAACTCATTTAGCACCTTCTATTAAAGTTGCTGAGGCTGCCAAGGTAATTGAAAATTCACAGCGAGACATCAATATAGCTTTTGTTAACGAACTTTCTAAAATTTTTAGATTATTAGATATTGATACACAAGAGGTTTTAACAGCTGCAGCCACAAAATGGAATTTTTTAAAGTTTAGTCCTGGCTTGGTTGGAGGTCATTGCATAGGGGTTGATCCTTATTATTTAGCGCAAAAAGCAAAAGATGTTGGATATATTCCTGAAATCATCTTGGCTGGTCGAAAAATGAATGACAGTATGGGAAGTTATGTAGCTCATGAAACCGTTAAATTAATGATAGATAAAGAGATTGCAATTAAAGGATCTAATGCTTTGGTATTGGGATTACTTTTAAAGAAAATTGTCCAGATATTAGAAATTCAAGAACAATTGATATTATTAGAGAATTTGAAACCTATAAAGTTAATATAGATGTTTATGATCCTTGGGCTAATAAAGATGAAGTGAAACAAGAGTATGAGTTAGACTTAATAACCAATCCTTCTTTACTAAAAGTAAATTATGACGCTATAGTCCTAGCAGTTTCTCATAATGAGTTTTTATCATTGGATCTAGAAAAGTTAATTTCAGCAACAGGAGTTATTTTTGATGTAAAGTCATTGTATCCAAAAAGTAATACCGATAGTAGATTATGATGTTTCGAAATGCTTATCATACAGAAAATCTCTCTAAATATTCCTTTTTAGTTACTGGAGGTGCAGGATTTATAGGCTCTAACATTGTAGAATATTTATTAAAATACAAGGCAAAAAAAGTTCGAGTTTTAGACAATTTAGCCAATGGTTATTATAAAAATATAAAAGAATTTGAAAATCATGCTGCCTTTGAGTTTCTGGAAGGAGATATAAGAGATTTAGCCACTTGTAAAAAAGCGATGCTAGAGATCGATTATGTTTCTCATCAGGCTGCACTGGGTTCAGTACCTCGCTCCATAGACAATCCAATTTTATCTAATGAGGTCAATGTATCTGGTTTTTTGAACATGTTAGTTGCTCAAAATGAGAGTGAGTCTGTAAAAAGAATGGTCTATGCTGCTTCGAGTTCTACTTATGGAGATCATAAAGTGTTACCTAAAGTTGAAGGAACTATTGGAAATCCTCTTTCGCCCTACGCTGTTAGCAAATTAGTGAACGAATTATACGCTCAAGTATTCAATAAAACCTATGGAACTCCAATCATTGGTTTGCGATACTTTAATGTTTTTGGCCCTAAACAAAGTCCGAATGGTTCTTATGCTGCGGTTATTCCACTTTTTATGGAGTCTTTAAAGCAGAATGTTTCTCCAATAATTCACGGAGATGGTGAACAAACTCGAGATTTTACCTTTGTGGAAAACGCGGTACAGGCAAATATTCGCTCTTTCTTTGCCCCAAATAATGCAATTAATGAAGTTTATAATGTAGCTTGCGGAAATCGAATCAGTTTAAATACACTTTGGAGTCATTTAAAATCAATCGCTGGTATTAATTTGTCTGCTAACTATGGACCTTCAAGAAAAGGCGATGTTAAAGACTCGTTAGCAGATATTTCTAAGGCAAAACGACTACTTAATTATAATCCTGAGTTCGCTGTTAAAGAAGGAATTGAGTTAACTTGGGAAAAATTCAAGCGTTAATGAAAGCTTCGTGGAATTAAAATAATTTGATTGATGGCTTTTGCAAAATTACTTTTTATTTAAAAAATTAAATATAAAAATATAACGTATACCTAAGGCTGTTAGTAGGGGTAACAACACTACCGGATAAGATTGAACTCCAGTAATCCAGTGAATACACATTAATAGAAGCATTAATATTTGAAACATGATGTATTTTTTAACCCAATATTTTGGATTTCGCTTTGTAATTTCTATTACAAAAAATAAGGATAAAGGAACGGCCCACAACAGATTGTAGTTGTTTTGAGTGGCAAAGTGATCAGTTGCAAACCATAATAATATCAGAAATACTCCTATAATTCCTGTTAAAGCATATAAACCACTATCCATCCATCGACTTCTTGAGTTATTCTGATAATCTTTAAAAGTAACTCCTAAAATTATAAATGCTAAAAGTGAAATTATAAAAAATGGACTCATAAGTAAGGTTTCCGATTTTTCTTTGGCCAATTTTTTATTGAGAATTGAGGTTTTTTTTACCAAATCTGTAGCTCCCAAACCTCTTTTGATTTGACTTTTTTCTAAAGCTTTAAAAATATATTCAGGTAAAAATTGATGCTCCCAACTGCTAGCATTTCGATCTACCACTGCACCAATGGCTAGGTCCATTCCAAAACTACCCCAACTATTCCAATGAACATTTTTCTGTATTAATTGTCTGAAAGTATGGGGATTATACACAAAGGTTTTGTCGAACACTAATTTGTTTTTTAAAACATCTACTAAGACATCGCGTATTCTCGTAGCGCAATTTTCAAACAAGAAATCATAGATATAATTTCTATTTTCAGGCAAATAATTATTTTGAAGAAAATCAAAAACTTCTTGTTTTTCTTTAATAGTTAAATTTAAAACTTGTTCCTTTATCCATCTATCTTGATCTGAGTAATGCTGGTAGAACAAACTGAAATCAGTTCGATCTAATTGATACATTAGTTGCCCTTTTATAAATTTTAAATAAAAATTAGGGGTGTCAAAATTATAAACTCCATAATTATATACCACATCAATGTTTTGAATGGTATCTGATATTCGGAATGCACTGTGGCCAAAACTATCGTTTAAATTAGTCCCCGGACCCATCGTAAGGACACTTATAGCTGCTGATTCAGATAGTGTGATTTTTTGTGCCTTTACAGTAGATACAAGTAGTATATGAACTAATATAAGGCTTAAACAGAGTAATTTCTTTTTCATTTTAATTGTTTTAGAAATTCTTCATAGCTGATTGTGAGTTCATTCGATTACCTAAATAAACTCCAGTCTAAAGTAATGGAAAAAATATTTGAATACAGCGCTGCACTTTGATCTCCTAAATCAGTTAATGCATAATCAACTTGTATCCCTTTATATTTAAAACCAATACCGATGTTAGGTTGAAACCCTAATGAGTTATTTCCATCTAATTGAGTGATGCTTTGAAAATTTCCAACTCCTGCTCTTACAAATACTAAATCTATATAACCAAATTCTAATCCAACGGCAGGGGTAAAACTGGCAAAGGAATTAGAAACTAAATCATTGGTTTCAGCAAAACGAAAATTAAAGTCTATTTCAGTTAATAAAACGTAATCATAATGAAATATAAACTTTCTAGATACTCCAAGGTTTAATTTTGGAATGGTTATTTCCATAGTATCAGGCAATTCTTGATTTTGACCATTGACTGCTCCTTGAATTTCACTAAATTTTTCTTCATCAATAGCCCAAGCGTTGAAGGTTGTAGTAATATCTCTGATCATTGCGCCAAACTTCCAATCATTTTTATTAAATTGGATACCTAAATCCAGACCAAAACCCCATGAAGAAGCAAAATCTCCGATAATTCTTCTAATTACTTTAGCATTTACGCCAATATTCAAACCGTCTAAGGGTAATGCTCTTGCATATGAAAAGGTAATCCCATAATCAGCTGTAGAAAATAAACTAATTCGACTGTAGTCTATATTGCCCTGATCGTCTATTAATTGTGTGGTGTTTAAAATATCATCAACTCCAAAACGAATCAAAGAAATTGCAACAGCACTGCGATCATCCAAAGGCATTGCAAAAGCTCCATAATCATAATTAGCAATATTCGCAAAGTAGGATGCATGCATAATAGACAGCTGATTGTCTTCTATAGCTAATAAACCTGCAGGATTCCAATATCCAGAATTGACATTGGCAGAAGAAGCAGTAGTAGCATTAGCCATACCAAAAGATGCTGCATCGACTCCTATATTCATGAATTCGTTAGAATATTTTCTAACAGATTGTGAATTAGTAATTGTACAAATAAATAGAAAGCCAATAAATATTTTCTTCTTCAAGCTTAATAATTTAGGTAAATATCTTACTATTTTGTTAGATTATAAACTATTATATTCGATACATATTGTAATAGACGAAAATACTTTTCTATTTTTACAAAATAAAATGACAAATAATGAAAAAACATATTCCAAATTTAATTACCGCTTTAAATTTATTATGTGGTTGTTTAGCGATATTATTTGTAGTTAGTGGTGATTTAATTGTTTCTTCATTTTTAGTGATTGCTGCGATGTTTTTTGATTTCTTTGATGGTTTGGTTGCGAGATTGCTACATGTACAAAGTAAGTTAGGAGTTCAGCTAGATTCCTTGGCAGATATGGTAAGTTTTGGAGTGGTTCCTGGAATGGTAATGTTTCAGTTATTGAATAAATCCCTATCGCCACAAGAGCTTGGAACTGGATTTGAAACTACGGAAATTTTGAAAGGCTTTGAATTTGGGATGAGCTTTGTACCCTTTGTAGGAATGATAATTGTTTTAGCTTCTGCTTATCGTCTTGCAAAATTCAATATCGATATCCGGCAAACTGAAAATTTCATCGGTTTGCCAACACCTGCTAACACCCTACTAATTATTAGTTTGCCGTTAATATTTCAGTACCAATATTCACCTTTAATTGAGCACGTTATATTTAATCATTGGTTTTTAATAACACTCACGATTGTAAGTTCCTTTTTATTAAACGCTGAAATAAAATTATTTTCTTTAAAGTTTAAAACTTGGGATTTTAATTCAAATCAAGCTCGATATATATTTTTAGCTCTTAGTTTATTTGCAATTATTATATTGAAGTTTATTGCCATTCCACTAATCATCGTTTTATATATATTAGGATCTCTTTTAATAAAAGATAAGTAAATAAAACTATTTTTCGAAAATTTTAATTTTAAACAATTTGTTCCAATTTTTACCAGTTACATAAAGCGTGTTCTCTTCTCCATTATAAGCAATACCGTTTAATACCTCATCTTTAGGATTGCTTACCGATACTTTGTTTTTTAGAGATGTAAGATCTATTACTCCTTCAACTGCTCCATTTTTTGGATCTACAATTGCTATGGCATCCCTCAAATAGATATTTGCATAAATTTTACCATTAACCCATTCCAATTCGTTTACTGATTTTATTCTGCTCGAATTGGTATAAATTTCTATGAAACCTTCTTCATTTAGAGTATTGGCATTTAATCTCCATATTCTTTGGGTACCATCGCTTTTGTAAATAGATTCTCCATCTTGACAGAGCCCCCAACCTTCACTACTTCTACCATATACAAAAGATCCTGTTTTACGTAATGTATTTAAATCATATATAAAGCCTGTTTTTTCTCTCCAAGTTAATTGATAAATTTTTTCATTAAGGATGGTTAGCCCTTCTCCAAAATAAGCGTCGTCTAATGAAATCTTTGTATAAATCTCTCCTGTTTTATAATTGGTTTTTCTTAGTGAAGAGTTTTTATATTGTCCAGTGCTCTCATACAAAGTATCATTTTTAAACTCTAAACCTTGGGTATATGCATTGGTGTCATGAGGATATTCCTCTAAAATACGGTAAGTATACAATTTTGGTGTTATAGAGGACAAGACTGTTATTTTTTTTGAAACTTCATAAACAGTGGTTCCTGAATATATTTTTATTTCTAATGACCGATTTCCTAATTTTTCATTTTTAAGATGAATAGTCAAATCAGAATTCGTATTTGAGGAAGTTATTCTTCTTGAATCAAAGAAATATTCAAGAGAGTCAATGGTTGTACTTTTTTTATTTACAATTGAAACCTTAAAATTATCAGCTGGAGTATATGTTTTTTGTATGTTTTTGATAGTTATATCAAATAATTCTGAACCGGTTGCTTTTTTACTATCACAACTCATGGTTAAAAAAAATAATGTACTCAAAACTAGGCTAAATAATCTCATAATTTTTTTAAATTTTTATGCAAGATATTTATTATTCACCAACTATAATAATTCTTTAATAATTTATAGTAAAAGATTGTGAAAATTGGAAAATGCAGTATCTTTACATCGGCAAGTCCTACACAACTAGCTCCTGTCGAATCCCCCAGGGTGGGAACACAGCAAGGGTAGATGGTTGTAGCAGTGTGATGTAGGTAGCTTGCCATTTTTTATGTCTTAAATTTAGATATATGTTAATCAAAACTTTCAATTATTTATCTTTGTCTAGATGTTAAAAGTTGTATTAGTTACTGGTGGTTCTTCTGGAATTGGAAAATCAATAAGCGAATTTCTTTCTGAAAAGGGATTTAAAGTCTATGGAACAAGCAGAAATCCAGAAAAACATCAAGAAAAAATATCTTTTCCTCTATTAAATATGGAGGTTACCAATCCAAGTTCAATTAATGAAGTTATCACTAAAATCATTGATGAAGAAGGTCGATTAGACATTGTAATAAACAATGCTGGTGTTGGAATTACAGGGCCCATAGAGGAAACTCCAGCATCAGAGATAAAAAAAGCATTTGATATTAACTTACACGGACCCATCAATGTGATAAAATCTGTTTTGCCGCAAATGCGAAAGCAAAAAAGTGGTTTGATTATCAATATTACATCTATAGCCGGCTATATGGGACTACCTTACAGAGGAATATATTCAGCTACTAAAGCTGCTCTTGAAATAACAGCAGAAGCTTTTCGAATAGAAATCAAACAGTTTGGAATAGAAATGACCAACATAGCACCTGGTGATTTTGCGACTAAAATCGCTGATGGTAGATATCATGCTCCAGTTATAAGTGAATCTCCTTATAAGAAAGATTATAGCAACACGCTCGAAATTATGAATTCACATGTAAGTAGTGGTAAGGATCCAAAAGATCTCGCTCAAGTTATTTATCAGATTATCAAATCTAAAAACCTTCGTGTTCGTTATAAAGAGGGAAGTTTATTGCAAAAATTTTCAATAGTTTTAAAACGCATTTTACCCAGTAGATGGTATGAAAAAATGCTGATGAATCATTATAAATTAAAATAAAAAACCTTTCTTTTTTATTAACATTTTTTACTCGTAACTTTTTGAAATTATTTTTTTCCTACTTTCTTTAATGTGTATTTTTGTTGGACAAACAACCAATTTACACCTAAAAACTTAATTTTATGAAATTTTTTATCGATACTGCTAATCTTGATCAAATTCGTGATGCTCAAAACCTTGGTGTTTTAGATGGAGTTACTACCAACCCGTCTTTAATGGCAAAAGAGGGAATCACTGGGCGAGAAAATATATTAAAGCATTATGTAGCTATTTGTAATATTGTAGATGGTGATGTATCGGCAGAAGTAATAGCGACTGATTACGATGGAATGGTTAAAGAAGGGGAAGAGCTTGCTGGGCTACACGATCAAATCGTTGTTAAATTACCCATGATTAAAGAAGGCGTAAAAGCAGCTAAATACTTTTCGGATAAGGGGATTAAAACAAATGTTACTTTAGTTTTTTCAGCTGGACAAGCCTTATTAGCTGCAAAAGCGGGAGCCACTTATGTGTCACCATTTATTGGACGCTTGGATGATGTTTCTACAGATGGATTAAATTTAATTGCAGAAATTCGTCAAATTTATAACAATTACGGTTTTAGTACACAGATATTAGCAGCTTCTGTAAGACATACAATGCATGTAATAGATTGTGCTAAAATTGGAGCAGATGTAATGACGGGACCTTTATCTTCGATTGAAGGCTTATTGAATCATCCTCTTACAGATATTGGATTGGCTAAGTTTTTAGCGGACTACAAAAAAGGTAATTAAAATTATTGGTTTAAATAGCCAAGGAGGCTTTCCTCTATATTGGTATTAAATAGATTTGCACTACCATTGACGATAGTCCCGGATTTATCTACTATAATAGCTTTGTTTATAGTATGGATAACCAATTCTTTTTCAGATTTTGAAACGTTTTCAAACTGAAACTCTAAGTTGGTTTTATAACCAGACTTATTTATGATTGCCATCCAATTGTTGTAATTGGAATCAGTATTAATACCAATAAAATCGTATTCTGGATATTTTGATTTTAAATCGGCTACACGTGAATGAATATTTTTATTATGATTCATAGATGTGGAAGACCAAAAATATAAAACAGTTGGATTGTGTATGATTGAATGTAATTTCTTTATTTTGTTGCTAGAGCTAATTAACGGTACATTTGAAATTTTACTACCTGGAGTTAATTGCATAGATGCATCTGCTAGTTCTTTTATTTCTTTTATTTGATTTTTGTTGGTGTTGATTTTTAAAAATAAATTTAAAATATTTTCTTGATTTTCTTTTTTGTTACAATTTAACAAATACCTTCCTGTGACATTCATTACCATATTGTTTTTTAATGAATCATTAGTAACCTTTCGATTTATTAATTCTATTTTACAATAGTTGTGGCTAAAGGAATTACGTTGAAAGTCATTTTTATCATTAGTATCTTCCATAGCTAAATTATCAAAATATCTAAATAAAAAACGATAGTAGGGGAAATATGATCTTAATACTTCGGATCCAAAATTAATGTCATCTCTATAGTTGTAAAAGTCTTTGGGAATGGTGTGATAGCTCTCACTATCTTTCCTTCGTTCATTGGCTGTGATATAAATTTCTTTCTTTGAAAAATAATCATAGTTAATATTTGCCTCAGCTATGTGTTTGAAGGAACTTGCAGGCTTAGTTTTTTGTACAAAATCATTGTATATTTTTAATCTAATATTTTTAAGAGAATCTAACTTTTTTTCAAAATACAATGGAGGTAGCTTGTAGTAGGAAGGCATCAACTCAATTTCTCCTTCATTTAACAAAAATAAATCCATAAGCAAATTATTGCTTTTTGATCCCATTCCGGTAAAAGATAGTGATTCATCAAATTCAAGTGTATTTACTCGTAACATCAAACTATCACCTGGATTTAAATAAAATACTTGGAATTCTACGTGACTGAATGTGTACAATCCAGCCTCAATATCTTTTGTTTTGAATAAAAATTTATTATTGTTGTCGAGTGGTATACTGTCTAGGAGTTGATCATCTTTTAGAAAATAAACATAATCTCCTTTCGGATTTACGATTTCACCTCCAATATAGGTCACAAGAGATGAAGTTTCTCTCCAATTAGTGCAGGAAAGAATTAAAGAAAAAAATGTACAAATTAAAAGTAATTGTTTAATCATACAGGGATAAATTGGTCATTAACAAAAGTAAAACCTATACGGTATCATTTTGTTAACAAGGAGTTAAAAGAAATTAAAATATTTATAATACACAAAGTTGACTTAAATAGTTATTTTTGCGCAAATTTTAAAACTAAGTAGAAGTATGCTTTCAGTTTCAAATTTATCAGTTCAATTTGGTAAACGTATTTTGTTTGATGAGGTTAACACTCAATTCGTGCAAGGAAATTGCTATGGAATTATTGGAGCTAACGGTTCTGGTAAATCTACATTTCTGAAAATTGTTTCAGGAAAACAAGATGCAACCTCTGGCCATGTTCATTTAGAACCTGGAAAAAGAATGTCTGTTTTAGAACAAAATCATAACGCATTTGACGATTTTATGGTTTTAGAAACAGTGGTTATGGGAAATAAAAACCTGTTTAAAGTTAAATCAGAGATCGACAAGTTGTATGAGAATTACACCGATGAAAATGCTGAAAAAATAGGGGAGCTTCAGATTACTTTTGAAGAAATGAATGGTTGGAATGCAGATAGTGACGCAGCTACATTACTTTCAAATTTAGGAATAGGAGAGAATTTACATTACACCACTATGGCCGATTTGGATGGTAAACAGAAAGTTCGAGTATTACTTGCGCAAGCTTTATTTGGTGATCCTGATGTATTGATAATGGATGAACCTACCAACGATTTGGATTATGAAACGATTACTTGGTTGGAAAATTTTCTAGCAAATTACGATAATTGTGTGATAGTGGTTTCACATGATCGCCATTTTTTAGATTCGGTTTGTACACATATTAGTGATATAGATTTTGGTAAAATATCTCATTTTAGCGGAAACTATACTTTCTGGTACGAAAGCAGTCAACTAGCCGCCAGACAACGTGCGCAACAAAATAAAAAAGCAGAAGAAAAGAAAAAAGAATTACAAGAATTTATTGCTCGTTTTAGTGCCAATGTTGCTAAATCTAAACAGGCAACCTCTCGTAAAAAAATGATTGACAAATTAAATATTGAACAAATTAAACCCTCAAGCCGAAGATATCCTGCGATTATATTTAAATCAGAAAGAGAAGCTGGAGATCAGATTTTAAATGTAGAAAAGCTTTCATCGACTGTGGATGGTGAATTATTATTTAAAAATATAGATCTTAATTTAGCAAAAGGAGATAAGGTTATTTTATTTTCAAAAGACTCCAGAGCTACTACCGCCTTTTATGAAATTGTGAGTGGAAATTTAAAACAAGAGGAGGGAAAATTTCAATGGGGCGTAACCACCACTCAGAGTTATCTTCCATTGGATAATCATTCTTTTTTTGAAAAAAAAATGAGTTTGGTCGATTGGTTACGTCAATGGGCTAAAACTGAAGAAGAACGAGAAGAAGTATTTATTAGAGGATTTTTAGGTAAAATGTTATTTAGTGGAGAAGAAGCATTAAAGATGTGTGATGTTCTATCTGGAGGAGAAAAAGTTCGTTGCATGCTGAGCCGAATGATGATGATACGCGCCAATGTTTTAAAACTAGACGAACCTACCAATCATTTAGATCTAGAATCTATTACGGCTTTTAATAATACTTTAAAGAACTTTAAAGGGACAGTGCTATTAACTACCCATGACCACGAGTTTGCGCAAACCATTGGAAATAGAGTCGTAGAATTAACTCCAAAAGGAGTAATTGATCGTTATATGACTTTTGAGGAGTATATGGCTGACGAAAAAATTAAACAACTTCGTGAGAAAATGTATGCTTAGTTTTTATCTTTAGGAATAGTAAATGCTGGTAACGATTCTGTAGGCAATATAAATTCCTGTTACCGTCCATATCCACCATCTGTTTTTTACATACCAGTCCATAAATTATCAATTTAAGATTGGTCTAAAGGTACAGGTTTTTTGTTTTAATCAAATATTCTTTCTAATTTGAAATTTATAAATCTCAATTCGACCACAACTTTTATGTACGATAGGCTGTTTTTTTTAAAATTTTCGTTTCTTTTTTTATGTCAAGTGTCATTAGCACAACAAACCATTCTAAGCGATAGTAATTTACCAATTATGGTAATTTTTACCGATATTGATCCTGATACAAATATACCCTATGATATTCCGGATGAACCAAAGGTTTTGGCGACTATGCAACTAATTTATAGACCCGACGGAACCAGAAATTATTTAACAGATATCACAAACGATACTTTTTTAAACTACAATGGTAGAATAGGAATAGAGTTACGAGGAAGTAGTTCGCAAGTTTTAGAGAAAAAACCATATGGATTCACTACATTATTAGAAGACGATGAATCCAATAATAACGTAAATTTATTAGGAATGCCCTCTGAAAATGACTGGGTTTTAAATTCTCTAGCGTACGATCCATCAATGGTTCGTGATTATTTGTCGTACACATTATCAAGTAATATGGGTAATTATGCACCAAGAGTAAAATATATTGAAGTAATTGTCAACGATGATTACAAAGGAGTATATATTTTAACCGAAAAGATTAAGAGAGACTCAGATAGGGTTAATTTAAAAAAAATAGCTGATTTTGATAATACCTCTCCTGAAGTAACTGGAGGGTATATAGTAAAAGCAGATAAAATTAATGGAGACGATGAAGTAGCATGGACGATGCCTAATTCTGGAGGCTGGGAAACAAATTTTTTACATCACTATCCAAAAACAGAGGATATTACAGGTCAGCAAGCCGATTACATAGAGAATATATTTTATGATTTAGCCACTCAATCAAATCCTGCTAACACTTCAATATCTGATGGCTATCCGTCAATTATTGATATTCCAAGTTTTGTAGATTATATGATTATGGCAGAGTTGGCCTCAAATCCAGATGCATACCAATTTAGCACCTATTTTCATAAAGATAGGGCCGGTAAACTACGAGCGGGACCAATTTGGGATTATAACCTGTCCTTTGGAAACGACTTATTTGTTTTTGGATTTGATAGAAGTTTTTATGATGTATGGCAATTCGAATTTGAAAATACAGGAGCAAAATTTTGGAAAGATTTATTTCAAGAGGATTCCTTTAACTGTTATATAGCAAAACGCTGGCTGGAGTTAACGGCTATAAATCAACCTTTAAATTTCGTTACTATCTCAAATTTAATCGATGAATACTTTAACCTGTTAGCTGAATCTCAAGAGAGAGAATTGCAGAGATGGCCACCTGAAGATGGTTGGCCTACAGTAGCTGATCAAGAAGAAAATATTATCGAAATGAAAGTTTGGATTGAAAATCGTATTGATTGGATGAACAACAATATTGGTTCTTCTGAAAATTGCGAAGATGTTTCTGTTCCTAATTTGGTTATCAGTAAAATCCATTATAACCCTGTAGATGACGGCGAATATGTTAGTGAAGACCTTGAATTTATCGAAATAACCAATAACTCCAATCAAAGTGTAAATTTGACGGGTTACTACCTAAGAGAATTAGGAATTTCCTATCAATTTTCTGCTAATGCTTCAGTTTTGAGCAATCAAAAAATTTATTTGTGCAGTAATGCTATTGCCTTTCAAAATTATTATGGACTTACTCCTTTTGGAGTGTTTACTAGAAATCTAAGCAATAAATCTTATAAAATTATTCTATCCGACGCTTTTGGAAACACTATTGATCAAGTGGAATATAAAGACAATACTCCTTGGCCTGAGGATGCTGATGGAACGGGTTCTTATTTACAGTTAGTTGATTTAAATTCAGATAACAGCTTAGCAGTTAACTGGATTGCAAGCATGCAGTCTCTTTCAATAGAAAATATTGCAAGTTCACAGCAAGAGCTCATTATATATCCAAATCCTACAAAAGGTCCCATAACTATTAAACTAAATAACCTAAAAACTGAATCTTTAGAATTTATAATTTATAATTCCTTAGGTCAATCAATTGAGAATTTTAAATTAAATTCAAATAGGTTACAAATTAATTTAAGTCACCTTAGCAATGGATTTTATTATTACAGTATCAAAAACAAAGGGGAAGTAATTCTGAGAAATAAATTCATAAAAAAATAAGATTTTCACTCTAAATTTTATCAATTCACCTTTTTATTCCAATGATCATTGCTTTTTTGTTCATTATTAAGTTTTATCCAATACGTTTCAATTGATTTATAAAGATTTATATTATTGAACTCACTCTTATAATTTTGCTCATTTAAATTTAATATTTTTTGTGGTGAAGGTTCATAGATATATACTTTTACCTCTTTATTATTTTCCAAAACTTCTGTATTAATTCCTTTTTCAACAGCTTTCATTACATTGTTTTTGTGGTAATTTAGGGGTCTACTATATCTTTTTGATTCTCCAATATACTTTATATAATCATCAACAATTAAAACATAAATTAGACCGTTTTCTGAGATTTTTGATTTGTCTCCTCTTTTGTATTCAAGATCGACTTTATTTGATTTTTTATAATATTTTCCAACTTCTTTAAATAAAGGTTTTATTTGTTCCCAAAGGTTATCAGATTTTTAGTTTAAATTATTTATATAATTTTGTTAAATATATAAAAATTATGAATGTAACAATAGAAGGTGATTTTTTCAACGGATTTTTTCAAATATGGTCATTAGGTTTGCAAGTAAATAAAAAAATATTTTCTATTTTTTTATCATTAGCCCAACCGTAATTCTTCAAAGGTATATAACGATGAATTTGAACCTTTTCTTCAACTTTCAAACATATTTCAATCCTCAGGATTAGAGTTCAAACAATACATTTCGATAATTGAAGGTGACGAAGATGATCAACAGAATAATTTTTTAAGCCAGCATCATGATATTATTGTAAAACCCTATTCTTTTAAGGATTTAGGATACAAAACTCCAAACTATATAATAGTTAAAAGTGATAAAACAAATTATAACATTACAATTGAAAGTGGTGATTATGTGTTTGTTATTGATGGGGAACCATATGAAGCTGAGATGGAAGAAATGGTTCAAGAATTAAAAGATATTTTAAAGTCAAATAAAAATGGTGTTGAAATTTTTGATGAACACCCTAGTGATGAATATTGGGAGTAAATTTCATTTATATTTTGATGAAGTATTTGAAGATATGAAGGAAAATATTTTGGAAAAATATATCCCCAAAAACAATAAATTATTCTTGGGGATAATTTGTACCGAGAATGGGAATCGAACCCACACGTTCATAAGAACACATGGCCCTCAACCATGCCTGTCTACCAGTTCCAGCACCTCGGTAAAATAAAATTATTATAAACTAAAAAGTCGAGGCATAATGCTCGACTTTTTGAGTGACTTGGCTGGGGCTCGAACCCAGGACCACCTCCTTAAAAGGGAGGTGCTCTACCAACTGAGCTACCAAGTCGTCCTTTAAAACAGGAAATATTTTCCTGAATGCGGGTGCAAATATACTATCATTATTTTTATAATTCAAAGCAATTTTAAGTTAAATTTGATAAATATTTCATTAATTCAATATCATACACTTACATCTTAAATTTTAAAATGAAAATTATATTAGTAGGGTATATGGGTAGCGGAAAATCTGCCGTAGGAGAGCAATTAGCAGCCTCTCTAAACTATAAATTTGTTGATTTAGACCAAGCCATAGACTCAAGAAACAGGAAGTAGTATTTCTGACTTATTCGCGACAAAGGGAGAAGTCTATTTCAGAAAAATAGAAAGAAAACTGGTGGCTAAAATTTTAACTGATAGTTCCAACCTAGTTTTAGCAACGGGCGGAGGCACTCCTTGTTACGGAGATATGCTTCAGTTTTTAAAATCTGTAGCAGCAAGTACCACCGTTTATTTAAAAACATCTAATGAAGAATTAACCCGACGACTTTTTAACGAAAGACAGCGAAGACCATTAATTGCTCATTTAAACACCGAACTTTTATTAAATGATTTCATAAAAAAACATCTTTTTGAACGGTCCTATTTTTACAACCAATCGGATTTGAAAGTTGCTACGGATTCTCGTTCCGTAGAGACCATAGTGGAGGAAATTAAAAATAACTTATCCTTCTAATCTAAACGCGCAAAATAATTCCCTTTTTCGAACACTACCGATACATTTTCATTGATGGATGTGGAAAGAGAAATTCCTTTAAAATCTGCCTTAACAGGATATTTTTTATGATTCCTGTCCACTAATACCGCTGTGTTAAATTGTTTGAGTGGTACTTGTAAAAAATGCTTAATTCCATAAATGAGCGTGGTTCCAGAGTGAAGAACATCATCTACTAAGACCAAAGATTTATTTTTATAGATTTTGGATTCTAGAGAAGTAGTAATAGGCTCTATAGGATTTTTTTTATCAATCATTACTTTGCACATAATAACCTTAATGGGCGATATTTTTTCAATAACGGTTTTTATTTTTTTTGCAAAAACAAATCCGTTTTCAAAAATTCCAGCAATAACTACTTCTTTTTCAGAAACATTGTTTTCATAAATTTGATAAGCAATACGCCTAATTTTATGGTCTATTTGTTTCTGATCTAAAATGATATTCCCAATTTGAGTCATAAAGTAATAATTTTATTCAAAGATAGTAAATGAGCTACTAATCGTCAGAGACAGATTCTGTAAAATCTTCTAAATCTCTTCTATCTTTTTTACTGGGTCTTCCAGTACCTTTTTTACGATAGTAATCCTTAGCATATTTTAGTAATTCTTTGTTTGAAAAAGCTTCTTTTGAGGTAGTGTCTTTTCGGTATTGGTCGACTAACTTTGCACCAAGCCTACTGGTTGGCAAATCTAAAACTTGTAGGGTATAATGTATTTGGTCTTTACGAATTTCGATTACATCTCCAGGGTAGACATCTCTTGCAGGTTTAACAGAAGTTTTGTCAATTTTTACCGATCCTTTTTTACAAGCTTGAGTAGCTATACTCCTTGTTTTAAAGTAACGAACACACCATAAATACTTATCTATCCTCATTTATTAAAAGATCTCAATCTTATCCAGTAAAAATAGCTTAAAATCGTATATTTGGCCAACTAAAAAAAGAAAAATGAATAGAAATGTTTTTTTATTACCTCTTGTAGCTATTTTATTTACTTTGGTTTTCTCCTGCGACACAGAAGATGATGGTGTGATCATTGTTCCTCCTAGAGAAAGAGATGAAGAAGTGATTCCAGCAACCTTGATGATTGAAAACTATTTAGAGACTCATTTTTATAATTACGAACAATTTACCAATCCTCCAGCTGATTTTAACTACCAAATTGTATTTGATACCATAGCTGGCGATAACAGTAGCAAGACGCCTTTAATTGACCAAGTTTCATCTAAAAATGTTGATGATATATTTCAAGACGGTGTTGTATACAAGCTTTATTACTTAAAAGTAAGACAGGGGGAAGGTGATCCAATAAATTTTTCTGATAAAACCACTTTAAATTATGTTGGAACCTCCCTTCGAGAAAAAGAAATTCTTGTCAATGATGTTTATGAAACAGTTTATCCAACAGAAACATTTGATAGTAGTGTAAGTCCAATTTCTTTTGATTTAACTCGAGTTGTTAAAGGTTTCCAAGCAACTTTAATTGAATTTAACGGGGCAACAGGTTTTACCGAAAATCCTGATGGTACGCTAACGTTCGATGATTTTGGTATTGGTGCAGTATTTATGCAATCAGGTTTAGGTTATTACAATACACCACCCGTTGGAAGTGGAATTGAATTTTATGATCAACTCATTTTTACGTTTCAAACCTATGCTGTTGAAAAAACAGATCAAGATTTAGACACTATTTTATCAGAGTTTGAAGATTTAAATGGAAATGGAAATGAATTAGACGATGATACTGATAATGATGGATTTCCAAATTTCAACGATCCAGATGATGATGGCGACGGCAAATTAACACGATTTGAGGTAGAGGCTAACCAATACACCTTGAACCAGGGTGATGCTGATCCAGAACTCGCTGAAAATGAGGTTGAGATGCAACGTAAAACAAACTTAGAAACGGGTATAGTAACTTTATATACGGTTGTTTTTACAGATGCTAATAACGACGGAATAGCTGACTATTTAGACGAAAACACCTATTAGGTTTACGCTATAAATTAACTACTTTCTTCTCAGTACTCGTTGAGTTGCATTGACGATTGCACTTGCGTTCAATCCGTATTTTTCCATTAATTGTGCAGGGGTTCCAGATTCTCCAAAAGTATCTTGTGTTGCTACAAATTCTTGTGGTGTTGGGTTGTTTTTAGCCAACACTCGAGCTACACTTTCTCCTAAACCTCCAAGAATGTTATGCTCCTCGGCAGTAACGATACAATTAGTTTTGGCTACACTATTTAAAATAGCAGCTTCATCCAGCGGTTTGATAGTATGTATATTAATTACATCGGCAGTTATTCCTTGTTCATTTAGTGTTTCTGCAGCTTGTAAAGCCTCCCAAACTAAGTGTCCTGTAGCTACTATAGTTACATCACTTCCCTCTTGTAATTGGATAGCTTTACCTATTTCAAAAGTTTGATCTTCAGGAGTGAAATTGGCTACTTTTGGCCTTCCAAACCTCAGGTAAACAGGTCCGTTATAATCAGCAATTGCTTTGGTAGCGGCTTTGGTTTGATTGTAGTCACAGGTATTGATTACCGTCATTCCTGGTAACATTTTCATCAAGCCAATATCCTCTAATATTTGATGAGTGGCACCATCTTCTCCTAAAGTTAACCCTGCATGAGAAGCACAGATTTTCACATTCTTTCCACTGTAAGCAATTGATTGACGAATTTGATCGTATACTCTTCCAGTTGAAAAGTTCGCAAAAGTTCCTGTATAAGGAATTTTTCCGCCGATGGTCATACCTGCAGCGATTCCCATCATATTGGCTTCAGCAATTCCAACCTGGTAAAAACGCTCTGGATGATTGTTTTGAAAATCATTCATTTTTAAAGATCCAATCAGATCAGCACAAAGAGCTACTACGTTCTCATTCGATTTTCCTAATTCGGTTAATCCAGCACCAAACCCAGATCTTGTATCTTTTTTACCGGTATCTATATATTTTTTCATATGAATTTTCTAGTTGTGTTTTAGTAATCTCCCAGTGTTACAGGATTTTGTTTTAATGCTTTTTCTAATTGTTCATCATTAGGAGCCTTCCCATGCCAAGCATTGGTATGCATCATAAAATCGACCCCGTTACCCATAACGGTATGTAGTAAAACACAAATAGGTTTTCCATTACCAGTTTTATTTTTAGCGATTTTCATTCCATTTAGAATTGCGTCTAAATCATTTCCATTTTTGATATCAACAACGTCCCAATCAAAAGCTTCAAATTTAGCTCTTAAATTTCCAAGCGGTAAAACATCATCGGTTGCTCCATCAATTTGTTGTTTATTATAGTCAACAGTAACAATTAGATTGTCAATTTGGTTACCTGCGGCATACATGATCGCCTCCCAGTTTTGGCCCTCTTGTAATTCACCGTCACCACAAAGGGTATATACTATCTTAGTATCATGATTTAACTTTTTGCTTTGAGCAGCTCCTATGGCAGCAGAAATTCCTTGTCCAAGTGAACCAGAAGCAATACGAATACCAGGTAAGCCTTCATGGGTAGTAGGATGCCCTTGCAATCTTGTGTTTAATAAACGAAAGGTGCTGAGCTCTTCCACAGGAAAATATCCTGACCTTGCTAATACACTGTAAAAAACAGGAGAAATGTGACCGTTCGATAAAAAGAAAAGGTCTTCCTCCTTACCATCCATTTCAAAGGTGTTTTTACGCTCCATTATTTCTTGGTAGAGTGCTACTAAAAATTCTGCACAACCTAGAGAACCTCCTGGATGTCCTGAGTTAACTTTATGTACTTGGCGCAAAATATCTCTACGTACCTGTACTACTAAATTATTTAAGTGATTACTGTCTGACATGTTGTTGTTTTTCTTGCCCAAAAATAGACTTTTGATAGTCCTACACAAAATGGAATATGTTACAGTTATTAACGATTTTACTCATTTAGTTAACAGAATGTATAGTTTTATGTAAAAAGTAAATTATAGCGTCTACTTCTTCCATTAAAACAACAATTCATTTTATATTTGTAGGATCCTATTAAATCAAATAGGAATTCTAAATAGTTAAGATGCAATTCGATTTAAAAGCTACTGATACTTCAACCCAGGCAAGAGCAGCTACCATCATTACAGATCATGGAAAAATAGAAACTCCCATTTTTATGCCTGTAGGAACCGTTGGAACGGTTAAAGGGGTGCACCAAAGAGAGTTAGAACAGGATATCAATCCTGATATTATTTTAG
This sequence comes from uncultured Flavobacteriaceae bacterium, assembly GCA_905181835.1. Classification (GTDB taxonomy): domain Bacteria; phylum Bacteroidota; class Bacteroidia; order Flavobacteriales; family Flavobacteriaceae; genus Marifrigoribacter. The sequence continues at coordinate 575,936 of CAJIZF010000001.1, forward strand.
GAAATACCTATCATTTATATTTACGACCACAAACACCTATATTAGAAAAAGCGGGAGGTCTTCATAAATTTATGAATTGGGATCGAAATATTTTAACAGATAGTGGAGGTTATCAAGTTTATTCGCTCTCTGCCAATCGAAAAATAAAAGAAGAAGGGGTGAAATTTAAATCACACATTGATGGGAGTTATCATATATTCACACCCGAGAATGTCATGGAAATTCAGCGAACAATTGGAGCAGATATTATTATGGCTTTTGATGAGTGTACACCTTATCCCTGTGATTATCAGTATGCAAAAAGATCGATGCACATGACGCATCGCTGGTTGGAACGTTGTATTACCCATCTTAAAAAAACACCACTAAAATATAATTATAGTCAAACTTTTTTTCCAATTGTTCAAGGTAGCACTTACAAGGATTTAAGAAAACAATCTGCAGAATATATAGCATCAGTGGGTGCTGAAGGAAATGCAATTGGTGGTTTGTCTGTGGGAGAGCCGGCAGAAGAAATGTATGAGATGACAGCTATCGTAACGGAGGTACTACCAAAAGATAAACCAAGGTATTTAATGGGTGTAGGAACTCCCATAAATCTTTTAGAAAATATCGCATTGGGAATTGATATGTTTGACTGTGTTATGCCTACCAGAAATGGTAGAAATGGAATGCTTTTTACTGCTTATGGATCCATTAATATTAAAAATAAAAAATGGGCTGACGATTTTTCCGAAATTGACTCCATGAACATTACCTGGGTCGATACTGCCTACAGTAAGGCTTATTTAAGACATTTATTTACGGTAAATGAAATGTTAGGAAGACAAATAGCTACTATTCACAATTTAGGTTTTTATTTGTGGTTGGTTCGTGAAGCCAGAAAGCATATATTAGCAGGAGACTTTGGGGTTTGGAAAAATAAAATGGTTAAACAAATGGATAATAAGCTATAATAAATGCTGAGTATTCTTGATCGATACATACTGAAAAGATATATAGGGACTTTTACGCTACTACTTCTGCTATTTATTCCTATTGGTATTACCGTAAATCTTGCAGAGAAAATCGATAAAATACTTCAAAACGAGGCACCCTTTTTAGAAGTTGTTGAATACTATATTTTTTTTACTATCTATTTTGCCAACCTACTATTTCCTTTGTTTTTATTTTTATCGGTTATCTGGTTTACTTCAAAACTAGCAAACAATACTGAGGTAATTGCGTTTTTAAGTAGTGGCGTATCATATTATCGGTTTTTAAGACCCTATTTTATTGGTGCCACAATTGTTTGTATTGGAGCGCTTATTATGGGAATGTACCTAGCTCCAATGGCAAGCAAAGGGTTTAACGAATTTATTTATAAATACATAAAAAAAAGTAAAAAAGATAGAACTCAAACCAATGTCTATCGACAAATAAATGATCAAGATTATATCTATGTAAGCTATTTTAATGTAAAAGATAAAACAGGAGAAAAATTTACATTAGAACATTTTAATGGTAATCAGTTAGAATATAAAATTAAAGCTGATAAAATAGTTTTTAACGAAGCTGATAGTACTTATACCCTCTATAAATATTTAAAAAGAATCATCAATTCTAATGAGGATATACTTGAGTCAAAAGCAAAAAAGGATACTACTTTTAGTTTTGATCTAGAAGATTTAACACCCGTTGAATATATAGCTGAAACTTTAAATTATACCGAATTAAATTCTTTTATTGAAAGAGAAAAAAAGAGAGGATCTTCCAATATTAATAGGTACGAAGTGGTTAGGTATAAGCGATGGAGTTTACCCATTTCCGCCTATATTTTAACAATAATTGCTGTTGCAGTATCATCAATGAAACGTAGAGGAGGTATGGGAGTGAATTTAGCTATTGGTATTGGTATAGGAATGATCTTTATATTTTTTGATAAAATATTCGGAACCATGGCTGAGCAAAGTGATTTTTCTCCCATCGTAGCTACTTGGTTTCCTAATTTAGTCTTTGCTATTTTGGCAGTATATTTACTTCGTAATGCAAAACGATAAATTAATAAACTATTTACATTTACATTTCATAGTTTTTATATGGGGTTTTACAGCAGTTTTAGGAGATTTAATTACTATAGCAGCAGTTCCGTTAGTTTGGTTCAGGATGTTATTGGGTTCTTTTTTTGTTCTTATTTATATCTGGTTTACTAAAGGAAGATTAAAAGTATCTTTAAAATCATTAGTAATATTTGCCCTCATTGGGTTTTTGATAGCTTTGCATTGGTTGGCTTTCTTTAAAGCGGTTAAGGTATCTAATGTATCTATCACATTGGCAATGATGTCAACAGGTGCTTTTTTTACTTCATTGTTAGAGCCCATTTTTTTTAAAAGAAAAATAATTAAATATGAAGTGGTTTTTGGATTAATTGTTATCGTTGGTTTATATATAATTTTTAATGTAGAAACAGCATATTTGACAGGAATCCTATTTGCTTTACTTTCCTCTTTCTTGGGCGCTCTATTTTCTATATTTAACGGAATGATTGTTAAAACCCATGATGCAACAATTATTTCTTTCTATGAATTATTTTTTGGAGTTGTATTTATTACCATTTTTATTTTTTCAACAGATGGATTTAATGTGTCATTTTTTGATTTGTCAAGTACAGATTGGATTTATATACTCCTTTTAGCTTCTGTATGTACTGCATACGCATTTATTGCAGCGGTTCACATAATGAAATGGATAAGCCCTTACACCTTAATGCTAACCACTAACATGGAGCCTGTATATGGTATTATATTGGCCTTATTAATATTGGGAGATAAAGAATATATGAATCCTACGTTTTATTTAGGTGCTCTAATAATTTTAATGACCGTTATTGTGAATGGAATAATTAAAACAAGAAAAAAAGTTTGATTATTTACAAACTATATCCTTTATATTTGTGATTTAATAGCAATTAATTTTAATTAGATAGTATGGAATATCTTGACTTTGAATTACCCATTAAAGAGTTAAATGAACAATACGAAAAAGCGTGTGCTATTGGTATGGAGAGCGATGTTGATGTTTCTAACACTTGTGCGCAAATAAAAATTAAACTAGACGAAACAAAAAAAAATATTTACAAAAACTTAACACCTTGGCAACGTGTTCAGCTTTCTAGACATCCAAATAGACCTTACACTTTAGATTATATAAAAGCAATCTGTGGTGATAGTTTTTTAGAATTGCACGGAGATCGAAATTTTAAAGATGATAAAGCTATGATTGGTGGTTTAGGTAAAATAGGGGATCAATCTTATATGTTTATTGGTCAACAAAAAGGTTACAATACCAAAACTAGACAATATAGGAACTTTGGAATGTCTAATCCTGAGGGTTACAGAAAGGCATTACGATTAATGAAGTCTGCTGAAAAGTTTGGAATTCCTGTTGTTTGTTTTGTTGATACACCAGGTGCGTATCCCGGACTTGAAGCTGAGGAAAGAGGCCAAGGAGAGGCAATAGCAAGAAATATTATCGAAATGACACGTTTAAAAGTCCCAATAATTGTAGTGATTATTGGAGAAGGTGCTAGTGGAGGAGCTCTAGGTATAGGAGTAGGGGATCGAGTTCTGATGTTAGAAAACACTTGGTATTCTGTTATTTCTCCCGAAAGTTGTTCCTCAATACTTTGGAGAAGCTGGGAATATAAAGAACAAGCTGCAGAGGCACTAAAATTAACTGCCAACGATATGAAACGACAAAATTTAATCGATTTAATTGTCAAGGAACCGCTCGGAGGCGCTCATAATAATAGAGAGAAAACTTTTGAAATTGTTTCAAATGCAATAGTTAAAGAATATAAGACTTTAATGAATTTATCCCCAAAAGAATTGGTTAAAATAAGGATGAAAAAATATTCAGAAATGGGAGTCTTTAATGCTTAGTTATAACATTTACAAATCATTAACAAAATCCGAAAGTTACTGTTTCGGATTTTTTTATGCTTATTAACATTTTTTTTGACTTTTCAACAGTCAGATTGTTAATGAGTAGTGAACTTTGATCGTCAAATTTACATACCCAACGATGCAATTTTAATTACCTTAGCTTTATGGAAAAACTCAACCCTCAAAAAACTTACGCTAATCAAAAAACTCAAGTAATTTCTTTAGAAAAAGGGAAAATACCTCCACAAGCCATCGATTTAGAAGAGGTAGTGTTAGGGGCAATGATGGTTGATAAAAGAGGTGTGGATGAGGTTATTGATATTTTACACCCTGAGGTTTTTTACAAACAATCCCACCAACAAATATTTGAAGCTATCTTTATGTTATTTAAAGAAGGACTTCCTATTGACTTATTGACCGTATCATCTAAATTAAAAACTCAAAAAAACCTTGAATTAGTTGGAGGTGATTTTTATTTAATTCAATTAACTCAAAAAGTATCCTCTTCAGCACACATTGAGTTTCACGCTAGAATTATTATTCAGAAATTTATTCAGCGCAGTCTTATCAAAATTTCGAATGAAATAATTGAAGATTCATACAATGAAAGTACCGATGTATTTGATTTGTTGGATACTGCAGAATCGAAGTTATACGAAATTACACAGGGAAATATAAAAAAATCTACAATTAGTGCTCAAGATTTGGTAATTCAAGCAAAGAAAAAAATTGAAGAAATTGCCAATAAAGAAGGTTTGTCTGGAATTCCTTCAGGCTTTGTTAAAGTAGATAAGTTAACCTCAGGCTGGCAGCCTAGTGATTTGATTATTATAGCCGCTCGTCCTGGAATGGGAAAAACAGCTTTTTCATTATCAATGGCTCGAAATATTTCAGTTTTACACAACATTCCTGTTGCATTTTTTTCACTCGAAATGTCCTCTATTCAGCTTATTACACGTTTAATTTCTTCCGAAACTGGATTAAATTCTGAAAAATTAAGAACAGGTAATCTTGAAAAACACGAGTGGGAGCAATTAAATGTAAAAGTAAAAAGCCTTGAAAAAGCTCCTTTATTTATTGATGATACCCCATCTCTTTCTATATTTGATTTAAGGGCAAAAGCTAGGCGATTAGCCTCACAACACAAGATTAAATTGATTATGGTAGATTATCTTCAGCTCATGACTGCAGGCGGAAATCAAAAAGGAGGCAACAGAGAACAAGAGATTTCCACGATATCCAGAAATTTGAAGGCATTAGCAAAAGAATTAAATATTCCAGTAATAGCTCTTTCTCAATTATCACGTGCTGTGGAAACTAGAGGGGGAACTAAAAGACCATTACTTTCTGATCTAAGAGAATCTGGTGCAATTGAACAAGATGCTGATATAGTTTCATTTATTTATAGACCTGAATATTATAAAATAGACGAGTGGGATGATGATGAACATAGTCCAACCGAAGGTCAAGGCGAGTTTATTGTTGCCAAACATCGTAATGGAGGCTTGGATGAAATACGATTAAAATTCTTGGGTCACCTCGGTAAGTTTGAAGATTTAGATGAATTTAACTTTTCAAACGAATATCAGTCAAGGATGAATGCTGCTGCAAATGATGATACTTTTAAAACAAATCCTTCAGCTTCACCTGATGAAGCATTTGGAAGCTCTATGAACAACGATTTTTCTGGTAATGACGATGATATACCATTTTAATAATTCTATATTTTTTAAATTAAAAACATTTTCATTAACTTTTTTTAGCTTTTAAAATCTTTTAAGTAAAAAATAGTTTGTAAATTAATTCTATGAAGAATTTTTTCATTTTCATTTTTGTTGCCCTATTTTATTCAACAGTAACTGCTTCTTATATACTGGTACCTATGGATTCAGATAGTCAGGCAGAGCATCTCAAAGCTTACGGATTAACTTATTGGACTTTACAAAAGCAATTAAAAGTAAAATGGCTTCTCAATTATCGAGGTGGTTCTTTTTTATTACCCGATACAGAAGAAATAAAAAAGGAATGTCAAGTAAGAGGAATTTCTTTTGAGCTTTTGTCCAATTCTAAAACTGAAGAAATTTTAAAACTAATAGAGAGCCCTTCTCAAAATATGGAATCAGTCATTCTAGAAAAGGCCCCTAGAATTGCTGTTTATTCACCAAAGGGAAATCAACCATGGGACGATGCAGTTACTATGGTTTTAACCTATGCAGAAATTCCCTATACTATAATTTATGATGAAGAAGTTTTGGGTGATCAGTTAGTGCTTTTTGATTGGTTGCACCTACATCATGAGGATTTTACTGGGCAGTATGGGAAATTTTATCGCGCCTATCGTGCTGCACCGTGGTATATCCGAAATAAAAAAGAGGCCGAATTGATGGCTTCTAATTTAGGATATAATAAAGTGTCTGATCTTAAATTAGACGTGTCATTAAAAATAAGAGATTATGTAGTTGGTGGTGGTTTTATGTTTGCCATGTGTAGTGCTACAGATAGTTTTGACATTGCTTTATCTGCAGAAGGCGTTGATATTTGTGAAACAATGTTTGATGACGATCCGAGCGATCCTGGTTATCAAGGTAAAATTAATTATAATAATACTTTTGCATTTAAAAATTTTATCTTAGAAAGAAGTCCAATGGTATACGAGTTTTCATCAATAGATATGACATCTAAACGAAAAATAAATAAAGAAACAGATTATTTTACCCTAATGGATTATTCTGCAAAATGGGATCCTATTCCAACTATGTTAATTCAAAATCACACTTCGCTAATAAAAGGTTTTATGGGACAAACTACTGCTTATGAAAGAGATCAAATTAAAGCAAATGTTTTGGTCATGGGAGAACAAAAAACGAATGGAGAGGCTCGATATATTCATGGAATAAAAGGAAAAGGTTTTTTTACATTTTATGGAGGGCATGATCCTGAGGACTATCAGCATAGGGTAGGAGATGCAAAAACAGAATTAGAGTTACACCCAAATTCTCCTGGCTATCGTTTGATTTTAAATAATGTACTCTTTCCCGCAGCTAAAAAGAAAAAACAAAAAACATGATATTATTCTATACTTTCATAATAGCTTAAGGGAGGAAGTATAGTAATCTCTACTCTTCTGTTTAACTGTTTGTTTTCATAAGAGTCATTTGAGGCCCTCGGTTTAGTTTCTCCATATGAATTAATTAAATAGTCATAATTAGGATTATTTTGTAACAATAGTTTTAATCTTTGAGCTACCGAATGAGATCTTTTATCTGATAAATCTAAATTATAACTTTCTTCACCATCACTATCTGTGTGGCCATCAATTAGTATGGTAGCTTTATCTATGTTTTTGATTTTGGTGATCAGGTAGGCTAAAATTGAATCAGCTGATTTTTGTAATTTATATTCATCATATTTAAAGAGAATTTCTGTATTGATAGTCAGTCTTATAACGCAATTTATTGCTCCAATTGCGTCAATATCTGCACCTGCAGTTTTACTTTTACAAACAGCTTTTTGATCTATTATTCTTACATAATAAAAAACTTTTTTTGTGGAGATATTTTGATCCTCTAAATCAATTATCGACTTTCCTCCCGATATATTACCCGCAAATATCCAATCTTCTCCATTTTCTGAGATTTCTATTTTTGCAGCCTCTTTTGAGGGACCTACTTCAAATATATATAAGTCGTTTCCTTTAAGATTCATAAAGCCATTGTCTTTAAAAGCAACAGTTAATGTTCCTTTACAACCAAGGGAAACATAATCAGGCTTGTCGTAGGATCTATAATTAGGTTCGTTTAAAGCTTGTGTGCTATCTTGGTATTTTTTGTAGGGAGTAGGTTTTCCAATTTTAAAATTAACGATGCTATCTGCAAAAGAAATTTTTCCAAGAGGAATATAAACAGATTCATGCCTATTAATAACATAGGATTTGCCAGTTTGGGATAATAAGAGGTTGTTATTTGCAGATAGAATTATCAGTAAAAATAAAAATAGTATCCTCATTGTAATCTTTTTGTCTAATTTACATAATCTTTAATCGTCTAATTAATTTTTTTTAAAAATCATTATAAATTATTTATTTTTAATACGGTAAAATAGAAGGTAGTTCCTTTGCCTAATTTTGATTCAAACCAGATTTCACCTCCAAAAGCATCAATTTTTTTTTAACAATCCATAAACCTACTAAGTTTAAATCTGATCTATTTTTAAATTTCTTAAACATTTCAAAGACAAAAGAAGAATATTTATCTGAAATGCTATAGGTGAAGTGAAAAATATTATTTTAATTTTTCACAAAAAAAAACCACCCATTGAGTGATTTTTTTTTGTGAAATAAATAATAATTAATTTCTTATTTTACTTTATTTACGATTGCTTGAAAAGCATCAGGATGATTCATAGCTAAATCGGCTAAAACCTTTCGGTTTAATTCAATGTTATTAGCTTTTACTTTTCCCATAAATTGCGAATAAGACATACCGTGTTGTCTAGCACCCGCGTTAATACGAGTGATCCATAAAGCACGAAATGTTCTTTTTTTAGCGCGACGGTCTCTATACGAGTACTGCATCGCTTTATCGACAGCATTCTTTGCTACTGTCCATACGTTTTTACGTCTTCCAAAGTATCCTTTGGCTTGCTTCATTACCTTTTTTCTTCGGGCTCTTTTTGCAACTGAATTTACTGATCTTGGCATAATTTTGTTTTTTTTTGTAGAAGGCGATTCTTTAGAATTCTTTAGGGCCTTGCTCCAGGGTTTATAATTTTGTTAACCAGTTAAGAATTACTTCATTCGAAGCATTTGCTTAACATTACTTTCGTCTGCTTTGTGCACAACAGTATCGTGCGTTAAAGCTAACTTACGTTTCTTAGTCTTCTTTGTTAAAATATGACTTTTAAACGCATGCTTCCTTTTGATTTTACCGGTGCCAGTAAGCTTGAATCTCTTTTTGGCACTAGATTTTGTTTTTTGTTTAGGCATGTTTCCTAGTTTTTATCTATTTATTTCACTTGTATTATTTTTATCTAAAAGATAAGTTAGTTTATTATTTTGCTTTTTTTGGAGCAATAAACATTGTCATCCTTTTACCTTCTAATTTTGGCATTTGTTCTACTTTACCAAAATCTTCAAGTTCTTGTGCAAGGCGTAATAGCAAAATTTCTCCTTTATCTTTGTAAATTATAGAACGACCTTTAAAAAATACAAAGGCTTTTAATTTTGCTCCTTCTTTTAAGAACTTTTCAGCGTGTTTCTTTTTAAATTGATAATCATGATTATCAGTATTAGGTCCAAAACGTATTTCTTTTATGGTTACTTTGGTTGCTTTGGATTTTAAGTTTTTTTCACGTTTTTTTTGTTCATAAACAAATTTTTTGTAATCCATCGCCTTACATACAGGAGGCGTAGCGTTAGGTGAGATTTCCACAAGATCCACTTCGTGTTCCTCTAGCGATATTTCTAATGCCTTGCTTAGGGTATAAACACCAACTTCGACATTTTCGCCCACCAGATCGTACTTCTTGAGCGCGAATTCTGCTGGTTAATCCTGTGCTTATCTTCTTTAATTACCCTTGCAGGGCCTCTACTTCTTTTTCTACGTATTGCTATGACTATATAATTTAAAAATTAAACAATAAATTCTTTTTTATTCTTATCAATCTCATCGTTTATCATATTAGATAACGCTTCAACAGTCATGGAGCCTAAATCTCCTTCACTGTGTTTTCTTACTGAAACTGAATTTTCATTTTCTTCTTGCTCCCCTATTATCAACATATACGGAATTTTATTCATTTCTGCTTCCCGTATTTTTTTTCCAATAGTTTCATTTCTATTATCGACAAGGGCGCGAATTTCGTTATTTTCGAGCAGATTAAAAACTTTTTGAGCGTATTTTTCATATTTTTCACTCAAAGATAGTATACTAACTTGTTCCGGGATAAGCCATAAAGGAAAATTACCCCCTGTATGCTCTAATAAAATTGCGATAAAACGCTCCATACTTCCAAAAGGAGCACGGTGTATCATTACAGGACGGTGCATTTCATTATCACTTCCTTTATATTGTAGTTCAAAACGTTCAGGAAGATTGTAATCAACTTGAATAGTACCTAATTGCCAACTTCTCCCCAATGCATCTTTAACCATAAAATCTAACTTTAGGTCCATAAAAAGCAGCTTCTCCTGTTTCTATAACATAATCCAAGCCTTTTTCTATGGTTGCGTTTAATATTGCTTTTTCAGCCTTTTCCCAGTTCTCATTACTGCCTATGTACTTTTCTGGATTATCTGGGTCTCTTAACGAAACTTGAGCAGTGAAATTTTCAAAACCTAATGAGCCAAAGACGTATACAATACTAAGTCGATTACATTTCTTAAATTCTTCGATCTAGCTGATCTGGCGTGCAGAAAATATGTGCATCATCTTGAGTGAAACCCCTAACTCTTGTTAATCCATGAAGTTCTCCACTTTGTTCATACCTATATACGGTTCCAAATTCTGCAAATCGTTTAGGTAAATCTTTATAAGACCAAGGTTTTGAATTAAATATTTCACAATGATGAGGACAATTCATAGGTTTTAATAAAAACTCCTCACCTTCATTTGGTGTTTTAATTGCTTGAAAACTATCTGCTCCATATTTTTCATAATGGCCAGAAGTTACATAAAGTTCTTTATTCCCTATGTGAGGAGAAATCACCATTTCATAACCAGCTTTTTTTTGTGCTTTTTTCAAGAAATTTTCTAGACGTTCTCTTAAAGCTGCTCCTTTTGGTAACCATAAAGGAAGTCCTTGTCCTACTTTTTGAGAAAAAGTAAATAATTCTAATTCTTTTCCTAGTTTTCTGTGGTCCCTCTTTTTGGCTTCTTCTAATAAAGCTAAATACTCCTTTAGTTCTTTTTGCTTTGGAAAACTAATACCATAAATCCGGGTAAGTTGTTTGTTTTTTTCGTCGCCTCGCCAATAAGCTCCCGCAATACTCATGAGTTTAATAGCCTTTACGATTCCAGTATTCGGAATGTGTCCACCTCTGCATAAATCTGTAAAGTTATCATGATCACAGAAAGTGATGGTACCATCTTCAAGGTTTTCAATCAGTGCTACTTTATATTGATTTCCTTGTTTTTTATAATATTCAAGAGCATCAGCTTTCGATGATTCTCTTAAGGTGAATACATGTTTGCCTCTTGCTATCTCTAGCATTTTGTCTTCTATAGGTTTTAAATCTTTTTCAGATATAGTATTGTCTGCAAGATCTATATCATAATAAAATCCGTTTTCAATAGCAGGTCCTATAGTAAGTTTTATTCCTGGGAACATTTCTTCTAGGGCTTGAGCCATGATATGAGCAGATGAATGCCAAAAGGCTTGTTTGCCTTTTTTATCTCTCCAGGTATAAAGTATGAGGTCTCCATCTTCAATAAGTGGAGTAGAAGATTCTATTGTAGTATCGTTGAAAGATGCAGAAATTACGTTTCTTGCAAATCCTTCACTTATACTAATTGCAACTCCCATTGGAGTTATGCCGGCATTAAATTGCTTTACACTACCATCTGGTAAAGTAATTGCTATCATAAGTGTTAATTTTAAGATGCAAAGATACTACGAGTTTAAATGTTTTACAATAGTCTTTTGA
>CAJIZF010000001.1:592500-606340 GCA_905181835.1 uncultured Flavobacteriaceae bacterium
AGTAGAGCATAGTGATCCGGTGGTTCCGCATGGAAGGGCCATCGCTCAAAGGATAAAAGGTACTCCGGGGATAACAGGCTGATCTCCCCCAAGAGCTCACATCGACGGGGGGGTTTGGCACCTCGATGTCGGCTCGTCACATCCTGGGGCTGGAGAAGGTCCCAAGGGTTGGGCTGTTCGCCCATTAAAGTGGCACGCGAGCTGGGTTCAGAACGTCGTGAGACAGTTCGGTCTCTATCTACAGTGGGCGTTAGAAATTTGAGTGGATCTGTTCCTAGTACGAGAGGACCGGAATGGACTGACCTCTGGTGTACCAGTTGTTCCGCCAGGAGCATTGCTGGGTAGCTACGTCGGGAAGGGATAAGCGCTGAAAGCATATAAGCGCGAAACCCACCACAAGATGAGATTTCTTTAAAGGGTCGTGGGAGACTACCACGTTGATAGGTCATAGGTGTAAGAGCAGTAATGTTTGTAGCCGAGTGATACTAATAACCCGTATAGCTTATGTACAAACCGTTCCTCTCCAAGGCAACTTGGAGAGGGCAACTCTTTTTATAAGTCTATTTAATACTATTACTATTCTAATAATTCTTTTTTCTTTATGTTAAGATATTTGTTCAGCATTGCTGGACAGTGTATCGTAACTGGTGGATTGTGTTTAAAGCACATCTAACAGTTAACGAAACGCTAATAACTAAGGTGGTTATAGCGACGGGGCTCACCTCTTACCTTTCCGAACAGAGAAGTTAAGCCCGTTTGCGCCGATGGTACTACTACTGTGGAAGAGTAGGTCGCCGCCTTCCTTAAGACCCAATCATTTATTTGATTGGGTCTTTTTTTTACCCAAAATCTAAATGTATTTTTCTCTAATTTTAAAAAAAATAGGGATGCCTCTCTAAAATCAAAATAAATATGATTCATATTTTATAAATTGAATATTTTATATTTCTATAATAAGACAGTTTTATCAAATAAGATTAGCATTAATACACGTAAGATTAGAGTAAACAGATTCAATTTGAAATAAACCTTAAATATTCTACACTAAAGACACTTAAGTAATTGAAGGTGTATTTATAAAGTAGTTTATATTCCATAAGATGAAGTTCAACATAAAGCAATTGAACTAGTTAAAACTATAATAAAGGACTTGGCACTCATTTAATAGATAATATATGCTAAGTTTTAAAACTCAATTACTATTAAAAGACTTAATGTGATTTAAAGTGTTTCATTTAATGAACAGACAAAAAAGAAATAATAAATTATTGAAAATTAAAAGTAGAAAGAGGAGCATTATTACTCACAACAAAAAAATGTTTGTCTCCATCTATAAGAATTTGAGAAACATCTTTAGCATCTCTATCTATAAATGGGGCATAATATTTATCGTACTTAAAAGACCCTTTTCCATTTCCAAGTAATACATAACCATAATTACTATCATAACGAATGGTTTCTACTTCTGCATCATAAATTGCGCCTATACCCATAATGTCTTTATAACCATCATTATTAAAATCATCTGATAAAATTGACAGAGTTGGCCCCATTTGTGCTTCATTTGGTAGGGTAGTGTTTTTAAAGTTTCCATTACCTAAATTTTCTAGATAGATTGATTCAAAAGTTTGTGCTACTAATTGAAAAGCATCATTCAAATTTTCTTCCCCATATATTTCATTCATATCAAAATGAGCAAATTCTTTATAGGTTTGTATTTTCTCTAATAAATAAGGATTCTGTTCAGAGCTGCATTCCTTACCTCTTATAGGTACTAATTTACCGTGATTAATTTTACTCATAGCAATATCAAGACTACCGTTTTCGTCAAAATCTTTTGCGTAAATAAATAAAGGTTTTTCTATAGTTGGGTGAAATTTATTATTCTTTCCTAAATTTCCTAAAACGTAATCTTGATCGCCATCGCCATCAAAATCGTCACTAATTATACTAAACCACCAACCTTTTTTATCATCAAGTCCATTTATTATCTCTTTTTCAAATATCCCATCTTGGTTAGTGAAAATTAATGGAGCCATCCATTCACCTACCATCATTAAATCCAAATCATTATCATTATCATAATCTGTAAATATAGCTTCAGAAATCATTCCTATTTTAGAAAGAGAATTACTAGATTCTAAAACATCATTAAATTTTCCATTTTCATTATTCAATAAATAAGAACGAGGAGACAGAGGGTATTTGCCAGGAATAACATTTCCGCCGATAAATAAATCTTCATCTCCATCTAAATCATAGTCACCAGCAATTACACTTTTTCCAGATGTTAACATTTTTGGAAGTGCTTTTTTGGTTTTAGAAAAATCTCCTTTTCCATTATTTAGGTATAACCTATCTTGTAGTAAAGAACTTTCTTCATCTAAATCATAACCCGCACTCACAACATATAAATCTTGATCACCGTCACCGTCAGCATCAAAAAAAAGGGCATTTGCATCTTCATACTTAGCTTCTTTTTTCCAAAGTGAATTATTAGTAGTTAAAAAGGTTCCATCTTTTTTCTGAATATATAAAGCCGCAATTGCACCTGAAGCATTACCTACAAAAAAGTCTTCTAAGCCATCATTATTAACATCAGCTTTTACAATTCCGGTTCCTTTTGTAGATTGTTTTTGTGGAAGTAATAATTGCAAGGAATAGTCATTAAAATCATTTTCTTGGTGCTGGTAATCTATACCAAGAGATGAAGGGCTAATGTCATTTTTAAATGTACCATGTTTTATCGCATCAAAAGTTTCGTTGGTTGCTGAAGTGTAATCTATTGTAAGGATTTGATTGGATTGTACATCCTTGAGTTTAGAGGTTTTGCCATCTGGCCATTCAATTAAAATCGTACTTAGATTTGAGTTGGGTCCTAAACCAAAATTAAGATTTGGGGTTATTGAAGACTCATAACCACGAGTTAAGTACATTTTTTGATATTGAGTTTCAGTTTCTGAAGTAACATAAACACTCGTTCCAATTCCTAAAGGATTATTCTTTGGTCCTTTTAATTTTAATTGAATAAAATTATTTTCAGAATTATTTCGATACATACCAATCTTGTCATTTGTATTATTTACAATTATGTCTAAGTCGCCATCATTATCAAAATCTGCATATGCAGCACCACTAGAAAAATTAGGGTCGTCTAATCCCCATTCTTTTATGACTTTAGTAAACGTTAAGTCTCCATTATTTTTAAAAACATAATTGTTAAGCTTTTGAGCAGGTATAAGGTTTAAAACCTCATGTAATTGCATAGAAATTCCATCATCATTTAATTTGTGTAATTTATTTCTAAAATCTTGGTTTGTATAATCTTTTACAACTCCATTAGATATAAAAACATCTTTAAGGCCATCATTGTCAAAATCTGCAATTAAAGGTGCCCAACTCCAATCTGTTTTTGCCAAACCACTTAGTAATCCAGTTTCTTTAAATTTTCCGTTACCCTCATTAAATTGTAACATATTAGACATATAAGCATGGTGGTATCCAATATCCACCATTTTCATAAAATTAGAAGTACTCATTGAGGCCATGTTTTCTTTACTTCTTTCATGGCTTTCTGGAGCCATATCTAAAGTGAGTAAGTCTGGGAAACTATCATTGTTAAGATCGGCATAATCGGACCCCATACTGTTAAATGAAATATGATTCACTCTTGTTAGTGCTTCGTTTTTAAAGGTGCCGTCTTTTTGGTTGATATACATTACATCTGGTTCTAAAAAATCATTAGAAATAAAAATATCATCCCATCCATCATTATTAAAATCGCCAACTGCTCCCGAAAGCCCCCATGCCTTATTGTACAATCCAGTTTCTCTTGTGACTTTTGTAAAAGATGACCCATCGTTTCTGTATAATTGATCGCTGGTTACTTCTTCAATTGCACTTTGTATTTCATTACTGATCTTACTGTTGTTTTTAAAATCGTATCTATGATTAACTACATATAGATCTAAATCCCCATCTTTATCATAATCTAAAGTATAAGCTTGAGTAGAATATCCAGGATCATCAAGGCCCCAATTTTTAGCATCTTCTAAGAAACTACCGTCTTTTTGATTTACAAAAAGTAAATTACGCCTTCCATTATCATCATTTAAAGAGCCTGCTTTTGAAACATATATGTCTAGCCAACCATCATTATTTACATCTAGCATAGTAACTCCAGTTGAAAAACCATTATAATCTTCAGTTTTAGAAGAAAAAGTAATGTCTTCAAAAATAAAATCCCCATTGTTTTTATATAATTTATTAGGACCAAAGTTAGACACTAAATACACATCCTGAAATCCATCGTGGTCAATATCTCCAATTGCCACACCTGCACCTGTATACAAATACGGGTAATTTAAAAAATTAAAATCCATCGTTTCTATTACTTTATTATTAAAAAAGATATTTGAGGTTTCACTATCGATTTTAGTAAACAATGTTTGATTATGATTTTCTTCAGTAGAGGTTTTATTTGAAGATGAATCCTTACAAGAAGTAAAAAATAAAATTATAAGAGTGGTATAAAAAAAAAGTTTCATGAAAATAATATTATTTATGATTTCAACTCAAATATAATTAAAACTATTGTTTTTATTAAAGTAAAAATAAATTCATAAACGTATTATTTAAAAAATAGATTTAGTAGATTTAATTTAAAAGAAATTGATTACTGCGAACAGTTACTAATTTAGAATTATCTCCATGAAAATTACTCTTTTGGTTTATATAAATGTAAAACTATAAAAAATATGCAATGACAATTGCAAGAATTACTGCAGACATTTTTGAAACATTAAATTGATGGTTTTTAGAGCTTTCAAAAAGTATTGTCGTAGAAACATGAAAAAATACACCAATTGCAACAGCAGTAATTTCTCTATGATAGTTTTGTGTTATTTCAAAGTTGTTGGATAACCAATTACCTAAAGGAGTCATTAATCCAAATAAAAACAGGAATAATAATATAGTAGTCTTCTTATAATTAGCTTTTATAAAAAATACTGATAAAATTAAAGCGATTGGAATTTTATGAACCATTATTCCAATAAGTAAGTTGTTATTTTCAGTAATTGGAACTCCTTCTAATAGTGCATGAATACTTAAACTAATAAATAATAGCCAGGGAAATGAATTGTTATGCTTGTTAATATGAACATGCCCATGTTCCGCACCTTGCGAGAAAAACTCTAAAACAATCTGTAATAATATACCTGAAATTATATAAACTCCGATAGATTCAGTAGGACCTTTATAAACTTCTGGTAATAATTCAAATATGGTGAGTGCTAAAAGAAAAGCACCACTAAAAGCCAAGTAAATGGATAGTGTTTTTACCTCCTTAACCTTTAATATTAAAGCTAATAAATAACCTATAAAAACAGAAGTAAAAAGTAATATGTATATCATTAAATTAGTTAAATATTAAAATTAAACGACTTGAAGTTTCTTTGTTATATTCATTTAATTGATAATCTCCAAAACAATGTTTTAAATTTACTCCAGCTTCCATAAAATAGTTTTTAAAATCTAAAAGTGAAATAGCCTTTACTTTTTCAGTAAAATTATACTCCTGGTTATTATTTTTAAATCTAATGTTTTTATAAATATAACCATCTTTAATTTCACGTTGAATAAAGAAGGTGATACCATCTACTATTTTAGTTTCAGATAGCACTAAATGTTTCTCAACAAAATCGGAATTTAAAAAGTCTATAACCCCATAACCATCTCGGTTTTAATTCACTTTTTATAGACTTTATCGTTTTTAAATTATCATCTTCTTTTTCAAAATAACCAAAACTTGTAAATAAATTAAAAACAGCATCAAACTGTTTAGGGTAGGGTTTACTCATGTTATGCTCATCAAAAAATAAATTATCATTTTCAAATTTCTTTGCATAAGTAATGCTTTGTGGAGATAAGTCAACCCCTGTAACATGATAACCTAATTCATTTAAATATTTTGAATGACGCCCCTTACCACAGGCTAAATCTAAAATAGTAGAACCTGGTGATAGTTTTAAAAAAGAACTTAAATTTTTCATGAATAAACCGGCTTCTTTATCATCTCGATTTTTATATAAAATATGGTAAAAAGGGGAGTCAAACCAGGATGTATACCAATTTTCTATATCTTTTAGCATGAATTATTATTTGGGCTGCTAAATTACTGTATTTTTGTGGTTGTGAATAAAATATCTATGGAAAAAAATTTTAAAATGATTGCTAAGACTATGTTTGGTCTAGAAGAGGTGTTAGCAACAGAATTAAGAAAATTAGGGGCCTCCAAAGTAGAAATTGGCACGAGAAACGTTGCTTTTGAAGGAGATAAAGGATTTATGTATAAAGCAAATCTTTGCTGTAGAACTGCTATTAAAGTTTTAAAGCCTGTAACCTCTTTTAATGTTTTTACAGAAGAAGATATTTACAAAAAAGTATATGCTTTTCCTTGGGAAAATTATATGGATGTTGATGGGAGTCTTGCTGTAGATGCTACTGTATTTTCAGAAAAATTCACACATTCTCAATATATAGCTTTAAAAACTAAAGATGCTATTGTTGATCGTTTTAGAGATAAAGAAGGTAGAAGGCCTGATGTGGATTTAGACCATCCTACACTTAGAGTTAATATTCATATTGATCGTAATATTTGCACATTATCCTTAGATAGTTCGGGGCAATCATTACATAAAAGGGGTTATAAGGTAGCAAATACAATGGCACCTATTAATGAAGTGCTAGCCGCAGGTATGATCATGTTAGCAGGTTGGAATGGACAATGTGATTTATTGGATCCTATGTGTGGAAGTGGAACTATTTTAACGGAAGCCGCTATGATTGCATGTAATATACCTCCAAATTTAAACCGTGATGAATTTTCTTTTGAGAATTGGCCTGATTTTGATGTAGATTTATTTGAATTAATTGAAAATGCTGCATTAAAAAAAATAAGAGAATCTAATTATAGTATTCAAGGATTTGATATGGAAGCTGACGTTGTCGATAAGGCAAAAGAAAATATAGAAAGTGCAAATTTAAAAGAATTTATTAAGGTTCATCATCAAGATTTTTTTGAAAGTAAAAAAGAAACTGAACGTCCTCTTTTTATCATTTTTAACCCACCTTATGATGAAAGAATACAGATAGATGCAGAAAAATTATACGCATCCATTGGTACTACTTTGAAACATCAATATCCTGGTACACAAGCTTGGATGATCACCAGTAATATGGAAGCCTTAAAACATGTAGGTTTAAGGCCCTCTAGAAGAATTAAGCTTTATAATGGGAAATTAGAGGCTAAATTTGTGCGGTATGATATGTATGAAGGAAGTAAAAAAACAAAAAAGAATAGTTAATATTTATTTTTTATAAATAGGAATTAAATAAGAAACTCCATAACCAAAACCTGCCCCAAAATTACCGTAGTCATTGGTTTTGTTAAATCCGGGAATGTAAAGGTTATTGAAGTTTTCAGGAACTTGCTCATAAAACTTATTCTTTAATTGAAGGTTTATTGATAAAAATAAATTATTAAAAATCTCTGTTTTAATTCCAAAAATAAATTCTATCCAATGTGCATTTAAACCGGAATATGAAATTGGATCATAAACAATCGTTCCAGGAAAAGTAGTATCTCCAGTATATATAGTGTAACCTTTCAGATCTTGGTTAAAAGTAGAAAAGCCATATCTTAAGCCTGCATAAATTGCATTATCCATACCCACCCAGTTATTATAGGCATTAAAGTCTATACCTAACTTAGCATAACTTCCCTTGGTTGATGAAACTAAATTTTCCTCAATTTGATCGTCCTTGTCATTTCCAAACTCAGCGGCTATATAAAATCTATGAGTTATTCTAAAGTCAGCCATTATTTCAAAACCAGAAAAGTCTTCATTCACTAGAGATCGAATTGGTCTAGCAAGATCAAGCCCTAATCGCAATCCATATTTATTATTTTTAATAATGGAGTCTTTAGCTATTATTTCTTTTTCTTCTTGTGCCTTACCTAAATAAGTTCCAAAAAACAGAAAACTAATGAAAAATAGTAACGTGTGTTTCATCTTCATTTTCGACTGTTGATTTATTAACTTCTATTTCACTGATCCAATTTTCACCTTCAACGATTTCTAATTGTGTAATTAATTCCTTAAAAATAACTTTAAAAGCACATGCTCTATTTATATATATATTATCTTTTTCATAGGTGAAAATTACATTATCAGTATTACCTGGATTACTTATAGTGTTATTTTCAGTAAATAGGTACTCTGTATTATTTGTTCCAGTGTTTAATGGGATTAATATAGAATCTGTAGTTTGAGATTTATAAATATCGATACTGTCGTTGTTAACTATAGTTGTTACTGTTAAATTTGTGACATTTTTTGATAACAACGGATTTATCTTGTTTTTAAATTTTATGAGAAGAAAAGGAGTAGTAGGAGTTTCTTTTGTACAAATATCATCTTTTGAACAAGCTGAAATGACACCAATAATTAAGAAAAGTAAAACTATTTTTTTAACCATAGTTTGATTGCTATTTATTTCTTTTTTCCAAAAGTACAACATTTTCTACATGAAATGTTTGTGGGAACATATCTACTGCTTGTGTTTTTGTTACTTTATAATCTTCGTTTAATATAGCTAAGTCCCGAGCCTGTGTTGCGCTATTACAACTTACATAAACAATTTTATTTGCTGAAATTTTTAGCAGTTGTTCTACAACATCTTTATGCATTCCATCTCTTGGTGGATCGGTAATGATTACATCGGGAATACCATGTTGATCAATAAATTGATCATTAAAGACTTTTTTCATATCTCCAACATAAAATGCTGTATTTTTAATATTATTTAATTTTGCATTTTCCTTAGCCGCATCAATAGCATCTGGTACTGATTCAATTCCGATTACTTTTTTTGCTTTTTTAGAAATAAACTGTGCAATTGTCCCTGTCCCTGTATATAAATCAAAAACAATTTCATTTCCTGTTAACTCAGCAAAATCTCTAGTTATTTTATATAATTCGTATGCTTGCTCAGAATTAGTTTGATAAAAAGATTTTGCATTTATTTTAAAACGAAGCCCTTCCATTTCTTCAAAAATATGATCTTCACCCTTAAAGCAAATTACATCTTGATCGTATAAAGTATCGTTTCCTTTTGAATTAATTACATATAGTAGGGAGGTTATTTCTGAAAATTCATTACCGATTGCTTCTAATAGTAATTCTAAATTGGCTTTATCTTCATAAAAAAACTGAACTAAAACCATTAAATCTCCAGTTGTAGAGGTTCGAATCATAAGAGTTCGCAGGAAACCTTCCTGTTTTCTGTTGTTGTAAAATGTAAGCTTTAATTCTTCCGCTTTATTTTTCACGAAGTTTCGAATCTTATTACTAGGGTCTCTTTGTAAATGACAAGAATCTATATCTAATATTTTATCCCACATTCCTGGAATATGAAATCCAAGAGCATTTCTATTTTTAATTATTTCATCACTTTTAATCTGATCTAATGTTAACCATTTACTGTCACTAAAAGAAAACTCCATTTTATTGCGATAATAATACTGCTCTTTAGCACCTAAAATTGGTGAGATATTTGGTAAATCAATTTTTCCAATGCGTTTCAGGTTATTCTCAACTTCCTTTTGTTTGTAAAATAGTTGGTGTTCATAGCCCATATATTGCCATTTACAACCTCCACAGGTTCCGAAAAATTCACATTTAGCTTGTACCCTTTTATTAGATAAATTAGAAAATGAAATGGCTTTTCCTTCGTAATAACTTTTTCTTTTTTTAGTGATTTGCACGGAACAAATATCACCTGGCACAGCATTATTGATGAAAATCACTTTTCCATCTGCTGCAAAACCAATTGCTTTTCCTTTAGCTCCTGCGTCGGTAATTTCGATATTTTCAAAAACCTTATTTTCTTTTTTTCTAGCCATAAGTACAAAAATAAGAATAGCTTTAAAACTCTGTGTTAGAAAATCAAAGATATTTTGATATTTTATTTCTAGCTAGAAATTTAATTTTTAAAAATGATTTTTTGAGTACTTTAATTTTAGTAAATTGCAATCAGAAGGATGATTTCTCTCCTCCGCTGAATTTTCGAGTCTTCGAAAGAATAAAGGTACAGTAGGAATTACATTTATTTTAATTTAAAATTATATGTTATGAACTTATTAGAAAAGACTTCATCACAAAAAGCAATCGATTTAGAAAATGAATTTGGAGCCCATAATTATCATCCACTTCCTGTAGTTCTAGAACGCGGAGAAGGAGTTTTTGTATGGGACGTAGAAGGTAAAAAATATTATGATTTTCTTTCAGCATATTCGGCTGTAAATCAAGGTCATTGTCATCCAAAAATCATTAATGCTTTAACGGAACAAGCAAAAAAACTTACCTTAACATCAAGAGCATTTCATAATGATATTTTAGGTAACTATGAAAAGTATATTTGTGAATATTTTAATTTTGATAAAGTATTACCTATGAATAGTGGTGCAGAAGCTGTCGAAACTGCCATTAAACTTTGTAGAAAGTATGCTTATGAAAAATTAGGTATTGAGGAAAATAAAGCAGAAATAATAGTATGTGAAAATAATTTTCATGGAAGAACCACTACCATTATTTCATTTTCAAACGATAAAGATGCACGTAAAAACTTTGGTCCTTATACCGATGGTTTTATTAAAATCGAATATGATAATTTAGGAGCATTAGAAGATGTTTTAAAAAAGAATTCAAATATTGCTGGATTTTTAGTTGAACCAATTCAAGGAGAAGCAGGAGTTTATGTTCCTTCTGAAGATTATTTGTCCAAAGCTAAAGATTTATGTGAAAAATACAATGTATTGTTTATTGCAGACGAAGTACAAACTGGTATTGCAAGAACAGGACGCTTATTGGCTACTTGTGGTAACTGTAGCTGTCCAAACAAAGATTGTAGTGGCGTACCCGATGTAAAACCAGATATTTTAATTTTAGGAAAAGCAGTTAGTGGTGGTGTATATCCTGTATCTGCAGTTTTAGCTTGTAATGAAATAATGAGCGTTATAAAGCCTGGTCAACACGGATCTACTTTTGGAGGTAATCCAATAGCATGTGCTGTTGCAATAGCCGCCTTAGAAGTTGTTAAGGATGAAAAGCTTGCTGAGAATGCAGAACGATTAGGTGATTTATTTAGAGAGGAGCTTTCAAAGTTTATTGAAACTACCAATTTGATTATTGGAGTTAGAGGTAAAGGATTATTAAATGCAATTTTGATAAACGATACAGAAGATAGTTCAACGGCTTGGGATATTTGTTTGAAATTAAGAGATAATGGATTGTTAGCGAAACCTACTCATGGTAATATTATTCGATTTGCCCCACCTTTAGTTATAACAGAAGAACAAATTATGGATTGCATATCAATTATTAAAAATACAATTAATGAATTTGAAATTTAAATAGAATAAACATATCATAAAATATAAAAGCGGCTAATGGCCGCTTTTATATTTTATAATAAAAAGATAATTATTAATAATTATTTGCTTTATTTGAAGTATGAAAATTGGAGATAAAGTTTCTGTATTAGATGAAGATATATCCGGTGAAATTACCGGTATATCAAAAAATGAAATAACAATAATAGATTCAGATGGTTTTGAATATCATTATTTAGAAAAAGAATTGGTATATGACTCTAATGATTTTTCTGATTTAACTATTTCTCTTCAAAATATTTCTGAAATCATTTCAGAAAAGGAACAGAAAAAGAATAAAAACATACCGAAAGTAAAATCTAAAGATAGAAGCATTCCTCCAATGGAGGTAGATTTGCATATCCACCAATTAGTCCCAAAAACCAGAGGACTGGATAATTTTGAAATGTTGAACATACAGTTAGATACTGCAAGGTATAAGATCACATTTGCTATTTCAAAAAAAATACAGCGTATCGTTTTTATTCATGGAGTAGGAGAAGGGGTGTTACGTTATGAATTACACCGACTATTAAAAGAATACGAAGGCCAGCTTAAGTTTTACGATGCTGATTATCAGAAGTACGGAATTGGAGCTACGGAAGTTTACCTTTTCCAAAATAAAAAATAATTTAATTAAAATCTGGTATTACAGAAATAGTTCCATCAATCACACCACTTTTATTTCCAAGTATCATGGTTTCCTTTGTAATTTCTTCAGAACCATTTACCAATACTAAATTATTAATAACCAACTCAATATCACTTGTTATTTGGTAAGAATGTATTCTGTATTGGTCTATGACATTACTATTTGCGATAGCTGGAGTTAAATAATCAGGAACATCACTAGTACCGGTAAAATCATTAGTAGGGTCTAAATCTCCATTAGCATCTTCGTAGCGTGTTAATATGGTATCTTCATCATCATCAATGTCTAAATAATCAAAAATTCCATCATTATCAGTATCTATAGGAAACTCATTGTTTCCGGATAAAAAACCAGCACCTAACTCATTAACAGTAGGTACATTATCTCCATCGTCGTCATTGTCAAAATAATTTAATAATCCATCGTTATCGGTATCTAAATTACTTTCTGGGTCTTCTTCGATTCCATCTTCATCATCTCTAGTTACAATAGTTGTCAGCAAGGCAATACCTGATGCTCCCAAATATTCTATACTTACACTTGGGCTCGTTGGCGGAATGTTACTGCAAAAATAACTATCTGTAATATCACCATCGTATTTACGATAATTAACAACATATGTATCGCCGTTTAAAACGTATTCTATAGTTCCGGATTCAAAAAATAAAACATCTGAAGTTTCTAAAATTAAAGAAATACTCTCTGCGGATAAAGAGTTGTTTATATTATAAAAAATATAAGCTCCAGGGCCACCACAATTGTTTAAATTTGAAGCTTCAAAGTTGAAATCTGTAACTATGATCTCACCATCATTGCAAGAGTAGAATAGGCTAAAAAGAATAAAAATAAAAAATAATTTACGCATAACAAATAAATGTATACAAATAAACAATTTTCTTTATTATGAAACTATAAAATTTAGTATTTTTGGCAACCATCAAATTATAATTTTTTTATTATTTTTAGATACTATGAAGACAGTTTATTTTGATAATGCTGCAACCACTAAGGTTAGAGATGAAGTTGTGCTAAAGGTCTTTGAGGCTTTAAGTGAATATGGTAACCCATCTTCTACACACGCTATTGGCAGATCTTCAAAATCAATATTAGAAAATTGTCGAAAAGAAATTGCATCAATTTTTAAAGTATCAGCTGCTGAAATAATTTTCACCTCTGGTGGTACAGAAGCAGATAATTTAATTCTTAATAGTTGTGTTCGTGACTTGAAAGTTACTAGGATAATTACAAGTAAAATTGAGCATCATGCAGTATTGCATGCCATTGAAGAACTGAGCTTAAATTATAATTTAATCGTTAATTACGTGAATTTAGATGCTAATGGAATGATAGACTATAATCATTTAGATAAGTTACTTAATGACAACTCTAGTAAAACATTAGTAAGCTTAATGCATGTAAATAACGAAATAGGAAACCGCATTGATTTAAAAAAAGTTGCAGATTTATGTAAAGAAAACGATGCTTTATTTCATAGTGATACGGTGCAATCTGTTGGTCACTATAATTTAAATTTTTCTGAAATTCCAATTGATTTTGCAGCAGTAGCTGCACATAAATTTCATGGGCCAAAGGGAGTTGGTTTTGCATTTATTCGAAAAAACTCTGGATTAAAACCCCTAATTGTAGGAGGACAGCAAGAAAGAGGATTAAGAGCTGGAACGGAATCTGTATAT
>CAJIZF010000002.1 GCA_905181835.1 uncultured Flavobacteriaceae bacterium
GGTTGGATTTTTTGGTTTAGAGCATATTATAGTTGCATTTACTGCACTGTTTGTACTTTCCAAAGAAAATCCAAATGCCAAGTTTATTTGAGATAAAAGGTATCCTATTAGGTATCCCATTTCAAAAACTAGGTATCCCTATTTTAAATTCAGAATTGTATGCCAATTGTTTAACTTAAAACCAATTGGTAATGAAACAAAAAACCATGACAGTTTTGTTCTATTTGAACAAGGCTAAAACCAATCAAAAGGGAGTCTGTCCTATTTATTGTAGAATCACATTTCTAAAAAAAAGAAAACAATTTTCAACAGGACAATTTATAAATCCAGTCCACTGGAATTCAAAAACACAAAGAGCTTCAATAAAGGAGGTAAACTCTGATTTTATTAATGGTGTATTAACCATTATTAGGCAAAATATTAATAATGCCTACTTAAGGCTTCAATTAGAAGAAGATAAATTTGAGGTAGAAGATATTTCCAATCTATATTTTGGTAGGAATGGCAAGAAAGAAGATACCCTTATTAGTTATTACAACAAGTATTTAGCTAAAATCAAGAGACTTATTGGTAAAGATATTAAAGAGGCAACCTATAAAAAGTTTCAATATGTTAAAGGATTTTTAGAATCATTTATTCAATTTAAATATAAAACTAAAGACATACCGCTAAAGAGACTAGAACTTCTTTTTCTAGAGGATTTGGAGTACTATTTAAAGACTGAAAAAGACTTGGGACAATCTACAATCAACAAGGTTATTCAACGCCTTAGAAGGCCTGTAAAAGAGGCTGTTTCAGAAGGCTATTTGGACAAGGATCCCTTTATGTTGTACAAGGCAAAAACAACTAAAACAGATGTAGTGTTTTTATCTCCTGAGGAACTACAAACCTTTGAGAATTTTACATTTAAACAGCCTAGATTACAACTCGTAAAAGACCTATTTATATTCTGTTGTTATACAGGTTTAGCTTATAATGAATTATCTAGGTTAGAACACAAGCACATACAAAAAGGATTTGACGGCATGTTGTGGATTAGTATGAAAAGAGAGAAAACATCAAAAGACTTTTCTATTCCCTTACTTCCCCGAGCAGGAAGTTTGATTATTAAGTATCAATCAAAACAGTCCATGATATTTCCTAAGATTAGCAATCAAAAGTATAATTCATTCTTAAAAGAGATAGCAGCTATTATTGGTATAGAAAAGAAGCTAACAACTCACATAGCCAGAAAGACTTTTGCAAGTACAGTTCTGCTATATAATGACGTCCCTATGGAGATTGTATCAGAGTTATTAGGACATAGTAGCATGAAGGTTACTCAGGCAAGTTATGGAAAGATAGTGCAGAAAAGTATCAGTAAAGAGATCTTAAGAATATCTAATTTATTAAAATCTATTAACCCATAAAACCAACAAACCTATTCCATTTAAAATAATGCCACTCTTTAATTTAGGGTGGTTTTTTTATGCCTCTTGCATTAATTGTAAGGGGTTTTTTTGTTTGTGCCTTGTATGATAACTATCATAATATAGAACAAATAAGCCTTTTAAATTTGCATTCCGTTAAGGACATTGAATGTCGGGTTCTACTCAAACGATGCGTATTAATTTAGCAATTTAATTAAAATTTAAAACAATGAAAAAACTACTCTATATTTTTTTAACTGTACTTATCGTTGGGTGTAGTGGTGAGGATAAGGGAGGAAACAATTACCCATCGTTAAGAGTAGTAAATCAAACCACTGATAGTGATGACAGAAATATTGTTTCGGTAAAACTTTTAAATTATGAGTTTACGTACAACTTAATATTACTCCAGAATAATGAACAAATATTTATTTTAGATAATGGGATGCCTGGTGGGTATGAAAATATAAATATAGAAGTACGTTTATCTGGCCCACAATTAGTAATAAGAAATATTGATGTAACATTTAATGTATGGAGAAGTAACAACAACTTGTTACTCATACTGGTGGTTGTGGAGGAGAGGGTAGCGGCTCAAATACTACAGTAATAATAGATTAAAATTTTGTTTTAGTTTTGTTTTGACCTCTTGCAGAAATGTAAGGGGTTTTTTTATGCCTCATTTTAATTAACTACTTTTGGTTTAAAACTAAACACAATGAAAAAACTTATCTATTTATTTTTAGCTTTATTAATCGTTGCTTGTAGTAGTGATGATAGTAGTGATAACGGAGGAAATGAGCCATCTAACTGTGATGTAGTTTATTTAGCAGATAACGGAGTAACTATTAAGGCTTGTGATGATGCAATTGTTGGTGATACGGGAAATATTAATGGTTTTACCTACACCGTTGTTTCTGAACAACAATTAAGAGATTATATTGATGCAGACTATTCTGAATTGAATAGACTTGTAACAAGTCAAGTTACTAATATGGCAGAATTATTTCGAGATAGTAATATTAACCAACCCATAGGTAATTGGGATGTGAGTAATGTGACTAATATGAGTATGTATGTTTTATGCTAATGCTTTTAACCAACCCATTGGAATTGGGATGTGAGTAATGTGACTAATATGGTTATATGTTTATAATGCTACTCTTTTAACCAAGATATAAGTTATTGGGATGTGAGTAATGTGACTGATATGAGATGATGTTTACTGAATGATGATTTTAACCAACCTATTGGGAATTGGGATGTGAGTAGTGTAACTAATATGAATGTATGTTTAGTGGTGCTAAGTTTTAATCAATATAGTAATTGGGATGTGAGTAATGTACTAATATGAGTTTATGTTTAAAGATGCACGCTTTTAACCAAGCTATTGGTAGATTGGGATGTGAGTAGTGTGACTGATATGAGGTAATGTTTAGTAGTGCTGATGCTTTTAACCAAGATTTAAGTTCTTGGAGTGTTAGATAATGTATACAGATTGTTAATTTTAGTTTATGAATTCACCTCTAACAGAAGCAAACACACCTAACTTCACTAACTGTACTCCTTAACCATTTAAGATTACAAGCCATTCTTTAATTTAGGGTGGTTTTTTTTATGCCTTATTTTAGTGGATAGTCATTTACATAATGGTATTAAAGGCATATCCTCTTCCTTCAGTTCAGCTATTTCTAAACCTCGTAAATAGGTTTTAATTAACTACTTTTGTTTTAAAACTAAACACAATGAAAAAAATATTTACAATTATTGCATTAACAGTATTATTTAGTATGAATGCTCAAACCTTTTGGTTTCAAGGAACTGGACAAAATGCTATCAAAACCATTAATGCAACAGCAAGTGGACTTTATTCTACAGCAATGGGAGGAGACACAGAAGCAAGTGCATCTTATTCTACAGCAATGGGAGTAGGCACAACAGCAAGTGGATATGGTTCTACAGCAATGGGACGAACTCAAAAGCAAGTGGAGCTTATTCTACAGCAATGGGAGTTTCACAACAGCAAGTGGAGATACTTCTACAGCAATGGGATGAACACAACAGCAAGTGGAGCTTATTCTACAGCAATGGGACTAACACAGAAGCAAGTGATTATGGTTCTTTAGTTATTGGACAATATAATTCAAGTGGTTCTTCAGTTACAAATAGTGCAACTGCATTTTCTACAGCAAACACTGCTTTTGTGATTGGAAATGGAGCAAACGCTGTAAGTTCATCCGATGCTTTTAAAGTAATGTTTAATGGAGATACTTATGTATCTAATAGTTTATATTTAGGAGGAACAGAAATTACTTCAACAGCAACGGAACTCAACCTTTTAACTGGAGCAACAAGTTTAGGAACAGGGATTTTATCTCCTGTAACTGAGAATTCAAATACAGGTGTTAGGCTTTCAACCGCTGTAGCAGCTAATCACGGAGATATAGGCTCTAATGCAGTTGATTTAAGTTATTCAAATTCTGCAAGCACAACCAGAGGTGCAACAGGAGATTCTTCTACAGCAATGGGACAAAACACAGACAGCAAGTGGAAGTCGTTCTACAGCAATGGGACAAGCACAGAAGCAACTGGAAATGCTTCTACAGCAATGGGACGATAGCACAACAGCAAGTGGAATTACTTCTACAGCAATGGGATATGAGCACAAAGCAAGTGGAATTATTCTACAGCAATGGGAGATAACACAACAGCAAGTGGAATCTTCTACAGCAATGGGAAGAAGCACAGAAGCAAGTGGAGATTATTCTACAGCAATGGGACGTAACACAACAGCAAGTGATTATGGTTCTTTAGTTATTGGACAATACAATTCAAGTGGTTCTTCTGCAACAAGTGCAAATTCATTTTCTACAGCAAACACTGCTTTTGTGATTGGAAATGGAGCAGACGCGTAAGCTTCATCCGATGCTTTTAAAGTAATGTTTAATGGAGATACTTATGTATCTAATAGTTTATATTTAGGAGGAACAGAAATTACTTCAACAGCAACGGAACTCAACCTTTTAACTGGTGCAACAAGTTTAGGAACAGGGATTTTATCTCCTGTAACTGAGAACTCAAATACAGGTGTTAGGCTTTCAACCGCTTTAGCAGCTAATCACGGAGATATAGGCTCTAATGCAGTTGATTTAAGTTATTCACATTCTGCAAGTACAACCAGAGGTGCAACTGGAAATATTTCTACAGCAATGGGATTTAAAACAATAGCAAGTGGACCTGTTTCTACAGCAATGGGAGGGTTCACAACAGCAAGTGGAACTTATTCTACAGCAATGGGAAGAACCACAACAGCAAGTGGATATGCTTCTACAGCAATGGGAGATGGCACAACAGCAAGTGGAAATATTCTACAGCAATGGGAGATAGCACAACAGCAAGTGGAGTCTGTTCTACAGCAATGGGACTGTACACAACAGCAAGTGGAGATTATTCTACAGCAATGGGAGAAGCACAGAAGCAAGTGGAGATTATTCTACAGCAATGGGAAGAGACACAGACAGCAAGTGGAGATTATTCTACAGCAATGGGAGATGACACAGAAGCAAGTGGAAATTATTCTACAGCAATGGGAGATCCACAACAGCAAGTGGAACTTATTCTACAGCAATGGGAGAGTCACAACAGCAAGTGGAAATTCTTCTACAGCAATGGGAGAATCCACAAAGCAAGTGGAAGTCTTCTACAGCAATGGGAGTAAGCACAACAGCAAGTGATTATGGTTCTTTAGTTATTGGACAATACAATTCAAGTGGTTCTTCAGTTACAAATAGTGCAACTGCATTTAACACAGCAAACACTGCTTTTGTGATTGGAAATGGAGCAAACTGCTGTAAGTTCATCCGATGCTTTTAAAGTAATGTTTAATGGAGATACTTATGTATCTAATAGTTTATATTTAGGAGGAACAAAAATTACTTCAACAGCAACGGAACTCAACCTTTTAACTGGTGCAACAAGTTTAGGAACAGGGATTTTATCTCCTGTAACTGAGAATTCAAATACAGGTGTTAGGCTTTCAACCGCTGTAGCAGCTAATCACGGAGATATAGGCTCTAATGCAGTTGATTTAAGTTATTCATCTTCTGCAAGCACAACGAGAGGTGCAACAGGAGATTATTCTACAGCAATGGGAAGAACACAGAAGCAAGTGGAATTCTTCTACAGCAATGGGACAAGCACAGACAGCAAGTGGAAATGCTTCTACAGCAATGGGAGATAGCACAGAAGCAAGTGGAATTCTTCTACAGCAATGGGAGATACACAACAGCAAGTGGAATTCTTCTACAGCAATGGGAGCAACACAACAGCAAGTGGAATTCTTCTACAGCAATGGGAAGAAGCACAGAAGCAAGTGGAGATTATTCTACAGCAATGGGAGAGACACAACAGCAAGTGATTATGGTTCTTTAGTTATTGGACAATACAATTCTTCGGGTTCTTCAGTAACAAGTAGTGCAACTGCATTTTCTACAGCAAACACTGCTTTTGTGATTGGAAATGGAGCAAACGCTGGAAGTTTATCCGATGCTTTTAAAGTAATGTTTAATGGAGATACTTATGTATCTAATAGTTTATATTTAGGAGGAACAAAAATTACTTCAACAGCAACGGAACTCAACCTTTTAACTGGTGCAACAAGTTTAGGAACAGGGATTTTATCTCCTGTAACTGAGAATTCAAATACAGGTGTTAGGCTTTCAACCGCTTTAGCAGCTAATCACGGAGATATAGGCTCTAATGCAGTTGATTTAAGTTATTCACATTCTGCAAGTACAACCAGAGGTGCAACTGGAAATATTTCTACAGCAATGGGATTTAAAACAACAGCAAGTGGAAGTCGTTCTACAGCAATGGGAGAAGCACAAAGCAAGTGGAAGTCTTCTACAGCAATGGGAGAAACACAGAGCAATTGGAAATACTTCTACAGCAATGGGAAGAGGCACAGAAGCAAGTGGAACTTATTCTACAGCAATGGGAGAATGCCACATCAGCAAGTGGAAATAATTCTACAGCAATGGGAAGAAGCACATTAGCAAGTGGATATGCTTCTACAGCAGTGGGAGTGGCACAACAGCAAGTGATTATGGTTCTTTAGTTATTGGACAATACAATTCAAGTGGTTCTTCTGCAACAAGTGCAAATTCATTTTCTACAGCAAACACTGCTTTTGTGATTGGAAATGGAGCAACGAACGTAAGTTCATCCGATGCTTTTAGTATTTTGTTTGATGGTACTACTAATATCGCAGGTTCTGTTACTGCCGATTCTTTTATTAAAGATGGAGGTGTATCTACTGAATTTTTAAAAGCAGATGGTAGTGTTGATTCAAGTGTTTATATAACAGCAGCAGATATACCAGAGGGTATATGGTCCCTAGATTCTAATAATACGGGCATATACAGTCCTGGTAATACAGCAACAGGGGATTATGCTACCGCAATGGGAGATGAAACAACAGCAAGTGGAGGTTCTTCTACAGCAATGGGGTGAACAACTGCAAGTGGTTTGTCATCTACAGCAATGGGTGTAAATACAATAGCAAGTGATATGGCTTCTACTGTTATAGGTCATTTCAATCTATTAGGTTCTACCCCAACAAGTGATACCAACTATATCGAATTATCACCAGCCTTTGTAATAGGCAATGGAATTTTTGATACCAATGGAAATATTAATAAGTGATGCTTTAGTATTTTGTTTGATGGTACAACTACTATTGCAGGGAGTGTTACTGCCCCTGCTTTTATTGGAGACGGCTCACAGCTTACTAACCTGCTCATACCGATGACCAGGCAATTAGTTACAACACTTCAACCAATGTAGTTAGTCTTGAAGATGGAGGAACTATCGATTTAAGTTTATTGAACAACTCTGGTACTGATGACCAGGCCTTAAGCTTAACTGGAAACACCTTAGACCTTGAAGATGGAGGGAGTGTAAACTTAGCATGGTTACTTAGACAATACCGATGACCAGGCAATTAGTTACAACACTTCAACCAATGTAGTTAGTCTTGAAGATGGAGGAACTATCGATTTAAGTTTATTGAACAATTCTGGTACTGATGACCAGGCCTTAAGCTTAACTGGAAACACCTTAGACCTTGAAGATGGAGGGAGTGTAAACTTAGCAGGTTATTTAGACAATACCGATGACCAGGCAATTAGTTACAACACTTCAACCAATGTAGTTAGTCTTGAAGATGGAGGAACTATCGATTTAAGTTTATTGAACAATTCTGGTACTGATGACCAGGCCTTAAGCTTAACTGGAAACACCTTAGACCTTGAAGATGGAGGGAGTGTAAACTTAGATGGTTACTTAGACAATACCGATGACCAGGCAATTAGTTACAACACTTCAACCAATGTAGTTAGTCTTGAAGATGGAGGAACTATCGATTTAAGTTTATTGAACAATTCTGGTACTGATGACCAGGCCTTAAGCTTAACTGGAAACACCTTAGACCTTGAAGATGGAGGGAGTGTAAACTTAGCATGGTTATTTAGACAATACCGATGACCAGGCAATTAGTTACAACACTTCAACCAATGTAGTTAGTCTTGAAGATGGAGGAACTATCGATTTAAGTTTATTGAACAATTCTGGTACTGATGACCAGGCCTTAAGCTTAACTGGAAACACCTTAGACCTTGAAGATGGAGGGAGTGTAAACTTAGCAGGTTATTTAGACAATACCGATGACCAGGCAATTAGTTACAACACTTCAACCAATGTAATTAGTCTTGAAGATGGAGGAACTATCGATTTAAGTTTATTGAACAATTCTGGTACTGATGACCAGGCCTTAAGCTTAACTGGAAACACCTTAGACCTTGAAGATGGAGGGAGTGTAAACTTAGCATGGTTACTTAGACAATACCGATGACCAGGCAATTAGTTACAACACTTCAACCAATGTAGTTAGTCTTGAAGATGGAGGAACTATCGATTTAAGTTTATTGAACAATTCTGGTACTGATGACCAGGCCTTAAGCTTAACTGGAAACACCTTAGACCTTGAAGATGGAGGGAGTGTAAACTTAGCAGGTTATTTAGACAATACCGATGACCAACAATTAGGTAATTTTATTCTCTCTGCAGGTTCTTTATTAAGCCTTTCTATTGAACGTGGAAATGGGGTAAGTGTAAATTTAGCACCCTTATTAGCAGATTTAGAGGCTGAAAATGATGAATTAGAAGCTACAATGAGCAACAACTCTCAAATAGACCAGCTACAATCTCAAATGCAAGATTTAATAATCCGTATGGAAATACGGGAAGAATGTGCTTGTGACCCTACATTAGGAAATGGAGACAATACCCTTCAACCAGATAAAGCCTATTTATTGCAGAACATTCCAAACCCTTTTAATAACACAACATCTGTAGGTTACTTTGTTCCTTATACAAACGCAAAGGCACATATAGTGATTAGCACAATGGCTGGTCAGATAGTTCATAATATGGAGCTGTCAAATTTAGGAGTTGGTGCAGTAAGTATTGATAATTCAAGAATGGCTTCTGCTGTATATCTGTATACGTTGTATGTTGATGGAAAAAGAATTGATACTAAAAGAATGATAGTAGAATAAAATAAAATCATTTATAGATTATAAGCCACTCTATTAATTTAGGGTGGTTTTTTTATGCCTTACTTTAGTGGATAGTCATTTACATAATGGTATTATATTAATTCTTCATCTGGTGTTAAGTTATCTAGGTATTCTTGTTGATCTTTAAAGTATTCAGTAAACCCTGTTCTTTCTATTTCTTCAGAATCATCTCCAATATAGATCTCTTTTAAGTTTCCTAATGAATCATTTTTAGGTATTGAATTAACTATCCACGAGTATATTTTTTTGCTTTTAACAGTACTTAATTCTTCAAGTCGTTCAATTAGTTTATTTGTAAGTAAACCAACCTTAAAAGCCTCTAAAACCGTATTGTGTGCTTCTTCGATTTGTCTTGCATATTCTGAAGTTTGATAATCTGTATATGACATCTGGTTAATTCTTGAGTCAGGAGAATGACCAATTAATAAGTCACAAATTTTTGGCGTGATTTTACATTCTCCAGCTATATTATTAAAAGTTTTTCTAGCTATTTTCAAAGGAAAATTCCACACTTCTCTGAGTGCTTTTTGATAACTGTTTAATATTTCTTTGTGAATTTTGATGTCTTTGTTTAAGTTGTATCTATAAATCCCTACCCAGTCATTAATTGATGGCACTATTTCAGGTCTTGTTTTGAAATATCTTTTTGCAAATGATAGCTTTATCAATCTAAATAAGTCCATAGTTGGATACTTATCTATCTTTATTAGCATATCTACATTTTCTGAATCTTGTGTCTTGTGCCTTTCGTGTAATAGGTAAATACTGTTGTCACTACACCAAGTGTTATATAATTCATTATTTCTAACATTAGCACTTTTAATAGTTGTAAAGTCTGCCCAATATAGACCTCTACAACAAAAGGCTAATAACCACATTGCAAGGCTTTCCCATTGACGAAGTGTGTCAACGTTATTTATTGCATTTAAGAAATCCTCTGGTGTTGCAGGAGTCCATTTAGTTTTAGTTTTTTTTAGCTTTAATTTTTTAGGTATTGTAAGTTTGTTAAATACTATTTCATTGTCATAGGCATCATTATAAATAGCTTGTAATTTTGTTAAATAAGAATTATAGGAATTATTTGATTTATTTTTTTTCTCCGTATCATTATTAAAATATGACTTTTTAAACTTGGATAGTAGATTGTGATTAAGATCGCTAAACTTCATTTTTTTATTTTCAAAACCTACATACTTTTTAAAAGTTTTAAATGATGCTTTGTAATCATTAAATGTTGCTCCCTTTCGTGTTGATCTTATTTCTGTTTCTATATAATCATCAATACTACTATAATTTGATTTACCTGAAATATTAGCTTCTAATTGATCTTTATTGATTTGTCCAAGTTGAAATCTGTCAATACCTTTTTCAATCCTATCTCTTAATCCTCGAATTGAATAAGAAAGGACTTCGTAATTTGGATGACTTCTTTTTAATTCCCTTTTATTTGAATCCCAGTATTTCTTATCTAGAAGTATTTTAGTATGTATTTGCTTCCTGTTTTCTTTTTTATTACCATCTCCATAAACTAAATCAATAAATAAATGATATTTATTAGTTTTAATGTGAATTCTATGCCAAAGTTTTATTTCTGCTACCAAATTACTGTTTTAAAAAATGTACACATTATTGTACACATTATTTCAAAGGTAGTAAAATATATATTTATATATTATAGGTTATAGTTTTTTATAAGATAATATATGTTTTATAGGTGTTTAAAGGTTTATATTTATTACTTTTACTCTGTGTTAAAAGGATTAAATAACTTTTAAATTATATAAAATTATAATTACGGCTCAGGAGGTTGCAAGTTTGAATCTTGCCGTGGTCACTTTAGCGGAGAATTGGTTGATGTCAACTGGTTCTCCGTTTTTTATTTATTGTACACATTTTTGTTTTTTTAACCTATTTACGAGGTTTAGAAATAGCTGAACTGAAGGAAGAAGATATGCCTTTAATATAATACCATTATGTATATGACTATCCTAAATAGAGGCATAAAAAAAACCACCCTAAATTAATAGAGTGGCTTTTAATCTTAAATGGTTAAGAAGTAAAGTTAGTGAAGTTAAAAATAGATAAGTGTTTTAATATTAATCTTGATATGTAGCTATTACATTCCTGTAGCTACCAGTAAGACTAACTGATTCTATATCCCCGCCCGAAAATGTTCCAGAAAAATCACCCTCAACACTCCAAATGGTTTCGTTATTAGATGAACTAATTTGATTGATGCTTGTTACATTGTGTATTCCATTCGAAATTTCTATGCCTATATCAGAGAAATCAGAAAGCTGAAGAGTAAAGGTTAAATTACAATTATTCTCTATCAATTCACTTACAATAGGATAGCTTCCTACTGATACATTGGTAAAGTCTGATGTCAAATAATAATGTGAAAGGTCTCCTTCATAATAACGAGTAGCAGTATCTATTTCTGGTAAATATGCTTCAAATGCTAAATCTCCATTACAATTATCATTAGGGCCGAACCCGGTGCCGTAACCGAGAGAATTATTTTCATAAGTTTGCCCTTCAACAGTGACTTGCCAAGAAATTGTTAAACTGTTTGAATCGTTTCCTTCATCATCACTACTACAAGCAACGATTAATAAAGCTAAAAATAAATAGATAATTTTTTTCATTGTGTTTGATTATTTGTTATAAATCAAAAGTAGTAGAATTCATTAAAAAATATTAGTTAATAACTCTACCGTCTTTATATATTTTTTCTTCCTCTAATTTCCCATCCTTTGTGTATTTTCTAGAAGGTCCATCAAATTTGTTTTGATTATACGTATATTCATGTTTTAATTGACCATTATCCCACCATCCCTTGCGGATTCCATCTAATTTTCCATTTTTATAGTTTCCTTCATCTCTTAATTGACCATTGTCATACCAAACCCTTCTAAATCCAATTATTTTTCCATCTTCAAACGTACCTTCTTGTCTTAATTGACCATTTATGTGCCATCCTTTACGTGGGCCATTCAATATTCCATCTTTAAAGGTTTGCAGTTGTTGAATTTCACCGGTTTCATAATAAAATAAAAGCTCTCCAGTAATTAATGTTGAATCTGTTTTTTGATACATTAACTTGTTAATTTCAATAATTTCATCTTTATTATATTTTTTATTTGGAGAAATAGAATCATTTGAACTTATTGATTTCTCAATGGAAATTTCAGTATCGGAACTATTTAATTTTCCTTCATTTTGTTTACATCCAAATAGGAGTATCGTTATCAGTAGTACTGTTAAATTCTTAATCATAGGTTGTATATTTTTTTATTTAAAATCCAGAACTTTTTTTGTCACCCAAAGGCGATAACCAAATAGCGCTAATTGCCATTTCTTTGCTTTTGCTAAATCTAATCGTTGTTTAGTAAAGCTAGGTAATAGTGTTTTATTCATTTTAGCAAGTGATTTAAACAAAATCTTTTCCATAATACAAAAATACAAATAAAATAAGTTTCATTCTAATCATATAAAATGGAATTTTTTTCAATTTTTGTATTTTATTTTTTATCGAATAGTATTTTTTGAATTCTTAAAATGTGTTTTAAATAGTATCTTCGCGACTTAATATATATATATATGAATATTGTTTTTATCCTGTTAGGATTAACATTGTTGGTAATAGGAGGCGAATTTTTGGTTCGTTCGTCTGTAGCTATATCATTAAAATTTCATTTATCGAGAATGGTAATTGGGTTAACAGTAGTCTCGTTTGCTACTTCTGCACCAGAATTATTTGTAAGTGTTCAAGCGGCTTTAGATGGATATCCTTCTATTGCTTTAGGAAATGTGATAGGTTCTAATATTGCAAATATTGGATTGGTACTAGGAGTTACAGCTATTATTTCTCCATTGTTCTTAGATAGAGATTTTTATAAATTTAATTGGCCTGTAATGATGTTGTTTTCTTTGGCATTGTATTTTGTTGTGAAATTTGGATATGGTATTGGTAGAACTGAGGGAATTGTATTAATACTTGCGTTAGCGGTCTATTTATTTATATTAATTAGAAAAGCTCAAAAAAACAGAAAAATTAAAATTGCGAAAAATGCTATTGATATTGATATAAAAACAACTTCTAATTTTAAAATAGTTAGTTGGGTATTAATTGGAGGAACTGCATTGTGGAGTGGAAGCGAATTCTTAGTTGAAGGGGCGGTTAACCTTGCTCTTTACTTCGAAGTGAGTAACCGAGTAATTGCAGTGACCATGATTGCAATTGGCACTAGTGTGCCTGAGCTAGCGGCATCTGTGATGGCAGCCTTAAAGCATGAAAAGGAATTATTAATAGGTAATATTATTGGTTCGAATATTTTTAATATTGCATCTGTTTTAGGAATTACAGCTATCATACATCCAATTACTGTATCAGCATCTAGTTTGCCTTTAGTTTTATTCGATATTATTTGGATGATATGTTTTTCTGCTGCCATATATATATTTGCTCATCTGCCTAAACGATTTATACTAAGCAGGTATAAAGGAATTATTTTATTTGTAGGATATGCCATTTTTATGGGCTTAATCTTCCTAAGTTTCGATTGATAAAAAAATATTTTAAGTGTATTTTTTGTTTTGTAACAATAAAACAGGGGTTGTTTTTTATAATTCTACATTTTTTACAAAAAAACAATAAAAAATAGGGGGTCTTTGGTTAAAAAAGCTATTTTTGTACTTTTAATAACATTAATTAAAATTACATTAATATGTCCACCCTTAGATTTAGAGCAGTCAATGAAACATTAAATAGAAAACCTATTCCAGTAGAAGAACCAGCAAGGCGATCTGCAATTTTTGGAAAAAACGTTTTTAATGAGTTGGCAATGCGTCAGTTTTTATCAAAAGATTCTTATAATAGTGTTATTGATGCCACGGTTAACGGTTCAAAAATTAATAGAAATATTGCCGATCATATTTCTACAGGTATGAAAGAATGGGCAATTACAAAAGGAGCAACACATTATACCCATTGGTTTCAGCCTTTAACAGGTTCTACTGCGGAAAAGCATGATGCATTTTTTGAAACTACAGAAGACGGTCAAGCAATTGAAAAATTTGGAGGTGGACAATTAGTCCAACAAGAACCTGATGCATCTAGTTTTCCAAATGGTGGAATTAGAAATACTTTTGAAGCAAGAGGTTATACAGCTTGGGATCCAACTTCACCTGCTTTTATATACGGTACTACGCTTTGTATACCAACAGTTTTTGTTTCCTATACTGGAGAAGCGCTAGATAACAAAACACCATTGTTAAGGTCATTACAGGTATTGGATTCTGCTGCAACAAAAGTAGCCAAGTATTTTGATAAAAATGTTACCAAAACGATAGCAACCTTAGGTTGGGAACAAGAATATTTTCTTATAGACAAGGCCATGGCATCTTCTAGACCAGATATCACTTTAACAGGTAGAACCTTGTTAGGTCATGAAGTTGCAAAAGGGCAACAATTAGATGATCACTACTTCGGGTCTATTCCAACGAGAGCATTAGATTATATGCGTGACTTAGAAACAGAATGTATGTTATTAGGTATTCCTGTTAAGACACGCCATAATGAAGTTGCTCCAAATCAATTTGAATTAGCTCCAATTTTTGAAGAAGCCAATCTTGCAGTAGATCATAATTCCTTATTAATGGATATTATGGAAAAAGTTGCAGAAAGACATCATTTTAAAGTGTTATTTCATGAAAAACCATTTAAAGGAATCAACGGAAGTGGAAAACATAATAATTGGTCATTAAGTACCAATACTGGGGTTAATTTATTAAGTCCTGGAAAAACTCCAAAACGCAACCTTCAGTTCCTAACCTATTTCATAAATACGATTAAGGCTGTAAATGATTATGAAGAGTTAATGCGTTCTTCTATTGCAAGTGCCAATAATGATCATCGTTTAGGAGCTAATGAAGCACCACCAGCTATTATTTCTGTATTTATTGGAACTCAGCTTACAAAAGCATTAGATGAATTAGAGAAAGTTACTACTGGTAAATTATCTCCAGAAGAAAAGACAGATCTTAAATTAAATGTAGTAGGAAAAATTCCTGAAATATTATTAGACAATACAGATCGCAATAGAACATCCCCATTTGCCTTTACGGGTAATAAATTTGAGTTTAGAGCTGTTGGTTCAACTGCGAATTGTGCGACTCCAATGACCGTATTAAATTCTATTGTTGCAAAACAATTAATTGAATTTAAGAAAAGCGTGGATCTTCTTATTGAAGAAAAGAAAATGAAAAAAGACGATGCTATTTTTAATGTGCTTAGAGAGTATGTTAAAGCTTCTAAGCGTATCAGATTTGAAGGAGATGGCTATGGAAAAGCTTGGGAAATAGAAGCGAAAAAAAGAGGACTTAGTAATCATAGAAGTACTCCAGAAGCATTAAAAGCAAAAATAGCCGAAAAAACAATTGCTCTATATGAAGAACTTAATATTATGAGCAGAGTAGAGATTGAAGCTCGTTATGAAATAAAAGTAGAAGAGTATTCCATGCGTATTCAAATAGAAGGAAGAGTACTTGGAGATATAGCTAGGAATCATATCATTCCCACAGCAATTAAATATCAAAATATTTTAATTAAAAATGTTCAAGGCCTAAAAGATATTTATGGTAACGACTTTAAAAGATTATCAGTAGAGCAATTAAAGTTGATTGAAAAAATTTCTGAGCATATCGAGAAAATCAATATGGGAATAACTGATATGATTGAAGAACGAAAAAAAGCTAATAAAATTAATTCCACTGAACTCTGTGCAAAAGCTTATTGTAATAAGGTTAAACCTTATTTTGATGAAATAAGATATCATTGTGATAAATTAGAATTATTAGTAGATGATGAACTTTGGCCATTATCTAAGTATCGAGAAATGATCATGTTAAAATAAACTTTAATAAGAATTTATATAAGTCGCTTAATCATTATTAAGCGACTTTTTTTTAACTATTTTTGTAATAATATTTAGATATTATGGACCAAGAAATTTCAAAGAGATATGCGCAAAGAGGCGTTTCTGCATCAAAAGAGGATGTACACAATGCTATTAAAAGTATCGATAAAGGATTGTTTCCTCAAGCATTTTGTAAAATCGTACCTGATTATTTAACAGGTGATAAAGATTATTGTTTAGTGATGCACGCAGATGGTGCAGGAACAAAATCTTCCTTAGCTTATATGTATTGGAAGGAAACAGGAGATCTATCTGTTTGGAAAGGTATTGCACAAGACGCTTTAATTATGAATATTGATGATTTATTATGTGTGGGTGCAACAGATAATATTATGCTTTCTTCAACCATAGGCCGGAATAAAAATAAAATTCCAGGTGAAGTTATTTCTGCTATAATAAATGGATCTGAAGAATTATTAAAAGACTTAAAACAATTTGGAGTAACTATTCATTCTACAGGAGGAGAAACTGCAGATGTTGGAGATTTGGTAAGAACTATCATCGTTGATTCTACGGTAACTGCTCGAATGAAACGAACCGATGTTATTGATAATTCAACTATTAAAGCTGGAGATGTAATCGTTGGATTGGAGTCATTTGGTCAAGCTTCTTATGAAACAGAATACAATGGTGGTATGGGAAGTAACGGTCTTACTTCTGCTCGTCATGATGTTTTTGAAAAATATTTAGCTACTAAATATCCTGAAAGTTTTGATCAAGAAGTGCCAGAAGACTTGGTGTATTCAGGGTCTAAAAAATTAACAGATTCAGTTGATAACACTAATTTGAATGCAGGAAAATTGGTTTTATCACCTACGCGGACTTATGCTCCTATTATTAAAAGTATCCTTTCAAAATATACCAATAAAGAAATTCATGGTATGGTTCATTGTAGTGGTGGGGCTCAAACTAAGATTCTTCATTTTGTAAAAAACCTTCATATTATAAAAGATAATTTATTTGGAGTTCCTCCTTTATTTAAATTAATTCAAGCGGAAAGTAAGACAGATTGGAAAGAAATGTACCAAGTATTTAATATGGGACATCGCATGGAATTGTATGTTCCTCAAGAAATAGCAGATGATATCATAGGTATTTCTAAGTCATTTAATGTAGATGCAAAGATTGTTGGAAGGATAGAAGCTTCTGAAACAAAAAAATTGACTATTAAAAGTGAATTTGGAGAGTTCCTTTATTAACTGACATCTTCTAGAAGGAAGAGCATAGTTTTTTTCTATTCTATTTACTTAAGTTATTAGAAAGATTGTAAATTTGTAAGACAATAAAATTTTATGTTAGAAAAACTTCAAATAGTAAAACAGCGCTTTGATGAGGTAAGTGATTTAATTATTCAACCAAATATAATTACTGACCAACCACGGTATATTCAATTAAATAAAGAATATAAAGATTTAAGATTATTAATGGATAAGCGTGAAGAATATGTTACGTTAACCAATAATATTAATGAAGCTGAAGAAATTATTTCTGACGGTAGTGATGCCGAAATGATTGAAATGGCAAAAATGGAGATGGACGATGCCAAAAATAGAATCCCTCAATTAGAAGAAGAAATAAAATTTTTATTGATACCTAAGGATCCGGAAGATGCTAAAAATGCAGTAATGGAGATCAGAGCTGGCACTGGTGGAGATGAAGCTAGTATTTTTGCAGGTGATCTTTTTAGAATGTATACAAAGTATTGTGAAGGTAGAGGTTGGAAAACGAGCGTAGTAGATTTTAGTGAAGGTACAAGTGGTGGTTTTAAAGAAATACAGCTTGAAATTAATGGAGATGATGTATATGGTGTTTTAAAGTTTGAAGCTGGAGTGCATCGTGTTCAAAGAGTTCCGCAAACTGAAACGCAGGGTAGAGTACACACAAGTGCAGCAACTGTTATGGTGTTCCCTGAAGCCGAAGAATTTGATGTGCAAATAGAAATGAAAGATGTAAGAGTTGATTATTTCTGTTCTTCTGGACCTGGTGGTCAATCGGTAAACACTACCTATTCAGCAGTTCGTTTAACACATGTTCCAACTGGATTAGTAGCGCAATGTCAAGATCAAAAATCTCAACATAAAAATAAAGAGAAAGCTTTTAAAGTACTTCGTTCTAGATTGTATGACCTCGAGTTGGCTAAAAAACAAGCAGAAGATGCTTTAAAAAGAGGTTCTATGGTAACAAGTGGAGATCGTAGTGCTAAAATTAGAACTTATAATTATTCTCAAGGTAGAGTTACTGATCATAGGATTAATCTAACATTATACGATTTAAGTAATATTATAAATGGTGATATTCAAAAAATAATTGATGAATTGCAGTTGGTGAACAATACCGAAAAG
This sequence comes from uncultured Flavobacteriaceae bacterium, assembly GCA_905181835.1. Classification (GTDB taxonomy): domain Bacteria; phylum Bacteroidota; class Bacteroidia; order Flavobacteriales; family Flavobacteriaceae; genus Marifrigoribacter. The sequence goes on from CAJIZF010000002.1 coordinate 18,369, forward strand.
CTAAAAGAATCAGGAGAAACTTTTTAATCATAAGTAATGACAAATGACTTTCTAATTTCCGAAATTCGAAAAAAGGATTCTTTCCTTTGTATTGGTTTGGACGTGGATTTAAATAAAATTCCAAAACATTTATTAGAAGTGGAAGACCCAATTTTTGCTTTTAATAAAGCAATAATTGATGCCACTAATCATTTAGTGGTTGCTTATAAACCAAATACGGCATTTTATGAAGCTTATGGAATTAAAGGATGGAAGGCTTTAAAAAAGACGATTGATTATTTAAATATTAATCATCCAGAAATATTTACCATCGCTGATGCAAAACGTGGAGATATTGGTAATACATCTGCGATGTATGCTAAAGCATTTCTAGAGGATTTAGGCTTCGATGCCGTTACGGTTGCTCCTTACATGGGTAAAGATTCTGTAGAGCCATTTTTATCTTTTAAAGAAAAGCATACTATATTATTAGCCTTAACATCAAATAAAGGAGCATTCGATTTTCAAACTCAAATAATTGATAATGAAGAATTGTATAAACAGGTTTTAAAAACTTCAAAATCTTGGGAGTATAGTGATCAATTAATGTATGTGGTTGGTGCCACAAAAGCTGAATATTTTAAAGAAATAAGAAAGATTGTCCCAAATAGTTTCCTATTAGTTCCTGGAGTAGGAGCACAGGGAGGTAATTTGCAGAATGTTTGCAAATATGGAATGAATGAAGATGTAGGTTTGCTTATTAATTCCTCAAGGGGCATTATTTATGCCTCTAATCAATTAGACTTTGCCGAAGCTGCTGCCTGCGAAGCAGAAGTTTTACAAAAACAAATGAAAGCTATTTTATATGAAAATAGTCATTCAGTCTAATCAATAAAATATGTTACTCAAAAGGTCATTAACGATTATATAATTTTCCTGTCTTAAAAATTAAATGTTCTTAATCTTTTATAGTCTCCTCTATTTCTTGAAAGCCACGGTTCAAAATTAAATTGTATTGAAACTTCGAAAATAGAAGGAGAATATCTAATATCGTTTTTTATAGAAAAACTATAAGCAGTATTAAAATTTATATTGCCAGCCTCGATTCCAAAATTTAAACCAAAATTAACTAATGAAAAATCTTCTAATTTTGTTAATTTTTGATGTATACCACCTCTAAAACTAGCAAACTGAACTTCTTGAGATGAATACAATTTTAAGATATCACCAATTTTAGTTACAGATGCGTAGGCAAAAAGATATGAATCTTTTGGTAATGATGACCTATTGTATGGGTCAAGTTCTGCTTCATAAGCCCCTTGAATCGATATAGAAAAATCTCTTTTTTCATTGGCCTCAGTATCAAAACTTATTTCAGCTTGATTGATATGTTTTGCACTCAATCCTACTAGGAATGATTCATTATATAAAAGTCCTCCAATCCCCGCATCAAAACTGTTATTAGTTTGAGGGGTTGTTATCAATGGGTCGTTTGAAGTAGGAAGAATTACCCCTTCTGAAATCACTAGCTGATCTTCAAAAATATAATTTGAGGCATCAACTTTTCGGTCAAAAATACCAAGGTATATTGAAGGTAAGAAATAAAGATCTCTTCCTACATCAATTTTATAGGTATATGAAAGGTTTAATTGGTTTTCTAAATAACCGAATTCCTTTACGTTATGTGAAACAAAATCTACACCTATTGAAAATTTTAACTTCTCTAGACCATACGCTGCAAAGGCATATTTTGTATCAATATTTCTAATGCCATCGTAACTAATTGTATTATAAATCACACCTGCCTTAGATTCAAAATTAAACCCATTATAACTTGGATTAATTAACTGCATATTATTTGCTTCGTTAATTAAAAAGCCCTGACTAAAAATTGAACCTAATGGTACAAAAAATAATAATATTTTGATTATAAATTTTTTCATAACTATCTTAAAATTTTAAATAATCCTGTTTTTATAACTTCCTCACCAGTTAATAACTTAGCTTTAACTTTATAGATAAAATAGGGAGTTGTTGATTTTGCATTTTCACCATCCCAACCATTAATAATCAAATCATTTGAAATTAAGTCGGTAACTGAATTTTCATAATATATTTGATGTCCATCGGGATCAAATATTTGGAAATCGATTTCAAGAATTCCACCTGTAAATAAAGGTCTAAAAAGGTCATTAAAATTATCTGAATTTGGAGTAAAAACATTTGGTAACATTATCGTATACCCTTTACCTATTCTTATTTCCTGAGTTACTGAAGCAGTACATCCAGCACTACTATAGATATCTAAAGTAACTATGTAAATTCCATCTAGATTAAATGCATGGGTTACTACTGGACCAAACTCTAGCGGTGTTCCATCTCCAAAATTCCACATAAAAGTTTCAATTCCAGTAGTAAATGTAGATTCGAAAATTATTGAGGAACCTATTGAAATTGATCCAAACTGATCATATTCAGGATTTGAAAATTGAATTTCTGGAACCGGAACAAACCAGTTGGTTTCTTCTTCATCCACAATTACACCACATCCAAATTCATTAATAATTTCTAGAGGCGCTTCTGTTAAAGGATTAGAAATAAATATTTCATAAGTATTAAAATCTGGGAAACTATTTATAATTTCTATGTTTCCTGGATCTATTATTTGATTATCGTAATAAAAGAATAATTCAGAATCATTAGAATAAACATCAATGGTCAAATATCCAGAAGTTAATTCACATAATTCAAAATCGACTGCTAAATTATCGTAGCTAATTGAATCTCTATTGATTTGAAATATTTCTTCTTTAGAGCAGAGTACATTGCCATCCAAGTCATTATTATTTATTTCTACTTTATAAATTCCTGGGGCTAAATTAAATATTGTTGATAATCCTGAGTACTGAGGTAAAAGTTCCCAAGAACCTGCGTTACAAGAATTAATACCCCCTTCAACGTTTAATAGGGTTGGGTCTCCTAGAATTAGTGTATTTAAACCTGCACAGATAATAATTTCAGTACCAATAAAACTTGAATTATATATATCAATTGTCTCAAAAATATTTGAATCACAATTAAAATATTGTAAGGTGGTAATAAAATAATCATCATCAATACCATCATTATTATTGTCAATTCCCGAACCTAAATCAGGATCTGCAGAATCAATTATACCATCATTGTCAGCATCAATCAAACCAGGGTCAGTTGTTCCATCACCATCTAAATCAGAATCACCATAATCAGGTATTCCATCAAAATCTAGATCTATTGGTGAGATTGAATAATTAAAACAGTTTTGACTACCATCCAAGGTATACCATTCAATTTGATCAATTAAGTTGACATCGCCACCCGTAATTTGTAATTGAATTTCCCCATCATTTATTCCAGAATCACAACTTGGAAGTATGATATCTACTATATCAACAATAATTTCATCAGATTCAGTTACTTCAAATGACTCTGTAGTAACACCACATCCTTGATCATTAGTTACATCTGTTATTTCAACAATATAGGTTCCTGGTAGTAAATTTTCAATATCCTGATTGATACTTGAAAAAGAGTTAGGTCCAGACCAGCTGTAGGTGTAAACACCACTTATACTTCCTGCTGACAAAACTAAATTAACTGCTCCATTAGCAGAACCATAACAATAAACCGGTTTTATTTCTGAGTTTAGTAAAGGAGGGTCACCTGGTCCTGGATCTGGTGAGATTTGCGTCACAATTATTGAATCAGCTATCGCTACAGCTGGATAAATAATAATCTCTCCTTCTAATGCTGCTAGACAATCGTTAGGACTGGATGCATATAAAATATACTGGATTACAAGTGCACTTGTTAACGCAGTACCATTATATTGACCAGAGATAGTAATGATTCCTGTTATTGGATCAAAGGAAGCCTCTAATCCGTCTGTCAGTCCAATCGAAGTAAAGTTGTCATAGTTTCCTATTAATTGATAAGAAATAATATCTATAGGTGAATTTTCACAAACCTCTTGAAATTCTGTTGAAGGATCAGAAAGTAAGTCAAAATAAGGTCCGTCTATCACATCAATTATTCCCTGAAATTGAGAATTACAATTGCCAAAGGATGATTCAACTATATAATTAAAGGTTCCTACAACTAAAGGAGCACCTATAATTTCAAGAATGATATCTCCTGTTGTAGGATCAATTTCATTTGTATAAGTACAACCATTTGGAAGCCCACTAACATCAGCAAATAAAGCATCTGAAATAGTAAAAACTATCGGATCAATTTCATTATTTAAACACAAACTTTGATTGGTTGCTTGCGGATTTACCGGCACTATAGTATCACCAGAATCGATAACTTCTATAGTTCCTAACTCAATTAGTGCGGTATTTTCACATAAGCCAAAAGTAGTAATTTGATAATTATAGATACCGAGTCCAACCACTGTACCAGATATTGTAAGTAATAATGATCCGGAAGAATCATCTGTATTATAGGAAACTCCAGTAGGAAGACCAGTTACAGTGGCTCCAATACTACCCCCTTCTAATATGTATACGATGTTAATGATTTCAGAATTATCACAAACTATTTGATCATTGGTTCCTATATCGGATAATAATGAAATCTCATCAGCTGGATTAACTGTTATTTCGCCAGATACTGAGTTTTCACAAACTTGACCAATAGTGGTAATTGTGTAAATATAATTTGTAGTAACTGAGATATTTTCAGTTGGAAATCCTGATATTATTAATTGATTTAATACAGTATCAAAAGCATAAGAGATACCTAATGGCAATCCGTTCACAGATAGTGACACTGGTGTTTCACTAAAATTATAGACAATTGGTTGAAGTGGATTTAATGCATCAGCTTCACACAATTCCTGATTGTCTGGTCCTCCTGTAGGCTCTAATGTTATATTAATTGATGGACCAACAGTTATTGTTCCAGTTAATATTGATTCATCACAAACTGATCCTAAAGTCTCAACACTATAGGTAAACAAAGTAGTTTCCGTAAATGGCCCAGATGGTGTTCCGTTGATGGTAATTTGAGTTCCGTTAATTACAAAATTAACACCTGGTGGCAAATCGAATACATTAGCACCAGTAGCACCAGCACTGAATTCATAAACAATATTAACCAGTGGATCTCCTTCACAAAGTATCTGAGATTCTGTTCCAAGATCAGATGTTTGTATTAAATCACTGTTTGGATCAATAGTTATAGAACCTGAGATATCTGTATTACATAAACTACCAGTTGTACTTATGACGAATGGATAAACAGTTTGTGTAAATATATTTACGTCTGGTGTACCAAATATTACTAAGATTCCAGTTGCCGGATTTAGGTTCGTATTTAAACCAGATGGAAGACCAGATATATCAACCCCTGTAGCTCCGCTTTGTAATTCATATTCAATATCCACAATAGGTGTAGACTCGCATATAACTTGATTTTCAGTACCTGAGGCAGAAATTAATTCAAGAATTCCTTGAGGATTAACAGTAATGGTTCCTGAAAGTGATGGATTTGAACAATCACCTCCCAATGCTGAAACAGTATAATTATATGTTTGTGTGGTTGTTATGTCATCTGTTGGAGTACCGCTAATTGTAATTTGATTACCAACAACACTAAAATCAACACCAGTTGGGAGGTTAACCACGTTAACTGAGTCGGCTGCACCTGAGAACTCGTAAATTATTGACTCTATAGCTTCTCCTTCACATAGAGTTTGAAATTCTGTTCCTGCATCAGAGGTCTGAACTAAATCACTATTTTCGAGTATTTCTAGCGTTCCTGAAAATTCTGAGTCACATAAAAGCCCTGATGTTTCAATAAGATAATCGAAAACTCCCAATTGCGTTGGACTTCCAAATATGGTAAGGTCAATAGTTCCAGTAGCAGGATCAGTAACGATACTATAGTTACAACCGTTAGGTAAACCAGTAACATTAACGTTCAATGCATTTTCAATAGAGAAAACTATCTCAGGATCAATTTCGGTATTTTGGCATAGCACTTGAGAGGTAGGTCCAGATACTGGATCATGAGTTATTGTAATAGCTGGTAAGACCTCTATAGTACCTGTTATTTCGATAGCACTACATAAACCAAATGTGGTAATGACATAAGTGTTTATACCAAGATCAATGGTAGGAATCCCAGAAATTGTTAATAATAAAACCCCAGTTGTATCGTCCAAATTGTAAGAAACACCAGTTGGTAATCCAGTTACAGTTGCTCCGAGACTGCCACCTTGCAGTTCATAAACTATATCATCGATTTCTAAATTCTCACAAACAATTTGATTATCCGATCCAACAGCTGATGTTAACACAATTTCATCATCTGGGTTAACTGTAATTTCTCCAGTTACAGAATTATCACAATCTTGACCAATTGTTTCGATAGTGTAAGTGAAATTTTGTTGCGATGAAATATCATCAGTTGGAAATCCAGAAATAATTAATTGAGTTCCATTAAAAGTATAGAAAATTCCTAACGGAAGGCCCTCTACAGAAATTGCAATAGGAGTGTTACTAAGATCGTAAATAATATCCTGAATTGGTTCTCCTTCACAAACTTCTTGAATATCTGAACCTCCTCCAGGATTAAGTAAAATCTCAATTGAAGGTCCTACCGTGATAGTTCCATTTAATGGTGTTGGTGGAGAACAATTACCACCGTCTGCAGAGACCGTATAGTTAAATATAGTAGTACTTACAAATGGACCGTTAGGAGTACCAGTTATAACAACTTGACTTCCAACTATCGTAAAATTAACTCCAGGTGGTAATCCAGTTACAGTGGCACCACTAGCTCCTCCGCTAAATTGATATATGATATCGTTTAAAGGTTCCCCCTCGCAAAGCACTTGCGCATCGGTATCTTCTGCGGACACTAATTCTAAATCACCCTCTGGATCTACAGTAATTGTTCCTGTTGTTGAACTGTTACAAGGGCTTCCAGTCGAAGTTACCGTATAGTTATATACTGTTTGCGCAGTGATGTCAGCCGTTGGAGTTCCTGATATTTCTACCTGGGTTCCACCTCCTGTTACAGTAAAAGTAACTCCCGTTGGTAAGCCTGTTACCGTAGCTCCTGAGGCCCCATCTAATAATTGATATTGGATCAGTTGAATTGGAGTGTTTTCACAAACTACTTGTGCATCGGTACCAATTGGAGTATTTAATAATAAACCAGCTTCGGGATCAACGGTTATCGTACCGTTTAGAGTTGCATTTAGACATGTCCCTGAGGTAGTTACCGTATAAGGATATACCTGTGTAGTATTAATCGGATCAGTTGGTGTTCCTGATATAGTAAGCTCATTACCAACTATCACAAAAGTAACTCCTGCTGGTAGACCTGTAACCACTGCACTAATAGCACCCCCGCTAAATTGATATATGATATCGTTTATCGGTTCACCTTCACAAAGTACTTGTGAATCCGTATCGACTGGCGATATTAATTCTAGATCATCGTCTGGATCTATGGTAATCGTTCCTGTTGTCGAGCTATTACATGGACTCCCTGCAGTAGTTACGGTATAACTAAATATAGTTGTTGCGGTAATATCTACCGTTGGAGTTCCTGAAATCGTTACAATTCCTAGAGCTACACTATAACTTACACCCGCTGGTAATCCAGTTACGATAGCATCTGTTGCTCCATCAAATAATTGATAATCAATTGGTAATATTGGAGTGTTTTCACAAATAACTTGTGCATCATCACTACCAATACCTAGAGATACTCCAGCTTCAGGATCAACGGTAATAGTTCCATTTAAAATCACAGCTGCACAAATACCACCTTGGGTAGTCACCGTGTAAGGATAAACCTGTGGTGTGCTAATCGGAGCTGTTGGCGTTCCTGATATGGTTAGCTCGTTACCAGCTACCACAAAATTAACCCCTGCCGGAAGGCCTGTAACTGTTGCACTACTAGCTCCACCACTAAACTCATAAACAATATCCACTAATGGTTCTGTTTCACAAAGTATTTGGGCATCAGTTCCTACTGCAGATGTTATGTTCAATTCATCGTCTGGATTTAAGGTAATCGTTCCACTTAAACTTGTATTTAAACAGCTTCCAGTGGTAGTTATCGTATAACCATATATAGTTGTTGTAGTAATATTATCTGTAGGAGTTCCTGAAATCGTTGCGATTCCTGAAACTACACTGAAACTGATACCTGCTGGTAATCCTGTTACAGTGGCACCTGTCGCTCCATCTAATAGTTGATAGGTAATATCTAAGATCGCAGTGTTTTCACATAAGACCTGAGCATCATCACTTCCAGGAGTTAATTGTAAATCAGCTTCTGGGTTTACGGTAATCGTTCCATTTAGGCTTGAATCTAGACAAGTACCGCCTAGTGTAGTCACTGTATAAGTTAAAAGTTGTTTGAGTAGTAAGCGGATCTGTCGGTGTTCCAGATATAGTTAGCTCGATTACCAGCTATCACAAAAGTAACTCCTGCTCGGTAGGCCTGTAACTGTTGCGCTACTGGCTCCACCACTAAATTCATAAACAATAGCTACTAAGGGTTCTGTTTCACAAAGTATTTGCTGCATCAGTTCCTGCTGTTGATATTAAGTCCAAATCATCATCTGGATCTAAGGTAATCGTTCCAGTTGTAGTACCAGAACAAGATTCTCCAGTGGTAGTTATCGTGTAGTTAAATACAGTTGTTGTTGTAATGTTATCTGTTGGAGTTCCTGAAATCGTAATGATATTTGCAACTAAACTAAAACTTACTCCAGCAGGCAATCCTGTTACTGTAGCATTTGTAGCATCACCTTCTAACTGATAGGTAATATCTAAGATAGGAGTGTTTTCACACAATACCTGCGCATCACTTCCAGTAGGAGAGGTCAATACTAAACCACCTTCTGGGTTTACGGTAATCGTTCCATCCAAACTTGCAGCTGAACAATTTCCTCCCTGTGTAGTCACTGTATAGTTAAATGTTGTTTGAGTAGGAATCGGACCTGTCGGCGTTCCAGATATAGTAAGCTCGTTACCAGCTATCACAAAAGTAACTCCTGCTGGTAGGCCTGTAACTGTTGCACTGGTAGCACCTGCGCTAAACTCATAAACAATAGCTACTAAGGGTTCTGTTTCACAAAGTATTTGTGCATCTGTTCCCTGCTGTTGATATTAAGTCCAAATCATCATCTGGATCTAAGGTAATCGTTCCAGTAGTATCACCACTACAAGGACTTCCCGTCGTAGTTATGGTATAATCATAAACGGTTGTTGACGTAATATCCACCGATGGCGTTCCTGATATCGTTACGATTCCAGATAGAACACTAAAACTTACTCCAGCAGGCAATCCTGTTACTGTAGCATTTGTAGCATCACCTTCTAACTGATAGGTAATATCTAAGATAGTTGTGTTTTCACACAATACCTGCGCATCACTTCCAATAGGAGAGGTCAATACTAAACCACCTTCTGGGTTTACGGTAATCGTTCCATCCAAACTTGCAACTGAACAATTTCCTCCCTGTGTAGTCACTGTATAGTTAAATGTTGTTTGAGTAGGAATCGGACCTGTTGGCGTTCCTGATATAGTAAGCTCGTTACCAGCTATCACAAAAGTAACACCTGCTGGTAGGCCTGCAACTGTTGCACTGGTAGCACCTGCGCTAAACTCATAAACAATAGCTACTAAGGGTTCTGTTTCACAAAGTATTTGTGCATCTGTTCCCGCGATCGATACTATGGCTAAATCATCATCTGGATCTAAGGTAATCGTTCCAGTAGTATCACCACTACAAGGACTTCCCGTCGTAGTTATGGTATAATCATAAACAGTTGTTGATGTAATATCCACCGATGGCGTTCCTGATATCGTTACGATTCCAGATAGAACACTAAAACTTACTCCAGCAGGCAATCCTGTTACTGTAGCATTTGTAGCATCACCTTCTAATTGATAGGTAATATCTAAGATAGTTGTGTTTTCACACAATACCTGCGCATCACTTCCAATAGGAGAGGTCAATACTAAACCACCTTCTGGGTTTACGGTAATCGTTCCATCCAAACTTGCAGCTGAACATGTACCTATAGTGGTAACGGTATAATCAAAAATTGTCTGAGTAGGAATCGGACCTGTCGGCGTTCCAGATATAGTAAGCTCATTACCAACTACCACAAAAGTAACACCTGCCGGTAGGCCTGTAACCGCTGCACTGGTAGCACCGCCACTAAATTCATAAACAATAGCTACCAAGGGTTCTGTTTCACAAAGTATTTGTTCATCTGTTCCCGGAATCGATACTATGGCTAAATCATCATCTGGATTTACAGTAATTGTTCCATTTAAACTCGTGTTAGAACATCCACCCGTAGTAGTTATGGTATAATCATAAACAATTGTTGATGTAATATCATCAGTTGGAGTTCCCGATATCGTTACGATATCTAAATCAACACTGAAACTTACTCCTGTTGGTAATCCCGTTGCCGTTGCATCGGTTGCACCATCAAATAGTTGATAGGTGATAGCTGTTATTGGTTCAGTTTCACATAGTACTTGGGCATCGGTACCAATAGGAGAGGTTAATGTGATTATACCCTCTGGATTGACCGTAATCGTTCCATCTAAGCTTGTATCTTGACAAGTACCCCCAAGCGTAGTCACGGTATATGGGTATACTTGGGTAGTTGTAATATTTGCTGTTGGTGTACCAAATATGGTTACCTGATTAGCAGCTACCACAAAATTTACTCCTGTTGGTAACCCCGAAACTGTAGCACTAGTTGCACCTGCACTAAACTCATACACAATATCTATTAATGGTTCTGTTTCACAAAGCACCTGCGATTCGCTTCCTACAGGTGATATTAATGCTAAATCATCATCTGGATCTACTGTAATAGTTCCAGTTGTAGTGCCACTACAAGATGTTCCTGTAGTAGTTATGGTATAGTTGTAAACGGTCGTTGAAGTAATATTTACTGTAGGAAATCCTGACATTGTAATAATATCTGATACAAAACTAAAGCTTATACCTGCCGGTAATCCTGTTACGGTAGCACCTGTTGCGCCGTCTACTAGCTGATAGGTAATATCAAGAATATCAGAATTTTCACAAACTACTTGCGCATCGCTACCAATAGGAGAGGTCAATACTAAACCACCTTCTGGATTCACCGTAATGCTTCCATTTAAGTTGGTATCTTGACAGGTACCTCCTAAAGTAGAAATTGTATATGGGTATACCTGAATGTTTGTAATATTGTCAGTTGGAGTTCCCGATATAATTAGCTGATTTCCAGCTATCACAAAAGTAATCCCTGCCGGTAGGCCCGTAACTGTTGCACTGGTAGCTCCACCACTAAATTCATAAATAATATTCGATAAAGGTTCTGTTTCACAAAGCACTTGAGAATCAGTTCCTATTACTGATATTAATTCTAAATCATCATTTGGTTCCAACGTAATCGTTCCAAGTAAGCTTGAATTAGAACAACTTCCTGTGGTAGTTACGGAATAGTTATAAACAGTTGTTACCGTAATATCCACTGTAGGAGTTCCAGATATGGTCACGATATTAGAAACAACACTGAAACTTAATCCAGTTGGTAATCCAGATGCGATAGCACCTGTTGCTCCATCTAATAGTTGATATTCTATTTGTGTAATAGGACTGTCCTCACATAGAATTTGCGAATCAGTTCCAGTAGGAGAAGTTAATACTAACCCACCTTCTGCGTCTACAGTAATGGTTCCACTTAAACTTGTATTGGTACAAGCACCAATAGTAGTAATTGTGTAAGGGTATACCTGTGTTGTAGTGATATCATCTGTTGGAGTTCCAGATATGGTCACTAAATCCCCAATTATCGTGAAAGTAACACCTAATGGTAATCCAGTAATATTTGCACTGGTAGCACCTGCACTAAACTGATAAATAATACTATTAATAGGATCCCCTTCACAAAGTACTTGCGAATCAGTTCCTACTGCTGAGATTAAAGACAAGTCATCGTCTGGATCAATAGTGATGGTTCCTGTTGTAGTACCACTACAAGGACTGCCTGAAGTAGCTATTGTATAGCTATATACCGTTGAAGTAGTTATGTTTACTATAGGCGTTCCTGAAATGGTTACAATACCGTTGAGAACATTAAATCCTATTCCTGCAGGTAATCCTGTTACTGTAGCACCTGTTGCTCCATCTAATAATTGATATTCTATTAGTGCTATAGGAGTGTTTTCACATAGTATTTGCGCATCGGTTCCAGCTGGTGAAATTAAATTTAAGCGACCTTCTGGATCTACGGTTATGGTTCCACTTAAACTTGTATCTGCACAGGTACCAATGGTAGTTACTGTGTAATTATATACCGTCTGAGTAGTAATGTCATCAGTTGGAGTTCCAGATATAGTTAGTTCATTACCTACAATTAAAGAGGTCACTCCTAATGGTAGCCCGGAAACTGTCGCACTGGTAGCACCTGCACTGAATTCATAAACAATAGCTACTAAAGGATCTGTTTCACAAAGGACTTGCGAGTCTGTTCCTACCGCTGATATTAAGTCTAAATCATCGTCAGGATTTACCGTAATGGTTCCACTTAAACTTGTATCTGCACAGGTACCAATGGTAGTTACTGTATAATTATATACCGTCTGAGTAGTAATGTCATCAGTTGGAGTTCCAGATATAGTTAGCACATTACCTACAATTGCAGAGGTCACACCTGCTGGAAGAGTACGAAACTGTTGCACTGGTAGCTCCTGCACTAAATTCATAATCGATAGCTACTAAAGGATCTGTTTCACAAAGTACTTGCGCATCTGTTCCTACCGCTGATATTAAGTCTAAATCATCGTCAGGATTCACCGTAATGGTTCCACTTAAACTTGTATCTGCACAGGTTCCAATGGTAGTTACTGTGTAAGAGTATACTGTTTGAGTAGTAATATTATCAGTTGGAGTTCCAGATATGGTTAGCACATTACCTACAATTGCAGCCGTTACACCTGCTGGAAGAGTACTAACCGTTGCACTGGTAGCACCTGCACTAAATTCATAATCGATGGCTACTAAAGGATCTGTTTCACAAAGTACTTGCGAGTCTGTTCCAACTGCTGATGTTAAGTCTAAATCATCGTCAGGGTCTACCGTAATAGTTCCTGTTACGGAGCCACTACATGGACTTCCTGTGGTAGTAAGTTCATAGTTATATACTGTCTGGATAATAATATCATCTGTTGGAGTTCCTGAAATTGTTGCAATACCTGAGGCAACATTCAAACTTACACCTGCCGGTAATCCTGTTACCGTAGCACCAGTAGCACCATCCACAAGTGTATATTCGATAGCTACTAAAGGATCTGTTTCACATAGTATCTTGCGCATCGGTTCCAGCTGCTGAAGTTAAATCTAACCCACCTTCTGGATCTACTGTAATGGTTCCACTTAAACTTGTATCTGCACAGGTACCAATGGTAGTAACTGTGTAAGAGTATACTCGTCTGAGTAGTAATATTATCAGTTGGAGTTCCAGATATAGTTAGCACATTACCTACAATTGCAGAGGTCACACCTGCTGGAAGAGTACTAACAGTTGCACTAGTAGCTCCTGCACTAAATTCATAATCAATAGCTACTAAAGGATCTGTTTCACAAAGGACTTGCGCATCTGTTCCTACCGCTGATATTAAGTCTAAATCATCGTCAGGATTTACCGTAATGGTTCCACTTAAACTTGTATCTGCACAGGTACCAATGGTAGTTACTGTATAGTTATATACCGTCTGAGTAGTAATGTCATCAGTTGGAGTTCCAGATATAGTTAGCACATTACCTACAATTGCAGAGGTCACACCTGCTGGAAGAGAACTAACCGTTGCACTGGTAGCTCCTGCACTAAATTCATAATCGATGGCTACTAAAGGATCTGTTTCACAAAGGACTTGCGCATCTGTTCCTACCGCTGATATTAAGTCTAAATCATCGTCAGGATTTACCGTAATGGTTCCACTTAAACTTGTATCTGCACAGGTACCAATGGTAGTTACTGTATAGTTATATACCGTCTGAGTAGTAATGTCATCAGTTGGAGTTCCAGATATAGTTAGCACATTACCTACAATTGCAGCCGTCACACCTGCTGGAAGAGTACTAACCGTTGCACTGGTAGCACCTGCACTAAATTCATAATCGATGGCTACTAAAGGATCTGTTTCACAAAGTACTTGCGAGTCAGTTCCAACTGCTGATGTTAAGTCTAAATCATCGTCAGGGTCTACCGTAATAGTTCCTGTTACGGAGCCACTACATGGACTTCCTGTGGTAGTAAGTTCATAGTTATATACTGTCTGGATAATAATATCATCTGTTGGAGTTCCTGAAATTGTTGCAATACCTGAGGCAACATTCAAACTTACACCTGCCGGTAATCCTGTTACCGTAGCACCAGTAGCACCATCTACTAGGTCATAAGTAATGTCAATAATAGGTGTATTTTCACATAATATCTTGCGCATCGGTTCCAGCTGCTGAGGTTAAATCTAACCCACCTTCTGGATCTACTGTAATGGTTCCACTTAAGCTTGTATCTGCACAGGTACCAATGGTAGTAACTGTGTAAGAGTATACTGTTTGAGTAGTAATATTATCAGTTGGAGTTCCAGATATAGTTAGCACATTACCTACAATTGCAGCGGTCACACCTGCTGGAAGAGTACTAACAGTTGCACTGGTAGCTCCTGCACTAAATTCATAATCGATTGCTACTAAAGGATCTGTTTCACAAAGGACTTGCGCATCTGTTCCTACCGCTGATATTAAGTCTAGATCATCGTCAGGGTCTACCGTTATCGTTCCTGTTACGGAGCCACTACATGGACTTCCTGTGGTAGTAATATCATAGTTATATACTGTCTGGATAATAATATCATCTGTTGGTGTACCAGATATAGTTACACTACCTGAGGCAACATTCAAACTTACTCCTGCTGGTAATCCTGTTACCGTAGCACCAGTTGCACCATCTACTAGGTCATAAGTAATGTCAATAATAGGTGTATTTTCACATAAAATCTGCGCATCGGTTCCAGCTGCTGAGGTTAAATCTAAACCACTTTGCGGCTCGACTGTAATAGTTCCGCTTAGTGTGGTATTTGGACAAGATCCTCCTACTGTAGTGACCGTATAAGGGTATATTTGTGTAGTAGTAATATTATCAGTTGGAGTTCCAGATATAGTTAGCACATTACCTACAATTGCAGAGGTCACACCTGCTGGAAGAGTACTAACCGTTGCACTAGTAGCACCTGCACTAAATTCATAATCGATGGCTACTAAAGGATCTGTTTCACAAAGTACTTGCGAGTCAGTTCCAACTGCAGATATTAGCTCTAAGTTAAACTCAATAACTTCAATATTAAAAGTAACTGGATCTCCTGGACCACAAATATTTGAAGGAATAACCGTTAAATCGTAAAAGCCAAGTAGCGAGGATTCAACTACTACAGAATCAGTTCCATCGCCAGAAATTATTTGCGCATTTGCTGGCGGATTTATTGACCAAGTATAGCTATCTACATCGTTCAGTCCTGTTACTGTGTATGTATTTGCTGTACTCAAACAAACCGTATTCAAGCCAGAAATAATACCTGTTCCCGATACTTCTTCAATAAACTCTAATATCAAAGAGTCTGTAGTGATACTACAAGCAGCAGCTGTATTAACATCAAGTGTAAGAACCACAAAACCTGAACTAACGTCTAAAGGACTTGGGTTATAAATTGCATTTAAGGAATTTGGGTCATTAAAGAATCCGGTTCCTGAGGTAGTCCATACTAAACTTGTAAAGTCTGGAGGCGTTATCGAAGCATCACTGATCTGATAGAAATTATCACTTTCACAAATGGTAGCATCTGCTCCAGCAAAAACAGTAATTTCTTCATTAATAAACAAATCAATCGAGCTTATAGCAAGATTATTACAAGGAGCATCACCAACAGCTAGAAGGCTTATATTAACAAAATTTGCTGCTATATCATTTGGTCCAGGAAAATAATTTGTTATTGGGCTAATCGGATCACCAAAAACCCCATCTCCAGAAGTTGTCCATTCCACACTAATAGAATTTTCTACGATACCATTTAAGGCATAAACATCACCGGCACAGATATTGTCAGTTGCAGGACCCGCATTTGAGGTTGCTTCTTTAGTAATATTTAGAAGTAAGCTATCTGTAGTAGTACTACAAGAATTATTGGTAGTAACATCTAATGTTAGAATTACAACACCAGTATCTGCATCTAAAGGACTTGGGTTGTATATAGGGTTTAAGGAATTTGGATCATCAAAAAACCCAGTTCCTGAAGTACTCCACACTAAACTTGTAAAGTCTGGAGGCGTTATCGAAGCATCACTGATCTGATAGAAATTATCACTTTCACAAATAGCAGCATCCGCACCAGCAAAAACAGTAATTTCTCCGTTGATAAATAATTCAATAGAACTTACCGCAAGGTTGTTACAAGGAGCATCTCCAACTGCCAGAAGACTTAGGGTTACCAAACCATTTCCAATATCATTTGTTCCAGGCGTATAGGTTGTATTGGGGTTATCATCATCACCAAAGACTCCGTCACCAGAAGTGGTCCATTCCACGCTAATGGAATTTTCTACGATACCATTTAAAGGATAAATAGTACCCGCACAAATTGAATCAGTATCAGGCCCCGCATTTGAGGTAGCTTCTTTAGTAATGGTCAATAATAAACTGTCTGTATTAATACCACAAGCAGCAGCAGTGCTTACATCTAGCGTTAAAGTAACAAAACCGTTATCCACATCAATAGGACTTGGGCTATATGTTGGGTTTAAGGAATTTGGATCATCAAAAAACCCAGTTCCTGAGGTAGTCCATACTAGACTTGTAAAGTCTGGAGGCGTTATCGAAGCATCACTGATCTGATAGAAATTATCACTTTCACAAATAGCAGCATCCGCACCCGCAAAAACAGTAATTTCTCCGTTGATAAATAATTCAATAGAACTTTCCGCAAGATTGTTACAAGGAGCATCTCCAACTGCCAGAAGACTTAGGGTTACCAAACCATTTCCAATATCATTTGTTCCAGGCGTATAGGTTGTACTGGGGTTATCATCATCACCAAAGACTCCGTCACCAGAAGTGGTCCATTCCACGCTAATGGAATTATCTACCACACCATTTAGTATGTAAACATCACCTTCACAAATAGCATCTGTTGTAGGTCCTGCATTTGAGGTCGCTTCTTTAGTAATATTTAGTAGTAAGCTATCAGTAATAATTCCACAACCACCAGCAGTAGTCACATCCAATGTTAAAGTAACAATACCAGCGGTTACATCTAAAGGACTTGGGTTGTAAATTGGATTTAAAGAATTTGGATCATCAAAAAATCCAGTTCCTGTGGTAGCCCATTCTAAACTTGTAAAGTCTGGAGGCGTTATCGAAGCATCACTGATCTGATAGAAATTATCACTTTCACAAATAGCAGCATCCGCACCCGCAAAAACAGTAATTTCTCCGTTGATAAATAATTCAATAGAACTTTCCGCAAGATTGTTACAAGGAGCATCTCCAACTGCCAGAAGACTTAGGGTTACCAAACCATTTCCAATATCATTTGTTCCAGGCGTATAGGTTGTTGTGGGGTTATCATCATCACCAAAGACTCCGTCACCAGAAGTGGTCCATTCCACACTAATGGAATTTTCTACGATACCATCCAACAAATAAACAGTACCCGCACAAATAGTATCAGTAGCAGGGCCTGCGTTTGAAGTAGCTTCTCTAGTAATATTTAAAAGCAAACTGTCTGAAGTACTTCCAGGACAGGCATTGTTATTATCTGCAGTTAAGGTAATTTCGATAGGACTTCCTGAATTTATATCTGAAGGTCCAGGGGTATAAATTGGCGATAAACTAGTATCATTAATAAAAGTTCCATCACCAGAACTTGACCACGTAAAGTTCAATGCAGTGGTATTGGCATTTGTTATTTGAAAAGTATCATTTTCACAAATGATACCGTCATCACCAGCCGATACAGAAACATTTTCTTCAAAAATCACGTTAATGGTTTCGCTTACCGTCGGACAATTAGTTCCATTGGCAACTGATACTGATAGGTTGACTCCATTAATTAAATCTTGACTAGAAGGATTATAATTAGGATTTAAAACATTATTGTTGTCAAAAGTACCCGTTCCGTCGGTGCTCCATTCTACCGTTGTAAAATTACTAGCACTTACTCCAGATATAATTAAAGGTAAGTTGTCTGAACACCAAGAAATTACATTACTTGGTATGGTAATGCTTGGTGTGTTTGTAATTGTTAAATCAATCGTATCACTCGCATCTAAACATAAAGGAGAACCTGCTCCCGTTAAAGTTAAGGTTACAGTAGCGTTTTGAACGTCATTTGTACCAGGATTGTACGTAGTGTTTACTGTTGTTGGATCATCAAAAACTCCATCCCCGTTGGTAGTCCAAAGGGTAGTGGTCGTATTCTCAGTATTAGCTTCCGAAAGTATGTAAGAATCTCCTTCACAAATCGTAGCATCTTGGCCTGCATCTACGATTGGTGTTTCTTCAAAAGTTAAAATAATACTATCAGAAATATTTCCTAAACAAGGAGGATCCGTTTCTGCACTTAGTGTTAAAACAACACTGCCAGCAGTTACATCCTCTGGGGAAGCCGAATAAATTGGATTTAAGATAGTTGAACTACTAAAAGTACCCGTTCCACTTGTTGTCCAATTAATGGTATTGATATTTGTTCCTGTTCCGTCCAGTTGGTAGGTGGTTTCACATAAAGTAACATCGGGACCTGCATTCACTGTTCCAAAATCAATAATTTCTAAAACAAAGTCATCTTGTACCTCATTCGAGCAAGGTGCAAATGGTGTCCCTGTTAGTATAAATGTTACGAGTCCTAATTCACCATTTGATGGAGTATAGGTGGGGGTTAAACTATTTGGATTTGCTAAGGTACCAAGCCCATCGTGTGTCCACAAGATAGAGTCAGTATTTTCTGAAGTAGCTCCATTAAGGAAAGTATAACTAGTATCTACACAAACTTGAGCATCGGTTCCAGCATCAACCGTTGGTTCTGCTTGAATATCTAATACTAATTCATCTTCAACGGTAAGGTCACAAGGAGCATTCCCAGTAACAGTTAATTTTAAGATCACCTGACCAACACCAACATCTCCTGTGCTTGTGGTGTAAATTGGAGCAATAGTAGTCTCACTAGTTAAGGTTCCTGTTCCTTGAACAATGGTCCAAAGAAGGCTTGAGTCGTTTGATGCTGAAGCTCCTATAACGGTATAAGTTCCTTCACAAATTGTGGTATCTGGGCCGGCATCAACAATTGGAGGATCAATAAAAGTGATGGTTAAACTATCACTTACAGTGCCAACACACGGGCTGTCTGCATCTGCTTCTAAAGTGAGTAAGACAGAACCATTATCGATATCAGCTTGGCTTGGCGTATAGGTTGGGTTTAATATATTTGGGTTGCTAAAAGTACCAGTACCAGAACTTATCCAAGTCAAACTTGAAGAATTAGTTACTGTTGCATCACTTAGGGTATAGCTATCTAACTCGCAAATAGCTACATCTACCCCTGCATCCACAACCGGTAATTGATTGATAAATAAACTCATCGTTGATACGTCATCTGGACAACTTCCGCCGCTTACAGCGGTCAAACTAAACTCAACGACTCCAAGAGTAGCGTCTCCATCTGAAGGAGTATAGGTAGGTGTTAAGGTATTGGTGTTTACGAAATTACCTGACCCGGTTGTAGACCACGAAAACGTGGTGCTTGGATCGCCAGAAATAGTTCCTGAGAAAGTATAAGTTTCGTCTTCACATATAGTAGCATCCTCATCGATCTCTGATATAGGTTGGGCATCTATAGTCAAGGACATACTCGAGGTTTCTTCGTTTAAACAAGGAGGAATTGCATTGCTATTTAGTGTTAAAAGAATAGTTCCTATTTCTCCTGTAGCAGGCGTATAAGTTGGTGTTAAGGTATTGATGCCTGTAATCGTTCCGAGTCCTGTCGTTGTCCAAAAGATATCATTTGTATTCTCTGAAGTAGCTCCGGAAATAGTAAAAGTTTCTCCCTCACATATAAAGCTGTCTGGTCCGGCATCTACAATCGCATTCGGAATAAGGGTAAGCACCATGCTGTCAAAAACTGGATCACATGCTTGAAGTCCAAACCCTGTAATTTCAAGTTCTACAGAACCAAAAGCATAATCACCTGGTCCTGGTGTGTAAGTAGGGGTTAAACTAGTGTCATTAACAAAAGTACCAAATCCTGCTGGAGCAGACCATTGAATACTGCTAGTATTAGACTCTTGTGCATCAGGGATTGTATAACTCCCATTCTCTTCACAAAGGGTAGCATCCGACCCTGCATTTACTGTAGGGCTTGCGTTGTATTCAATTATTTTTTGTACGATCTCGTCTCCTACACAGGGTGCTACTGGGCTTACGGTAAGCGTAAAAGTAACTATTCCTGTTTCACCGGTACCTGGAATGTAGGTGGGGCTTGCTGTTGTAGGGTTTAATAAGGTACCACTTCCAGAAGTGATCCACTGTAGTGTGTCAAAATCTTGAACTATTACATCGTTAAAGGTTACTTCCTCATTTTCACATGCAATAATATCTGACCCAATATCTATAGATGGTCTATCATTAAAAGTAACCGTAAGAAAATCCGTTTGGTTTGTACATGGAGGAGTTCCAACAGCCTCCAGAGTTAAAGTTACGGTAGTAGTAATTCCATCAATTGTTCCTGGGGTATAAGTTGTTTGAAGTGAAGTGTCGTCGGAAAAAGAACCATCTCCAGAAGTAGTCCAATTTACAGAAACATAATTGGTTGCTGTTCCTAAAATATCAATTGGCTCGTCTTCACAGGATTGAATATCAGGACCCGCTTCTACCTCAACAAAATCGATAAAATTTAAAACAAAGGAATCTGCGATAGCGTCTGTACAAGGTGCTAGTGGATCTGCAGTTAGGGTGAGTATAACATTTCCATCATCCAAATCTAGACTTCCTGGAGTGTAAGATGGATCCTCAGAAATGGGATTACTAAAAGTTCCATCTCCAGAAGTAGTCCATTGTAAAGAAGAATAATTTTCTGCGTTTAAAATAGAAATTAAAAAAGGAGTATCTGCACAGGTAGTTTGGTCTGGTCCAACTTCTAAGACTGGGTTTAAAATTATATCAACTTGCTTTTCATCGATCACCTCTGTACAAGGTGCATCCCCTGTTACAGTTAAGGTTAATATGAAAAATGTATTGTCAAGATCAGTAGGTCCTGGAGTATAAGTTGGGTTTAGAGTGTCTGCATTTATAAAAATTCCTGAACCTGTATTACTGGACCATGAATACGATATTCCATCTGTTTCTGTTGCATCTGAAACCGTATACGATTGATCTTCACAAAGGAAGTCATCAGCACCAGCATCAACCGTTGGTTGGGGGGTAATTGTTAATCTAAAAGTTTCTTGAGCATCTAACTGAGGACTACAATTAGCATCTGCTATTAAAGTTAAAGTTAAGTCAACAAATCCAGTTGTTACATCAGCTGCACTGGGAGTATATACTGGTTCTATGACTGAAGTGTTTGAAAAGGATCCTGTACCTGTAGTTTCCCAAAGGTAGGCCTGTTCGTTAGTATTGGTAGTAATTCCTAAAATAATATAAGGATTGATATCACAATTAATGTCATCATCGGGAAAACTAACAAATTCTGGAGCACTGATTACTTGAATTGTAATTTGCTCCGAAACAGTTTCTGTACAGGGTAGTAATGAGCTAGCTACTGCCTCAATAATAACAATATCACTATCAATAGCAGGAATATAAGTTGGGTTTAAAGTGCTTGCATTTTGTAAGCTACCGGTTCCACTTATAATTTCCCATGCAATCGTATCGTAATTTGTTACTTGAGCATCCAATATGATAGAACTATCAGAACAGGTAAACGTTGGACTGTTTGATAAATCTAAAGTTGGTAGCGGGTCAATGTTTAAGGTAAAAGTTGCAGAACCGTTTGAACTTGTACAGACAGTACTTCCAAATACGCTTCCTGTAAGGGTGACTTGAGTATTAATGATATCTCCACCACCAGGTTCATAAGTTGGAGTTAGCGTTCCGTTACCAATAAAGGTTCCATCTCCATCTGTAGTCCACGAAACAGTATCAAAAGCTACATTTGAGATCGTCACTTGTCCAACAGAAAATGTATAATCTTGGTCCTCACAAATGGTATCTGTATTTGGTATAATTGTTATTTCTGCAGGTTGATCTATTGTAATTTCTATGGAATCCGTAATTGGAGTTGCACAGGGAGCAATGGGGTCGGCCGTTAAGACCAGCGTTACAAAACCATCATCAATATCTTGCTGACTTGGCGTATAAGTGGTATTTACAAGACTAGGATCACTAAAAGTTCCTGTTCCATTTGGTGTTGACCACAATGTTATATTTGTATTTGTAACGGTAGCGTCAATGGTAGTCACTGTATCTCCTGAACAAATAGTAAGATTACTTCCAGCTTCCACAACGGGCTGTTTTTGTATGGTAAGTACCATTTCGTCTATAACAGTGCCAGCACAAGGTGCCACAGAAGTAGCCGTTAACGTAAGTGTTACAGATCCATCAAAGATATCTTGAGCAGTTGGTGTATAGGTGGGGGTTAGTGTGGTTCCATTAATAAAGGTTCCACCTGTAGCTGAAGACCATAAAATTGTATCAAATCCTGAGGCTGTTGCACCGGTTATGGTATAATCTTCTCCTTCACAAATAATTGCATCGGCTCCTGCAAATACCTCTGGAAGTGAACTGATAGTTAGTACTTTTTTCACTCACAGCAGCTGTAGAACAAGGATTTACTGGACTTGCTGTTAGTTGAAGCGTAACGAAACCTTGAGAAATATCTCCAGGACTTGGCACATAGGTTGGTGTAATTGTAGTTGAATTTGTTATGGTACCGGTACCGTCTAAAGCGACCCAATTTAAGGTTGAAAAGTGATCTGCGGTTGCATCTGTAATGGTAATCCCATCCTCACAAATAGCTAAATCACTACCAGCATCGGCAATAGCATTTTTTTGGATTGATATATCTACCGAATCACTCTGATTTAAATCACAAGTATTATTTCCTAACACCGTAAGTGTCAGGGTAACAGGACCAGGGCCTTGTATATCTAGAGATCCTGGAATATATACTGGATTTAAGATATTATTTGCAGTAAAGGTACCATCTCCAGAGGTTGCCCAAGAAAAAGTTGCAGCATTGGTTACTTCTACGCCATCAACTAAATTAAAAGTTACCGTGTCATCTTCACATATTGTAAAATCAGCTCCTAAATCTACCGTAGGTAAAGGATCTATAATTAAAGTTAAGGTATCTTGAGCTTCCTCAGCACAGGGTGCTTCTGGGCTTGCAGTTATTGTTAATATAATATCAGTACCGTTAGAAATATCATTGGTACTTGGTATATAAGTAGGATTTAGTACTTGATTATTTGGTGAAAAGGTACCTGTTCCTGAAGTAGTCCAAACGATCTGTACCTCGTTTGTTACAACAGCATCTATCAATACAGCGGTATCGTTTGCACAAATGGTTTGATCGTCACCAGCCTCTGCAGTAGGTTCTTTTAAAAAGGTAATGATTTTAGAATCCGAAGTTTCTGCACCACAGTTAAGTGGATCTCTTTTTCCAGTTAGTGTCAAAATAATCTGACCTATTGCAATATCTTGAGATGAAGGAGTATAATCTACCACCTCTACATCGTTAGAGGGAGTAAATATTCCAGTACCAGAAGTTGTCCATTCTATGGTGTCATAATGATTCAGCCACTGCATCACTTACTGTAAAAGATCCAGTAGTTTCACAAAATGAAAGATCAATTCCTGCATCTACCTCAGGTACTTTTGTAATGGTCAATAACCATCTCCGCAATAACAGGAATTGCACAAGGGCTATTAGGAGCAGCTGTTAATCTTAATGTTACTTCGCCTGCGCTGATATCAGTAGTACCCGGAACGTAGGTTGGTGCAAGCGAACTTGGGTTTGTAAATGTTCCGTTTCCAGTTGTTGTCCAAGTAAAATCATTATAGTTGGTAGCAGAGGTCTCACTTGCATCAAATGTAAAATTGTCTCCTTCACAAATTACGCTGTCTGGACCAGCATCTGCTGTTGGTGAGATTTCTATAAAAATAGTTGTTTGATCTGTCACTGATCCACCACACGGTATGCCGTTGGCATCGTTTGGTGTCACCGTTACGGTCAGAAATACAGGACCTGAATCATTAGGTGAAGCAACATATTGTGCATTTAAAGAGGTAGCATTTACAAGACTTCCACTTCCTCCGGTTTTTGTCCATTGAACTGTATCAAAATCTGTTGCAGTTGCTGATAAAGTAGCCGTACCGTCCTGACAAATTGTGGTATCCGGACCAGCATCTACCGTTGGTTGTCTTACAATAGTTAAAATCATAAAATCTGTAGCATCCACACATTCAACTTGAGTTGCATCTAGCGTGAGTCTAACTGTACCTGATTGAATATCTAATGCGCTTGGAAAATAAACAGGATTGATAATATTAGCATCATTGAATGTTCCAGTTCCATCTGTAGACCATTCAATAGTGTCATAGGTATTAACATTACCAGAGGCTGTTGTTAAAGTAATATTTTGCCCCTCACAAATTTCCTCATCTGCACCCGCAGAAATATCTGGCTCAGGGTAAATATCAAAAAATACATCGTCAGTATCAGTTCCAACACAAGGTAGGGAAGAGGTTCCCGAGATAGTAAGAAGTACAAAGTTATTGTTTAAGTCATTTGGCCCTGGAGTGTATATTGGGTTTAGTATGTTAGTGCTACTAAAGGTACCATCACCACCTGTAGTCCAAAGTATAGTATCTGCATTATTTTCAGAAGTATTTTGTATTTGATTTGGCCCCTCACACATGTTTCCGTCTGGTCCAGCATTTACTTCAACATTTTTTTCTATAGTTAACAAAGTTTCGGCTGTAACTGGAGCACAAGACCCATTACCAGAAGCTTCAATAGTTAATGTAGCTCCATTAGTAACGTTTATATCTAACGGACCGGGTATATAAATTGGAGTTGCAGTGTTTCCTCCTGTAAATGAACCGTCACCCGAAGTAGACCAAGTAATTTCGTCATAATTTGTTACCGTTGCAATGGGTTCTAGTGTTTGATCTTCACAAATAATATAGTTTCCAGTAAGGACAATTTCTGGTCCTTCCGTAATATTTACCGTTATTTCACCTGTAAAAGGAGCTGTACAGGGACTAAGAGGTGATACAGTTACCGTAAGATCTACAAAACCATTGGCAATATCTGATGGAGAAGGCGTATATATTGGATCCTCGATTGCATTACTATTTAAGGTGCCCGGTGATCCTGAAGAGGTCCAATTTATGGAACTATAATTTAAGAAGGTAGCATTTATTTGAAATGAATCGGTACTACAGATCACACCACCAACTCCCACAGAGGCTTCTATATCTGGAACGATGGTTAAAATAACCTCATCTTGAACCAATGTCGTGGAACAACCTCCGTTTATATTTTGTGCTGTTAATAGAAAAGTAACACTAGTGGCGATAATATCGTTTGGACCTACTGTATAGGTAGGGTTTAATAAGGTAGAATCGTCAAAGGATCCGTCACCACCAAGTGCCTCCCATTGATAAGAAACTCCAGAGGTGGGTCCACTTGCAGAAGCGAGTGTGAAATTGGATTGATCTTCACAAATAGTTTCATCGGTACCGGCGTCAATAACTGGTGGATTTTCAACAGTTATTACAAGGTCTGCTGTATCCTGACAACCAGTAACATCAGTAGTTACTGTTAAAAAATATTGGGTTGTGACTATTGGAGCTACAATAGGGTCTGCTAGTGTAGATGTAAAACCTGCAGGAATCGAGGTCCAAGCATACGAAAATCCACCTGGGGCAGGTGCACCTAACTGAATGCTTTCACCAACACATATCGTATCGTCACTACCAATTTCTACAACTGGTAAAGGATTTACAGTAACAATAACGGAATCCTCTGCAGTTTCTCCAGTATCATCAGTTACGGTTACGGTGTATTCTGTTGTAATTGAAGGACTTACAATTGGATTTGAACTTAAAGGATCGCTTATGCTTGAATCAGTTGGTACTGAAGTCCATTCATAACTGTACCCTGGGGTGGATGCTGTTCCCAGTTGTGTAATTTCATTTAAACAAATGGCACGATCTGGTCCGGCATCAGCTATTGGAGTTGGATTAATTGAAATTATAAGGGTGTCAACTACCTCAGAGCCACAATTAATTCCGTTTACTGTAATCGGTTGAGCCGTTAGAGTCAATGTGATTGGACCCAACTCTGTTGGTTCTGTTATGTATTGAGCTGATGATTCATCAGTTGGATTGTTTAGGGTTCCACTTCCTCCAGTGAAAGTCCAAAGTACTGAAGAAGCATTGGTAATAATCCCACTTAGGTCTGCCGTCGCTCCTTGAGAGATGGTTATATCGATTCCAGCATCAACAGTAGGGGTGTCAACAATAGTTTTTGTGATGGTATTTAACTCGGATCCACAATTATTTGTAGCGGTAAGTGTTAGATTAACAGATCCTGAATTTATATCGTTTGTTCCTGGGTTGTAAGTTGTATTTATATTTAAATTATCGTTAAAGGTTCCGTCTCCATCTGTAGACCATACAACCGAAGTAGCGTTTGTGGTAGTAGCAGAATTTAATAAATAACCGGTTGCACAAATAGAACCGTTAGCTCCTGCAGATACTGATACGGGGCCTTCAATAGTTAAGGTAATCTGGTCTGTAATAGCAGAACAACTACCGGATATATTTTGTGCTGTTAAAAGAAAAGTGACACTACCTGCATCGGTATCGTTTGAACCTATTGTATAAGTTGGGTTTAAAAAAGTTGCGTTATTAAAAGATCCACTTCCACCGAGAGCTTGCCATTGGTATGAAACTCCAGTAGCGGGTCCACTAGCAGAGGTGAGTGTAAAATTAAGTTGAGTATCACAAATATTTTCATCGTTTCCAGCATTTATTACAGGAGGACTCTCCACCGTAATCTCTACATTTGCTTCATTCTGACATAGAGTAGTGCTATTGGTTACCGTTAAAAAATATTGAGTTGTCACTATTGGAGCTACAGTAGGATCTGCTTGTGTAGAGGTAAATCCTGCAGGGATCGAGGTCCAAGCATACGTAAAGCCTCCTTGCTCAGGTGCACCCAATACAAAAGTACTACCAAAACAAATTGTATCGTCGTTACCAGCATTTGCAGTTGGTAAAGGATTAACAGTAACAATAACGGTATCCTGTGAGGTTCCTCCGGCATCATCTGTTACGGTTACGGTATACTCTGTAGTTACCAATGGACTTACATTGGGCTCCGAGCTTGAAGGGTCACTTAGACTACTGTCAAATGGCACCGAAGTCCATTCATAACTGTATCCTGGAGTAGAAGCTACCCCTAATGTTGTTACTTCATTTAGACATATTGCACGGTTATCTCCAGCATCTGCTGTTGGAGCAGGATTAATTGAAATTATAAGGGTGTCAACTACCGCAGAGCCACAATTAACTCCGTTTACGGTTAATGGTTGCGCGGTTAGGGTCAATGTAATTGGCCCCACATCTGTTGGGTCTGACACATATTGGGCTGATGATTCATCAGTTGGATTGTTTAGGGTTCCACTCCCTCCAGTGAAAGTCCAAAGTACTGAAGAAGCATTTGTAGTAATCCCACTTAGGTCTGCCGTCGCTCCTTGAGAGATGGTTATATCGATTCCAGCATTAACAGTAGGGGTGTCAACAATGGTTTTTGTGATGATATCTTGCTCGGACCCACAATTGTTTGTAGCGGTTAAGGTTAAATCAACTGAGCCTGAAAGAACATCAGCTGCGCTGGGAGTGTATACTGGTTGTAATGCTGTATTATTTGAAAATGATCCGGTTCCAGAACTAGTCCAACTAAGCGTATTTTGATTAGAGGCAGTAGCAGAATTTAATAAATAACCGGTTGCACAAATAGAACCGTCAGCTCCTGCAGATACTGATACTAGTTCTTCAATTGTTAAGACAATTTCATCTGTGACGGCAGGACAATTATCACCTGGCAAGTTGTTTTGCGCTGTTAATTGGAATGTTATGCTTGTATCATTTGAGTCTATTGTATAAGTAGGATTTAATAAAGTTGCGTTATTAAAAGATCCATTCCCACCAATAGCTTGCCATTGGTAAGCAACTCCAGTAGCGGGTCCGCTAGCAGAAGAAAGTGTAAAAGAAGTTTGATCACTACAGATAGTGGCATTGGTACCAGCATTAATAACGGGTAATTGCTCAACGGTTATTGTAACATTGTCTTCGCTTTGACAATTAGTAGTATTATTGGTAACTGTTAAAAAATATTGTGTGGTACTGTTCGGAGTAACTGTTGGATCTGCTTGTGTAGAGGTAAATCCTGTAGGGATCGAGGTCCAAGAATAACTAAAGCCTCCCTGAGCGGTTGTACCCAACGCAAAGTTATCCGATTCACAAATACTATCATTGGTACCAGCATTTGCTGTTGGTAGAGGATTTACAATAACAATAACGGTATCCTGCGCAGTTCCTCCAGCACCATCAGTTACGGTTACGGTATACTCTGTAGTTACCAATGGTCTGTACATTGGGCTCCGAACTAAATGGATTACTAAGACTACCGTCAAATGGCACCGAAGTCCATTCATAACTGTATCCTGGAGTAGAAGCTACCCCTAGTGTTGTTACTTCATTTAGACATATTGCACGGTTATCTCCAGCATCTGCTGTTGGAGCAGGATTAATTGAAATTATAAGGGTGTCAACTACCGCAGAGCCACAATTAACTCCGTTTACGGTCAATGGTTGCGCGGTTAGGGTCAATGTAATTGGCCCCACATCTGTTGGGTCTGACACATATTGGGCTGATGATTCATCAGTTGGATTGTTTAGGGTTCCACTCCCTCCAGTGAAAGTCCAAAGTACTGAAGAAGCATTTGTAGTAATCCCACTTAGGTCTGCCGTCGCTCCTTGAGAGATGGTTATATCGATTCCAGCATTAACAGTAGGGGTGTCAACAATGGTTTTTGTGATGATATCTTGCTCGGACCCACAATTATTTGTAGCGGTTAAGGTTAAATCAACTGAGCCTGAAAGTACATCAGCTGCGCTGGGAGTGTATACTGGTTGTAATGCTGAATTATCTGAAAATGTTCCGGTTCCATTTGTAGACCATACAACCGAAGTAGCATTTGTGGCAGTAGCAGAATTTAATAAATAACCGGTTGCACAAATAGAACCGTTAGCTCCTGCAGATACTGATACTAGTTCTTCAATTGTTAAGACAATTTCATCTGTGACAGCAGGACAATTATCACCTGGTAAGTTGTTTTGCGCTGTTAATTGGAATGTTATGCTTGTATCATTTGAGTCTATTGTATAAGTAGGATTTAGTAAAGTTGGATTATTTAAAGATCCATTACCTCCAATAGCTTGCCATTGGTAAGCAACTCCAGTAGCGGGTCCACTAGCAGAGGAAAGTGTAAAAGAAGTTTGATCACTACAGATAGTGGCATCGATACCTGCGCTAATTACGGGTAATTGCTCGACGGTTATTGTTACAGACGCCTCTTTAAAACAACCTAAAATGTCGCTTGTTTTCTTTAGGGTATAGATGGTAGTTTCGGTTGGTGTAACTGTTGGATTCGGATTAGAAGTGTCACCTAGACTACTATCGAATGGTACTGAAGTCCATAAATAAGAATATCCAGCATCTTGAGCTTCTCCAATAACAAAGCTATCTTCCTCGCAAATAGTTGCATCACTTCCTGCATCTATTGGTACTTCAATGATGGTTACAACCACATCAGCTTCATCAGTCTCTCCTGTTAAAATTTCCGTAACAGTTACTGTGTAGGTGGTAGTTACATCTGGAGCCACCATTGGATTGGGGATGTTATCGTCAAAATTTGTGTCCAGGGGTGATGAGGTCCAACTGTATAAAAATAAATCTGTAGTCTCCTGCTTCTCCTATTTGGTAGGAATCACCAAAACATATTGATTCAGAAATACCTGCATTGGCAACAGGCACAAGAAGATTATTATGTTCTCTATTTTCAGAAGTTTTATTTGAAGACGTTTTTTCAGAAATAGGAATACCTATATTAAGGTCATTATTATCAAAACTGAAGGCATTTATTTGTGAAGAAAACAAATAAAGCGTCACTAAAAGATAGTGCATATTTTTCTTAAAATATTTCATAAGGATAATTTTTATTTTATAGTGATCTTACCTAAGTAAGAATATTATTCAAAATTAGTTTATTTAGTTGATAATTTTGATACATAGTTGATACTTCTATTTATTTTCAATAAAAAAACTGAAGCAAAATGCCTCCCAAAATAAAGTTATTAACAATGATATCAAAGAAACTTCTTCTTTTTTTACTGTATTTAAAGGCTATAATCTTTATAATTAACACATTATAATTTGAAATAAATATGTTAATAATTAAAAAAAAAGACCATTTTATCGATGATATTTGTTTTTGAATGATTTTATTTTTTAAACCATTATTATAAAAAAAAACATCTTTTTTTGTTTGAATTTTTTTAATAATAATTTATTGTGGTTTTCACATAAATAGTAATCTATTATAATAAAACAATTTAATTGTATAATACCCTACTAATTAGATCTTTCAATTATATTAGTTCTAATTCAAAAAATAATTTTGATAAATTAGCACAACTAAAAAACTACATCTGCCTAATAATATTTAGATAAATGTTTTTATTTTTTTTGACCCGTGATCAGCCAATCCTTCAGATAGGTTAATTATACTAGCTTTTTTTGTAGATTTGCAACCGGAAATAAAAACCTATTTTACATGCAAAAAATTTCTGTATATCAGCCTAAAAACAAAGTGCGTATCGTAACAGCTGCCTCTTTATTTGATGGTCATGATGCTTCCATAAATATTATGAGACGAATCATCCAGGCAACGGGAGTTGAGGTTATTCATTTAGGTCATGATCGAAGTGTTGAAGAAGTAGTCAATACTGCTATACAAGAAGATGCCAATGCGATTGCTTTGACCTCCTACCAAGGAGGACATAATGAGTATTTTAAATATATGTTTGATTTACTTAAAGAGCGAGGTGCCAACCATATCAAAATTTTTGGTGGCGGTGGGGGAGTAATTCTTCCAGCTGAAATTGATGATTTACATCATTACGGTATCGAAAGAATTTATTCGCCAGATGATGGTAGAAAATTAGGTTTACAAGGAATGATCAATGATTTAGTCGAAAAATCTGACTTTCCAATAGGTGATTTATTAACGGATGAAGTTAATCTCTTAGAAAAAAAAGAAGCTGGTGCAATAGCAAGAATTATATCTGCTGCCGAAAATTTTCCTGCAATTGCAAAAGATACCTTACAGTTAATCCATAAAAAAAATGAGAACTCTAAGATTCCAGTCCTTGGTATTACTGGAACTGGAGGGGCCGGAAAATCATCGTTGGTAGATGAATTGGTTAGACGCTTTTTGATTGATTTTCCTAAAAAAACAATTGGATTAATATCTGTAGATCCCTCCAAAAGAAAAACAGGTGGCGCATTACTTGGAGATCGAATCCGAATGAATGCTATCAACTCGGATCGAGTATATATGAGATCTTTAGCTACTAGACAGAGTAATTTAGCACTATCTAAATATGTGTCTGAAGCTATTCAAGTTTTAAAAGCAGCAGCGTTTGATCTTATTATTTTAGAAACTTCTGGGATTGGTCAAAGTGATACAGAAATATTAGAACATAGCGATGTCTCCCTGTATGTAATGACCCCTGAATTTGGTGCAGCAACCCAATTGGAAAAAATAGACATGTTGGATTTTGCCGATTTAGTAGCTATTAATAAATTTGACAAAAGAGGTTCTTTAGACGCTTTACGTGATGTTAAAAAACAATACATGCGTAATAATAATTTATGGGACATTCCACAAAACCAACTACCAGTTTACGGAACTATAGCTTCTCAGTTTAATGATCCGGGAATGAATTTACTTTATAAGTCTATTATGGATAAACTGGTCGAGAAAACAACAACAAATTTAAAATCCAGTTTTAAAATATCGGAAGAAATGTCTGAAAAGATATTTGTGATTCCCCCTTCAAGAGTTCGATATTTATCGGAAATTTCAGAAAATAATAGAAACTACGATGCTAAGGTCGTTGAACAAGTAGAGGTAGCACAAAAATTATATGGAATTTATAAAACAATAACTTCTGTACTTGGTATTAACAATAGCTTCTTACATCTAGCAAAAAATGGTTTAAACGAGAAAGTTTTGACTATTGAGTCTACTGATGCAACAGATCAAAACCTATTGGAGCTATTAATCAAAGAATTTGATCGAATTAAAATGGATTTTGATCCTCATAATTGGGAAATTATTTTGGGATGGAACGAAAAAGTAAAACGATATAAAGAACCCGTGTATACTTTTAAAGTAAGGTCAAAAGAAATTAATATTCAGACTCACACAGAATCCTTATCGCATTTACAAATACCAAAAGTTGCCCTACCAAAATACGAAGCCTGGGGAGACTTATTAAAATGGGTTTTACAAGAAAATGTTCCTGGAGAGTTTCCATTTACTGCCGGATTATATCCCTTTAAAAGAACCGAAGAAGATCCAACTCGAATGTTTGCTGGTGAAGGAGGACCAGAACGTACCAATAGACGTTTTCATTATGTAAGTCTTGGAATGCCAGCTAAAAGATTATCCACAGCATTTGATAGTGTTACCCTTTACGGAAACGATCCTGATAAACGCCCAGATATTTACGGAAAAATAGGAAATGCTGGTGTTTCAATTTGTTGCTTGGATGATGCAAAAAAATTATACTCTGGTTTTGATTTAAGTAATGCTATGACCTCAGTAAGTATGACAATAAACGGACCTGCTCCAATGCTTTTAGGGTTCTTTATGAATGCTGCAATTGATCAAAATTGTGAGAAATACATCAAAGAAAATAATCTTGAAAATAAAGTAGCAAAAAAGATTGCTGAAATATATAAGGAAAAAGCTGTTGAAAGACCAAAATACCAAGGAGCTATTCCTGAAGGAAATGATGGTTTAGGTTTAATGTTGTTAGGAGTTACTGGTGATCAAGTGTTACCTGATTCTGTTTATGATAAAATAAAATTTGACACGCTAAAACAAGTTAGAGGGACTGTTCAAGCAGATATCTTAAAAGAAGATCAAGCACAAAATACCTGTATTTTTTCGACTGAATTTGCCTTGCGTTTAATGGGAGATGTTCAAGAGTATTTTATTGAAAAAGAGATTCGTAATTTTTATTCAGTTTCTATTTCTGGATATCATATAGCGGAGGCAGGAGCAAATCCAATTACTCAATTAGCTTTTACTTTGGCAAACGGATTTACGTACGTTGAGTATTATTTGTCCAGAGGAATGGACATCAATAAGTTTGGTCCAAATCTGTCTTTCTTTTTTAGCAACGGAATAGACCCAGAATATTCGGTGATAGGAAGGGTTGCTCGAAAAATATGGTCCAAAGCATTAAAGTATAAATACGGAGCAAATGCGAGGGCACAAATGTTAAAATATCATATACAAACCTCAGGAAGATCATTACATGCTCAAGAAATTGATTTTAACGATATTAGAACTACACTACAAGCACTGTACGCAATTAATGATAATTGTAATTCGTTACATACCAATGCTTACGATGAGGCGATAACCACGCCAACAGAGGAAAGTGTTAGAAGAGCTATGGCCATACAACTAATCATTAATAAAGAATTAGGTTTAACAAAAAATGAAAATCCAATTCAAGGCTCTTTTATTATTGAAGAATTAACAGATTTAGTTGAGGAAGCAGTTTTAAAAGAATTTGATCGGATAACAGAAAGAGGAGGTGTTCTTGGGGCAATGGAGACCATGTACCAACGGAGTATGATACAAGAGGAAAGCTTGTACTATGAGACCTTGAAGCACAATGGCGAATTTCCTATCATCGGTGTCAATACCTTTTTAAGCAGTAAAGGTTCTCCTACTATTATTCCTGGGGAGGTTATAAGAGCCACAGAGGAGGAGAAAAAACACCAGATCAAAGTAATTAAAAATCTACATAAATCGTCAGAAAAGAATACTTCAGAGCTTTTAAAACAATTACAGGATACAGCCATAACCAAT
The DNA here is from genome assembly GCA_905181835.1 of uncultured Flavobacteriaceae bacterium. Classification (GTDB taxonomy): domain Bacteria; phylum Bacteroidota; class Bacteroidia; order Flavobacteriales; family Flavobacteriaceae; genus Marifrigoribacter. Next base: position 52,729 of record CAJIZF010000002.1, read on the forward strand.
GATAATATTTTTGAATCATTAATGGAAGTTTGTAAAACTTGTACTCTTGGACAAATTACAAACGCTTTATTTGAAGTAGGAGGTCAGTATAGAAGAAATATGTAAAAATTAATTTTAAAGAGTCAACATCCAAACGTGTTGTAATTGTCTAAACTTTTTAATCTCATCTCTTAAAATTGGTAGAAAATCTTTTCCGTTACTATTAATGGACTCTAAACGCTCACAATTTTTATCAATAACACTAGTTAAACGAGAAATTGAAAGAAGGTGTTCTTGACGATCTTCTGAAAAAGATTTTCTTTCAGCCTCTACAATCTCGGGAACTAGCGAGTTTGATTGTTGAATGATATCACCTGTGAAATAAATATTTGGATCTTCAAACCCGTTGGATTGTAATTTTGCTAAATCTGGAAGTATATATCTTGAAATTTGACTGGAAAGTGTAAAAATATCAAGCGCCTTTCGGTGAATAGGTGAAATTTTATGATTATTTAGCGAATCTTGCTCCATTTTTTATTAGAGATTATTGTTGCAAAATTAGAAACAAAACGTCGTTATTTGCTTTAAAATCGAAATCTATATGTTATATTTGCTTTAGAAAAAATCTTTTTTTAATAAAAAATCTTTAATATATTAATGGATACTTTGAACTGGAAAATATTAAAATGTTTGCAAGAAAGCGCTAGGCAAACAAATGCAGCGATCGGCAGAAAAGTAGGGATTAGTTCACCAGCAGTTTCAGAAAGAATAAAAAAAATGGAAGATACTGGAATTATTGAAGGCTATAAAACAGTTGTTTCATCTTATAAGGTAGGTTATCAATTAAAAGCAATTATTACAATTAGAGCTTTTATGGGAAAATTAAAACCTTTTTTAATAAAAGTTAAAACATTTCAAGAGGTACTAAATTGTTATCGAATTACTGGTAATGAGAATATTGTACTAGAAGTAATGCTCAAGAATCAAAAACATTTAGAGCAATTTATTGATCAATTAATTAGTTACGGCGAAACGAAAACACAGATAGTTCTTTCTAATGTGATTGAAAACGCACCGATTACAAAAAGCAAGTAACAGCTTATGAAGTCCATATTAATCTATATTTTTATTTTTTTTACTTTAGTTGGGAATGCGCAGTCCAACAAAAAAATTTTACGAAAAATAAATAAATTTCAGAAAGAGTTGAATTTGGAATTTTTAAATCCAAAAACCACTATTTTAGATTCCTTAGATCAGCTATCGTTTATAGGTTTAGAGTTTTATCCAGCATCCCCTAAATTTTATATAAAAGCTCGTTTCAAAAGGACTCCAAAAGAAACACCTTTTTTGATGAAAACATCCACAGATCGTCTTCCAGAGTATGTCAAGTACGGGGAGGCTCATTTTGAAATGGAAAACAAAAAAATTGTTTTAAATATTTACCAAAATATTAAATACGCTAAAATTGACGAGTTTAAAAATGATTTGTTTTTACCATTTACTGATTTTACTAGTGGTGATGGTTCCTACGGCGGAGGAAGGTATATTGATCTAAAAATTCCTGACAATGATTTAATCGTTATTGATTTTAATAAATCGTACAATCCTTATTGTGCGTATAGCCACAGATTCTCCTGTCCTATTCCACCTGAAGAAAATGATGTTAGTTTACGAATTGAAGCAGGGGTTAAAAGTTTTAACGGGCATTAAAATTATTTAACCATCCACATTCCAAAGAATACAGCTGCAAATCCAATTACAAAACTCGCTAGTGTATAAGTGGCAAAACTCATGAAATCACCATTTTTTAAAAATAAATGATTTTCATATGCAAATGATGAAAACGTAGTAAACCCTCCACAAAACCCAGTAGCTATGAATAAGATGGTATTATTTGATAGTAAATTATTTTTATACGAATAGCCTAAAACAATTCCGATGATCAAACTTCCAAGAATGTTAGCAGTAAAGGTTCCGAAAGGAATACCTGTTTTATGACTGTTTAGGTAAAATCCCATTAAATAACGTAGTGAACTCCCAAGACCACCTCCGATAAATACCAATAAAAATTGTTTCATCCAGCGAATATAAAAAAACATCAGTTTGTTTATGGAGATATTTTAATTAAACTAAACCAAACAATTAATATCAGTAAAAATAAAACAAATTGATATTTATGATGACATCCCTTTAAATTACCGGTATTATATGTTTTTATTTATTATGTTTGCATACTTCAAATAATTTAAAACTTTCTAAATGAAAATAAAATATTTAATTGGATTGGTTCTTTCAAGTGTGGTTTTTTTCTCTTGTATGGATCAAAAAAAATCAGAAAATACCGCTAACAAAGCAAATACTTTCAATTATAATGTAGAACAATTTGCAGACATTAAAGTCTTGCGTTATCAAATTCCTGGTTGGGAAAATCTAACCTTAAAGGAACAAAAGTTAGTGTATTATCTTACAAAAGCTGGTTTGTCTGGTAGGGATATTATTTGGGATCAAAATTATCGTCATAATCTGACGATAAGAAAAGCGCTTGAAAATATTTACTTTAACTATGTAGGTGACAAAAATAATGAGGATTGGAATAACTTTGAGATATATCTAAAAAGAGTTTGGTTTTCAAATGGTATACATCACCATTATTCCAATGCTAAATTTACAGCTAAATTTTCATCAGAATATTTGAGCGGTTTGTTAGCTCAAACCAACACGAAATTAGAAGGTGAAGCATTTGATGTAATATTCAATGATAACGATGCAAAAAAAGTAAATTTATCAAAGGGTGTAGATAACGTATTATTATCAGCAGTAAATCTTTATGGACCTGATATCACTACTGCCGATGTAGAAAGTTTTTATAGTGATAAAGTATCTCCTAACAAGGATAAACCCTTATCGTTTGGATTAAATTCTCAACTTGTTAAAATAAATGGAGAATTAACAGAAAGAGTATATAAATCAGGAGGATTGTATGGAACTGCAATCGACGAAATCACAAAGTGGTTAGAATTAGCTCTAGGAGTAGCCGAAAATAAAGCACAAGGAGAAGCCTTAGGCTTATTAATTGAATATTATAAAACTGGTGATCTCCAAGTTTGGGATGATTATAATGTTGCTTGGACGGCAGCTACAGAGGGAAATATTGATTATATAAACAGTTTTATTGAAGTATATAATGATCCTGTTGGCTATACAGGTTCCTACGAAACTATTGTACAAATTAAAGATTTTGATATGTCTCAAAAAATGGCAGTTTTATCTGAAAATGCACAATGGTTTGAGGATAATTCTCCCTTGATGGATGCGCATAAAAAGAAAAATGTGGTAGGAGTAAGTTATAAGGTAGTAAATGTAGCTGGAGAGGCTGGTGATGCTTCCCCAAGTACTCCAATTGGAGTTAATTTGCCAAATGCAAATTGGATTCGTGCAGCGGTAGGATCTAAATCGGTGTCTCTTGGAAATATTATTCATTCCTATAATAATGCAGGAAGCTCAGGACGTTTAAAAGAATATGTAAATGACAATGAAGAATATGAATTGGAGAAGAAACATGGACAATTAGCCGATAAATTACATACCGCTCTACATGAGGTTATAGGACATGCATCAGGTCAATTAAATCCTGGAGTTGGAGAAACTAAACAAACATTAAAAAAATATGCATCGACGTTGGAAGAAGGTCGTGCAGATCTTGTAGGATTGTACTACTTATACGATCCAAAACTACAAGATTTAGGTTTGGTTCAGGATTGGAAAGAAGTTGGAGTAGCTGCTTATGATGGTTATATCAGAAATGGTTTAATGACACAGTTAATAAGACTTGAATTGGGAGATGATGTTGAAGAAGCACACATGGTAAATAGACAATGGGTATCTGCGTGGGCTTTTGAAAAAGGAGCAGCAGATAATGTAATTGAAAAAGTAACTCGAGACGGAAAAACCTACTTTCAAATTAATGATTATGATAAATTACATGATTTGTTTGGACAATTATTAAGAGAGACACAACGAATCAAATCTGAGGGAGACTTTAAAGCAGCAGAAAAGCTGGTAGAAGGTTATGGAGTTAAAGTAGATCAAGAATTACATAAAGAAGTACTTGAAAGAAACAAACAGTTTACTTCTGCACCTTACAGCGGATTTGTCAATCCGGTAATTGTTCCAAAAATGAACGACCTAGGAGAAATTGAAAGTTTTACAGTTACCCAACCAAAAACCTTTAAGGATCAAATGGTTTATTATTCAACCGAATATAATTTCTTACCTGAGGTTAACTAGTTTTGGAAAATATTAGTTTACAAAAAAAGCTCTTTGTTCTGCAATGAGCTTTTTTTTATTGTTTAAGATAGTTTTTTAAGAGAATTAAGAGAACTACAAAAGAAACAAAGCCTATTAAAACCCAATAAGAACCTCGATAGTGTTTTTTATGTAATAACTTATCTTTATTATAACTAAGAGTGATTACAATTACAAAAGTAATTACAAAAAAAATTACAAAAGTCCATTGTCCAGAACTAAACATATTTGTGTAGATTTATATTCGTAAAAATAATCAATAAATTTCTTACGATTCATATTTTTTCATAAAGAAAAATTTAAACTACAAAAGAATGAAAAATAAAATAAAAGCAGTACACGAATTTCATACAGCTTTCGGGTTGGGAATACAAAATTCCCCCACGGCCGAATTAGAGATCAATAGAAACTTATTGCGTTATAAATTGATGCGAGAAGAAAATGAAGAATATTTAGACGCAGCGAATAATAAAGATTTGGTTGAGGTTGCAGATGCATTAGGAGATATGTTGTATATCTTGTGCGGAACTATCATAGAACACGGTATGCAACATAAAATTGAAGAAGTATTTAATGAAATCCAAAAGAGTAATATGAGTAAACTAGGAGCTGACGGGAAACCGATTTTTAGAGAAGATGGTAAGGTTTTAAAAGGGCCTAATTATTTTAAACCTGATATAAATTCAATTCTAAATAAATAATTATTGCACAGGATATCTCCACCCAAAACTATCTTCAGTTATGTTGTGTTGAATGTTTAATAATTTTGATTTGAAAATACTGGCATAACTTTCTTTGATTTTTGGTAGGTGGTAAACTTGATTTTTGTGACTAAAGTCACTGACAGGACTTATTACCGCAGCTGTTCCAGCACCAAAAATTTCTTTCAACGAATTATTTTTGGAAGCTTCTTTTAATTCATCGACTGTAATTCTTCTCTCTTCTACAATTATTCCATCTCTTTTTGCTAGCGCAATTAAACTTTTTCTGGTAACTCCATCCAATATTCGATCGCTAGTGGGTGCTGTAATTAGGTTGTCATTAATTCTAAAGAATACATTCATTGTTCCAGCTTCTTCTAAATACTTATGCTCCTTAGAGTCCGTCCAAATTATTTGTTGAAATCCTTTTTCCTTTGCAAGGTTCGTAGGATAAAATTGAGCGGCATAATTTCCAGCAGCTTTAGCAGCACCTACACCACCATCAGCAGATCTGCTATAGTGTTCTGCAATAACAACTTTTACATCCCCAGCATAATAGGCTTGTGCAGGGGAAAATAAGATTAAAAATTTATATTCATTTGATGGCGATGCAGAAACTTCAGTTTGAGTGGCTATTACAAATGGCCGAATGTACAATGAATTTCCTATTCCACACTTTATCCATTCTTTATCGAGTAAAAGCATTTTTTCTAATGCTTCAAAAAATAGATCTTTTGGAAATTCAGGTATGGCTAATCTTTTAGAGGATTTATTTATTCTTTTGAAATTTTCTTCGGGTCTGAATAACCATATTTTTCCTTGGTCATCTTTATAAGCTTTCATTCCCTCAAAAACTGCTTGACCATAATGAAAAACTTTGGAGGCAGGAGAGATGGATAGATTTCCAAAAGGTTTTATGGTTGGATTTACCCAAGATTCATCTATATAATCACATTCAAACATATAATCCGTGAAAACATGCCCGAATTTTAAATTTGTAAAGTCTACTTTATTTATCTTTGAATTTACTATGTTTTGGATGGTCACAGAAAGAGATTTTTTTTTGATCATAAACATCAGTTTTCCAACAGCAAAAGTAGTTAATTTAAGCCTATTTATACTTAAAATTATATTAATTTTGCAATAAATCAAACCATCTGAATCATGAAAAAACTAATTTTATTATCGGTTATGTTTACGCTACTAATAGCTTGTAAAGCTGAGCAAAAAAAAGAAGTTTCTTACCTAACTTTTGGAGAAGAAACCTCCAATAAAAATATACTTTCAAATGATCAAGTTGTTGAAATCTATAAAAACCTTGCAGTTGGAGATACTGTAAACATGAAATTTTCAGCTTCTGTAAATGAGGTTTGTCAAGCGAAAGGATGTTGGATGCTTCTTGATATAGGTGCTAATGAAGCTATGGTTAAATTTAAAAACTATGGTTTTTTTATGCCAAAAAACATTGCTGACAAAGAAGTAATTGTAAATGGTAAGGCTTTTATATCCGAAGTTTCAATAGATGAACAACGCCATTATGCATATGATGCAGGAAAAAGTGAGGATGAAATAGCAAAAATCATTGAGGTTAAAAAAACATTGTCACTAGAGGCTGACGGAGTTTTATTAATCGAGTAAGGATGAAAATTATTGCTACAATACTTTTTTCTTGCATATCATGCCACACGACGGAATGTGCTGGACCGATTCCGATAATTAAAAAGTATTGATTGATTAATATTTTGAAACGAGAAATAATCATTACAAATGATGGTTCTACAACCATTCATATTCCAGAATGGAATGAGCAATATCATTCTAAACACGGAGCAATACAAGAATCGAAACATGTATTTGTTGAAATGGGTCTCTATTATTACCTCCAAAATAATAAGACTTCACACCTAAATATCTTAGAAATTGGATTTGGAACAGGTTTAAATGCAATAATTACTTTATTAGAATCTAATAGACTTCAACAATCTATACAATACACTGGTGTGGAGGCTTATCCAGTCGAAATGCTTGAAATTAAAAAATTAAACTATTCAGTTCAGCTAAATTGCTCAAAAAAAGATTATGAAAGTTTACATCAAAGTCAATGGGAAAAAAAAATAGTTTTCGACCAATTTTTCTCCCTTGAAAAACGAAAACAATTGTTTTCTGAAATTGAGGACAAAAATAGATATCATATCATTTATTTTGATGCCTTTGGAGCGAGGGTTCAACCAGATTTATGGACAGAGCATATTTTTTCGAAAATGTATGATGCTCTTATTGTAGGAGGAGTTCTTGTAACTTATTCTGCTAAGGGAAGTGTTAGAAGGGCAATGCAATCTTCAGGGTTTTTGGTAGAAAGACTTCCCGGCCCCCCAGGAAAAAGAGAAATGCTGAGAGCAATTAAAGTTTAACTATTTTTATTATGACTAAAATATTAATAAAAAAAATTAGTGACATTATGACATTTGTATACAAATGGCAGTACTTTTGTTGATTAGATTCTAAATAAATTAAATAACTCATTGATGAGCAAAAAGAATAAAAAAGAGAAAGACCCTGTTGAAGATGAAATACTGACTGTTGAAAAAGAGTTAGCTAATGAAGAAAATTTGAATGAAAAAAATCCGTTAGAGTTATTAAAATCTGATTTAGAGAAAGAAAAAGATAAAAATTTACGACTCTTTGCAGAATTTGAGAACTTTAGAAAACGAACCAGTAAAGAACGAATTGAATTATTTTCAACAGCAAGTGAAGGAGTAATGAGTGCATTACTACCTGTACTCGACGATTTTGACAGAGCTTTGCAGGAAATTGAAAAGTCTGATGACTCGGGACATCTTAAAGGGATAATTTTGATTAATAATAAACTGCATGAGACACTTAAATCAAAAGGCTTAAAATCTGTAGGTGCCGAAAAAGGGGATGTTTTTAATGCCGATATCCACGAAGCAATTACCCAAATACCTGCTCCAACCGATGATCTCAAAGGGAAAGTAATAGATGTCATTGAAAAAGGTTATTTATTAGGTGATAAAACTATACGATTCCCTAAGGTAGTTATTGGTCAATAAAAAAATATAAATATTCAAATAGCGAAGTCAAATTGAAAGAAGATTTTTACAACATATTAGGAGTTTCAAAAGGAGCTTCAGCCTCTGAAATAAAAAAAGCATATCGAAAAAAAGCAATTGAATTTCATCCGGATAAAAATCCCGGTGATTCAAAAGCAGAAGAAAAATTTAAACAAGCTGCTGAAGCCTATGAGGTATTAAGTAATGCTGATAAAAAAGCTAAATACGACCGCTTTGGGCATCAAGCTTTTGAAGGTGGTGGTGGTAGTGGTTTTGGCGGATTTGGCGGCGGTGGTATGAATATGGATGATATATTCAGCCAATTTGGTGATATTTTCGGAGGAGGTGGCTTTGGTGGCTTTGGTGGCGGCCGAAGAGCACAGACAAAGGGCAGTAACTTGAGAATAAGAGTAAAATTAACTCTAGAAGAAATAGCCAATGGCGTTGAGAAAAAAATTAAAGTAAAACGAAAAAAAGTTGCAAAAGGTACCACCTATAAAACTTGTGGAACTTGTAATGGTAGTGGTCAAGTAACTCGAATCCAAAATACTATATTAGGTAGAATGCAAACTTCTGCACCCTGTAACTCTTGTAGCGGGTCGGGACAGACTATTGATAAAAAACCATCCAATGCAGATGTGCATGGAATGTTACAAACCGAAGAAACAGTTTCAATAAAAATACCAGCTGGAGTTCTAGAAGGTATGCAGCTTAAGGTGTCTGGGAAAGGGAATGAAGCACCCGGAAATAGTATATCAGGTGATTTATTGGTAGCTATAGAGGAACTTCCTCATGCAACTTTGCAGCGGGAGGGTGATAATTTACACCACGATTTATATATTAGTTTTTCAGACGCTGTTTTAGGAACTTCAAAAGAAATTGACACGGTTAATGGAAAGGTAAGAATTAAGATAGAGCAAGGTGTCCAAAGTGGTAAAATTCTTCGACTTCGAAATAAAGGAATCCCAAGTATTAATAACTATGGCTCTGGTGATTTACTTGTTCATATAAATGTATGGACTCCAAAAACATTAAATAAGGAACAAAAGGAATTCTTTAAAAAAATGTGTGATGACGATAACTTTCAGCCTAATCCAGAGAAAGGGGAAAAATCTTTTTTTGAAAAAGTTAAAGATATGTTTACGTGACCATAAGATTTAGAAAAAATTCACTATATTTGATTTTCACTACTTCGGTAGTGTAAATTTTCTTTTTCATAGCAATTTTTTCCCATCCTTTATTAAATTAAAGGGTGGGTTTTGTTTTTTTAGATGCTCCTTTGTGAATATAAATTCTGCTATTATTATATTATTTGTTACATTTATAAAATTCTAAATTTCGTTATATTTTATGTCAAAAATTTTAATCATTGAGGACGAAGCTGCCATTAGGAGGGTCCTTTTAAGGATACTTTCTGAGGAAAACTCAAATTATAAGGTTTCCGAAACCGAGGACGGTGTCCAAGGGATTAATCTCGTAGAAAATGAAAATTTTGATCTTATTTTGTGCGATATTAAAATGCCTAAAATGGATGGTATAGAAGTTCTTACTCAAATAAAAAAAATAAAACCTGAAATTCCCGTAATTATGATCTCTGGACACGGCGATTTAGATACAGCAGTTCATTCTATGCGATTAGGAGCCTTTGATTATATTTCTAAACCACCAGATTTAAATCGATTATTGAATACAGTTCGTATTGCATTAGATAGCAAGCAACTATTTGTGGAAAATAAACGTCTCAAGAAAAAAGTTCAAAAAAAATATGAAATGATAGGAAAATCTCCTTCTATCACTCACATTAAAGAAATGATTGAAAAAGTTGCACCTAGTGATGCAAGAGTTTTAATTACGGGCGCCAATGGATCTGGTAAAGAGCTAGTTGCGCATTGGTTGCATGAAAAAAGTTTGAGAAATAAAGGTCCTTTAATTGAAGTAAATTGCGCAGCCATACCAAGTGAGCTTATAGAAAGTGAATTATTTGGTCACAAAAAAGGAAGTTTTACTGGCGCCTCAAAAGATCGAGCTGGAAAGTTTGAAACGGCTAATAATGGAACATTATTTCTTGATGAAATTGGAGATATGAGTTTATCTGCTCAGGCTAAAGTCTTAAGAGCGCTTCAAGAAAGTGAAATTAGTAGAGTTGGAAGTGATCAAAATATAAAAGTAAATGTAAGAGTAATAGCAGCAACCAATAAAGATCTCCAAAAAGAAATTTCCGCAGGAAATTTTAGAGAAGATTTGTATCACCGTTTGGCTGTAATCTTAATAAAAGTGCCATTATTAAATGAAAGACGGCAAGATATTCCTCTGTTAATTCAGCATTTTAGCAAAAAAATTTCCGAGGAACAAGGTACCGTTAGTAAGGAATTTTCAAAAAATGCAATTACTATGTTACAAAAATACGATTGGACGGGAAACATAAGAGAATTAAGGAATGTAATTGAAAGATTAATTATTTTGAGTGGTGAACAGGTTTCTGAAAACGACGTGAAATTATTTGCAAGTAAATAAGTCGATTAGTATTCTTTTAAATAACATCAAAATGAACAAACATTCTATTAAAGAAATTATTTTTTTCATATTTCTAACTTTAATTTATTATTCTGGTTTTTCTCAAAAAATAAATCAGCAAGATTCTACAGTGATTAAGCAAGTTTTTAATGCTTCATTAAACGAGGGACAAAGCTATCAATGGTTAGATTATTTGTCTAATAATATTGGAAGTAGGCTTTCTGGTTCGCTGGGAGCAGAACTAGCTGTCGATTACACCAAAGAACAAATGCAAGAATTAGGTTTGGATAAAGTTTGGCTTCAACCAGTTATGGTTCCAAAATGGACTCGTGGAGCCAAGGAGTATTCATATATAGAAACTTCTCCAGGTGTTACATCAATAGCTAATATTTGCGCGCTTGGAGGATCTGTTCCAACTCCATACGGAGGATTAAAGACAAAGGTAGTAGAAGTGAAAAGTTTTGATGAGTTGAAAGAATTGGGTAGGGAAAAAATAGAAGGAAATATTGTTTTCTATAATCGACCAATGCAGGATAATTTAATTCAAACGATGCACGCCTACGGAGGTGCTGTTGGGCAACGTTACTCAGGTGCCTCTGAGGCTACAAAATTTGGAGCAGCAGGAGTTGTGGTTCGATCTATGAGCTTGAGTCAAGATGATTTCCCACACACAGGAGCAATGAGCTACGGAGATACTCCTGAACATCTAAAAATTCCTGCATGTGCCATTAGTACTAACGGTGCAAATTATTTGAGTGCTACATTAAAGTTACAACCTAACTTGCTTTTTTACTTTAACCAAAATTGTAAATCACATCCAGATGTTCAATCTTATAACGTGATTGGAGAAATTACAGGTAGTGAATACCCTAATAAATATATTGTTGTTGGAGGGCATTTAGATTCTTGGGATTTGGGTGACGGTTCTCACGATGATGGAGCTGGATGTGTTCAATCATTAGAAGTCTTAAGACTTCTAAAAATGATAGGCTACCAACCTAAACATACAATCAGAGCCGTTATGTTTATGAATGAAGAAAATGGTTTGAGAGGTGGAAATAAATATGCAACGGAGGCTAAAAAGAAAGGAGAGCAGCATGTTTTTGCTCTAGAAAGTGATGCAGGAGGATTTACCCCAAGAGGATTTTCTTTTGATACTAGTGATAGTAATTTTGATCAAATTAAGAGTTGGGAGACTTTGTTTGAACCTTATTTAGCAAACAGATTTGTAAAAGGAGGGAGTGGAGCAGATATTGGTCCTCTGAAAAACCAAGGTATAATTAAAGTTTTAGCTGGATTAAGCCCAGATTCTCAAAGGTATTTTGATTATCATCATGCAGCGAACGATACCTTTGATAAGGTAAATAAAAGAGAATTGGAAATGGGAGCGGCAGCGATGACAGGAATTATTTACCTTATGGATAAATATGGAACTGATTTTACAAATTAAAATAAAAAGCTTTCTCATTTTTTATGTCATTTCAAAAAAGTTGTATATTTAATTTTTATAAATAAAAAATATTTCAACTAATTAATTTATTTTTCAAACTCATTTGACAAACTTTTTACTAACTTAAATTAAAAAATATGAAAAAAAACTATTTTAAGTGGTTGGTGTTTATGTTCTTTAGCATAACCACTGTATTAGCTCAAGAAAATTCAATTTCTGGACTAGTTACCGACACCTCTGGAGAACCCTTAATCGGAGTAAATGTTATCGAGAAAGGCACCAATAACGGTGCTCAGACAGATTTCGATGGTTATTTTACGCTCAATGTTGATGTCGAAAAAACAATTGTTTTTAGTTTTATTGGCTACGTTTCAGTTGAGCGAGAAATTTCAGATTCGAATAACAGTTATGATGTTCAACTTCAGGAAGACGCCTCTGAACTCCAAGAAGTTGTGGTAACAGGTTATTCGAGAAGAAATAAAACTGTACAAACATCAGCAGTAGTCTCTATTTCTGCCTCTGAAATAGCGGAGTTAACACCTTCTACGAGTATCGATAATTTGATACAGGGAAAAGCTGCCGGAGTTCAGGTTACCGCTGCTAACGGAAAACCAGGAGAAGGAGCTTTTGTAAGAATTCGAGGAGTTGGTTCGTTAAGTGCTGGTGCATCATCACCACTTTATATTGTAGATGGCTCTGTTGTTAGAGAACAAGATTTAGGTACTATCTCAAATCAAGACATTGAAAATCTATCTATTTTAAAAGATGCAGCTACAACAGCAAGATATGGTTCTAGAGGGGCAAATGGAGTTGTGGTTATAACAACAAAAAGTGGTAATAGAAATAAAGATGCAGAAATTCGTTTTAGTTCAAGGTTTGGTTATTCAGAAAGAATACAACCAAATTTTGATGTGATGGATGCCTCTCAAAAAATGCAATATGAAGCAGAACTTTATTCATTAGGGATTTCAGCAGCCAGTAACTCACCAGGAGTAACTACACTTCCAGGAAGTCCAGAAAGACAATTTTTATTAGACTATCAAACAGATTGGCAAGATCTGATGTTAAAAGATGGTTACATTCAAAGTAATAATGTTTCCATGTCTGGCGGAATGGAAAATATGGATTATTATTTTTCTGTTGGGTACGATAAGAATGGAGGAATTATTGATCAGTTAGATGGCTTCGAGAGAATAAATACCCGACTAAATTTAAATTTTGATGCGAAGGATTGGTTAAAAATTGGAGTTAACGTTGGTTATTCAAGATCAACAAGTGATGAACCTCGAGATAGAAACAATGTTCAAAATCCATTTAGAGCAATGTATGATTATAATGCATACGAAACAGAGTTTGAGTTAGATGAAAACGGTAGTCCTATTTTAGATGAAAACGGAAACCCTATTTACACACCAACACACACTACATTTAATGTTAGAGGAGCACTGTTGTCAGAACCTTCATTTGAGATTAAAAATAACTTTTTATCGAGTGTTGATGCAGAAATAATGTTTTCTGATAATTTTAGTTATGGTTTTAATACCTCAATCAACAGTTTAAACCGAAGAACAGAAAGTTACTCAAAACCTGGAGGGATACTAGATAGTATTATAGGAGACCCTGACAATCCTGGTAATAAATTAGATACCGGAAATTATTATTTCGATATGACCATGAGTAATCGTTTAAATTATAGCTATTTAAGTGATAGCCACAATCTAAATGTAATGGGTTTGTTTGAGTACAACTACAACGAAAGTAATGGCTATAATTTAAGAAGTATTGGTTTTCCTTCAGAATTATTAACAACACAAATTAACGCTGCACAAGTAACATCAGCCAGTACTACAAAAAATATCCTAACATTAGTTTCTTATGGAATGTTTGCTGATTATGATTTTGAACAAAAGTACTTAGCATCGGCCTCTGTAAGGTATGATGGATCTTCAAATTTTGGTAAAGATACACGATGGGGATTATTTTACAGTGGATCCTTAGGTTGGAATATAGCAAAGGAGGATTTCTTCAATGTTGATGAAATTAACGATTTAAAATTAAGAGCATCTTATGGAACGGTAGGTAATAGAAACGGAATTTCTCGTTACGCTGCTCAAGACAACGTTTCTTTTGGTTCTTATCCAGGAGGTTCAGCTACGATCCCATCTAATATTGGAAATCCAGAATTAAAATGGGAAACAACCGCTACAACGAATATCGGGATAGAATTTAATTTATTAAATAGAAGAATAAGAGGTGTCGCTGACTATTTTGTGAGAAATACAACTGATTTATTATTTGCTATACCTACCTCTGACGAGGCTGGAGTTGGGTCAATTTTTGGAAACTTGGGTGAAATTCAAAATAAAGGTTTTGAATTATCATTACAAGGAGATATTATAAGAAACAATGATTGGAAATGGACTTTAGGTGGAAATATTTTCTTTTTAGATCATGAGATTGTAGAGTTACCAGATGGAGAGGATGTAATTCCGGATAATGCATACAATATCCTGTTTAGAGAAGGAGCTATGATAAATGAACATTATTTAGTTAGATACGCAGGGGTTGATCCTAATAACGGAGCGCCATTGTATTTCGGAGCTGACGGTGAAGTATACAGAGCCGGTGATCTTCCAGAAGGCGAAAATAGAGTGCTTCAAGGAAAGTCAACTATAGCAGATCAAGAAGGTGGTTTTTTTACAGATTTAAATTACAAGGGTTGGGGCTTAAGAGCTGATTTTGTATTTAAATCTGGAAATTGGATCAATAACTTTGTTCGTTCTAATCTGAATTCAGATGGTATAAATATTGATGACAACCAAGCTCTAAGTGCCTTTAACTATTGGCAGCAACCAGGCGATACCAATGTACAACCAAGCCCAATTTATCAAAATGAAGCGAATTCAGTAAACTCTGATAGATTTCTTGAAAAAGGAGATTACATACGTATGAGGAACATAACTTTTTCGTATACATTCCCGAGTGAATTACTTGATAAAATTCCATTTAATTCCTTAAGACTGTATGTGCAAGGTCAAAACTTATTAACTTTTACTGAGTTTTACGGCGACCCTGAGGTAGGTATATCTTCTGGTGAAACAATTAATTTTGCCAATACTGTTGCTCCTGGAGAAGCTACACTATATAGTTATCCAAATACAAAATCAATCAATTTTGGAATTGATTTAAGTTTCTAATCATATAAATTTTAAAAATGAAAAAAATATATAAAATATTTATACCAATGATAATTTTTGCAGGATTATTCCTATCCTGTGATGATGAACTAAATCAGTTGCCTTATGATGAGTTTGCAACTGAAAATGCCTATGTCACTGCTCAAGATTTTGAAAATGGTTTACGTGGAGTTTATTCTGCGCTAACAAGAGGTGGCTTATACGGTAGTAGTGATGCTGGGTCCTTATTAAGTGCCCCTGATGTTTTGGCTGATAATGTAACATTGTCACAAAGAGGTCGTTTCTCAAAAAGAACTTTGCATGATTACGAATACAACTCTAATTCAACTTTAGGAGGTACTTATTCAGATGCTTACGCTCTAATTTTTAGAGCAAACCAAATTCTATTTTACGTACAGAATTTTGAAGGTGAGAGTAAAAATAATATTATTGCAGAAGCAAAAGCATTAAGAGCATTAGCTCATTTTAATCTCGTTACATTTTTTGGAAAAATACCAACCCAATCTGGAGATGCAAATACTAGTTTGGGTGTTGCATATGTTCAAGAGCCAGATCCTAATATTGAACCTGCTAGATTATCAGTTGCAGAATCTTACACAAAAATACTGGAGGATCTCCAAGACGCGAAAACAAAAATAAATCCCGTAAATCCAGTCGGAAGAATGAATGTTGATGCAGTTAATGTGTTATTATCTAGAGTATATCTCTACATGGGGGAATGGCAAAACTCAATTGATGCAGCAAACCAAGTTGATTATCAAATAGCCGCAAGAGACAATGTAGTTGGAGTATGGGAAGATACCAATCGCGATGGATTAATTTTTTATATTCCAAATGTAGATCCGATATTAGGAAATAGTATTGGAGTTACTTGGAGTCAAGGTAGTATGACTTCTTTAATTCCCGAGTATGTAACTTCTTTTCAATTATTTTCGTTATTCAGTGATGATGATATTAGAAAAGATGCTTACACATTTGAGGGATTAAGTGGAGGCAACGCTTACAATGGTATAAAAAAGCTTTTTGGAAGACCTGGACAAACAAACGGAGAAGTTGACTATAAAATATTTCGTGCGGCTGAGGTTTATTTAAATAAAGCTGAAGCATACTTTAATTTGGGTAACGAGACTTCTGCCAGAAGTGCCTTAGACGAGTTAAGAACTAGAAGGTATTTAAATTCTCCAAATAGTGAAACAGGTGTAGATTTAAGAGATGCGATACGATCAGAAAGAAGATTAGAATTTGCATTCGAGTATCAGAGATTTTTTGATCTAAAAAGATGGGGACTTTCAGTAAACAGAACCAACGCTGGAGATCAAGCGGATGGATCCGGAACTCCCTCAGACGTTCTAAATTTAGAATCTGGGAGTACGTTGTTTCAATTACCTTTGTCACAACAATCCTTTAGATGTAAACCCTAATTTACAACAAAATCCAGGCTATTAATTAATAATTTAAGACTTATGAAAAATATAACTAAATTAGTTACCATATTAGCAGTTCTAATGTTTGTAACCTCATGTTCAACGGATTATGATGATTTTAATTCTGTTCGAAACGATACTATTGGATTTACTATTTCGGCTACATTAGAACTTCCATTGTCACAGAATAATCCTGAAATTAATTTTCCATTATCCTATTTTGTTTCGACCAGTTCTTCAGAGGAAAGAACTTTCAATGTTGTGGTAGTGGAGGATGAATCGGATTTACCCTCAGAAAGTTATTCATTTGATGCATCAGTAGTTGTTCCTGCTAACGAACGTTCAGGAGTATTAGTGTTTTCAGCATATAATATAAACCTTACCAATGAATATAGACCTTTGGTTTTGGAATTTGAATCATCTTCAGAAGTAACCTCTGGAAATCGAATGAATATTGCTTTAAAAACAAACGATTAAAAATTATTTTATTCGTTTTAAAAAAACTGACCGATGATTCGGTCAGTTTTTTTCTGTTTTTTTTTAGCTGACTTATATTTTGGCTATGATTTTATCAAATTATACAAAAGAATTTAATTATAATCTGAAACTGGCTTATCCTGTTATACTTGGTATGCTAGGACATACCTTAGTAGCTTTTGTTGATAATGTAATGGTCGGTCAACTTGGAACTGCCGAGCTTGCTGCAGTTTCCTTAGCTAATAGTTTTATGTTTATTGCAATGTCTTTGGGGATTGGTTTTTCAACTGCAATCACTCCTTTAGTAGCAAAAGCAGATGGTGAAGGAAATTTTGAAGACGGCAAATCGACATTTAAACATGGACTTTGTTTATGTGCCCTTATTAGTATATTTTTATTTTTTGGAGTTTTATTAGCAAAACCAATTTTACATGTAATGCAACAGCCTCAAGAAGTTGTTGAATTGGCTATTCCATACTTAAATCTTGTAGCAGCATCGTTAATTCCTCTTATTGTTTTTCAATCATTCAAACAATTTAGTGATGGAATGTCCATGACAAAATATCCGATGATAGCCACTTTGATTGCAAATATTATTAATGTTGTATTAAATTATATTTTCATTTTTGGAAAATTTGGGTTTCCAGAATTAGGCATAGTTGGAGCTGCAATTGGAACTCTTGTTTCTCGAATAATAATGTTGTTTTATCTTTGGTTTTTATTAGTACGAAATAATAAAACAAGACCATATCTATTAGATTTAAATTTTTTAAATCTTTCAAAGGAAATGATCAATAAACTTTTCAATCTTGGTTTCCCATCTGCAATGCAGATGTTTTTTGAAGTTGCCATTTTTACTGCTGCAATATGGTTATCAGGTATTTTAGGGAAAAATCCACAAGCTGCTAATCAAATTGCCTTGAACTTATCCTCTATGACTTTTATGGTAGCTATGGGTTTAAGTGTTGTGGCAATGATTCGAGTAGGGAATCAAATGGGTTTAAATAAATATGCTGAATTAAGACGTATAGCTTTTTCTATATTCTTGATTGCTATTTTATTTGCAATTATTTTTGCATCTCTATTTTTGATATTTAATGATGTACTTCCAAAATTATATTTAGATTTTGATGATCCTTCAAAAATATTCGATAACTATGAAGTATTAGAAATAGCGAAAACTTTGTTGATCATAGCAGCTATTTTTCAAATTTCAGACACTATCCAAGTAATAGCGTTAGGAGCTTTGAGAGGAATGCAGGATGTGTTAATACCTACATTAATTACATTTATTTCGTATTGGGTTATAGGTTTTCCAATTTCTTATTATTTAAGTATGTATACCGAATATAAAAGTACTGGTATTTGGATAGGATTATTAGCAGGACTTACCTGCTTCAGGTATATTGTTATTTATTAGATTTAATCATTTATCTAATAAAATTATTTTAACTAAAAGTATATCAAAAAATTTATAAAGAAACTAAATTATTTAGCTAATCTGTAAATTAAAGTTTTTAAATATTTAAACGAAAATTGTTTTATCCAATATTAATAATGATCAGCTCAATATTTAATTTGTAGATTTGCACTTAATTTAAATAAATAATTATGACACTTCCAAAATTTATATTAGGTGATAACACCCAATATCCTGACGCTATTTTTGTTGTGCATACTGAATTTCCACGTTTTATTATTAATCTTGAAAATGACGAAGTAGAGTGGTTAGAAGAGTTTGATAAAGAGGACCAGAAGGAGTTGGAAAAAGAAACAGAAACAGCAATAAAAGAAGCCAGTGAATTTTACGATAAAGAAGTAGCTTCCTACGAAAATGATTGAGGAAATAATTAAATATGACACTGAGCTTTTTCTATTTCTTAACAATTTAGGAAGTGAGTCTTGGGATGTATTTTGGAGAGTAATTACTAATAAACTTACATTTATCCCCCTGTACTTATTTCTTTTGTATTTAGTATATCAAAATTATGGCTTAAAAAAAACTATAATTGTATTGATAGTTGCCGGATTGATGATAGCTTCAACAGATCAATTAGCAAATTTATTTAAAAATGGATTTCAGAGATTACGCCCATGGGCGAATCAAGATTTAGAGGGACTAATGAGAATGGTTGTTGAGAAAAGGGGTATTTATAGTTTCTTCTCTGGACATGCTGTTAATTCTATGGTTATAGCAGTATATATAGGTTTAATTCTTCGTAATAAATACTATTACCTGCCATTTATATTGTTATTATGGTCTTTTTTAGTTGGTTACAGTAGGATTTATGTAGGTGTTCATTACCCTTTAGATGTATTAACTGGATTTTTATTTGGCGGTTTAATAGGTTGGGGCTTTTACAAACTTCAATTAATTATTCAAAAAAAAATTTAATTATGTTTTTTTAAAATCATTAAATTTCTACAATAAATTATTATTCCAAAGGTATGTCCAATGAATAAAATAGGATCTTTTCTGAAAATAGAATAAATTAAAATTATTACAGACCCTACTGTACTTATAATCCAAAAGCTACTTGGTAATTGTGATAATTTATTTTTCTCTGAAATTATCCATTGAAATATAAACCGTAACGTAAATATTAGTTGTGAAACAATTCCTAAAGCTAACAACCAAATGGGAATAAAATCTTGATTAAAGAGTTGTGAAAAATCAAATTCTCCTCTAAGAAATGTAATTAATAAAACTATTAATGGAAAATTAATAAATACGATTTGGATCCCTTTTTGTAATCTATTCCATTGATTTTGTAGTTGTAAATTCCTAATGTAAATATAATAGGTAATAAATTGACCAAGCATAATTGCAAAATCATTTCTAAGGTAACCGTACATAAAAAAAAGAATAGATGCGATTAAACTTACTATCCAAAAAAATGTAGGAGCAACTACTTTATTTTCTTTTTCTGAAAATAGCCATTGTATTAATAGTCTAAGTGAAAAAAGTAATTGTGCAGTTAAACCTATAGAATAAATAAAGTAATCGTTCATTTTTTTTTAATCACTTCATAATTTATATACTTTTTTTTCATCCATAAATAAGCAAAGCAATCAGTAATTGGACCCAATAATCTATTCCTTATTCCAAATTTAGTTTTACCTGCTATTCTCGGAAAATGTTGAATGGGAATTTGCAAAACGGTCCCTTTTTGTAATAATACCATTGCTGGCAGGAAACGATGAAGTCCCTTAAACATTGGAATTTTTTTTGCACAATCTGTTTTAATAATTTTTAATGGACAACAAGAATCATCCATACCATCGTTTGTGAAAATAGTTCTAATCTTATTGGATATTTTTGAAGATATTTTTTTAATGAGAGAGTCCTTCCTTTGAGTACGGATACCTGTTACTAAATCATAATGTTCTGTGTGATTTAAAAGGATATTAAAATCTTTAGGTGAAGTTTGAAGATCTGCATCTATATAACCTAATAAAGGGGTGTCAATATTATCAAACCCAGCTTTTAGAGCAGCACTTAAACCCTTATTGTTTTTAAAATGTATGAATCTAAATTCTATATTTTTTTGGCAAATGTCTTCAATTATTTGTTGACTGTTATCCGTAGAGCCATCATTTATAAATAAAATAGTTGTTTTTTTTTTGGCAATTTTAATAAATGATAGTAATTCCTTTTCAACTCGTTTTAAGTTTAATTCTTCATTGTATACAGGAACAATTATGGTAAACTCAAGCATTTTTTTAATCATTTATGTTTAATAAATAATTCGCAGCTTCAAAAGGAGTTAGCTTATTATTTTCCATAAGAGTTAGTTGTTTTTTTAATTCTTTTTTAATTTTTGGATGATTATAAAAATCACTTTTTAATGCATTTTCAATAGTTTGAAGCATCCAATATTTATTTTGTTCTTTTCTTTTTTGCTGAAAATATCCATTAGCTTTTGTTATAGAAATATATTTTTGAATTAATTCCCATATATTCGAAATTCCTTCATTATTTAAGGCACTGCAAGTTAAAGTTTTTGGAACCCAGTTATTGCCTTTATCAGGGTATAAGTGAAGTGCTCTGTTAAATTCAGTTTTTGCGATTTTTGCAGCAGTTATATTATTTCCATCTGCTTTATTTATGATAATACTGTCGGCCATTTCTATGATTCCTCTTTTAATGCCTTGTAATTCGTCACCAGCGCCAGCTAGTTTTAATAATAAAAAAAAATCAGTCATAGAATGAACAACAGTTTCACTTTGACCAACACCAACAGTTTCTATTAAAATGACATTGTATCCAGCTGCTTCACACAATAGGATAGCTTCTCTTGTATTTTTGGCTACTCCGCCTAAGGAATCGCCTGATGCTGAAGGTCTAATAAAAGCGTTGGATTCTTTTACTAAATCTTCCATTCGAGTTTTATCACCCATAATACTTCCTCCACTAATAGAACTACTAGGATCAACTGCTAATACCGCTACGTTTAATTTTTTTTGAACAATTAATTTTCCAAACTGTTCAATAAACGTACTCTTGCCTACTCCAGGTACACCAGTTATCCCAATCCTAATAGATTTGTTTGCATGAGGTAAGCAAGCTTCTATTATTTTTCTTGCCTGTTTTTGATGTTTTTTGTTAGTACTTTCTACTAAAGTAATCGCACGACTCAATGAAGTTTTGTCTTTTTTTAAAACACCTTTTATTAAATCATTAGCAGAAGGTACTTTTTTTCTTCTTTTTTTTAAGGTAGAGGCAACTTTTTCACTCAGGGATTTAGGTTGTGACACTCCTTCTTTTTCATTTAAAGCAGTTATTTTTGCTTTCTTTTTAGTCATTTTATTTTTTTTGTAATAATACCGGAACTACGGTAGTGTCCCACGCTAACATCATAAGTATATTGTTATTTGATTCCGAAAAAGAAATTGTAAAATTTTCGGTAACTGTTAAGCTTTTTGAAGGAATAACGGTTGCTGTCAACACATCATACTTAGGATCTCGGTTGGCAGTTTGATCAGAAAACTTTACACCCCAATGATTCATTTCTGAATTGAAAATTATATCCCAGGATGTTTCCCTAGGTATGGTCCACAGTGAGTATGTACCTTTTGGCAAATCCTTATTGTCGATAACCAGATCTTTATTTGTAGTAAACGACGTAGGTTCGTTAGCGCCTGTTCTCCAGACAACATCATAAGGTACTAATTTGCCGAAAATTATTCTACCTTTTTTACTAGGACTACTGTATAAAGTGCTGATCTCAATATCTTCCTGCGTATACGTAACAATCTGTTCTGGACTATTTTTTTTAGTTTGAGATTTTAGGATTGGCCAACCTACGAAAATGGCTAATAGAGTCAAGCCTACCAATGCACCAAGAATCCAAAATAATATATTATTAATTTTTTGCATGACAAAACATAAAGAATAGTTAAAGGTACTCAAATCAGATGTAATTAGTAAATAATATAAAAAAGATGTTATTTTGCAAATTATAAATATAAATGGAATCGATTTTTAGAATACGAGAATACAAAGTGCTTTTTTATAGGTTGTTGTTAGTATACCTTTTTTACTTTATTGCTAGAGTACTTTTTTTGATTTATAATTATTCTTTATTGGGGGTTGAAACTACCTATGAATTTTTTAGATTGTATTACTATGGTCTTGCTTTTGATACAACAGCCATTCTTTATGTAAATTCACTTTTTATTTTATTGTCTTTACTACCTCTTAAATTTAGTAAAACTGCCACTTATCAACGATTTCTTTTTTATGTGTATTTTATAAGTAATCTCATCGCCTATTCTTTAAATTTTGTAGATTTTATCTATTATAAATATAATTTTAGTCGAACTACTATTTCAGTAATAAATGTACTGAAGGATGAAAATCATATAACAGGAATGTTGTTAAGATTCTTAATCACTTACTGGCACGTTCTTTTTCTTTTTATTTTAGTTTCATTTTTTTGGATATACCTCTACAAGAAATATAATGTTAAAAGAGAATCATTAGTTATTAAGCCTACTTACTATTACGCCACATCTGTTTTGATGATTGTTTTAATAACAGTATTGAGTATAGGGGGCATTAGGGGAGGAGATTTTAAAGAAAGTACAAGACCTATAAATTTAGTTGATGCCAATCGTCATGTTACTCAAATCAAACAAGCAGATTTTGTTTTAAACACTCCTTTTGCATTTATAAGAACCTTATTTAAAAATACCTTTAAAAAAGCAAATTATAAGGTAAGTAAAGATGAAATAAATCATCTAATTCAACCAATTAAACAGTATGATGTTAACCCAAAATCCAAACCAAATATCATTGTTATTATTATCGAAAGTTTTGATAGAGAATATTCAGGAGCCTTTAATAAAGACATGAATATTAAAGATTTTGTCAGTTACACACCGTTTATTGATTCTTTAGCGAACCATAGTCTTATATATCCGAATGCATTTGCTAATGGTTATAAATCTATTCATGGAATGTCATCTGTATTAGCAGGAATCCCATCATTTAAAGATGCATTTACTTCATCTCCTTTTTCAAAACAAGAAATTGAGTCTATCGTTTCAATTTTAAATGATATAGATTATGATACCTCGTTTTTTCATGGGGCAGCTAATGGATCTATGGGTTTTCTCGGCTTTGGTAATATTTTAGGCTTTGATCATTATT
Organism: uncultured Flavobacteriaceae bacterium; assembly: GCA_905181835.1. Lineage (GTDB taxonomy): Bacteria > Bacteroidota > Bacteroidia > Flavobacteriales > Flavobacteriaceae > Marifrigoribacter. Next base: position 76,502 of record CAJIZF010000002.1, read on the forward strand.
ACGGAAGAACTGAATATGGTAATGATGATGATTTTGACGGAACATGGGGTATATGGGACGAAAAGTTTTTAGAGTTTACAAAAAGAGTACTTGACAAAAAGAAAGAGCCTTTTTTTAGTACGATTTTTACAGTAAGTTCTCATGAGCCCTACAAAATCCCCAAAGAATATGAGGGAAAATTCCCATCGGAAAATAATCAAATGCATCAATGTATAGGTTATACTGATTTTTCATTTAAAAAGTTTTTTGAAGCTTCTAAAGAAGAAGATTGGTTCGATAATACCATATTTGTAATAACTGGAGATCATGGAAATATTACAACTTATGAGGTTTATAACGAAACTGTCAACAGAACTGCAATTCCTATTTTATTTTACAAACCTGATAACAGCTTAAAAGGAGTTAATAAAGAATTAGCTCAGCAAATTGATATTTATCCAACCTTAGTAGATTTGATTGGGTATGACCAACCTTTTAGGAGTTGGGGTAGGAGTTTGTTAAACGATACTATTATTGAGCCATTCACAATCAATTATAGTGCATCAGGTTATGTTCTGCAACAAAATGATTATATATGTTATTTTGATGGAGAAAAAGCCACTGGATTTTATGATATAGGTGATAAAAATCTCGAGAATAATTTAATTGATCAATCGAACGAAAAAATGGATTCTTTGGAGCTTGTAACCAAAACTTTTGTAGCAGATTATTTTGACAGAATCATTAATAAAAAACTTGGAAACCCAAATAAATAATATTATTTAAATTATGAAAAAAAATGTATTAGGAGTCTTACTAATAGTTGTAATAGTTCTCGTTGGAAAGTATGTTTACGATGTGAATATCAATTATAATTTCAAGGAAATAACGGAAAACAAAGTTTATAAATCTGGAGTTATACCTCCAAATAAAATAGAAGATTATACTAAAAAATATCATATAAAAAGTATAGTGGATCTAAGATTTCCTGGAACTACAGATACTATCAACAATCCTGAAATTCCAGAAGAATTACTAGCTGAAAAAGAAGCTATAGAAAATATAGATGGAGTATCTTATTTTAATGTGGGCTCTTATCAAGTGCCAAGTCAAGAGACTATCGACTCTTTTTTAGAAATCATGGATAATCCAGATAATTATCCAGTACTGATACACTGTTATCATGGTGCCGGCAGGGCTCATTTATTTAGCGCTGTTTACCGTATGGAATATGAGGATATGAGTAACGAAGATGCAAGAAATAAAACAAGATTTCTTTTGAAGGGGAGTTCATTTGATGAAGGAACTCCAAAAGGAGATTTTTTAAAAAATTATACAAAAAGAGCTAATTAGTATTTTATGTCGGGATTTTTTGCACTTTTAGATGATATAGCATTGTTAATGGACGATATAGCAGCTATGACCAAGGTCGCTACTAAAAAGACTGCAGGAATTTTAGGTGACGATCTAGCAGTTGGAGCTGAAAAAGCCTCTAACTTCAGAGCCTCAAGAGAATTACCTGTTATTTGGGCCATCACAAAAGGTTCTTTTATTAATAAATTAATTATTCTTCCATTCGCTTTTTTATTAAGCGCATTTATACCTCAATTAATTGTTCCCATATTATTAATAGGTGGGGTATATTTAAGTTTTGAGGGTGTCGAAAAGATCATACATACTTTTTTTTATAAAGAAAGGCATCGTACTAATTTTAATAAAGTTAAAACAGATAATGAATTATTAAAAGTTGAAAAAGCAAAAGTAAAATCAGCTATTCTCACAGATTTTATCTTATCTCTTGAAATTATTATGCTAGCTCTAGGAGAGGTGTTAGGCTCTAATTTAATAACTCAAATAGCTGTAGTAACATTTATATCGATTCTTGCGACGTTGGGGGTTTACGGACTTGTTGCTTTGTTGGTCAGGATAGACGACGCAGGTTTTTATTTGATAAAAATTTCAGAACAACTTAAAGGAGTGAAAAAAATATTTTACTTAAAAACAGGAAAAGGATTGGTTTGGGTTTTACCTAAAATAATCAAAGTAATAGGAATTATTGGAACGCTTGCTATGTTATTAGTGGGTGGAGGTATTTTTGTTCACAATATTCATCAAATTCATGATGTTTTTCATCTAATTCCTACTCTAGTCACAGAGTTATTAACAGGTTTTTCTGTTGGTTTAGTCGCATTTCTATTTTATATGATAGTAGTCAAATTACGATCGATCTTAAAAAAGGATAACTTAATAAACGACTAGACAAAAAAAGGAACTCCATCTGAATTGATGATAATCCTATTTAAATGAATTAATCAACCAAAACCCATTCCCCTTTATTAATTAATGGAATAGCTTGTTTGTACTTCAACGTTTTATTTTCTCCACTCATAACATTTTTAATAGTAACTTTATCGTTTCTACCAATCTTTGGCTGTTCTCTTACAATAGTTTCTGTTACCTGTTGTTGCTGTCGTTGCGTTTGTCCGGCAGCTCTAGAAATGGATGCTCTTTCGTCCAGATTTTGTATTTCATCCTTTTGTTCTTTTAAACTTCGATTAGATTTTACTTGACGAGCTTCTCTAATTTGTTGTTGGTTTTTTTGAGGTAATTCTCCCTTAAATAAGAAAGAAATCACATCTTTATTTACTTTTACTATCATTTCTTTAAATAATTCAAAAGCTTCAAACTTGTAAATTAGTAGGGGGTCTTTTTGCTCATGTACAGCTAGTTGAACGGATTGTTTCAATTCATCCATTTTACGTAAATGGGTTTTCCAAGCATCATCAATAATTGCTAGTGAAATATTTTTCTCAAAATCTTGAATTAGTTGTTTTCCTTCTGTTGTGTAGGCTTTTTCTAAATCGGTAGCGACATTTAAGTTTTTAACACCATCAGTAAAAGGGACTAAAATACGTTTGTATTGGTCTTTTTGTGTCTCGTACACATTTTTGATTACCGGAAATGCAATTTCAGCATTTTTAACCATTTTCTCTTGGTAATGTTTGAGTGCAGATTTGTAAACAACACCTGCAATTTCTTGCGAATTCATATTCTCAAATTCACTTTGATTTACCGGTGAGCTGATTGAAAAATACCGTATTAATTCAAATTCAAAATTTTTATAATCTTGAGCTGCTTTATTGTCTTCAGTAATTACTTCCGCGGTATCAAATATCATATTTGCAATATCAACACTTAATCTGTCTCCAAATAAGGCGTTGTAGCGCCTTTTGTAAACAACTTCTCTTTGAGCGTTCATCACATCATCGTATTCTAACAATCGCTTACGAATACCAAAATTATTTTCCTCAACTTTTTTCTGAGCTCGCTCTATAGATTTAGAAATCATGGAATGCTGAATAACTTCTCCTTCTTTCAAACCCATTTTATCCATCATTTTGGCAATACGTTCACTACCAAAAAGTCGCATTAAATTGTCATCTAGGGCTACATAAAATTGCGAACTTCCTGGATCACCTTGACGACCACTACGACCACGTAACTGTCTATCAACACGACGGGAGTCGTGTCGCTCTGTACCTACAATAGCTAAACCTCCAGCATTTTTAACTTCATCAGATAGTTTAATATCGGTACCACGTCCTGCCATATTGGTTGCTATAGTTACCATACCAGCTTGTCCTGCTTCCTGTACAATATCTGCTTCCTTTTTATGGAGCTTTGCGTTTAAAACGTTGTGCTTCACATTTCGGATATTTAGCATTCGGCTAAGGAGCTCTGAAATTTCAACTGATGTAGTACCAATTAAAACTGGTCTTTTTGCTTCTGTTAGTTGTGTTACTTCATCAATTACTGCATTATATTTTTCACGTTTTGTTTTGTAAATCTTATCTTCACGATCATCTCTTAATATAGGTCTATTTGTTGGTATTTCTACCACATCCAATTGGTAGATTTCCCAAAGTTCCCCCGCTTCAGTAACTGCCGTTCCAGTCATACCAGATAGCTTGCGATACATTCTAAAGTAATTTTGAAGTGTTACGGTAGCAAAGGTTTGAGTAGCAGCTTCAATTTTTACATTTTCTTTAGCTTCAATAGCTTGGTGCAATCCATCACTGTATCTCCTTCCATCCATTATTCGTCCAGTTGACTCGTCTACAATCATGACTTTATTATCCATGACCACATATTGAATGTCTTTTTCGAACAATGAATAAGCTTTTAACAGCTGATTCATAGTATGAATTCGCTCACTTTTTACACCAAAATCACGAAATAACTCTTCTTTTAAATTAGCTTCTTCTTCAGAGGGGAGATTTCTTTCTTCAATTTGAGCAATTTCCACTCCAATTTCTGGCATCACAAAGAAGTCTGGATCATCTTTACCTGAAAGATAATCAACTCCTTTATCTGTTAATTCTATTTGATTATTTTTTTCGTCAATTACGTAATATAGTTCCGCGTCAATTTTAGGCATTTCACGGTTATTATCAGACATGTACTGATTTTCAGTTTTCTGTAGAATTTGTCGTACTCCTTCTTCAGATAAAAACTTAATTAAAGCTTTGTTTTTAGGAATACCTCTGTAAACTCTCAGTAATTGAAAACCACCCTCTTTTTCATCTCCTTCTTTGATTAGCCTTTTAGCTTCTGCTAGTACTCCTGTTAAATATTTTTTTTGAACAGAGACTATATCTGCAATTCTTGGTTTTAGGTCGTTAAATTCATGACGGTCTCCTTGCGGAACTGGACCAGAAATAATTAAGGGTGTACGTGCATCATCGATTAATACGGAATCTACCTCATCGACAATGGAATAGTGGTGCGGTCGTTGCACTAAATCTTCAGGCGCGTGAGCCATATTATCTCTAAGGTAATCAAAACCAAATTCATTGTTGGTTCCATAGGTAATATCTGCATTGTATGCCTTACGACGAGCTTCCGAATTAGGTTGGTGATGATCAATACAGTCAACGGTTAACCCATGAAACTCAAACAAAGGCGCCATCCAAGCACTATCACGTTTTGCCAAGTAATCGTTTACAGTAACCAAGTGCACTCCATTTCCTGCCAGGGCGTTTAGATACATAGGCAGTGTAGCAACAAGCGTTTTACCCTCTCCAGTTTGCATTTCTGCAACTTTTCCTTGATGTAAAGCAATACCCCCGATTAATTGCACATCATAATGTACCATGTCCCATGTAACTTCTTTACCTGCAGCATCCCAAGAATTTTTCCAAATTGCTTTTTCACCTTCAAGAATCACATAGTCATTCGTTGCTGAAATTTCTCTATCAAAAGGAGTAGCATTAACTTTAAGTGTTTCATTATCTTTAAATCGTTTCGCAGTTTCTTTCATCACCGCAAACGCTTCTGGTAAGATATTTTCTAAAGTTTTAACTTCAATTGCGTAGCGTTCATCTTTTAAAGTATCAATCTCTTTGTATAGGTCTTCTTTTTTATTGATATCTTCAATTTCACGAGATTTTAGCTCTAGTGCATCAATTTGATCTTGTATTTCTTTTTGATCAGCCTTAATTTTATTTTTGAATTCGACTGTTTTAGATCTTAATTCATCAATTGTTAGACTAGCAATTTCTGCTTCTTGATTTTTTATAAGCGCTACCATTGGTTGGATTTCACTTATATCTTTTTTGGATTTATCCCCAACAAAGAGCTTTAGAACGTTATCTAATATTCCCATTTTGTATTGTGTATTGTTTACTCAAATTGAAAAGTAAAATTACTTTTCAATATTTTACAAAAAAACTGCAAAAAAACAACATAGCCAAAGGTTAATATGTTTTAGTTTTTGAGTTTCAAGCAAAAAAAAAGTCTCTTATTTAGAGACTTTTTTCTTATTAATAATTTAATATTCATCTTCATTCCACAGATAATCTTCATCTGTGGGATAGTCTGGCCAAATTTCTTCAATTGAATCATAAGAATCACCTTCATCTTCTATAGCTTGGAGATTTTCGACTACCTCAAGGGGTGCTCCAGTTCTAATAGAGTAATCTATCAATTCATCTTTCGTTGCCGGCCAGGGTGCATCACTTAAGTAGGATGCCAATTCTAATGTCCAGTACATAGACTTGTGTATTTAAATTTCTGCAAAAATAATTTTTTTGATCAAAAAGTCAAGTATAATCGTAATTATTTATGATTTATTTTTAAGAACGTATGTAGTGAGCTGATATACAAATTATTAAATAATTGTTTTTTAATTGTTTTTAAGTTTTTTTGGAACCCATTTCAGTTCATCTACTTCCATATCAGATGACAACTTTCGTGCCAATACAAAAAGAAAATCAGATAGTCTATTTAAATATTTTAATACAAGACTATTTATTGGTTCTTGTTCATTAAGTAATGTTGTTAAACGTTCACTACGTCGACATATACAACGCGCTACGTGACAATGTGACACAATAGGGTGTCCTCCAGGAAGAATAAAATGAGTCATAGGAGATAGTTGTTCATTCATTTGATCTATTTTATTTTCTAAAAGTTGAACATCCTCTTCATCAATTTTTGGTATATTCAAACGTTCTTTTCCATTTTTTAATTTTTCTTTCTCTGGGTCTGTTGCCAAAATTGCGCCTAATGTGAATAGCCGTTCTTGTATATGCATCAATAACTCTTTTGTTTCAATATCAATTTCCTGATCTCTAATTAAACCTAGATACGAATTTAGTTCATCAACTGTTCCATAGCTTTCTATTCGAATATGATATTTTGGAACTCTAGTGCCGCCGTATAAGGCTGTGGTTCCATTATCTCCAGTTTTTGTGTATATTTTCATAGAAAATGATTTTTTATCAACGATTAGTTGATCATTTTATTTGTTTTTTTTTGTAATAATTATTTCTAAAACTTTTATTGCCTCTATTGCGTCTTGTCCTGGTATTGTATTTATTCCAAAAGTAAAGTATTATAAGTAAAGCAATACCACCAATTATTAATAACAAAGGATTTGATAAACTAAAAGAATTCATAATTTGAAATTAGATTTACAAATATAGAATATAAATGTTTATTGATTTTTTATATCACTTGCTACCACGCCATCAACTAAGCGAATTACTCGATGTGCGTATTTGGCAATATCCTCTTCGTGAGTAACAATAATTACGGTATTCCCATTTCTATGTATTTCATCAAATAAACCCATAATTTCAACAGAGGTTTTTGAATCTAAATTTCCGGTGGGTTCATCAGCTAATATAATAGAAGGTTTGTTTACAAGCGCTCTACCAACAGCAACTCTTTGTCGTTGTCCACCAGACAATTGACTAGATTTGTGATCCATTCTATCTGCTAAACCGACATCTGCTAAAACTTTTTCTGCTTGTTTTTTACGCTCCTCTTTGGAGGATCCTGCATAAACCATTGGCAATGCAACGTTTTCTAGTGCAGTAGTTCTTGGTAATAAATTAAATGTTTGAAATACAAAGCCAATTTCTTTATTTCTAATTTCGGCAAGTTCATCTTGAGACATATTGCTCACATCTTTACCGTTTAATTCGTATGTGCCGGCTGTTGGAGTATCTAAACAGCCAAGAAGATTCATTAAAGTAGATTTTCCGGATCCAGAAGGTCCCATTAAAGCTACATATTCTCCACGTTTTATATCTAAATCGATTCCTTTTAAAACTTTTACAACCTCATTTCCTAAGGGAAAATTTCTTATGATACCTCTAATTTTTATTACTAAACTCATTATTTGCAGTGAATTTTATTTTTTACAATATACTATTTATTCCATAAGACGCATTCAGGTATTGCTTGTTACAATCTGATAGTGAAATGTTGTTTAGGTTGTTCTTTTCTGAAAAATAAAAAACCCCAATAGAAAGTATCAATACTTACGGTAATTTCTTTTTGCTTTTTTATGATATTCCATGCTTCAGTCATTTCTTTGCTCCAATAAATATTGTTAATAATAAACACCGATTCGTTGTGGGAGTATTTTAATAAGGAATTAAAATTTTCAATAGTGCTTTCTTTATCACAGGTGCCATCAAGATAAACTAAATCTAAATTTTCATAATTACTCTTTTTAAAAAAGTCTTTAAAAGAGGAGGTGTCTATTTGGATATTTTTTAACTGATAGCTTTTAAATACCTTTTTTGCTATGTCTGATATATTTTTATTAACCTCTACCGTTTTAATAATACTGTTATTAGAGGCAATTGCCATTGCTGCCGAACCAAGCCCAACAGAGGTTCCTAATTCTAAAACGTTTTTTGGTTTAAAATAATTAGTTATACGATACAATTGTTTTTGTTTTTTGTAAGAGGAGCCTTCACCTTTTACAATAGTAGAAATTTTTTGATGATTGGACTGAAAGACTTTTGAGGCTTCAGAATAATGTTTAACCTTAACCAAATCCTGATTATAAATTAATTTGTTTCGTAACGCTTTTAAATTATGATAAGCAGAGAAAGGAGTTTTATCGTAAAAGCACTTAGTAATTAAATCGTAAACAAAAGGTGAATGAATTCCGTGTTGATTTGAAGATTTTAGCAAAAAATTCAGACGTGATTTAATTCGATACCACATTTTAAGTAAAATTACAATCTAAATTTATTATTATTAACAAAGAATATAGCATTCGCTAAAAATAACTTTCCATTTTCCCAAAAAGATCTAAATAAAACGTCATCCACCATATAAATAATGCTACCCTTTCCTAATCTTTTTTCGCCAAAGACAAGCGAATTTTTAAGATTTTTTTTAGCGAATTCACCAGAAAATCCTGCCACACTTATAGCATCCCCGTCAATATAACCAACATTATACCCTTGATCAATTAATTGATATGATTCACTACCTTTCTTTAAACTGAAGTAGTCTTTAGGATAGCCAAAAGCCATTGGGTGTGAATTGTCAATAGTTATTTTATAAACACTTCCAGTTATTGTGTTTTTTAAATTATTAATTTCTTTTTGCTCATAAGGCAGTAATTTTTCTTCTAAGTTATTTTGCATTTTTTCAGAAATTAATACCGTCTCATTTTGAGAAATTCCAAATTCTTTTTTATCATTAAATAATTCGACTGATTCACCCATTGCAATAATTTTTCCACCTTCTTTAATCCATTTTTTTAAAAGTTGAATTCCATCTTCGTTGAGAGCATTCCAATAAAAAGTTTCTGGTAAAATCAATACATCAAAATTATCCAATGCGTTGTAACTAAAGTTATTTATATCTATAGATGTTACCGGATATTTTAATTCAGTTTCAAAAAAGTACCATAACGATCCATAACTTAGGGATGAAACGCCTTTTCCTTTTAGTAAAGCAATACGTTGTTTAGGTATTAACTTAACATCTGGAGAACCGAAATCAGTCCCGTTATCAGAAAAACTTGAATTAACAACCACTAATTGACGTTGGTGTTGATTGGCAATATTTGTTATTAATTCATCAAAATATAAACTATTTTTATTGTCACTTCGAGTAATAATTAAACTTCCTCTTGCATAGGAAATATTATTAAAACTGAGCTCTTTTTCTGAAAAACGAACCTTAACATCATGGAGTAACAAATCAGCTAAAAATGATACATCATACATGCTAGTCCAATGACTAATATAACCTACACTTTTTAGAGAAGGCTCGTTATGTATTGTGATTATTTTTTTTGATTCATTAGATTCTAAAAGTTGAGTGCTAGCTACTGTTTCAAGCCCGTATGCGTAGGGTAAACTCCATGAAGTAATATCATATGTTAGTGGATTACTGAGTTTAGTGTCTGGTTCAAATAAAGTTTTTACCATTTTTCCTTTTGGTTGATCTGTACTGACTATAATTGCATTTTTGGCATCGATAGATCCTTTTTTTTGAATTTTATATCGAAATCCAGAGATGCTATTATTAACGGAATAACCCCATTTTATATCGTGTAAGTTCAATAAGTTAGTCAGTTTTTTTTTATGATCTATATTTCCGTTCAAGACATAGCTTTTATACTTTAACTGATCATTTTTAAAATATTGACTAAACTCTTCGTTCAGTTTTTTTGCATTTTGAGAAGATATTTCAACAGTTGATAAACTGGTGGTTGTGTGGTGCTTTATCCTGTCTACTAGGGTTAGTTTTATTCCTTCATCATTGTCAATTCCTAGACCCGCTCTACCATGACCTGCTTGTTCATAGGTCATTCCAATAGCTCCCATAAACGTGGGATACGTGTCTCCATAACTAGGATACAATAAATCAAATCGTTCTCTAGTAAAAAAAAGCCAGCCCTCACGATCAAAATATTTTGCATGATTTTTTCCAATTTGTAATTGAAACTTTCGTTGCCAATCTGAAATCACTTCATGAAATGGCTCTGCTGCTGGAGCAAAATAATAGGGCTCGTTGATTCCTTGTTCATGAAAATCTACATGAATATGCGGCATCCATTGATTGTAAAGTTTCAATCGTTGCTTCGTTTCAACTTGGCTTGCCCAGACCCAATCTCTGTTTAAATCAAATAGATAGTGATTTGGTCTTCCGCTTGGCCATGGCTCGTTATGTTCTGTTGCGTTTTGATTGGTATCGTATGGGGATGCTTTTACTTGGTTGTACCAATTTACATATCGATCCCGACCATCGGGGTTTACACAGGGGTCTATAATAATGACTGTATTCTCCAGCCATAATTTCTTATCAACAATCAATTCATATAAGGTCTGCATAGCAGCTTCAGTACTCGAAGCTTCATTGCCGTGAACATTATAACTTAACCATACGATAGCTATTTCAGGATTTGCAGCTCCTTCTTTAATTCCAGCATTTATAAGATTGTTAGTTTTAATCAATTCGATATTCTCTAAGTTTTCTTTAGAGGAAACTAGGGCATAGGTTAACAAACGACGTTCATTTGTTTTTCCATAACTTCCATAAGTAACCAAATCACTGTTGTTGGCTATGTAATAAAAATAATTAACTACATCAGCATGACGTGTAAATTGTGTGCCTATATCGTAGCCTAAAAATTCTGAAGGGGATTTAATTTGAGCATATAAATTAAAAGAAATAAATACTATAAGAAGAACGAAATAACGAATCATAATTAAATTTTTGTAAAGTGCTTGCAATTTAAAAAATGTTTTAGATTTCGACCCATATAATTTTAATTAACATTCTCTTTCAAATGAACAATTAAGGATTTTGTATTTTTACGAATTATATCGCAATCCAATTTATGGCGCTAAAACATATTTCTTACCAAAAAACAGGTTATTTTTCAGCATTAATGAATGATTATTTAGCTGAAAAAGAAACCTTACACCCTTTTTTTAATCGTTTCCCAAGGATAGAAAATTTCGAAAAGCAGTTTTATGAAAAAAAAGATTTTTTTTCTAAAAAGAAAAGAGAAGTTTTAGTAGCTAGTTTAACTAAACAGTACGAAGGTTTTGAGGTATCTAATTTGACACAGCAAAATATTGATTTACTGTTAAATGATAATACATTTACCATCACTACAGGTCATCAACTCAATTTGTTTACGGGACCTATTTATTTCTTGTATAAAATAATCTCGGTAGTCAATTTATCGGAGGATTTGAATAAAAAATATAGTAATCAGCATTTTGTTCCTATATATTGGATGGCCACTGAAGATCATGATTTTGACGAAATTAATTACTTCAACTTGTTTGGAAATAAAATGGATTGGATTCGTGAAAGTGGGGGAGCTGTTGGAGAATTGGATACCTGTGGTTTAAATAAGTTATTAGAATCTCTAAAATCTAAATTTGGCACAAGTGAGAATGCCAAAAAACTAATTGATTTATTTTCGAAATCTTATTTAAATCATGATAACTTAAGTGATGCAACTCGCTATATAGCCAACGAATTATTTGCAGAATATGGACTAGTTATTTTGGATGGTAATCATCGAGAGCTTAAAGAAGAATTCACTCCTTTTGCTCAAAAAGAATTATTAGATAATAAATCGTTTTCAATTATAAACGAAACTACAAATCGATTAGAAGCCATTGACTATAAAAAACAGGTACACCCTAGAAAGATTAATCTATTTTATATAATTAAAGGAATTCGAGAACGAATTATTGAAGACCAAGGTGTTTATAAAATTAACAATACTGCACTTTTTTTTAGTAAAGATGAAATTTTAGTAGAATTAAAAAATCATCCAGAACGTTTTTCACCCAATGCTTTATTGAGACCTTTGTATCAAGAATTAGTATTGCCTAACCTCTGTTATGTAGGAGGAGGAGGAGAGTTGGCTTATTGGTTTCAATTAAAAGATTATTTTAAAAGTGTGGAAGTTACTTTCCCTATTTTGTTATTGCGAAACTCACTTTTATTGGTGCCCCAAAAAATTTCTAGAAAATTAGAAAAACTAAATGAATCTGTCGAGAATTTATTTTTAGATACTTGCGATTTAGAAAAAAAACATGCTCAAGATTTATCTACGATTAACATAAACTTTATACCGCAGCGAAATCATTTACAACAGCAGTTTAAAGATCTGTATGAGCTTGCTAAGCAAACCGATGTTTCTTTTTTAGGAGCTGTCAAAGCACAAGAAAAAAAACAGCTAAATGGTTTAGATAAGTTAGAAAAACGATTGTTAAAAGCAGAAAAAAGAAAATTTAAAGATGAAATAGAGCGTTTAATAACTATTCAAAAATATTTGTTTCCCGAACAAAAATTACAAGAGCGAACGATAAATTTCTCTGAATTTTATCTGGATTATGGAGAAAAATTTATTAACCAGTTAAAAAAAGAAATAGATCCACTTTGCCATAAATTCACAATTTTGGAGTTGTAAATAAATCTTTATGACTCTACAAAAATTCAGAAAGTTTTTTGAAGGGAATTACCTAATTATCGGTTTTAAATTTTTTGTTTAGGGGCAAAAATCGTCCGACTTCTTTTAAATATTTTTTATAAAGCGGATACTTTTTGGAGGTTTCTTCTTCACTAAAATCAGAACTGCCTTTGAATAAAAGGACTAATAGCAAGGCACCGGCGATCGACCAGTTCAACCATATATTGGTAGCTATTATAGAAAATAAATAGAAAACAATCCAAACGCTTTGTTCCGCAGTATAATTAGGATGCCTCATATAGGCCCAAAGCCCCGTGTGAGTGAAGCCAACTTTATGAAAGGCGTCTACATCTCCTTCTTTAATTTGGCGATATTTTTCCTCTTGATAGTGATATTGTTGATTATCTGCAATATATTCCATAATTACAAAAGCTACGAAAATGATAGCAAGCGAATAATCATAAATTCCTAAAGGAACATTACTTTCCATAGCTTTAAGTGCTGGTAGTGTAAATAATAAAATTAATCCCATCTGATAACCGGAAATGAAGAAAAAGTTAAAAGACACCCATTTCCAAGGTGCTTGAAATTCTGGTTTTGCGCGTAATATTGGCCAACGATAATCTTCTACTCCTGTCCAAAATCTCCAGGAATAACCACCTCTTCTCGCAAAATTATATGACAACCTTATTGCCCAAAAAGTAACAAGGCAAGCCATTAAGACTATACGAGCTTCGAAACCTGATTGATAAGCAATGATCCATGCGTAGGGAGCTGGAATGATACTCCACACTTTATCCACTTGACTGTAGTTGTTAGTAATTGTACTAACTACAAAACAAAGACCAGCTGCAACTGCATAAACACATAATAAAGTTTGAAGCGTTTCATGTTGCAGATTCGTTAAGGCTACATCAAAATTAAATGTTATAATTGGAACGAGTATGAGCGTGAACATTAGAAATAATACTGTTTTCCACATGAGATCTATAGATTAGTGTTTTTGTAAAAATAATTATTTATTTAATAATTTTTCGATTTTTACTTAAATAGTCATGAATAGTATCTAAAACCCTGCATATTTTCTTGCTTACTTATTTCTTTAAGAACCATACTATTCTTCTTAATGATAACTTTGTCTAAACTATTGTTGTGTAGTTTTTCATAGGTTTTGAAGTCTATATAATTTCTATTATTCAGAGATTCAAAAATATTTAAATGATTTATTTTTTCTCTCCAGGTATCCACTACTTTACCTTCTAATATTTTTGATTTTGAGCCACTACCATAACTTAAAAAACCGACAACGTTGTCAACTAATTCTTTTTGGTTATCATTTGAGACAGAGAGAAAACTTAAAAATGACATAAAAACTGAAGCTGTATACATGTTTCCAATTTGCATGGAAGCTTTTTCACCTGCTTCAATTTTTTGACTAACAAAATTTTGGATAAAATGATGATTTTGAAGCTACTTTTTTCCAGACCTTAACATCTACACTGTCTACTAGTTTTCCAATTTCTTTTTCTAAATTTTCCATCAAACCTTTTTCATTTATCCAATCCAACCAGATGTCAAGCATCATTCTTCTTCCTTGATATGCATAAGGTAAATGAAAAATTAAATGGTCCCAGTCATTTAAAAAATCAGTTTCTTTCTGTTTATTAAAGTGTTCTAAAGCTTCAGAAATTCTGTTTTGATAACATGTGTTTGAATAATAACCGTCAAAAACAGGTTCTTCCACATACAGTTCTATTTTTTCTTTTGAGGACTTCGTTATTTCTTGAACCGATGTGTTTTTTAAGTCCTTATTGGTGATAGTTTTCCTAGGCTTAAAAAAATCACCTACATGCTCCATACCCACGCCAATTGTTTGATTTAGCTCTAGTATAGCTGGATTGTTTGCGATTAAAATAGCGACTGCTCCTGCCCCTTGAGTATATTCGCCCGAAGACTCTAATTCGTATTTTGCCACATCAGATGCAATTACAATAGCTTTTCTATCTGGAAATGCTCTAACCCAATCCATACAATTCTCCATAGCGTCAATTGCACCTATACAAGCAAATGTTAAATCTACTACATCACAATTTTTAAAACAACGTATTCCATATTTAGATTTTAAAACATTTTCTACAGTGCCGACAGCATATGTAGCTGTGGGTTTTGAAGCATCAAGAGCACTTTCAGTACCTAAATAAATACGTCCAATACTTGTAGGGTCGACCTTATTGTTGATTATTAAATTTAATAAGGCGTTAGCAGCCATAGAAGCGACATCTTCATCGGTATCTACTAAAGCCATTGTTTTTAATCCTAAGCCTTTTTCTAATTTAGCAGGAGGGATGTTTCTTGCTTCTGCAAGGTCTTTTATTTTTAGAGCAATTGGCGGTACGTAATAATCAATTGCATCAATTCCAATTTTCATATTTAGAGGATAATTAGTGGTTAAGACTGATACTAAACGAAGTTATCAGAATATGTGTGCATTATTTTAAATGATTTTTTTATAAATAAAGCATTTATTTGTAAACCTACAAATAGAGTCTTATTTCATATAAAACAAATCTAAACTAAACTTATAAATTAACGTATTTTTTATAAGATGTTTAACTAAAATTAATTAAAAAGTATAGTGAAATAATTTTTTAGCCTATTTTTGCACATGCAAAATAACGTCCTCATTTTAGATTTTGGGTCACAGTATACACAACTCATAGCAAGACGCGTAAGAGAATTAAATATTTACTGTGAAATCCATCCTTTCAATAAATCAATTAAAAATTTAGATAACTACAAGGCAGTGATCTTATCGGGGAGTCCTTTTTCAGTAAGAGCAGAAGATGCTCCGCATCCTGATCTCTCTAAAATAAAAACAAAGAAACCATTGTTGGGGGTGTGTTATGGCGCCCAGTATCTTTCTCATCATTATGGTGGAAAAGTCGAGCCATCAAATATTAGAGAATACGGCCGTGCTAACCTCTCTGAAATACTAGAAAATGAACTTTTATTCGAAGGCATAGAAAATGCTAGTCAAGTATGGATGAGTCATAGTGATACCATAACAAAACTTCCTGAAAATGGAGTCAGGCTTGCGAGTACTAAAGATGTTGCTAATGCTGCTTATCGAATACAAGGTGAAGACACCTATGCTATTCAATTTCATCCTGAAGTATACCATACCACTTGTGGTAAAAATATCCTAGAAAATTTTTTAGTAAAAATTGCAAAAATTGAACAAACTTGGACACCTGCTGCTTTTGTTGACACTACCGTGGCTAGTTTAAAAGAAAAATTAGGGAACGACAAAGTTATTCTGGGTTTAAGTGGAGGTGTGGATTCTACTGTAGCAGCAGTTTTATTACACAAGGCCATAGGTAAAAATTTGTATTGTATTTTCGTTAATAACGGATTGCTTCGTAAAAATGAATTTCAAAATGTTTTAGATCAATACGAGCATATGGGGCTAAACGTAAAAGGAGTCGATTCTTCAAACCGTTTTTTAGATGCTTTAAAAGGAATTGTTGATCCGGAGCTCAAAAGAAAAGCAATTGGAAAGGTTTTTATCGAAGTTTTTGATGATGAAGCTCATCTTGTTGAAGATGTTCATTGGTTGGCACAAGGGACTATTTATCCTGATGTAATTGAAAGCGTTTCTGCAACTGGTGGACCCTCGGCAACTATTAAATCACACCACAACGTTGGAGGTTTGCCAGATTTCATGAAGTTAAAAGTAGTGGAGCCGCTTAGAATGATATTTAAAGATGAAGTAAGAAGAGTAGGAGCCCAGATGGGAATTGACACTGATTTATTAGGTAGGCATCCTTTTCCAGGACCAGGATTAGGAATTCGTATTTTAGGAGATATTACTGCAGAAAAGGTAAGAGTATTACAGGAAGTAGATGCGATTTTCATCGATGGTTTAAAAAAATGGAATTTATACAATCAAGTTTGGCAAGCAGGTGCAATGTTATTGCCAGTCAGCAGTGTTGGTGTAATGGGAGATGAAAGAACTTACGAAAAAGTAGTAGCCTTGAGAGCAGTTGAGTCAACAGATGGTATGACTGCAGATTGGGTAAATTTACCCTATAAGTTTCTACAAGAAACATCAAATCTGATAATAAATAGAGTGAAAGGTGTTAATAGAGTAGTTTACGATATAAGTTCAAAACCTCCTGCAACCATTGAATGGGAATAGATTCATTAAAAAAAGGAATCATTTTTGATTGATACAAAAATATTCCAAAATCATTTACTAATGAAAAAAATAATATTAATGCTGTTTCTTATTTTTTGTACAAATTTGTTGTGTGCACAAAATAATTATCAAAATCATACTATTAAAATAGGAGAAACCGTTTATAGTATTTCTAAAACGTATATGATTTCTGAGGAAACAATTTATAAGTTAAATCCAGATGTAAAGCATGTCATCAAAACAGGGTTGATTTTGATTTTACCATTAAATGGGGAAGAAGTAACTCTAAATCTTAAATTTTATCGTGTAAAAAGAAAAGAAAGCATAAATAGTATCGCTTTAAAATTTAATATACCTCAGGATTTATTAAAAAATTACAATAAGGATTTATATACTCGTGAAGTAAACAAAGGCGAACGAATTAAAATTCCATTGATTAAAAAAACAATGGTAAATAAAAGTAAATCTTCGTCTAAATCATCCAATAATAATATAACAATACATACGGTTTTGCCAAGAGAAACTAAATTTGGTATTGCTAAACAATACGAAATTACCATTACTGAATTAGAACATCTAAATCCAACGATGGGTGAAAGTCTCAATGTTGGAGATAAAATAAATGTACCCAAAAGTATTCTTTTAGCAGAATCAACAGTTGTTGATGAGGATGAATTTGAATTGTATGAAGTTTTACCAAAAGAAGGTTTCTTTAGATTGAAAATAAAACTTGGACTTGACCGTGATGAAATAATATCATTAAATCCTGCTGCAGTTGGAGGTTTAAAAGAAGGAATGATTTTAAAGATACCAAAACTCTTAAATTCAGAAGAGAAGTTCAAAAAAGAATCAATAGATTTAAGTAAGTATATAGTTAATAAAAGAAAAAAGAAGATAGCAGTAATGCTGCCATTTGACTATAACCGCATCGATTTAGATTCAATAAATGCAAATATTGAACTTTTGAAAAAAGATGTGACACTTGGGGTAGCTATTGATTTTTACAGTGGCGTGTTAATGGCTGCAGAATTTATGAAAGATAAGGGAGTCTCTACAGAAATAACTGTTTTTGATACGGAAGGTAAAGTAACTAAAGTTGAACAAATTATTAGTAGTTATAATTTTAACGATACCGATGCAGTTATTGGTCCTTTATTGAGTAAAAGTATTGAAAAAGCGGCTGTAGATTTACAATCAAATAATATCCCTGTATTTTCACCCTTGAGTAAAGTAAAGTTAAAAGAATACCCCAACTTACACCAAACTTTACCGTCCAATGAGTCAATGGAAAAAGCGATGTTGTCTTACATTTCAAAAAGAAAAGACACCATCAATACCATTGTCATTACTGGAAAGGAGTGGACAAAAAGTAAAGGTATAATTATGTCGGCATTGCCAAAAGCAAAAACAATAGTGCCAGATGAGGGCAATTATTTATATTTAGAGAATATTGAGAAGCAAATCGATACAACCAAGCATAATTGGGTAATATTACATTCAAATAATCCAATTTTAGTAAGCAATGTAGTGGGACTTTTAAATGGAATCCCAAAGGTAATATTAGATTCGTTAGGTAATAAAATAGGTAACAATCGATTAAGGTTATTTGCAGTAAAAAAATCCCGAGCTTTTGATTATAATGATGTTTCGAACATACATTTGGCAAATTTAAATTTCACATATCCCTCGGTAAATAAACATTATAATTATGAAATGTTAACTCCCTTTTTAGTGAGTTATAAATATAAGTATGGCGTAATGCCTAATAAATATGCTATCAGAGGTTTTGATGTAACTTACGATATACTTTTAAGATTAGCTAATGCAGAAGTTTTTGAAGAAGCATTCGCGACCGATATTTATACGGAGTATGTTGAAAATAAATTTCAATACGTTTTTGACCCAAAAAAAGGTTACAAAAATCAAGTTTTTTATATCATGAAATATAACAATGATCTACAATTAGAAGTAGTGGAATAAAACTATCTTTATAATTCTGTAGTAATTATCCCAAAGTATCTTGTTAAATCCCAATCATTTAATCGAGCTTGCAAATTATAAAATGCCTTTTGGTAAATATAAAGGGTATTATTTGGTTCATATTCCTGAACATTATTATACTTGGTATAAGAGAAAGGGATTTCCAAAAGGGAAGCTAGGTAGACTGATGCAGGAGATGGATGAAATCAAAATAAATGGTTTGGAAGAGTTACTCATAAAACTCATTCGAAAGTAGATTTAAAATGTGATTCAAATTATAGATTATAAAATTATTCAATTTCTGAATGGGTTTCTTAATATTTATCTCTTTGCTTTACTAATAAATCCTTACATTTACATCCCGTATAATAAGGACAAATGAACACTACAAAGTACATATTCGTTACGGGCGGAGTTTCTTCTTCTTTAGGAAAAGGAATCATCGGGGCATCTCTAGCCAAATTACTCCAGGCTAGGGGATATAGAGTGACAATACAGAAATTAGATCCCTACATAAATGTAGATCCAGGAACCCTAAACCCATACGAACACGGTGAGTGTTACGTGACTGATGACGGTGCTGAAACTGATTTAGATTTAGGGCATTATGAACGTTTCTTGAATGTTCCAACTTCTCAGGCAAATAATGTAACCACTGGTCGAATTTATCAGAGTGTTATTGAGAAAGAACGTAGAGGTGAATTTTTAGGAAAAACCGTGCAAGTAGTTCCCCATATCACCAATGAAATAAAAAATAGAGTTCAATTACTTGGTAATACTGGTAATTTTGATATTGTCATTACCGAAATTGGTGGTACGGTTGGTGATATAGAATCTCTTCCATATATTGAAGCTGTCAGGCAATTAAAATGGGAACTAGGAGATGATAATGCACTGGTAATTCATTTAACTTTAATCCCATTTTTAAAAGCTGCCGGTGAATTAAAAACAAAACCAACACAACATTCTGTTAAAACATTAATGGAGAGTGGTATCAAAGCAGATATTTTAGTTTGTAGAACAGAGTATCATTTATCAAATGATCTGAAACGAAAATTAGCCTTATTTTGTAATGTGCAACAAGAGGCAGTTATTGAATCTATAGATGCTTCTACCATTTACGATGTACCGAATTTAATGTTAAAAGAAGGGTTGGATATTATTACTCTTAAGAAATTAAATTTAAGCAACCATGGTTCACCAGATCTTGACCATTGGAATAATTTTTTGGAGAGACATAAAAATCCTAAAAGTGAAATCAAAATTGGACTAATAGGAAAGTATGTAGAATTACAAGATTCTTATAAGTCAATTTTAGAGGCCTTTATCCATGCTGGAGCTGTTAATGAAGTTAAAGTAAAAGTGATATCTATTCATTCGGAACATATAGATGAATCTAATATCAAAGAAAAATTTGAGGGACTTCATGGTATTCTCGTTGCCCCTGGATTCGGAGAGCGCGGTATCGAAGGAAAAATAGATGCTGTAAGATATGCAAGAGAAAATAACTTGCCTTATTTAGGAATTTGTTTAGGAATGCAAATGGCAGTCATTGAATTTTCTAGAAATGTTTTAGGGTTAAAAAATGCGAACTCTACTGAAATGAATCCCGAAACTTCATTTCCAGTTATTGATTTAATGGATGCTCAAAAAAATATAACTGACAAAGGAGGTACTATGCGTCTTGGTTCCTGGAAATGTAATTTAGTCAAAGAAAGTATTGCTGGCGAAACTTACGATCATATCACGATAGAGGAAAGACATCGACATCGCTACGAATATAATAATGAATACCGAAGTCAGTTGGAAGCGGCGGGATTAAAAACCTCAGGTATTAATCCAGATACTGGATTAGTTGAAATTATAGAAATTGAAAATCATCCTTGGTTTGTAGGAGTTCAATACCATCCAGAATATAAAAGTACCGTGGCAAACCCGCATCCTTTGTTCGTGTCTTTTGTAAATGCTGCTAATGAACATTTAAAGAAAAATCTCAGGACAATTTGACGATTTTAAAAAAAAGGTTCGATATTTGAAAATAAGATATCTAATTATTAATTAAGTTCTCTAATAATAATTTAGAGCGATACATATGGAAGAAAAAAAGTTTGATTTAAATACGATTATTGGTTTTTTACTGATTGGTGGAATTTTGTTGTTTATGCTCTGGCAGAATCAACCAACTCCCGAAGAGTTAGAGGCTCAGAAACTAGCCAAAGAAAAATCTGAACAATTAGAAGATGATAAAAAAACCTCTGAAGTTAAAAATCAGGAAGATATCACTCTAGAAAATGCAAGCAATCAGATTGGTTTTAATAAACCCAGCGATTCAATCGGGATTGCTGAGCTTCAAAATATACTAGGTTCTTTTGCCTATTCTGGCACACTACCCTCTGCAAAAAACGCAACTACAATTATTGAAAACGAAGTTTTAAAATTAACAGTCAGTAATAAGGGGGGATATATAGTTGAAGCAGAATTGAAAGATCAGACCATATATGATGGTACTCCAGTTTTTTTAATTAAAGATGGAAATTCCTCTTTAAATCTCCAATTTTCATCAGAAAATAGATTATTAAATTCTCAAGATTTATATTTTGAGCCCTCTTTATCAAATAATGGAAATAATCAAGTGCTTTCCATGAAATTAAAAACTTCAGCAAATAACTTTATTGAATATCGTTATGAATTAAATCCAACTGATTACATGCTAGGTTTTAGTATTAAAACACAAGGTCTAGAAAATATTATAAATACAACACAACCAATCTATTTAGATTGGAACTTTATTGGGTATCGTCAAGCTAAAAGTATCTCTTATGAAAATAGATACTCTCGATTAACTTATGAATACGAAAATGGAGACAAGCATAGTAAATTATCACCAGCTTCAGATGATAATGAACTAGAAAAAAATGTGACTTGGATGAACTTCCGTCAGCATTTTTTTAGTTCTATGTTATTAACTGATACTGCTTTTAAAGAAGTGGCATTGAGTTCTATTGATTTAGTGAAAGATGAAGAGGTAGATACTCTCTACACAAAAAAATATGGTGCAAGGATGTTATTAGAACCTAAAGCTGGAGGAATTTCTTACACTATGAATATGTATTATGGACCGACAGATTACCAGATTTTTAAATCTTACGATCGTAATCTAGACGAAGCTATGCCTTTGGGTTGGGGTATTTTCGGATTTTTAAATAAATACCTAATTATTCCACTTTTCGGATTTTTAAGTGGGTTTTTACCTGCTGGTATTGCTATTATAATGTTGACAGTCTTGATAAAATTAGCCTTATCACCGGTTCAGTACAAACAATATTTATCTCAAGCTAAACTAAAAGTATTAAAGCCAGAACTGGACGAGATTAAAGAAAAATTTAAGGGAAACAAAATGAAGATTCAACAAGAAACAATGAAACTTCAGACTGTAGCAGGAGCAAGTCCTCTTAAAGGGTGTTTGCCGGCCTTACTGCAGATTCCTGTTTTTTATGCCTTATTTACCTTTTTTCCAACTGCATTTGATTTGCGCCAAAAAAGTTTCTTATGGGCTGATGATTTGTCCAGTTTTGATGTAATCGCAGAATTACCTTTTTATATTCCATTTTACGGTGACCATGTTAGTTTATTTCCTATACTAGCATCTATTGCTATCTTTATTTATATGATGATGACAACGGGTCAATCAATGCAACAACAAGAAGGAATGCCTAACATGAAGTTTATTATGTATTTGTCTCCTTTAATGATGTTGGTGTTTTTTAATAATTATGCATCAGGTTTATCATTATATTACTTTGTTTCAAATATGATTACTATTGGAATTATGTTAGTCATTAAAAACTTTATCATTGATGACGATAAAATTCTTGCCAAAATTCAGGAAAATAAAAAGAAACCAAAGAAGCAAAATAAATTCCAGAAAAAGATGGCAGAGATGATGGAACAAGCTGAGGCGCAAAAAAAGAAAGGTAAAAGATAAATAATAAAAATTCCAATAGGAGGTTTTACAAACTGATATTTTTTTGTTTTCCTAATGATAATTAATCAAACTATGAGAATTTCATTAATATTTTTATTATGTCTTGTTGGAAACATATCTGCATCCATATCTCAAAATGCTATGAATCAGTTTGATGCTAATGGAAAGCGTCACGGATTCTGGTCGAAAAACTATAAAGATTCCGATCAAATACGTTATGAAGGAACCTTTGTGCATGGTAAAGAATCTGGTGTATTTAATTTTTTTTGTAGTGATTGTGGAGATACACCTTCCATGAAAAAGCTATTTATCATTAATAGTGAAATAGCTGAGGTTAGTTATTTTTCAAAAAATGGAAAAATAATTAGCTCAGGACAAATGAACCAAAAACTTAGGGTAGGTGAATGGATCTACTACCATAGTGGAACAAAAAATATCTTAACAAAAGAACACTATACAAATGGAGTTTTGGATGGCAAAAAAGTTACTTATTATAGAAATAATGTTTTAGCAGAAGAGATTACTTATAAAAATGGTGTTAAATCAGGGGTTAATAATTATTTTTCAACTAAAGGAAAACCTCTAAAAGAGTTAATTTTTGTGAATGATAAACTGCACGGTCCTGCAATTTATTACAACGGAGATGGCATTAAAATTCTTGAGGGTAATTATAAAAATGGTCGAAAATATGGTATTTGGAAAAAATTTAAAAACAATGATTTAATTGCTGAAGAAGTTTTTCCAAAAAAATAAAAAAGAGCCCTCGTTTTTCAACAAGAGCCCTTTAAACTAAAGCGAATTTATTAATTAGTTATAATTAATGAATCAAAACAACACCGCTCTGTTTATTATAAATTTGGTATCATTACCTTATTAAGGACGTGGATTACTCCGTTACCTGCTTGAACATCCACAGCTACAATTCCAATGTCACTAGCACCGGATGCATCTGTTACATTAGCAATAGTTCCTTCACTTCCTGGTAATGTAATAGTGATTGAATCTCCTTGTAAAGTTTCTGCTGTAGTTTCACCAGGATTGGTTAAATCAGAAGAAGTTACATTTCCTCCAACTACGTGGTACAAAAGCACTTGTGTTAGTGGTTCTTCCGCTGGAATTGCTGGTAGAGCACTAAAGGCATCGTTTGTAGGTGCAAAAACTGTAAATGGTCCTTCGCCTTGTAAAATATCTACAAAATCTGTTGCTGGGGTTAATTCTGTTAAGGCAGTAACTAGTGTCGCAAAACTTGGGTCTGCTGCCGCAAATGTTACTACTGTTGGAATACCTATAACAGCATCAACTATGTGTATAGTACCATTTGAAGCCTCAATGTCTGCTGTAGACACAGTAGATACTCCATTAAAAGTAACACCATCTGATGTATTAAAATACAAGCTCATCGCATTGTTGTTTGGTCCACTTGCTGAGGTATTTGTATATCCTGCACCTGCAGTGGTTAAATCACTAGCAATTACGTTAGCCATGATAACATGGTTTAATAAAATTTGTGAAAGTACATCTGTAGGTACTTCTTCAAGACTTCCAAAGTTGTTAGCAGCTAAGAAAGTTGCAAAAGCTTCGTTTGTTGGAGCTAAAACTGTAAAAGGCCCATCACCTAGTAAAACGTTTACTAGATCTCCATCTGCAGCTGTGAGTGCGGCTACCAAGGAAGATAGGTCGGGTGAATCAAGTGCAATTTCAACAATATTTTGAGGTTGCGGTACAACAGCGTTGTCATCGTCACTACTACATGATGTAAAAACAATAAGTGAAATTAATAATAGACTAATTTTTTTTAAATAATTCATAGTATTTTTTTTAGGTTAAATTGTTTAACAAAACTAATATTTAGTTAAACATATTTTAATAAATAAATGTTAAATTTTTGATCATTTTTATTTAGTATGTTGTTGTTAAACATTTTTATCGGCAATAATGTATCTTTGTAAACTAATTATATTTTATGAAAAAACGCGTAATATTAGGCCTTTCGGGAGGTGTTGATTCAAGCGTGGCAGCTTATCAATTATTGAAAGAGGGTTATGAAGTTATCGGTCTTTTTATGAAAAATTGGCATGATGAATCAGTCACCATTTCTGACGAATGTCCCTGGTTAGATGACAGTAATGACGCTATGTTAGTAGCAGAGAAGCTAGGAATACCTTTTCAGACTGTCGACTTAAGTAAAGAATATAAAGAGAAGATTGTTGATTATATGTTTAATGAGTATGAAATGGGAAGGACCCCTAATCCAGACATATTGTGTAATCGAGAAATAAAATTTGATGTATTTTTAAAAATAGCCTTGGAATTGGGAGCCGATTTTGTCGCAACGGGTCATTATTGCCGTAAAAACGTAATAGAAAAAAATCAAAAGAAATACTTTCAGTTGCTATCCGGTAAAGATCTAAACAAAGATCAATCTTATTTTTTGTGCCAATTATCTCAAAACCAACTTTCAAAGACCTTATTTCCTATTGGAGAACTAGTTAAGTCAGAGGTAAGAGAAATTGCACAAAAAGAAGGATTAATTACTGCAAATAAAAAAGACTCTCAGGGTTTGTGTTTTATTGGTAAAGTTCGTTTGCCAGATTTTCTTCAACAAAAATTAAAACCTAAAATAGGAGAAATTGTTGAAATACCTAAAACCTTTATTGGGTATCAAAATCAAAATACAGATTCTAGTACACTACAATTGCAATTAGAATCAAAATCAAAAAAATACATCTATACTAGAAAAGATGGAAAGGTTGTCGGTTCCCATCAAGGAGCTCATTATTTCACTAAAGGTCAAAGAAAAGGTTTAGGAGTTGGAGGAACAACTGAACCCTTATTCGTAATTGATACGGATGTAAATGAAAATATTATTTATGTAGGATTAGGAAAAAATCATCCAGGACTTTACAGACATGGTCTTTTAATACAATTAGATGAAATTCATTGGATTCGTCCAGATTTAAAAATAAACAATGGAGAATCTCTTGCTGTTATGTCTCGAATTAGATATCGTCAAAAATTAGAAAAAGCGACCATTTATCAAACAGGTTTAGGTCTTTATGTTATCTTTGAAAATCTTCAATCTGCAATAACAGAAGGTCAATTTGTTGCCTGGTATATTAAGGATGAACTTATTGGAAGCGGTGTGATTTCTTAAATAATTTTTAAAAAAATAGTGCAGAATAAAATAACAGAACTTTTTAAAATTAAATATCCAATTATTCAAGCTGGGATGATTTGGAATAGTGGTTGGAAACTAGCCAGTGCAGTCAGTAACTCTGGAGGATTAGGATTGTTAGGAGCAGGTTCCATGTATCCAGATGTTTTAAGACAGCATATCCAGAAATGTAAAAAAGCAACATCACATCCTTTTGGTGTGAATGTTCCAATGTTATACCCAAATATTGAAGAAATTATCCAAATAATAATTGAGCAAGGAGTTAAAATTGTGTTTACCTCTGCAGGAAACCCAAAAATTCATACGGAAAGACTCAAGGAAAATGGTATCAAGGTAGCTCATGTAATAAGCAGTGTGAAATTTGCAGCAAAAGCGCAAGAAGCTGGAGTTGACGCTGTGGTAGCGGAAGGGTTTGAAGCTGGTGGTCACAACGGAAGAGAAGAAACGACTACATTTACCTTGATTCCAATGGTGAAAGAAAAAATACAAATTCCTTTAATTGCTGCAGGTGGTATCGCAACTGGAAAGGGAATGTTAGCTGCAATGGTCTTGGGTGCTGATGGAGTTCAAATAGGAAGTAGATTTGTTGCTAGTGAAGAATCTAGTGCGCATATCAATTTTAAAAACAAAGTAATAGAGGCTAAAGATGGAGATACATTATTGACTTTAAAAGAGCTAGCCCCAGTAAGATTACTTAAAAATAAGTTTTCAAATGATATACTTGAACTTTATAAAAGCAATCCTTCAAAGCAAGATTTAATTGATTTATTAGGAAGAGCTAGAGCTAAAAGAGGAATGTTTGAGGGAGATTTAGAGGATGGTGAGTTGGAAATAGGACAAATTACAGGCTTAATTAATAAAATTCAACCAGCTTCAAAAATTATAAAAGAAATTATCTCTGAATTTAACTTTGAAAAAAATAATCTTAAGGGTACAATGTTTTAATCTCAATTTTACACTATGATTATGGCTATTGATTAAACTTACATTTCATTCCCAAAAAATATAGCGTTCATCAGTAATTTATTAGTGCCATACCAAAAGGCTCTAAAATTTGTATTATCTGTAAAATAAATAACTTTACCTTTTTCTAAAGTTCCGATCTTACACATACTCGTATTTTTTAATTCTAATAAGTTTTTATCAGAAATATAACCACTCAATAAAGGGTTATTCGTATATTTTATTGGATTGTTATAACTATTAGTATCTGGTTTCATGAATAGAGTTGAATTTCTGAAAACAGGAAGTTTTTCATTTTTATAACCAAACACTATTGGATGCGATCGATCAATTTTAGTTTCAAATATGGCTCCGCCAATTAATTGAGCTCCAAAAAAGTCACGCTTTTGATCAAATGAAATACTCCGCGCAGTATTCTTTTTAGTTTTAAAGTCAATCTTTAAAATTTCATGTTTATCAAACCATTTACCAATATTTTTATAACCTATGAGCGTGCCTCCTTGCTTTATCCAGTTTTTTATTTTTAGGGCATCAGACTTTGTAAGTGAAGTGCCCCAACTATTTGGTACTATGATATCGGTGTATTTACTCAAATCTTTTTTTCTAAAATCACGGGTATCAAGTTTTGTGATAAGCATGTCATATCGTTGGTCAAATAAATGCCAGATTTCTCCTGCATCATAAGGAGTAATTCCTTGGCCAACTAGAAGAGCAACTTTTTGAGGGCCTACCATCTTAAAGTTTCGGCTACCTAAATCAATTCCTTTAGAAAGTCCTGTTGAAACTGAGTTTATTCTTACTTTGTTTTCTTCTACTAATTCATATATAAATTTAAATAGTTCTTTTGTATTAAGTTTTTGATTCTGAACAGGTATTAAAATTGTACCATAATCATATTTGACGCCTTCTAAAGTGAAAGGTTTTAAACCTACTTTCGCTCGTAAACCTTTTTCAAGTAATTGATTTAAAACTTTAGGGCTGTTATAATCATTCCATTCCATCAAATAGGCATAGTTAGATAATAATGGGAGAGAAGCGGTATTTCTTTTCTTTTCTGATATTCGATCACCTAATTTATTTACGGATTCGTTTTCTTCGTAATCTAAATTAAATGCCAAAGGAAGCGTCCATGCACTAACATCGTAAAATAAGCTATCCTGAAAATTAGTGCGTTTTTGAAACATAGCATTAATTAATCGATGCTGTTTTTGATTTTTTGGGATAACATAACTAGATTCTTTCTTAAATTCTTTTCCATTTTTTGAAAAATCTTCTTTTAGGTAATGAACTTCAATTCTATGATGTTTTAATACATCTATAAATTTATGTGCTTTGGTAGCATCTTTTTCGTCTCCAAAAACGATAACTCCAGCGTTGGAAGATTCTTTTCTTGCGTTTATATAAAATGTTTTTTGATAATTTAAGATTTCCTCCCGCATTTCTATTGCTGCTTCCAGTGTAGATAGCGCAGCAGTAAATTGATTACGGATTGTAAAAGGAAAAGTTAAAACTCCATTTTCACTCTCTTGAGCATGTCCTCTGGAAGATGCCTGTTCAAATAAAATTCCAATACCTCCGTTGATATCAGGAAATGTAGAACCTTTTCCATAATAAAAATCGTCAAAACTCTCTTTACTGTAATACAGACTTCCAATTTTATTAAGGTCTTTGGCATGATATTTTCCAATTTCACCAGTTAATTCTTGATTTTTGTTTGGTGTTAACGGGTTTGTTCTGGATGGTATACCAGGTTGAAAGAAAAAAGTTGAGTTAGTTCCCATTTCATGATGATCTGTAAGTATGTTAGGATACCAGTCATGAAATGTTTTTATTCTGGCTTGACTTTCTGGTAATTGAACAGGTAACCAGTCTCTATTCATGTCAAACCAATAATGATTCGTTCTTCCTCCTGGCCATATTTCGTTATACTCTCTATCATTAGGGTCAGGATTAATATTTTTTCCTTTGTGCATATTAGCCCAATAGGCAAAACGTTGCAATCCGTCAGGATTGTAGGATGGATCAAATAAAATAACTGATTTATTTAGTAATAGTTCTATTTCAGGACCTTGAGCGGCAGCTAAATAATAGGCAACAGCCAAAGCTGCATTGGAACCACTTGGTTCGTTTCCATGTATAGAAAACCCTTGGTAAACAATAATTGGCAGATTACTTACTTCAATATTATCAGCTCCTTTTTCAGTAAGTGAAATGTGTTTTTTTCTAATTTCTTGAAGATTTTTTTGATTTTTAGGAGCGGTAATATAGAGAAGTATTAATGGTCTACCCTCAAAAGTTTCCCCTCTATTTTCAATACTTATACGGTCACTACTTTCTGCTAATCGATACATGTATTGTAATAATTTATCGTGAGTTATGTGCCAATCACCTAGCTCATGACCAATTACGCTTGCTGGTGTTGGAATTTCAGAATTATACGATATATTGTTTGGAAGAAAATAATCAAGACTTACATGATAATCTTGACTTGATGCATTAAAGTAAATTAAAGCAAGTAGTAAGAGGCAAATTTTTTTCATTTTATTGTTTTAGTTTTTCTAAAGTATAAAAAAAAACATCCTTTTAAAATTTATATAAGAGGATGTTTGTTAAAATTTATAAAATGGAGGATTATATATCCTCAAAGTCAACATCTGTAAAACTAGAAGTTGAGTCGTTATTTTCTGAATCAGTATCTTCAGTATTTTCTTTTTTATAATCGCTTTGGTGACGATCGCTGATTACTTCTTCACCTTTTTCATCGATGATAAAAGAAATCATTTCATCTAAGCTATCTTTAAATTCGGTGAAATCTTCTTTGTATAAATAAATCTTGTGTTTTTTATAATGAAATGATCCATCATCATTGGTAAACTTTTTACTTTCAGTTATTGTCAGATAATAGTCACCTGCTTTTGTAGCTCTTACGTCGAAGAAATATGTTCTTCTACCTGCTCGCATAACTTTCGAGTGAATTTCTTCTCTCTCCATCATATAATTATCACTCATACTATTTTTTTTAGGTTTAACGTTCTGTCAAAAATCTTAAAAAAATATAAGTATGACAACATTAATGTTAGTTTTCTTTTTCTAATAATTGTTTGGCATATAAATCCTTGTAATACCCAACTTGTTTTATAAGCACATTATGAGTTCCTTGCTGTATAATTTCACCTTCATCTAAAACTATTATTTTATCTGCTTTTTTAGCAGAAGAAACTCGATGACTTACTATGATGGTAGTCTTATCATTAGTAATGGATTCTAAATTATTAATTATTTTTTCTTCAGTCTCCGTATCTACAGCAGAAAGACAGTCATCTAATAACAATATTTGAGGACTTTTAATAAGTGCTCTGGCGATAGAAACACGTTGTTTTTGTCCTCCACTTAAGGTAATGCCACGTTCACCTAATATAGTTTGGTAGCCTTTCTTGAACTCAATTATATTGTTGTGAACAGCTGCCGCTTTTGCTGCCTTAAACACCTCATCTTCGGTAGCATTTTCTTTTCCAAACTTAATGTTATTAATAATTGAATCACTAAAAAGAAACGCATCTTGTGGTACATAACCGATACTGTTTCTTAAGTCAAATAGATTTAAATCTCTAATGTTTTTATTATTAATAATTATTTGCCCTTTCTCCACATCGTAAAGTCTGCCGATGAGCTCCAGTATCGTTGATTTACCAGATCCAGTATTACCAAGTATAGCAACAGTTTCTCCTTGATTGACGGTAAAACTAATATTTTTTAAAGCAGTAATATTAGTATCCGAGTAAGTGAAAGATAGATTCTTAAACTCTAATTTACCTTTGATTGGAGAGCTTGAAAATTCATAATTTAAGATATCTGGCTGTTCTTTTAAAAATTCGTTAATTCTTTTTTGAGATGCTTCAGCTTGCTGAACCATTGATGTTACCCAGCCGACAACCGCCACTGGCCACGTTAACATATTCACATATATTAAAAATTCAACAATGGTTCCTAATTCTTTAATCTGTCCACTTATAAATTGATTTCCTCCAATGTAGATTACTAAAATATTACTTAAACCTATTAACAGAATCATTAAAGGAAAAAATAGTGCTTGTACTTTCACAAGATCTATATTTTTATTTTTGCTACCCTCGGATAGGTAATTAAAATCACGTATAATTCTGGGCTCGATTCCGTAGGCTTTAATAACCGATATACCACTAAAACTTTCTTGAGTGAAAGAGGTTAATTTTGATAAATATTGTTGAACAATAGTGCTTCTTTTGTGAATGGCTGCACTTAATTTGTAAATCGCAAATGATAACAGTGGTAATGGTGCAATAGCATAGACAGCAAGACTTGGTGCTTTATAAAACATGTAACTAATTGTAACAATTAGTAGCGTTAAATTAGTAACGCTATACATTAAAGCAGGGCCGACATACATTCTAACTTTAGAGACATCCTCACTGATTCGATTCATTAAATCACCGGTTCTGTTTTTTTTATAAAATTCGAGAGAAAGTTGTTGATATTGTTTAAAAATTTCATTTTTTAAATCAAACTCAATATACCTAGAAACGACAATAAAGGTTTGTCTCATCAAAAAAGTAAAAAAACCCGCCAGTATTGCAGCTCCTAAGATCATTGCGATATTAGTGATTAATTCTTGTTTGACTATCTCAATATCAGTTATAGTGTTATCAAGATAATTTTTAACTACATCAACAATATCTCCAATAATTTTAGGCACAATTATTTTAAATATGGTAGCAATAATTGTAATTATTAGGCCTAGGGTTAATCTTCCACTGTATTTTTTAAAATAGAGGTTAAGGTACTGTAACTCTTTCATTTAAATCATTCTAATTTTTATTAACAATATCATAATTATGCTCTAATATTTTTGCGAGATTATTAGTAAACAACTACTTTTGCACCGCCTTTTTAAGGATATAAAAATTCAATATATGGAGACTGAAGTAGTTAGCAAAAGCGAACTTAAAAAATTAAGCCCTGTTTTTGGACAATTATCATTTGACAATCACGAACAAGTTGTTTTTTGCAATGACAAAGATACAGGATTAAAAGCAATAATTAGTATTCATAATACGGTTATGGGGCCTGCATTGGGAGGAACTCGTATGTGGCAATATAACAACGAATGGGAAGCTCTAAATGATGTTTTGCGTTTGTCTCGTGGAATGACCTATAAATCTGCTGTTACTGGACTCAATTTAGGTGGTGGTAAGGCCGTTATTATAGGGAATGCAAAAACACAAAAAACACCAGAATTAATGCTTAGATTTGGTGAGTTTGTTCATTCCCTCGGTGGTAAATATATCACAGCTGAAGATGTAGGAATGGCAACTTCAGATATGGATTTGGTAAGAACAGTAACTCCATATGTAACAGGTATTTCGGAAGAAAAAGGAGGTGCAGGTAATCCTTCACCTATTACAGCGTATGGTGTGTTTATGGGAATGAAAGCAGCTGCATATCATGCTTTTGGAACAAATATTCTTGAAGATAAAGTCGTTTATGTTCAAGGTATTGGAAATGTTGGTGAGGCGCTAGTTGAAAGTCTGTCTAACGAGGGAGCTAAAGTTTTTATAACTGATATCAACAAAGAAAGATTAGAGGAAGTGAGAGATAAATACAATGTTAATATTTACGAAGGAACTAATATTTATGCGGAAGAAATGGATGTTTATGCTCCTTGTGCTCTTGGCGCAACAATTAATGATCAAACATTACCACAATTAAGAACTAAGGTAATTGCTGGAGCCGCGAACAATCAATTAGCAGATGAAAATAAACATGGTCTCTTATTGAAAGAAAAAGGAATTACATATGCTCCTGATTTTTTAATAAATGCGGGCGGTATCATAAATGTTTATGCAGAATTAGAAAACTATGGTAAATCAGAAATTATTCGTAAAACAGAAAATTTATACAATACCACTTTAGAGATTTTAAACAATGCAGACGCAAATGGAATAACGACTCACCAAGCTGCTTTTGATGTTGCCAAATCTAGAATAGACGCTAGAAAACTAAAAAATAATGCAGAGCAACTAAACTAATATAAAAAATAGCAATGCTATTTTTTACAACGTTCTTATAAAATATGCTTACACGTAGACACATCAGAGTAAAGGTTTTACAATCTATTTATGCTTTTAATCAAAGTGAACATAAAGATTTAGAAAAACAAGAAAATTTTTTGTTATACAACATGGAACAAATGCAGGATCTGTATTTGCTGATGCTTCAAATGCTTGTTTCACTGCGCGATCAAGCTGAAAACTTTTTGGTAGTATCTCAAAAAAAACACCTAGCTACCGAACTGGAAAAAAATCCAAGTAAAACTTTTATAGATAACAAAGTTATTTCACTCATAAGTTCAAATGAAAAATTCAAGGACTTAATAAAAAAAAGAAATCTTAATTTTTGGAAAAATGATTCTGAATATGTTTCAATTATCTTTAATGAATTAAAAGAAAAAGATTGGTACATAAATTCCATATCGAAAAATGACACTAGTTTTTTGGAGGATAAAGACCTAGTCATTAAGATCTTCAAAGAAATTATTGCTCCTAACGATAAACTATATGAGTATCTAGAAGATAAGCGACTTACTTGGTTAGACGATTTCCCCTTAGTTAATACGCTAATACTAAAAATGCTTCAAAAAATATCTGATAAAAACATTCATAGTATTTTAATTCCTGAAGTGTATAAAAATAATGAGGATCGAGATTATGCGATCCAACTATTTCAAAAAGTTATTCTTAATGACGATGAATTATCAAAAGAAATAGATGGTAAAACACCTAATTGGGATAAAGAAAGGATTGCAGATTTAGACATGATCATATTGAAAATGGGTATTTCAGAATTTGTGCATTTTGAGTCTATTCCGGTGAAAGCTACCATAAATGAATATTTAGAGGTAGCTAAAGAGTATTCAACACCTAAGAGTTCTATATTTATTAATGGAATATTAGATAAAATAGTAAAGGATTTAAAAGAAGCAGGAAAATTAAATAAAATAGGGCGAGGACTTAAATAAAATAAAAATAATAAGTATTTTAGCAACGCTAAAATTTAAACAAAAATAAAATGAAAAATTTAATCTTGATAATAGCTGTAATCATAGCATTTACTTTTACTTCTTGTAAGGATGATGCTGCAGCTAAAGTAAGTAAAGAAAAAGTAGAAAAAGCGGAAACACGTGATGCAAATTCAGGAAAATTTCCAAAAATGGAATTTGCGGAAACAGAATTCGATTTTGGAACAATCGACCAAGGAACAAATGTAGAACACGTATTTGAATTCACAAATACAGGAGAAGCACCTTTAGTGATTGTTAATGCAAAAAGTAGTTGTGGATGTACCGTTCCTACGTACCCAAAAACTCCAGTTGAACCAGGAGCTACTGCAGAAATGTTAGTTAAATTTAACGGAAGTGGTAAAAACCAAGTAAGTAAAACGGTAACCATTACTGCTAATACTGAAACTGGAAAAGAAACTATCAAAATAAAAGCTTTTGTAAATCCAAAAGGAAATAGTGGGCCTACCACAAAATAATAGAATTAACTAAGACCCTACTATGGAACAATTACAAAGTTTTTTTCCCCTCATATTATTATTTATGGTTATATACCTATTTATGATAAGACCACAAATTAAAAAACAAAAGCAAGAGAAAAACTTTGTAAGTGAACTTAAAAAGGGAATGAAAGTTATTACAAAAAGCGGAATGCATGCTAAAGTATTAGATCTAAATGAAGATGGAACCTGTCTTCTAGAAACCAGTGCTGGAAAAATGAAATTTGAAACTTCTGCTATTTCAATGGATATGAGTAAAAAACTAAATCTACCAGAAAAAAAGAAATAACTTTTGACTATAAAAATAAAAAAAACCTTTAGTGATATCACTGAAGGTTTTTTTTATTGCTTTTATAATTATTTCCTCGCAACCAATTGTGCTATATTAACAATCACTTCGATGGCTTTTTGCATGCTCTCTACGGGAACATATTCATACCTTCCATGAAAGTTGTGGCCTCCTGCAAATATGTTTGGACAAGGTAATCCCATGTAGCTTAACTGAGACCCATCGGTACCTCCTCTGATAGGTTTTACTAAGGGTTTGATATTCGCTTCAATCATAGCTTTTTCTGCAATATCTACAATATGCATTACAGGCTCAATCTTTTCTCTCATATTAAAATATTGATCTTTAATTTTAATAGAAATTACATCTCGCCCATATTGAGTATTTAAATCTTCTGCTAGTTTGTTGATAACATTTTTTCGGGCCTCAAAATGGGAACGATCGTGATCTCTAATGATGTATTGAAGTTTTGTTTCTTCAACTGCACCAATCATATTGTGAAGATGAAAAAAACCTTCTCGGCCTTCTGTATGTTCAGGTGTTTCAAGTTGAGGTAATGAATTGATAAACTCTGTCGCGATATACATACTATTAATCATTTTTCCCTTTGCATAACCTGGATGTACAATTTTTCCTTTTACAGTAACGATAGCACCAGCCGCATTAAAGTTTTCATATTCTAATTCACCTACTTGGCTACCATCCATTGTATAGGCCCAATCAGCACCAAATTTTTTGACATCAAATTTATGAGCTCCACGTCCGATTTCTTCATCTGGAGTAAAGCCAACTTTAATAGTTCCATGTTCAATTTCTGGATGATTAATAAGATATTCCATCGCAGATATTATTTCAGTAATCCCAGCTTTATCATCAGCTCCTAACAAGGTGTTTCCATCAGTAGTTATTAAAGTTTGCCCTTTATAAAGTAATAAGTCCTCAAAGTATGTAGGGGATAAAACAATATTTTGTTCTTTATCTAAAATGATATCATTACCATCATAGTTTTCGATGATCTGAGGTTTTACATTGGCGCCTGTAAAATCTGGTGAGGTATCAAAATGGGAAATAAACCCTATAATTGGAAGTTTTT
This sequence comes from uncultured Flavobacteriaceae bacterium, assembly GCA_905181835.1. Taxonomy (GTDB): domain Bacteria; phylum Bacteroidota; class Bacteroidia; order Flavobacteriales; family Flavobacteriaceae; genus Marifrigoribacter. The sequence goes on from CAJIZF010000002.1 coordinate 112,514, forward strand.
TAGCTGAATTGCTTGGAAGGGTAGCCATAATATAGGCATTTTCATCTATGGAAACCTCCTGCATTCCAATACTTTTTAATTCCTCAACTAATGCATTTGCAAGATCCCACTGTTTTGCTGTACTAGGTGTACTTTCACTCGTTGGATCACTTTCTGTGTCAACTGTTACATAACTTACAAATCGGTTTATTAAGTGTTGTTTTTCAATCATTATTTTTTTTATTAAAATCTAATACACAAAAATAGTATTTTTGCACTTCATAATTGTTTTATGTATAAATTAATAATCAGACCAATATTGTTTCTTTTTGACCCAGAAAAAGTACATTATTTTATCTTCTCAATAATTAAATTTGTTAATGCAATTGGTTTTGGAATTATTTTCAGAAACTTATTTCAAATAAAAAACTCAAAACTCGAAAGAGAAGTTTTTGGAATTAAATTTCCAAATCCTGTTGGGTTAGCAGCTGGATTTGATAAAAATGCAGTTTTATTTAATGAATTGTCAAATTTTGGATTTGGATTTATTGAAATAGGAACTGTAACGCCAAAAGGACAAATTGGAAATGATAAAAAAAGACTATTTAGGTTAAAAGAAGATCATGGAATAATCAATAGAATGGGTTTTAATAATCACGGGGTTAATACTATAGTAAACCGATTAAAATCAGAAAGAAAAATTATTATTGGTGGGAATATTGGTAAAAATACCCAAACAGCTCCCGAAAATTACACAAATGATTATTTAGATTGTTTTAATGCCCTACACAGCTATGTGGACTATTTCGTTTTAAACGTTAGTTGTCCAAATGTGTCTAGCCACGCAAAGTTGAATGATAAGCAATATTTAAAGGAGTTAATTATGGATGTGCAAAAGGCTAATAAAAAATTTAAAATTCAAAAACCAATACTCTTAAAAATTGCCCCCGATTTAAATAACAATCAGTTAGATGAAATAATAGAACTCATAGAAATAACTAATATTGATGGAGTTATTGCATCAAACACTTCTACCAAAAGAGATAATTTACTTTCAGAAAATAAAATAGAAAAAGGAGGTTTAAGTGGAAAACCAATTTCAAAAAAATCAACAGAGGTGATCAGGTATTTATATCAAGAAAGTAAAGGTTCATTTCCTATAATAGGAGTCGGTGGGGTACATAGCGAGAAAGATGCTCTTGAAAAATTAAAGGCTGGAGCTACCTTAATTCAAATTTACACAGGATTTATCTATGAAGGCCCAAGACTAGTAAAACGTATTAACAGAGCCATATTAAAAGAATGTTAGAAAGTCTTATTTCTTTTTCAATTGCGACTATTCTATTAGCTTTTTCTCCCGGACCTGATAACCTTTACGTAATTACCCAATCACTTGTTAATGGAACAAAAAGTGGAATTGTTACAACTTTGGGTTTGGTTAGTGGTTGTATTATTCATACTACATTATTGGCTTTTGGGGTCTCTGCAATTATTTCAGCATCTTATGGTCTATTTTATATTTTAAAAGTAATCGGTGCGTTTTATTTATTATATCTCGCTTATCAGGTATTTAAATCTGAAATAACACTTAAATTAGATGCAAGTATTACAAAAAAAACACCTTTTAAATTATTTAAGCAAGGTGTTTTAATGAATCTAATGAATCCGAAAATTCTTATTTTTTTTCTAGCTTTTTTTCCTGGTTTTCTTTGGGATAAGACAGAAAATATAATTCTTCAGTTTTATGTTTTAGGAATAGTTTTTATGTTAATATCCTTTACTGTTTTTAGTTTTTTGGCTTTTTTAGCCGGATATATTTCTTCATCATGGGCAAAAAACCAACTAGTTTTAAGCTTTTTAAAATGGCTTCAAATTATTGTATTTATTGGAATAGCTATTTTTATTTTAATTCCTTAATCATTAGTTTTAGTTAAATAAACAATTAGGAATTCTTATCTTTGACTAATGCAAAATGTAAAAATAATAGAGTGTCCCCGAGATGCAATGCAAGGTATAAAAGATTGGATTCCCACAGCGGAAAAAGCTCAATTTATACAATCTTTATTGAGTTGCGGTTTCGATACTATTGATTTTGGAAGCTTTGTTTCTCCTCGAGCTATTCCTCAAATGAGAGATACGGCCGAATTAATTTCGTTATTAGATTTTTCTAAATCTAACAGTAAACTCTTGTCTATAATTGCGAATGTTCGAGGTGCTCAAGATGCTGTTAAGTTTACTGAGATTGATTATTTGGGATATCCTTTCTCAATCTCTGAAAATTTTCAAATGAGAAATACTCATAAGACCATTGCTCAATCCATCGATCTGTTGAATGAAGTTTTAAATATTGCAGATTCCAAGAGTAAAACTGTTGTCGCCTACCTCTCCATGGGATTTGGTAATCCTTATGGTGATCCTTGGAATTTAGAAATTGTAGGAGAGTGGACTGAAAAATTAGCAAGTATGGGAGTTAAAATAATATCTTTAAGTGACACGATAGGCTCCTCTAATCCAGAAACAATCACCAATTTATTTACTGAGTTAATTTCAAAATATCCGCATATAGAATTTGGAGCACATCTTCATACGACAAAGGATAAATGGCATGAAAAAATTTCTTCTGCATTTCAAGCTGGTTGCAGAAGGTTTGACGGAGCAATACAGGGTTTTGGAGGCTGCCCTATGGCAAAAGATGAACTGACTGGAAACATGCCAACTGAAAAATTACTTAGTTATTTTACAGCAAATAAAATACAAACACATATTCATCCAATGTCTTTTGAAAGCGCTTATAATTGTGCAACTAAAATCTTTAATACGTACCACTAAAAAAATTACTCAATGAAATATCATTTACTTTTAACTAGTTTCATCATATTTATTCTTTTTGGTTGTAAAGAAAATACTTCTAAAAATGAGCTAACCTTTAAATTTATTCAACTTAACGATGTTTATGAAATAGCTCCGCTAGGTGATGGAGCTTTTGGAGGTATGGCAAGAGTTGCGCACGTTCGAGACTCTATTAAGAAAGAAAATCCAAATACTTTTCTTTTCATGGCTGGTGATTTTCTGAGTCCTTCACTCTTGGGAACTATTAAAGTTGATGGGGAGCGTATTTACGGAAAACAAATGATAGAGGTTATGAATGCTATGGAATTTGATTTAGTCACTTTCGGAAATCATGAGTTTGATTTAAAAGAAAAAGACTTACAGAAAAGATTAAATGAATCTTCCTTCCCTTGGATGTCGTCGAATGTAAGACATTTAAAAAATGATAGTAAATCTTTTTTTGAAGTTCAGCATCATAAAGATACCTTGTCAGTCAATGATACTTTTTCACTCTTAGTGAGTGATGATAACAATAAGCAAATTAAAATTGGATTTTTAGGGGTAACATTACCTTACAGTGTAAAAGATTATGTTTTTTATGGAGATATTTATGATGAGGCTGAAAGAGCCTATGGTGAATTGAAAAATAAGGTAGATTTAGTGTTTGGTCTAACTCATCTAGAATTAGGTCAGGACAAAGAGTTTCTTGAAAGAATCCCTCAAATACCTCTAGTTATGGGGGGTCATGAGCATTATGCTATGTCGGTTTCTATAGGAAATTCAAAAATCACCAAGGCAGATGCTAATGCTAAAACAATATACATACATACTTTAGTTTATAATACAGTAAATAAAGATTTAAAAATTGACTCCGAGTTATTTAATATTAACGATAAAATAACTTCAAAGCCGGAAATTGAAAATATTGTTAATAAATGGGGAACTATTTTAAATCTTAAAATTAAAGAAATTATTGATGAGCCTTCAGAGGTAATATTTAATTCACCTGAGCCTTTAGATGGTACCGAAATTTCAAATAGAAGTATCCAAACCAATTTAGGAACGATTCTAACAAAATCGATGATGTGGTCTTTTGATAATGAAGTTGATGCCGCATTAGTTAATGGAGGTTCAATCCGTGTTGATGACATGCTTCCGAAAGATTTATCAAGTATGGATGTCTTTAGAACATTACCTTTTGGCGGAGGAATATTAAAAGTAGATTTAGAAGGTATTTTGTTAAAAGAAGTTTTGGATTATGGAAGTTCTAAAAAAGGAACAGGTGCTTACTTGCAAAGGCACAATTTAGAAAAAGCAACAAACGGAGAGTGGTTAATTCAAGGAGAAAAAATTATTATAGATAAAACTTATAAAATAGCTTTTAGTGATTTTTTACTCAAGGGTTTTGATATACCTTTTCTAAATCCAAACAACAAACATGTAAAAAATATATACAGACCTAATAAAGAAGAAAAAGCATACGACATAAGAAAAGCTACTATTCTTTATCTAAAATCATTAAGCAATTAATCATTGTTTAAATATTATAACATCCATATCTTATTAGATTAGTTTTTAAAAACAAAGCAATAATGAACTTTTTGTAGTATATTTGCACGCAATTAAATAGCAGCCATTTCTTCTTTCGGAACTTAATTTTAATTGCAATGAAGGCACACCAAAACAAAATATTAGGAGAGGGACTTACATACGACGATGTACTGTTAGTACCTGCATATTCAGAAGTTTTACCTAGGGACGTATCTATAAATACTAAGTTTACAAGAAACATTCAATTAAATGTTCCTATTCTGTCAGCCGCTATGGATACCGTAACAGAAAGTGCTATGGCTATGGCCATGGCTCGTGAGGGAGGAATAGGAGTACTTCATAAAAACATGAGTATTGAGGCTCAAGCTGCTGAAGTAAGAAAAGTAAAAAGAGCAGAGAGCGGTATGATATTAGATCCAGTAACATTACCAAAAAACGCAACAATTGGTGATGCACAGAACACAATGAGGGAATACAGTATTGGTGGTATCCCGATCATAGACGATCAAAAAAAATTAATTGGTATTGTTACCAATAGAGATTTACGATTTGAAAAAGATTACAATAAATCATTATCAAAAGTAATGACCTCCGAAAATCTTGTGACGGTCAGTAAAGGAACTTCTTTAGAAGAAGCAGAAATTATTCTTCAAAAAAATAAAATTGAAAAACTTCCAGTCGTAAGTAATGATAATACCTTGTTAGGGCTAATAACTTTCAGAGATATTACAAAAGTTACTCAAAAACCAATTGCTAATAAAGATCAATTTGGAAGGTTACGAGTTGCCGCTGCAATTGGAGTTACCGCAGATGCTTTGGAAAGAACCGAAGCCTTGGTAAAAGCACAAGTTGATGCAGTAATAATAGATACAGCTCATGGTCATACAAAAGGTGTAGTAAAAGTATTAAAAAATATAAAAAATAAATTTCCTGAATTAGACGTTGTTGTAGGTAATATAGCTACAGCAGCTGCAGCTAAATATTTAGCTGACGCAGGAGCTGATGCTGTTAAAGTAGGAATAGGACCAGGGTCCATATGTACAACCAGAGTAATTGCAGGAGTTGGATTTCCGCAGTTTTCCGCAGTGTTGGAAGTTGCCGATGCATTAAAAGGGACGGGTGTTCCTGTAATTGCAGACGGTGGTGTCCGTTATACTGGTGACATTGTTAAAGCAATAGCAGCTGGAGCAGATTGCGTGATGTTAGGGTCTCTACTAGCAGGAACTAAAGAATCTCCTGGTGAAACTATTATCTATGAGGGAAGAAAATTTAAATCATACAGAGGTATGGGGTCTGTTGAAGCCATGAAAAAAGGTTCAAAAGATCGTTATTTTCAAGATGTTGAGGATGACATCAAGAAGTTAGTTCCGGAGGGAATTGTTGGAAGAGTACCTTATAAAGGAGAGCTTTTTGAGAGTATGACACAATTCATTGGCGGTCTGAGAGCCGGAATGGGTTATTGTGGCGCAAAAAATATTGAGACTCTTAAAGAATCTGCAAAGTTTATCAAAATAACTGCTTCAGGAATAAAAGAGAGCCATCCTCACAATGTTACCATTACTAAAGAAGCACCAAATTATTCAAGGTAATAACTATTTGTTGGCAATTTTATTTTCTCATCAATTTGTATTTTGATATACTACCCTAGGCGTTTTTATGATCTTATAAATTAAAATAAAAGAGGCGATATTAATTAAAGCTTAACAAAAATCTGGTTTGCTTACATTATAGTTTTTGCTACATTTGTTTTACTCAAATATTTTACAACAAATTATATAAAATGAATACAAGAAATTTACTATTACTATTTTTATTTATTGGTTATTTTAATGGAAATGCTCAAAATAAAAAAAATATCTTATTGACCATAAACTCCAATCCTGTTTATTCTTCAGATTTTACGAAAGTATTTAATAAAAACCTTGATTTAGTAGTAGAGGAGTCTCAAAAAAATGTTGCTGGATATTTAGACTTGTTTATTGATTATAAACTTAAAATTACTGAAGCTTATGCTCAAGGGTTGGATAAAAACCAACAATACATAAAAGAATTTAAAAAGTATGAAGACCAACTTGCAAAAAAATATATTTATGACAAGAGGATTGTTTCAAAACTTGTAGAGGAAGCTTATGATAGAAGCCTTGAGGAAATAAATGCTGAACATATTTTAGTTCTTTCAAATTTAAACGATTCTCCTAATGATACTTTAAAAGCTTACAATAAAATAAAAGAAGCTCATATCAAAGCACTCAAAGGTGAAAACTTCACTTCCCTTGTAATAGAATACTCAGAAGAACCTGGAGCTAAAAAATCGAAAGGCAAATTAGGATACTTCACTGCATTTCAAATGGTATATCCATTTGAAAATACAGCTTACAATACCAATGTAGGAGAAATTTCAGAAATCACAAGAACTAGCTTTGGTTACCACATAATAAAAATTAATGATCGAAGGAAAAAGAAACCGAAAATTAATGTTTCTCATATTATGATTTTTTCTAATAATGATAAAAAAGCAGAAGATCCTGAAGAAAGGATTAATGAATTATATGCAATGATTATGCAGGGAGAACCTTTCGAAAACATAGCAAAACAATTTTCTGAAGACAAAAATACAGGAGTCAAAGGAGGTCAATTAAAAACATTTGGCCCAGGGGATCTAAAAGCCCCAAAATTTGAGAACGCTGCTTACTCTATAAAAAATGAAGGTGAAATAATAGCTCCAATACAAAGTGCATTTGGTTGGCATATTATAAGATTGAATGAGAAGTTTTCAATTCCTTCTTTTGAAGAACAAAAAGATGATATTGAAAAAAAAGTTAAAGGAGGTGCACGAGCTTTAATTGTTACTCAGGCTATCAATAATAAAATAATTAAAAAGTATGGTTTTAAAGAGGGGGAAAGTTACATCTCATACTTTAACAATTATGTGAATGATAGTATTTTATCTCGTAAGTGGACTTATTCATCAATTCCTTTGACAGAAAATCAAATTTTATTTACCATCGGAGACCATGATGTTACCTATACTGATTATGCAGAATACCTTAGAGATAATCAAAAGACAATAAAAAAATACGCTAATAAGGAATCATTACTCATAGATATGTACGTGAGGTTTAAAAATGAAACTCTAAAAAACTATTTTAAAGAAAGGTTAGAAGTTGAAAACAAAGAATATGCAACAATTATAAATGATTACAGAAATGGCCTTTTAGTTTATGATGTGATGAATAAAAATATTTGGCAAATTGCAAAAATAGACTCTACTGGGCTCAAAAATTATTACGAGAAAACGAAAAATAATTATAATTGGAAAAAGAGGTTAGATGTTGATATTTACTCTTCATCAGATGAGATAACAACAAAACAAGTGCAAACTTTACTTATGAGAGGTGAAGAATCAGCAACTATAAAAAAACAAATTAACTCGGATGGCAAAATAAATATTATCACCGTAAGTGATGTTTTTGAAATTGATCAAAGCGAATTACCCGAGGGTTTAATTCCTGTAAAGGGTGTTTCTGATATAAAACTAAATGATGGTTTTTATGTTGTTGTGAATATCAAAGAAGTAATTGAACCTACCTTAAAAGAATTTGATGAGGTAAGAGGAACAGTCATCAGTGATTTTCAAACAGAAATTGAAAAAAAATGGATGCAAAGCTTACGTGATAAATATGAAGTAAAAATTAATAATAAATCATTAAAAAAACTCAAAAAAAAATTAGATAATTAATGAATAAATATTTTTTGACAATCTTATGTTTATTATTTTTTTGTTCTTGTAACTATTTAACACAAGATGCTTCTATAATTCCTATTGCTAGAGTTAATGACAGTTATCTATATAATGATGATATTATTGATTTAATTTCCGAGAATACTACGAAAGAAGATAGTACATTAATTGTAAATAATTTCATTAATCGTTGGGCAACAAAACAATTATTGATAGATCAATCGATGATCAACTTATCCCAAGAAAAACAAGATTTTTTCAATGAAATGGTGAATCAATATAAAACAGATCTATATACAGAAGCTTACAAAAGTTCAATCATATTAAAACAACTGGACACTGTCATACTTAAGAAAGAATATGAAGATTATTATAATCTCAACAAAAGGAATTTTAAGTTAAACGATGAATTACTAAAAGTAAGGTATATCCAAGTCGATAAAAATTTTTTAAATTTAAAAGTCCTGGAAAAAAAAATTAAAAGGTATGATTCAATTGATAAAAAAGATTTAATAAATTTGAGTATTAAGTTCAAGTCCTTTAATTTAAATGATTCAATATGGATAAAAAGTAATGTTTTAATAGGCAGACTACCTGTACTTAAAGAAGAAAATTTGAAACTGTTAAAAAAACCTAATTATACACAGCTACAAGATTCATTAGGAGTATATTTGATAAAAATTGAAGCAACTTTAAAAACTAATGATATAGCACCACTTTCTTACGTGAGGCCTACAATCGAACAAATAATTCTAAATAAAAGGAAACAAGACCTTTTGAAAAAAATTCAGAAAGACATTACAATAGATGCAATTAAAAATAAAAACTTTGAAATTTTTACGAAAAACTAGCTTTACAATTTTATTATCATTAGTGATAATCTATCAGTCTTTTAGTCAAGAAGTCGTTACTATTGACAGTACAGGTGTAGCTAGAAATACAGAACTAACCTCTAAGGAAAAAGATAATGATTCTGTAAACGTATTTAAACGCTACAAGGCAGAGGGGGTTTGTGGTGTAGTAGGTGATTTTGTTATCTTAGAATTTGATATAGATAAAAGTTATTTGGAGTTTGAACAAAATGGAACTGATGTAAATTCAATTGATCGTTGTCAAATGATTGGTAAATTAATGGAGGATAAACTTTATGTTCATCATGCCATACAGGATAGTATAATTATATCTGATGAAGAAATAAAGCCTGAAGTTGACCAGCTAATGGCTTACATGGTTGAGCAAGTAGGAAGCGTAGACAAGGTTGTTAATTATTACAGAAAATCTAATGAATCAGAATTAAGAGCTGACTTACTGAAAGCCAGAAAAGAAATCAGACTAACAGAAAGAATGCAAGAGAATATTGTCTCTAATATCACGATAACACCTGAAGAAGTAAGGACATTTTTCTTTTCTATTCCAGTTGACGAAAGACCTATTTTTAGTGCAGAACTTGAAGTATCTCAACTAGTCGTAGAGCCAGAAGTGACAGAGAAAGCAAAGCAAGATGCAATCAATCGATTGAAAGTAATTCGAACAGACATTGTAGATAATGGCTCATCATTTGCAACAAAGGCAGTTTTGTATTCAAAGGACGGTACTCGTTCTAAAGGGGGAGTAATTGAAGGTGTTAGAAAAGACTCACCTATGGCAAAGGAATTTAAGGATATGGCTTTTTCATTACAAGAAGGAGAGGTAAGTGACCCTTTTGAAACAGAATTTGGCTTTCATTTACTTAAAGTAGATAGAATAAGAGGGCAACAATTAGATGTGCGACACATTATCATATTTCCTGAAGTATCACAATCAATTATAAATGAAGCTCGTAAAAAAATAGATACCGTAAGACAAAGTATACTTGATAAAAAAATACCTTTTGCAGAAGCTGCAAAATTATATTCAGACGATAAAGAAACAAGAAATAATGGTGGATTGTTAGTAAATCCACAAACACTTGATACCCGATTTGATTTAACAAAAATGGATCCTACACTGAGCGCACAAGTATATAATGTCAAAAAAGGAGAGGTAACCAAAGTTTATACCGATTCAGATCGTACCGGTAAAAGTATCTTTAAAATTCTAACAGTAACAGATAGACATGAAGAGCATGTTGCAGATTACGTAAAAGATTACGAAAAAATACACGAACTAGCCATAAAAGAAAAACAATTAAGAGCAATTGAAGACTGGCAAGAAAAAAAGATAAAAGAAACATATATTAAAGTAAGTTCAGACTACAAAGATTGTAATTTCACTAATAATTGGGTTAATAAGGAAAACTAACATGTCAGACGTTACAGCAATTAATCAGCTAGTTATAAAATATAATGAGCTAAAAAATGAAATAAAAAAAGTAATAGTTGGTCAAGATGAAATTGTTGAACAGGTTTTGATTTCTGTGTTTTCCGGAGGTCATGCTTTATTAATTGGTGTTCCTGGTTTAGCAAAAACACTATTAGTTCACACCGTAGCTGATGCGTTAGGTCTAAACTTTAAACGCATACAATTCACTCCAGACTTAATGCCAAGTGATATTTTAGGTGCTGAATTATTAGACGAAAACAGACAATTTAAATTTATCAAAGGGCCTATATTTTCTAATATTATCCTTGCTGACGAAATCAATAGAACACCTCCCAAAACGCAAGCTGCATTATTGGAAGCAATGCAGGAAAAATCGGTTACAATAGCGGGACATAGTTATAAACTTGATAAACCTTATTTTGTTCTGGCAACTCAGAATCCAATTGAGCAAGAAGGTACCTATCCACTACCTGAAGCACAATTAGATCGATTTATGTTTGCTGTTAACCTTGATTATCCTACTTTCTCCGAGGAAGTAGACATTGTTAAAAACACTACCATTGGCTCTATGCCAACTATTAATTCACTTTTTACACCAGAAGAAATTATTTCTAATCAAAAGTTAATACAAAAAATACCAGTCGCTGATAATGTGATTGAATACGCAGTAACATTAGTAGGTAAGACAAGACCTAAAAGTAAAGCAGCTCCAGAACTAGTGAAAAAATATATAGATTGGGGTGCTGGACCAAGAGCTTCTCAAAATTTAATATCAGGAGCAAAAACATACGCTGCACTTCATGGAAAATTTTCTCCAGATATAGAAGATGTTCAAAAAGTAGCAATAGGTATCCTTCGACACCGATTAATTAAAAACTACAAAGCAGAGGCAGAAGGTTTAAGTATTGAGGATATCATAAAAAACTTGTTTTAAATTACGTTATTCATAATTATTTAAGTCATTAATCCTTGTTTTATTAATATATAATCAGTAAATTGTTATTATTGATAAATTATACTCATTAAATAAGCGATATTGTTCCGTATTTGTTAATATTCTATATATTTTGTAATTTCGCAAGAACTTTAATTTAAAAGAATTAAACGTTCAGTTTTAAAATTATAAAATATAAATATGGCATTCGATATTGAAATGATAAAAAAAGTCTACTCTCAAATGGTAGAGCGAGTAGATAAAGCAAGAGAAATTACCGGAAAACCATTAACTCTCTCAGAAAAAATATTATACAACCATCTTTGGGATGGAAATGCAACGAAGGTGCTTCTTAGAGGAAAAGATTACGTAGATTTTGCTCCAGATCGTATAGCTTGTCAAGATGCTACTGCTCAAATGGCTTTATTACAATTTATGCAAGCTGGAAAAAATAAAGTTGCCGTTCCTACTACGGTTCATTGTGATCATTTAATTCAGGCCAAAGAAGGAGCTGCTACTGACCTGAAAAATGCAAATAATATAAGTAGTGAAGTTTTTAATTTTTTAGAGTCGGTATCCAATAAATATGGAATAGGGTTTTGGAAACCTGGTGCTGGAATTATACACCAAGTTGTTTTAGAAAACTATGCATTTCCTGGAGGAATGATGATTGGTACAGATTCACACACCGTAAATGCAGGCGGATTGGGGATGGTAGCAATTGGAGTAGGTGGAGCTGATGCAGTCGATGTAATGGCTGGTATGCCTTGGGAATTAAAATTTCCTAAACTAATTGGAGTAAAATTAACTGGTAAAGTCTCTGGTTGGACAGCTCCAAAAGATGTTATTTTAAAAGTAGCTGGTATTGTAAGTGCTAAAGGCGGTACAGGTGCTATTGTTGAATATTTTGGTGATGGTGCTCAATCATTATCATGTACAGGTAAAGGAACTATTTGTAATATGGGTGCTGAAATAGGAGCTACTACTTCTACATTTGGATATGATGATTCAATGGAACGTTATTTGCGTTCTACAGATAGGTCAGATGTTGCTGATGCAGCTAATGAAATAAAAGAATATTTAACAGGTGATGCTGAGGTTTATGCCAATCCAGAAAATTATTTTGATGAGGTAATTGAAATTAATTTAAATGACTTAAGCCCTCTGTTAAATGGACCATTTACTCCCGATTTATCTACAAAGGTTGGTCAAACAATGACTAAAGTTGCAACTGATAATGAATGGCCATTAGCAGTAGAGTGGGGATTAATAGGTTCTTGTACAAATTCATCTTATGAGGATTTATCTAGAGCTTCGTCTATCGCACAGCAGGCTCTAGATAAAGGAATTTCAATGAAAGCTGATTTGGGTATAAATCCGGGGTCAGAGCAAGTTCGTTACACCGCAGAGCGTGATGGTATACTTCAAGTTTTTAAAAATTTAAATGCAAAAATATTTACAAATGCCTGTGGACCTTGTATTGGTCAGTGGGCAAGATATAGTGATCCTAAAAATGCTCCAAAAAATAGTATCGTACATTCTTTTAATAGAAATTTTGCAAAGCGAGCTGATGGAAATCCAAATACCCATGCTTTTGTCGCCTCACCTGAAATAACTGCTGCTATTGCTATTTCTGGGAGGCTAGATTTTAACCCAATGACAGATACTATAACCAATCAAAATGGTGAAGAAGTGATGTTTGACGAACCTACGGGGTGGGAATTACCACCCAATGGATTTGACGTTTTAGATAATGGATATTTAGCCCCTGAATCAGATGGAGGTCATGTAAAAGTTACAGTGAAAGAAGATTCTGAACGCTTACAATTATTAACTCCATTTACTCCAATTGGTAATAAAATAGAAGGCGCAAAACTGTTGATTAAAGCACACGGAAAATGTACAACAGATCATATATCTATGGCGGGCCCTTGGTTACGTTATAGAGGGCATTTAGATAATATTTCAAACAATTGTTTAATTGGAGCCGTCAATGCATTTAATATGAAAACGAACTTTGTGAAAAGTCAATTAAATGGAGATTACGATGCAGTCCCAAAAACACAAAGAGCTTATAAAGATGCGGGAATACACACTGTTGTTGTTGGCGATCATAATTATGGAGAGGGCTCTTCAAGAGAGCACGCCGCTATGGAACCTCGTCATTTAGGAGTTGCTGCGGTGATTGTAAAATCATTTGCAAGAATTCATGAAACTAATCTAAAAAAGCAAGGAATGTTAGGTCTGACTTTCGCTAATGAAAGTGATTACGATTTAATTCAGGAAGATGACACGTTTAACTTTTTAGATTTGAATGAATTTGCACCCGGTAAGATATTAACAATTGAGGCTATACATGCCGATGATACAAAGGATATAATTGTTTTGAATCATACCTATAACGATTCTCAAATTGAGTGGTATAACCAGGGTTCTGCTCTTAATTTAATAAAGAAGCAAAACGCTTAATTAATTATTTATAAAATTTAAAAAGCTTCAATTTAATTATTGAGGCTTTTTAATATTCCATCAAATTAGCATATTTAAAACTATAATTTAATAATAGTTTAAGCCGATTGCAACTTATAATTTTATACCTATTAGGTGAAGACTCATTAAAAATTGGAGTTTTACGGCCTTCTTTTAAAAATTCTTTAGTATAAAAATCTCTTCTAGTTGGATGAGAATCTGAACAGGCATTTAAGGTTTCTTCCCATATATTATTTTTAATGATACAATTAATTATTTGTATACAATCATCTCTATGAATAAGGTTTACATACCCTTTAGGACGATCAATAATAGTCTCTTTTTTGAAGAATTTTCCTGGTTTTCTATCAAACCCGATAAGACCTCCAAATCGAATAATAGTAGTTTTAAAATTAGTATTAACTCTAAATAGTTGTTCAATTTTTGAGAGATCAGTTTTATGAACTGGGCTATCCTCTGTTGTTATTGAGTTATTCAGCGGATAAACTGAAGTAGAACTAATAAATATTATTTTTTTAATAGATGATTTTTCTATCTCTGAGATTAAATACTCAAAGTCTTCAATATTTTTTGATGGAATAGAAATAACTAATAATTTAGTTTTTAGAAAGCTTTTAAAATCATTGTTTCTTTTGTTTATATCGATAACAAAAGGATTTATTTTTATCTCATTTAGAGAAACTATCTTAATTGGATTTGTAGTTGTTCCATTTACTTTTCTTCCATCTTTAATAAAATATTCTGCCAATGGTTTTCCCAACCACCCACAACCTAAAATGCTTATACCTGTTCGATTCATATATTGAAATTTTATAGATTGGAAAATTTATTAACTAATAGCATCAACAGTTTTATTATTTTTGGTTTTTAAAAATAAAATATTTTTTTATTCAGATTTATGAAAAATAATTTAAATCACTATTTTGATTATAAAATTGGCATCGCAGGAGCCATTGTAATGGGTGTAACTGTTTTTTGCATAAATTATTTTATTACTTATGTAGCTTTTGATTCAATAATTGCCTCCATAAAACAAGCTTCCTATACTTTTTTTTTAGGAGGGTTTTTTATGAAAGGTGCCGAATATATTGCCGTATATGTTAAAAAATATAGTTTAGCAATATTCTTAGCAGTATGTATACCCTCAACCATCACGATACTCTTGACTTATGGATTGCATTTAGTTAAGGGGACCCCAGCACCTTTAGCTTCAACAATTCCAACATTAGCTATTGTGCCAGCAACATTGGTATGGTCCATAAAAAAGAGAAAGTATTTCTTTCAACAAAAAATTAACTAATTAAAATTTGACTGAAATATTTTATTAAAATTTCATAATTTTTTTAGTAATCATACCTTTTGAAGTTCTTATACTCAAAAAATAAATACCAGAACTTATATCTGACAGATCTATACTTTCGTTAGATAGATTTATTTTAATAGTTTTTCCTAATGCATTGTATAATGTAATTTCAAAAAATTCAAATTGATTATTTGATTCTATATGTATTAATCCATTAGTAGGGTTAGGAAAAATATGAATATTTTTTTCTAAAAAACTATAACTACTACTTGAAAGTATGTCATCTATATACTTTTGAAAAAATAACCACGCCTCTTCTCCAGCATTAATATCCATGTTGCCCCAAGCTCCGGGCCAATCGTGACCTCCTCCAATTATTTCATAATACCAAACTTCATTATTATTGATTCCATTAAGATGTTTTTCACTGACTACATAACTTCCATCTGAAGGGTCTATATCAGGCAGTGTTTCTGTTTGTAATGTTGAGCACTCATTTTTTTCTGAAAAATAATTAATTGTAAACGGAATACTTGGATATGCTCCCCATCCATCGTTATTATTAGGATCTCCTGAAATTGGAGTCACATCATCTTGCGAGCCATGAATTTCAAATAGGGGAATTGGATTGCTGTCTTGGCAATCGTCTAAAATATCCTGTAATATCATACCTGCAACTGGAGCTACAGCCTTGAAAGTATCGTTTGCTTGGCAAGCTAACATATAACACATTTCTCCTCCATTAGACATTCCTGTTGCAAAGGTAAAATCTGGATTTAAACCGTAATTATTTTGTAAATAAGTTGCTAGTTCAGTTAAAAAACCCACATCGTTAACAGTTTCATCTTCGTGAAATGCATAACCAACATTCCAAAAACGATTGCCATCTGAATCTGTAGTTCCTCTTGGATAACAAACAGCAAAACCGTATTGATCCGCAATTTGATTCATACCTGAATAATTTTTTATACCACTAGCATCTCCAGTAAAACCGTGCATAACAAAAACGAGTGGTTTTTGCTCATCCAACTCTAATGGCTCGTAGTATATATATTGACGATTAATCCCCTCATGTTCAAACTGGATATACTGTGCATTTACTGTAAGGTTAAAACTTATTAGAGTTAGAAAAAAAATTAGAATAGTACACTTACCGATCATTATAAATTATTTTAATTAAGAATTAGTTTTTTTTGATTATTTCACTTATGGCATCCCATAACAAGATTCTTTTTTCTAGTGATTTTTTAGCAACCGCTTGTGCTTCGTCCCATTTTTGAATATCGTTTCCACATAGTTCAGTAACCATTTTTAGAGATAGAGGTCCATGTTCATCACCATCTATTTCTATATGACGTTCAAGATAGTAAATCAATTTATTATATTTATTGTTTTTAGCATCTGCATTTTTTAAAATTTCAATAAACATATCTGGAATAAGATCTTCTCGGCCGAATGTAAAGGCAGCAGCTACTAGATGTACTTTTCCAGTTTCAATAATCGAAAAAGTATAGTTAATAAATTCAGCGATTCTATTATCAATATTAATTTGGTTAAGTGAATAAGTGAGTGATTTTCCTGATTTAATTAATTCAATTAATTTATATATTTCATTTGTATTCCCGTTCACTTGTTGCATTGCATCTAAATACATTTCGAAATGACTTTTCGGCTCCCCCAATTCGTTGATGTCACTTTCTTCACCATGTACAATTTCATTAATAAACCTTGATAAAGTTGCGTTTTTTGAAGGAAACCAAGGTGTTTGAACGGTCGTTAATTTCAATTGAAGATATTTTAAAAGAGACATAAAATCCCAAACCGCAAAGACATGATTCTCCATGAAAACTTTTATGTCTTCAACATTCTTCAGAGTTTTATACAGTTGATGCTTTTTTAGTTGATTTCTTAACGTAGAAACTTCTTTTTCTATTAGTTGCACTTTATTCATTAATCTTTTTTCTGTGTTTTATAATTCTTCGATAATGATTATAAATATATTAAAACTTTATTTCTAGGGTCATATAAAAATTTCTGTCAGGTGAAGGAATAATTCCCGGCCCTGGATAACCTGTTGCTCGTCTTGTAAAATAATAATTATTAGTCAGATTATTAACACCAGTTTCTAATTTAAATTGTTTGTAGGTATAGGATAAGGAAATATCTAAAACTTCATAGGCAGGTATTTGTCCTATAACACCACTTAAATTACCTTCTGTTGCATTCGTAGCATCTGTGAATTGTTCGGACAGATAGGTGTATTGTATGTTAGAAAGTAAATTTTTATAACCAAACTTAATTCCTGTTTTAAAGTTTAAATTGGGTACAAATTCAACGTTATTTCCCTCCACACCATTTACTTGCGAGCTAGTGTATTTAGAATCAATTACCGAAATATTCGTAAAATAATTAAAACTGAAATCGTTGTCTTTAATAAAAATTTTATTTAGATTAAAATCGATGAGTGATTCTATTCCATAAATAAAGGCATTACCTACATTACCACGTTCGCTTTTTACGCTTCCGTCAGAGAAGGCTTTTTGAACAAAACCAATACGGTCGTTATATACAAGCCCGAAAGCTCCTATATCGTAGGATATTTTACTTTTATAATTTCCTCTAAATCCTATATCTGAAGTAAATCCTTTTTCATCATCTATATCTGGACTAATTGTAAAAGCCGGGTTAATAATACTAATATCAGCAAAAGTTACTGAGCGATAGTTTTGGGAGATGTTTCCATAAATTTCAGTATTCGTAAGAGGCTTATAACTAATTCCTATACCCAATAAAACAAATGTTCTTTTTCTTATTTCACTATCTAAAATAGTTTCGTTTAAAATTACATTCCCGGCTCCATCGGTATTAATTAGTTTGTAATAACCATTACTCTCAGTTTTTATATGTTCGACTCTTAGACCTGGAGTGATCGATAATTTTTCGTTAATATATATTATATTTTCTCCAAAACCACTAATGTTAAGGTTGGGGTAAGTATAATTGGATTGGTTTCTGTAATTAGGAAAGTCATCTAACTGAAAATCAAAATTAGCATCTGATCCATTAGACCCCGGTCCTTGTTGACCTGTATTATTTGATTTGTAGAATTTAGATCCTATAAGTAAATTAGATTTTTTATTTGATATTTGGTATTGATGTAATATTCTTGCCTCAAAGCCATAATTATTAAAATCTCCTTTAATTAAATCCCTTTCATCTAAAGAGTCTACTTGGTCAACACGATTCGTTCTAAATCCTAAGGCATTCCTTGTTGCGTTTAATCCAAAGGCATTAATTGTTAAATTTGTTTTGCTTGAAAATTTATGAGAAAATTTTAGATTGTACAATAACCAATCAATTGAAAACCAGTTTCTAGCTCGGTTACTCTGAAACGGGTTTTCTTCAAACATCTGATCATTTAAACCGCCTGCTTGTTGAGCTAGATATGAAAAATAGGTTATCTCTGCTTTTAGCGATGTAAGATCATTAAATTGATATCCTATATGTCCATAAGCATTTTTAGATTCAAATTCTGAATTTGGTCTAAAACCATTACCTCTCTTGTAGTTAAAAAAAGAATAATAACTCCACTTTTCTTTGCTACCACTTATACTGGTAAAATTTGTGTACAACCGGTTACTACCTAGCGTATTCCTGACAACTACTTCAACAGGTTTATTAGGGTTTGGTGGCTTCATTATAAAATTTACTAGGCCTCCAAATTGCGTACCATATTGTAATGAAGCTGCACCTCTGATAACTTGTATTTCCTTTAGAGCTTCTGAAGCTGGTGTATAATAACTCTCAGGGTATCCTAATACATCAGCACTAATGTCATATCCATTTTGACGGGTATTAAAATTAGAAGTACGGTTAGGGTCCAAACCCCTACCTCCAATATTTAGTTGCAATCCTGCATCATCATTTTGAAAAATATTTAATCCTGCTACTTGACTAAAAATTTGCCTTGCATTATTGGATGCAAGATTTGCCATTGATTGGTCTACTAAAACTACTTCTGTTTTTTTACCTGCATAAATAGAGGTTCCTTCTACGTCTTTTAAACGACTTAGTTCAAATACTTTTGCTTTTCTAGCCTTTATTTCAACTTCGTTTAATTGTTCTGACAATACTGACAAATTTTGATTAATTGAAACATCTTCAGTTATTATAAGATCAAGTTCAGAAACTTCATAGTTAAGAGTATAAAATATTAAATGAAGCTCTTTTATTTTAGTTTCAAACTGGAAATATCCATCTGAGTTAGATATTGCTAAAAGACCATAATCTCTATCGAAAATACTAACTTTATCGATTGGAAAATTTGTACTTGTGTCAGTTATTACACCCGTAATTTTATTTTGAGAAACTAAGTTTAAACTTACAAAACTCAAAATACATAATAATTTAAAGTCCTTTAATTTCATCGTTTAGTGGTAGTATCCAATTTTTGTGTTTCCAGGATTCTTTTTCTTTATATAAATCTATACTTTTATCAATAAAAGGCTGACTTAATCTTCCATTTAGAGCTACATAGCTCTCTGCAAATACTTGAATGTTTTTGTGACCCTGTTTTTTAAAATGGTCCCCTAAATAATGAGCATATTCTAAAATAAAATCTGGCTGAAAGCTCATTTGTTTTTCTTGTAGAGGAGTTAAAAAATCTTGGTTATCTACATAAAAATAATTATTTGTCTCTGCGTTTACTATCTTGAAGTTAGTATATCCCATCTTTTCAATAAGCATTACCCTCCAGGAAAATCGGTACCCTTCTTCTGTCCAGAATAGTTCTCCAGGATAAGTTAGGTATCTAAATGGGAATAAAAGTTGGACACTTAAAAATAAAAAAACAATAGTTAATGAAATTTTTCTGTTTAATAATGGATATACCTCATTAATTAATATTTCATTTTTTAACTTTAATAAACGATTGATTCTTTTTCTCAGAAACGAAATAATTTTTTTGTGGAAATTTGAATCAAAGAAAATTAGAGTTGAAATAATCATCACATATGGAAACATGCCTATAGGGAACAGGACTCTGGTAAACACATGAAAAAATACCACTAAAATAAAAGCGAAAATTCTAGTTCTTTTATAGAACAATAAAAAAGGAATTAATAAATCGTAAAACATTCCCGACCAACTCATAGCGTAATGAAACCAATTTTGTTGCATCAAATTTTCCCCTAAAAAAGGTAAATCGTATTTTGAAGGTAACCAAATCTTTAGTGGCATGGCTTTCAACAACCAATCAGAATTTATTTTTGCTAACCCAGCATATAAATACACAATAGTCAACATGATTTTTATAGTATCGATAGTCCAATTTGGAACTAATTTATACGATTTTTTTAGTAGATAGGAATCTAAAGAAAATGAAGCATTTAAGGGTAAAAAAATCATTAGAAAGCTCATCATACTTATGAAATAATAATGATTCAAATAAATCGTCTTATCCATTAATTCTATATAAGTAAAACTTAAAAAAAAGGTAATGATTGCAATCCGATATTTAAAACCCAAGGCGATAAAAATTGTAGCTAAACAACAAATAATAAATAAAATATAGGTAAAATTACCTAGTGGTTTTACCCATTCAAAACCAAAATAAGAAAAATGAAAATTGGGTTGTATATAGATTGTTTCAATCCAACCTTTTATCCAGAAACGAATGATGCCGTAACACATCATGATTCCAAATCCAATCCTAAAAATAACTAGGGGAGAAACATCTGTAGTTTTATTTAAATATGTATTTAGATTTTTTGCCATGAAAAGATCGGCTAAAATACAATCTTTATTTATTAATCTCCATCTGCATCTACATAATCAACACTAATATTGAATGCTTGAAGCATGTCTACTTTGATTAATACAACCACTGTTTGTAATGCATCATACGCTTGAGTCATTTTTGTGTTGTCGTTATTAATTTGGTCAAAATAATTATCATCTAGAATAGAAATTTTAGCTCTAGCTTCATCTAATTGATTATTAATTAGGTTGACTAAGTCATTCCTATCCAAATAATTGAGATAATCTTTAAAACCTACTCCGCTATCATTAGTATTATAATGCGTTCCATTAAATAAATTTTGAAAAGCATTTAAGGCCTCTAGAGTAAGGTCTTTTGAAGTTTCTCTAACATAATATCCTTCTACAGTGTGAGGTAATGGGGTTGAAGAAAAATTTCCTGCTGGGATTCCTATTTTATTTGCTCTTAGTCCTTTTTCAAAATAATAAATGAAATCATTTACAAATTTATTTACTGCGCTTGATGCTGAATTTTCCGTACTAGCAATAAATTCATCTCGATAAGCGGTGGTCCAGTCATTCAATACAATTTCAGTAATGCTTTTCATTTGGTCGATAAGTGATGACACATAATTTTTATGATTTTGTCCATAATCTTGATTATTATAGGTGTCTAATATCTCTGCATCGTTATCACCTATGCCATAAAGCATATAGTCTAATGCAGGAAAACCTGCTGCATCATTATTGTTAGGATTAAATAGATCAGCATTACCAGTGGTTATATTATCTTGAATCTCATCGGTATTTGTTGGGTAGACATTCATTTGGTAATGATAAAAATTCTCTTCAGCTTTACCAATATTAAACATTTCTAATGATTGCCAAACCATGTACGATTCTAAAAAATTGTTTCTAAGAACTTCTAAGTTTTCTTGATTAGAATTTGCAATAAAATTTTCTTTTGCAGACACCAATAAACCTAGTTGTTGACTTAGGTCTTGATAGGCAGGAATGATAATATTATCTGCTAGATTAGTTTGCAAGCTTCCCCTATCAAAACTTTCATTTTGGCTGTTATCCAAATCATCACCTTCGGAGCAGGCAAACATGAATCCAATTGAAAATGTTATTGATAAAATAATTTTTTTAAACATAGCACTTTATTTTTTTTGCAAAAATAAGAATGTAGTTGCCATATAAAAATTAATATGACAACTACTTTTTGATTAATTCATTAAACAATTTTAGTTGGCTGCTTGGTCTACTGTAAATCCGAATTCAGCAGCAATATCTTCGGACATTTGATCGAGTGTTTCTGCAGTTACATCCCAAAAACCATCACCTTCCATAAGTGTGTTTATATAACCATCTACCATAGATTTTGATACATAAGGAGCATCTGTCATTGGATTTCTTGTAAATTGAAGACTGTATATAAAACCAAAACCTTCCGATAAATCATGAAAAGCACTTGGTAAATCTTCATTTGCAATTTCACTCTTTCCACCTTGTAAATAATATACTGCTCTAATTCCAATTATCATTGAAATTTTTTCTCTTAAAATTTCTACTTGCTCGTCACGAACAGTATAGTTTTTAGCAACAATAGCTGCTCTTCCTAATTTAAAAGCATTATAAATATCATCGGCTATTCCAGCAAAATCCGAATCACCTTCAACTTTATCTAAGTACTTGTTTAAAAAGCTATCTACACCTAATACTGGTGAAGTTTCATCTTCTTCAGCACCATATAAATATCCAAAAGCTTCATCCCATTTGTGTTCCATAGTGGTATAATCTTTACCATCAACTAAAACATCATTGTCATTATTAGTTACATTATCACCTGCATCGAGTACAGCAGAACTTAAGTAATTGTTACATATTTGATCAGCTAGAAATGCACCATTTAATGATTTTGCAAATGCTTGGTTGTATTCTAATCCTTTTTCGTTAACATAGCGAATAGATCCACCTAATTCTTGGGCTAAACCAGCATTTCCAGGGCTTGCTGTATTTTCCCAATTAGGGAATACATCATTAACCTGAGAGGAAATCCAGCTATCAAAATCTGCTTTAATTGCATTAGCATCCGTTGAATTTGAAGAGAAATAATCCGCAGATCCAGCTGTTTTACTCCTTACATTTTTTGAAGAAGCATTTAATTCTAGCATATCTGGATCGCTAAAATCTTGATCGCCTTCGACGTGAGCAAACATTGCATCTAAGCTTACTTCATCGCGTGTTTCGTCTTTAAGAGCAGAAATTAACTCTTCTGCCATTGCTATACGTTGAGATTGACCTGAATAGCTTACTGTGTTTTCTCCGTTTCTAGTAAATAGATAAGTAGCAGGAGCATCAACATTTTGGTTGTTGTTGTTGTTGTTACCGTTGTTATTATCATCGTCACTTGAGCATGATATTAATACCAAAGCTGATATTAATATTGTAAATAATTTTTTCATTTTATTTTATTTTTATTTAGACTTATTATAAATACTGAGCAAATATATAATAGAAAATTATAAATGCAAAACTTATTTAGAATTAATCTTAATAAAAATTAAAAATAATTTAAATTGAATTTTATCAGAGAACTTTTCATTGTTCAGAAATAAATTATTAGTAGTGTTGGGCGAAACGTTTTCGGTAAAAATTTTATTACCTAAAGCAAAAACAGTTTGAGTTATAACCCAAGCTTTTTTTAATTTAATAATTTTAAATACTAAATTTTATTTAGGTATCTACCGCATATTTTATTTTTCGTTTGCACTTCCTTCAAAGGTTTTCGCAATAGTCAATCAATAATTCTTTGCTATATAATCCTTCATTATAGCAATATCTTCCTTCGAAGTTAAATCGGGGACATGCTCTGCAAAAGGAATTCCTTTTATATGAGTTATTGGACTCACGAATCATATTTAGGATAGCTGTGGGAAGTTCTTTTTCGTTTCGTTTAGGAGCTATGGGGCAATTTTTTAAAAAAGAATAAATTTCAGTCCCCGTAAATTTAAATACATTCATACTGACCCTAAAGTTACCTTCTGCATCCTCATAGTCATTGATTTTTTCTTTGGAAGGCTTTTCAATAATAGCTTCCAATTGAGAATTTTCATCGACTAAGGTCAATGCAAAGCGTTCTATTTTTTCCATCGGAAAGAGCAAAGCATCCCGATCATAATTGATAAAAGCGTTTGCGTCTTTACAGATTAACAATGCTTGCAATGCTGCTACCGAGTATAAATTATCGCTATTGCATACGGTAAATGCTTCATGTTGTAATTCTGGAAATTGCGTTAAGGCTTGAAACAGCGCATCTGCAGTTCCAAAAGGTTTGTCTCTTCCTTTAGGAATATACTGGATCGCATAGGATATAGACAGACCTCTAAAACTATTATCTTTTAGTTGTTTACCATAATATTCTTTAAATAATGCTCCTTGCTCGCCAATCACAATAACTACTTTTTTATAACCTGCTTTTTCGGCGTTTAGTAACAGAAAATCTAAAATAGGTCGTTTAGCATTTCCAAATTCCAATAATGCTTTACTTCTGGTATTGGCATTTTTTAATTCTTCTTCCGAAAGATTTTTTGAAATCATGGAATTTTTCATTCTGGAGGAAGCACCTCCTGCAAGTATGATTATGTTTTTATTCATTAAAAATTTTTGTTCCGGAAGTTACTTTAACCGAATAAGCATCTTTTGCTCCAGCATTTTTGATCGCTTGACTAATTTTTATTTGTAAATGAACAGGAGCAAGGGCTACAATGCACCCGCCGCCGCCAGAACCAATAATTTTTGCACCATAGGCTCCTGCATTTAATGCGGCATCGATCATTGCATCTATTCTAGGAATTGTAATTTTTAAATTGTTTTTTAAAACCTGATGATGTTGACTCATTAAATCTCCAATAAACGAATAATTCAAAGTAGTTTTTTTTAATTCAATTAAAGCTTTCTGAGTAATTACATGATTTTGTATGGCTGCATAAAAATAAGGAACTAAGTCGTCTGGTAGTGAATTTTGATGAGTTTCAAAGTCTTTTAAAGTCGCTTTTTCTAAATTAAAAAAGGTATCAATTTTTTTTACAAAATCTATCGCTTTTAAAGCATTACCTTTGATATTTCCCAATACTCCTAGGGTATCTTTTCCAATTCCAGATTCACCTAATACCAAACCATCAAGAGTTTTTCCTATTATTTCGTATTTAAAATCAGCACCCGTTTTTAAGAAAATAAGATGACCGACACCAATGGTATATTGGTCCATCTTACCTCCTGGCGAACTATGTTCTAAAACTTCTGCTTCGTAGGCTAATTGAGCAATAAACTCAGGTTGCAGCTGTTTTTTAGTGCCAAATGCTGTTAGTAAAAAATGAACCCAAACAACCACTAAGGCTGACGAACTAGAAACCCCTGCATTAATAGGAATGTTACCACTTATTTGAATATTATAACCGCTATCTATACAAACTCCGTGTCTTCTAACGACCCTTAACGCAGCGGCAAAATGATCTCCTTTTTCAAGATCTTCGAACTTTTCGGATACTTCAATAATCCTTTCAGAATTAATATCTGGAAGCTTTATATATAATTTTTGATGCTTATTTGTTGCTGCTTTTAAATTAATAAAACGGCCTATAGAACAAGCAATAACCGGTAAACCTAAATAATCTTGGTGATCTCCAAACAAACAAATTCTTGCAGGAGCTTTTATAAAAATAGACCAACTCATACGTTTAGTAGGTATTTTTATTCCAATAATAAGGTTTTCTTTTAACCCAATCTCCTCGTGTAAAATCGGGAAAATCTTGAGGCTCTCCATTATTGGCAATTGATATTTCAGAAAGGGGAGTGATGGCACTCCAAGCAGCCGCATCATAAACGTCTAGGGGTGGTGCAATATTTTGTTTAGCGGACTCTATAAAAGCATTGATCACAAAAAAATCCATTCCGCCGTGACCTGTCCCCTCAGCGTGTTTGCCAAATCGTTTCCAAAGTGGATGATCATAGTGCTCGAGCCATGGGCTAGCATCATCCCAACGGTGTGATTTTTCTGTTTTACCCTCGATGTAGATGCGGTTGCCATCAACTTCCCAGAGACCTTCGCTACCTTGTACTCTAAAACCAAGTGAATAGGGACGTGGAGAGTTACAGTCGTGAGTAACAATAATAGTTTCCCCATTGGCAGTGTCAATAGTTGAGGTGATAATATCGCCTTGTTTAAATGTTAGTTTAGCGTTGGGATGGTCTTTGCCGCCTACCTCTTTGATGTATTTGTTCAACCCAATTCCTTTGGTCGCGTGGGAGGTCATCGATACAAAACGGTTACCACGATTGATGTTACACATAGTCGCAACAGGACCTACGCCATGGGTTGGATACACATCGGCATTTCGCATCAACGAGTGTTGGGTTCGCCAAGCAGACTCTGAAATACCTTTTTCACCAAATTCAGCTCCTTTACCATAAGCAGTTTTACCATCGTTAAACTTTACAAAACGCAAATCGTGTTGGTAACCACATCTAAAATGTAATAATTCTCCAAATATATTTTGTTTTACCATATTTAAAACAGCTAAAATATCTCTACGATAACAGACATTTTCTAAGATCATTAAATGCGATCCTGTTTCTTCATGTACATTCACCAAATCCCAGCACTCTTCCATGGTATTGGCAGCAGAAACTTCCAATCCAGTAAATTTTCCTGCTTTCATTGCATCTTTAGCCATTTTGGTATGCCACAACCAAGGGGTCGAAATAATCACAGCATCCAATTCTTTTAGAGCTAGTAAATTGCGATAGTCATAATCGTATTTCCCAAAAACTTTTGCTTTATTTTGTCCCTTTTTTGTAATTAAATCCTGAGCTATGGAAATTCTTTTTGAATCGATATCACAGATTGCAGTTACTCGACAGTCATCTCTTAATAAAAGGTTATTTAAATGATTGATTCCTCGGAGGCCAACACCAATTAAGCCAATATTTAGTGTTTCCTTGATACTAGTACTCCCAAATGTTAATTGTGGAGCCAAAGCAATTCCCGCTCCTAGGGCTGCGGTTTGTTTAACAAAGTTTCTTCTTGAACTCATGGTGATTAATTTAATTGTAAGTGGTTATCTAACAAATTTAAAATAATTATGGAAATAGTGTAAGTATTCAAGTTTAATTTTGACTACGGTTGTATGAAAATGAATTTTATAAAAAAGTAGGAACTGCTCGTTGCAATATTTTAAAAGTATACCATACCATTGATAAATGATTAATAGAATAAAATAGTTCTTGTTTTTCCATCTATTACTAAGTTTTTTTTTGCTACTAACTTTAATTTCACAAGCCGCCTGTATCCTAAAATCATTACATTTGTATCAAATTAGATGATAGATTTATGAGTACTACAAAACAAAAGTTTTTGTCCGATATAGAAATTGCACAAGCCAATAATATGAGACCTATTAAAGAGGTTGCAAATAAGTTAGCTATTGCGGAAGATGATATGGAAGTATACGGAAAGTTCAAAGCGAAATTACCTATACGATTAATCGATGAGCGTAAAGTAGCAAAAAGTAATCTGATTTTAGTAACGGCACTCACACCCACTCCAGCTGGAGAGGGAAAAACAACTGTTTCTATTGGATTAACCGAAGGATTAAATAAAATAGAGAAACAAGCAACCGTTGTATTAAGGGAACCCTCGTTAGGGCCTGTATTTGGAATTAAAGGAGGAGCTGCTGGTGGTGGATATTCTCAAGTAGTACCTATGGAAGACATCAATCTTCATTTTACAGGTGATTTTTCGGCTATTGAAAAAGCCAACAATTTACTTTCCGCATTAATAGACAATAATCTACAATCAAAAACAAGAAACTTAGGAATCGATCCAAGAACCATCGCCTGGAAAAGAGTCATGGATATGAATGATAGAGCATTACGAGATATTACTATTGGATTGGGTGGCACTGCAAACGGGATTCCTAGACAAGACGGATTTAATATTACTCCAGCCTCTGAGGTTATGGCCATTTTGTGTATGGCTAGAGATTTTTCTGACTTAAAAGAACGCTTAGGAAATATTTATATCGGTCAAACATTTGAAAAAAAATCTATTTACGCAAAGGATTTAACTGCAGAAAACGCCATGGCAATATTATTAAAGGATGCCATCAATCCAAATTTAGTTCAAACTTTAGAGGGAAATCCTGCTATCATTCATGGGGGTCCTTTTGCCAATATTGCTCAAGGAACCAATACTATTTTAGCTACTAAAATGGGAATGACCTTATCAGAATATGTTGTCACCGAGGCGGGGTTTGGAGCAGATTTAGGTGCTGAAAAATTTTTAAACATCAAATGTGTGTCTGGAGGATTAAAACCCAAAGCGGTAGTTTTAGTAGCTACTATAAGAGCTTTACGTCACCATGGGGGCGCAACTAAGGACCAATATAATGATGCCAGCCTAGAAAGAGTTGAAAAAGGTTTTGAGAACCTTGAAAAACATATTGAGAATATGAAGAAGTTTGGGTTAAACCCGGTAGTTGCTATTAATTCATTCTTCTCAGATAGCGATGATGAGGTACAATTAGTTCAAGAACGTTGTGCCAATATGGGAGTAAAAGCAGTTGTATCAGAAGGCTTTACGAAAGGCGGTGAGGGGACTAAAAACCTAGCCATCGCAGTAGTTGAAGAAATTGAAAATGGATCGAATGAGTTCAAACAATTATACCATTGGAAAGCACCTGTAAAAGAAAAAATTGAAATAATAGCCAAGGAGATCTATGGTGCCGACGGGGTTGAGTATTCTAAGAAAGCGTTAATAGGGCTTCGTAAAATTGAAAACTTAGGTTTAGACAATGTAGCGGTGTGTATGGCAAAAACTCAGAAATCTTTTTCTGACAATGAGAAATTAACGGGAAGACCCACCGGTTTTAACGTCACCGTTAGAGAATTTGAGTTTGCAGCTGGAGCGGGATTTGTGATCCCTATTTTAGGAAATATGATGCGTATGCCTGGTTTGCCAGCAGTACCTGCTTCGGAGGGAATGACTATCGATAATAATGGAAAAATTTCTGGATTATCTTAGTTATCTTCTAAGTTTTATGATAGTAATAACCTGTCAATAAACTTAATTTAATTTTTAAAAAACAGATGATTAAATAATAAATAATCATAACATTTGTTATTTTTGTAGTCTTAAAATAAGTCCTATTAATTTGGAAAAATAACACTTTATGAATTTACACGAATATCAAGGAAAAGAAATGTTAAACAGTTTTGGAGTTGAAATCCAACGAGGAATTGTTGCGCAAAATCCAGCTGAAGCTGTTGCTGCTGCTAAAAAATTAACGGAAGATACCGGTACAGGTTGGCACGTTATAAAAGCTCAGGTTCATGCCGGTGGACGTGGAAAAGGTGGAGGTGTTAAATTAGCAAAGAGCCTAGTAGAAGTAGAACAAATTGCAGATCAAATTATTGGAATGCATTTAGTAACTCCTCAAACTACGACTGAGGGAAAACTAGTAAGTCAAATTTTAGTTGCAGAAGATGTTTATTATCCGGGCGATTCAGAACCAAGCGAATTTTATATAAGTGTTTTAATGAATAGAGCAACCGGTAGAAATATGATCATGTATTCAACGGAGGGAGGAATGGATATTGAAGCAGTCGCTGAAAATACGCCACATCTTATATTTAATGAGGAAATTGATCCGACTCTGGGTTTACTTCCTTTTCAAGCCAGAAAAATTGCATTTAATTTAGGATTAAGCGGTAAGGCTTTTAAACAAATGACAAAATTTGTTTCTTCTTTGTATACTGCTTATGTTAAATCGGATTCATCATTATTTGAAATTAATCCAGTATTAAAAACAAGTGATGATCGTGTTATTGCAGTTGATGCGAAAGTAACTATCGATGATAATGCCTTGTTTCGTCATAAGGACTACGAAGCACTAAGAGATTTAAGAGAAGAAAACCCTGTGGAGGTTGAAGCTAAAGCAGTGGGTTTAAGTTATGTAGATCTAGATGGTAATGTAGGTTGTATGGTTAATGGAGCTGGATTAGCAATGGCAACCATGGATTTAATAAAGCAAGCAGGTGGAGATCCTGCTAATTTTTTAGATGTGGGAGGTACAGCTGATGCAGAACGTGTTGAAATTGCTTTTAATTTAATACTCAAGGATCCAAATGTAAAAGCTATCCTAGTAAATATATTTGGAGGAATTGTTAGAT
The DNA here is from genome assembly GCA_905181835.1 of uncultured Flavobacteriaceae bacterium. Taxonomy (GTDB): domain Bacteria; phylum Bacteroidota; class Bacteroidia; order Flavobacteriales; family Flavobacteriaceae; genus Marifrigoribacter. Next base: position 142,634 of record CAJIZF010000002.1, read on the forward strand.
GCGATAGAGTAGCACAAGGAATTATAGATGCCTATAAAAGTATTGGCTCAATTGAAGTACCAATTATAGTTCGTTTAGAAGGAACCAATGCTGATATTGCAAAAAAATTAATTGATGACAGTGGCTTAGATGTATACAGTGTAATTGAATTCCAAGAAGCAGCTGATAAAGTACAAGAAGTATTAGCTTAGTTTAAATTTTCATAACAAAAAAACTTAGATTTTTTTATAATATATAAAAAATACTTTCAATTTAGGAATAGATTATAATATTATAATTTTCTGTTAATGTGTTACTTATAATTTAAATTAAGTATGCTTTAACAATATATTTATCATATATTTGTAATTCTGAACTAACCTTCAAAAATATATTTTTTAAATCTTACCGATTTTAAAAAGACCAATCGTACACAAAAAAATGGTTGAGATTTCATAATTGAAATTTAATTTGGTTAGTTAGTTGATATAACCACGTGCTTCTCAATCGGTACGTGGTTTCTTTTAAAACTATATTAACTTCGTTGTTTTGCAGAAATATTTAATGAGTCACCAAGGGATAGTTTTAAATCTTTTAATTCTTTTTCAGTTAAATATCGCCATTTACCTATGGGTAATTTTCCCAATTCTATATTCATAATACGTTCTCGTTTTAGAGTTTCCACCTCGTAACCTAAATGCTCACACATTCTTCTTATTTGACGATTTAAACCTTGTATTAAGGTGATTTTAAAAACGAATCGGCCAATTTTTTCTACCTTACATTTTTTGGTAACTGTATCTAATATTGGGACGCCTGACTGCATTCTTTTAATAAAACTATCTGTAATACGTCTATCCACTTTTACAAGGTATTCTTTTTCGTGTTGATTACCTGCTCTTAAAATTTTATTCACAATATCACCGTCGTTTGTCATTAACAATAATCCCTCACTTGGCTTATCCAGTCTTCCAATATGAAATATTCGTTCTTTATGATTAATAAAGTCTACCACATTACCTTCAACTCTTCTGTCTGTTGTACAGGTAATTCCTACAGGTTTATTTAAAGCAATATAAACTAATTGTTCGCTTTTGGTGATGGTTATATTTTTTACTTTGATAATGTCATTAGGCATCGCTCGATCTCCCAAAGATGCTAGTTGATCATTTATGGTTACTAAACCTTGCTCAATAAATTTATCAGCCTGTCTTCTAGAGCAATATCCACTATCGCTAATCGCTTTATTTAGCCTTTTAGAATCTTGATGATACATGATGTTATGTTTTTTTAAGAAGTTCTAATTCCTTTTGATAATACTTTATAGTATCTCTTAATTTAGCTGCTACTATAAAATCTAACTCTTTTGCTGCTTTTTCCATTGCTTTTCTTGTATCTCTAATTTTTTTCTCAAGTTGAGGTTGATTTAAGTATTCGTTTTCTGATTCTGCTACAAGATTATCGATTAAATTAGTGGTATAAATTTCCTGTCTTTCTTTTGTTAGTGCATTGTCTAATGATTTTTTTATTGCTCTTGGGGTAATATTATTTTTTATATTGTAGGCTTCTTGTTTTTTACGTCGGTATTCCGTAGCATCTATAGTTTGTTGCATGCTTTTAGTGATTTTATCGGCATACATTATAGCTTTACCATTTAAATTTCTTGCTGCACGACCTACAGTTTGTGTTAAGGATCTCGCAGATCTTAAAAAACCTTCTTTATCAGCATCTAAAATGGCGACCAAGGAAACCTCTGGCAAATCTAAACCTTCCCTCAATAAGTTGACTCCAACCAAAACATCAAATATACCTAAACGCAAATCTTGCATGATTTCTACGCGTTCTAGGGTATCTACATCACTATGTATATACCTACAGCGTATTTCAATTCTTGCCATATACTTGGTGAGTTCTTCGGCCATTCTTTTTGTAAGTGTAGTAACTAAAATCCGCTCATCTTTTTCGACTCGTAACTGAATTTCTTCTAATAAATCGTCAATTTGATTGAGACTTGGGCGAACCTCTATAGGAGGATCCAAAAGCCCTGTGGGTCTTATGATTTGTTCCACAAAGACCCCTCCACTCTTTTCCAATTCATAATCTGCTGGCGTAGCACTGATATAAATTACTTGATTTTGCATGGTAACAAATTCATCAAACTTAAGGGGTCTGTTGTCCATTGCAGCAGGTAATCTAAATCCGTACTCTACTAAATTTTCTTTTCTGGATCGATCGCCTCCATACATCGCTGAAACTTGGGGTATCGAAACATGACTTTCATCTACTATCATTAAATAATCATCAGGGAAAAAATCTAATAAACAGAAAGGTCTTGTACCTGGTAGGCGTTTATCTAAGTACCGAGAATAATTTTCAATTCCACTACAATAGCCTAATTCTCGAATCATTTCTAAATCAAAATTAGTTCGTTCTTCGAGCCTTTTCGCTTCCAAATGCTTTCCAATTTCCTTAAAGTAGGCAAGTTGTTTTGTTAAATCATCTTGGATATCAACGATAGCTTCTTGTAAAATATCTGGTGAGGTAACAAACATATTAGCAGGATAAATATTTAGTAATTCATATTTCTCAATAATTTTATTTGTCTGTACATTGAAAATCTCAATTTCTTCAATTTCATCACCAAAAAAGTGAATCCTAAAAGCATCATCTGCATAACTTGGGAATACATCAACAGTATCTCCTTTAATTCTGAAATTACCATGCTGAAAATCTGCTTCTGTCCGAGAATAAAGACTTTGTACTAAATTATGAAGCAGTTTAGTTCTTGAGATGACTTGCCCTTTTTGTAATTTGATGATATTTTTTTGAAACTCAGTTGGATTACCAATTCCATATAAACAAGAAACCGAAGCTACCACAATAATATCTCGTCTCCCTGATAGTAATGATGAAGTGGTACTTAATCTCATTTTTTCAATTTCATCATTGATTGAGAGATCTTTTTCTATATACAAACCAGTTGACGGGATATAAGCCTCTGGCTGGTAATAGTCATAGTAGGAAACAAAATATTCTACTGCATTATTTGGAAAAAACTGCTTAAACTCAGAATATAGTTGAGCAGCTAACGTTTTATTATGAGCTAAAATTAAAGTTGGCTTTTCAACTTGTTCAATTACATTGGCAACCGAGAATGTTTTTCCACTACCGGTAACACCAAGGAGTGTTTGGTCTAATTCACCAGCTGCTATACCTTCCACTAGTTGCTTAATTGCTTGTGGTTGATCACCCGTCGGAACAAAATCAGAAACGATATTAAATTTCATAGAAAAAAAAATACACTACTAAATTAAGAAAATGCATTTCAATTGAGAGATTAAAAAAACTTTTTAATGTTTTGTGAGAGAATTAGACTTTCTGCTCTTTATTGAAATAAACCAAATAATAATACATTTGTTTTTCCTCATCCCAACCTTTCTCAACAAATTTATCAGCGCTTTCGGTATTAATAAAGTCCAATTTAATTTGAATATTGGTGTCTAAATTGATAACGTTTTTTATTTTCTTTCTAGCTGCAGTAACCGCTGTATTAGCAATTGGAAATTCGGTTAAATCTTCTATTTTATATTTGGGAGCTTGTTCCGACTTATAGTGCTTAAACTCCGGAATTAGATCAGGATTATCTATTACTTCATTTATAAACAAGGATTCTTCAAATTCATTGTTTTTTGCAAAATGATTTACTGCACGATTCATAAACAAAACTTCTTCTTTTTTGTCTTCAGCAGGTAAAACCACATCTTTAGCAAAATTTTGACAAAATTTGAGGTATTTTTTAGTATAAAAATTTTCATCCTCAAAAGCGTCAACCCCTAAAAATGAGTCCAGCCAGTAGCGAGCATCGTAACGATTACTATCTACGGATAATATTTTGTACCCTTCTTCTTTATTAATATTAAATATTAAACAACCTTTATCTAGCTTATTTAGATTAACACCTTGTTGTAAGTGAGCTTTTAATTGATTTTTATTTTCAGAAAACTGCAAAAATTCTTGTTTGATTTCAGACTTAAAAATTCCTATAGCATCTACTTTTTCATTATTCAATTGAATATTTTCAAAATAAACAACATATAACTCACCTGGTTTTATATGTGGATGAAGTGATTGATCGTATAAATGTGTTGCAATTGTTTTACTTTGCTCGTGAATCGTGTTTGGAGTCTCAAATATTTTGGAAGATAAACCGTGTAATCCATGGAATTCTAAATCTGTCTCGTGTATAAATTGATAATAATTTTCTTCCTTTTCTCTAAACGGTTTTAAAAAATATTCTTTAAGTAAAGGGGTTAGTTCATCATCGGCATGAAAACTATCATTCGATAAAAAAATAGGTTCATTGTTGATTTTATTTCCGACTCTGTGAATTGAAATTGAGGTGATGTGTGCACCGTATAAGTTAATCATTTAGTAGCTTTTGGGAATTATTTTTAGTTTGATACGTATTAGTTCCAATTTTCATTAAAATCTAAATCACCATAATCTTCTGGATCTAAATCGTCGTCATATTGCTCATCATCGGTCTCTTTACCTTCAGCTATAAATTCTTTTTCAGGAGCTTCATCCGGTAAATTTCCATGAGAAAACATAAGGTTGGGATAAGTTTGATTTGGATCTGGTTCGGCAATGTCTGCTAACTCCACCAAAAAAGTCCACATACTTAAAAAATCATACACATATAACAATCTTGGTTGATTTCTGTCAGTCACATCATCGATTGAAGTTTCATTCATTATGCGGATACTATCCATTCCCTCACTCATGTCGAATAAAGCAATTTCTTCACCTTGTTCCCAGTTTTCGTTACTGACGTAAAAAGATGCCATTTCATTTCCTTCAAAACCAAAAGCTTGAGTGATACTATTGTGTAATTCTTCTAAGGTATTTTCTGAACCGATTTCAATATCTCGAAAAACATCTTCTTTTGCATCTAATATAATTCTAAAGCGGTATATCATAAATTATTAATTATATGACAAATATACTTAAATCAATTCCCTTGAAGCAAACAGAATTGTTATGAATAATGAATATTTTTTTTAGACCTTAGCTAGTTTTAGAGCTGGAGTTTAATTTAATATTTTATGCTTTTTTGATGGTTGTTTTTAATATTAAATAAAATTGTAATCCAAATAATAATGCGGATAATACCAGGTGTAAGGGTTGTGTAGTAAAAGGAAAGTTTAAATAATACATAAGAATTCCAGTGACTACTTCAAGACCTATAACTAAAATGATGTAATTTATCAAGGGTTCATTTAGCTGTATTTTTTTAATGATCATATATAAGCTCGCATTGATTAGGATAATTAGTATGGATAATGTTCGATGTATATAGAATTGTAAATTAGGATTTTGTAACCATAACTCTTTTTTATAACCAAAATTCAACACCTGTTCATCTATAAATTGCCGTACCTGTGTACCTAAAAATACTTGAATAAAAGTCAGTGAAATAGCACTTATTAAAACATATTTAAATACTTGAGGAAAGATAATGACTTTTTGAGGCTTCAGATTCTTCGGCTGGGAATGATAAATAGCATATAATAATAATGCAATAATGATGAATGAGCCCATCATATGTATAGTTATTTTATAGGGTGATAAATTTGAGTCAACTACCGTTTTACCTAACCATGCTTCAAATCCCATCCCAAGTATGACTAGTATACTAGTGATGGTTAGATTTCTGTAAGGTTTATTTAGTCTTAGTGATATAATGAATAGTATTAAAATAGGAATACCTGCAAAAGCTGTTAATAGCCTATTAATATATTCAATCCAAGTATGAATTACATTGAAGGTATTATAACTATGTTGAGTGTTGATTTCCCAATTGCTTAAGTCCAATTTCAAAGCGGATGTAAAATTCTCTTTTGCATAATAAAAAACATCTTCATATTGTATTACTTGGCCTGATTTGTAATGATGTTTAGGTTGAAATTGAATTTCAGATATTTCAGTAGGGGGTATGTAGTATCCAAAACATTTTGGCCAATCAGGACAACCCATTCCTGAACCAGTCATTCTAACTACTGCTCCCGCAATAATTATAAAATAGATACAGATCAATGATATTTTAGCAAGCTTATTAAATCGTTTTAGCATATTCTTTCTTTGTTAACACAAACCATTGAAGAGTTTTTTTTTCTGGAATGTCTTCTTCACCAGGATAAAAATCAATTTTATCTAACTTAAAACCCACTTTTAGCAAAACATTTTTAGAAGCACTATTTTCTAGCTCTGCAAAACCAAAAATTCGTTTAAGTTTAAGTTTTTTAAAAGCAAATTTTAAGGACATTTTTGAGGATTCTGTGGCAATACCTTTTCCCCAATATTTTGGTAAAAAACGATAGCCTAAATCCGATTCTCCATTAGCTTCAGGTAAATACTTAATTCCTGTAAAACCGATAAGTTTTTGATCAGGTTTATAGATAACCGCAAACCTACCATATCCGTAAATTTCATAATCTTTAAGGATGATATTATATAAAACATCTTCAGCTTGCTTTTTAGTGGTTAAGATAGTATCTCCTGTATATTTTTGAACAAGAGAATTTGAATTCAACTCGAGTATGGCTTGTTCATCTCCTATTTTAAAGGGGCGAATTAATAGACGATCAGATTCTAATTTTACATATTCCACATCAGTAACTTTTTAATCCTAGTTCTTTCCCTTTTTGAAGCATGAATTCTTTAGCAGGGATATATTCATTTGGAATTTTGCCTTCCAGAATAGCTTCTTTAATAGCATCTTTGATTATTCCTATTTCTTTTGAAGGTTTTAAATTAAATGTTTTGATGATTTCTTCTCCGGAAATTGGGGGTTGAAAGTTTCTGATATGATCCCGCTCCTCAACTTCAATTATTTTAGCTCTTACCCTTTGAAAATTTTGATGATATCTTTTGAATTTTTCAGGGTTTTTAGTTGTAATGTCTGCTTCGCATAGGGTCATTAAATCTTCAATATGATCTCCTGCGTCAAAAACTAATCTGCGTACAGCGCTATCGGTCACATCCGAAGCAATTACGATTGGTCTTGAGCTCATGAATACCATTTTTTGAACAAATTTCATTTTTTCATTCAAAGGCATTTTTAATCGCTTAAATAATTTATAAACCATTTTTGATCCAACAAATTCGTGACCATGAAAAGTCCAACCTATTTTCTTATCAAATTTTTTAGTGGGTGCTTTTCCGATATCATGTAACAGTGCTGCCCATCGTAACCATATATTATCTGTGCTTTTAGCAATATTGTCTACCACTTCAAGCGTGTGCCAAAAGTTATCTTTATGATGTTGACCCTCGATACTGTCAACACCTTTTAAATTTGAAAGCTCGGGTATAATATGAGTTAATAAATTAACTTTATTTAGGATAGCAAAACCAATGGAAGGCTTAGGAGATGCTAATATTTTATGTAGCTCATCTACAATTCGTTCTGTAGAAATTATAGTGATTCGTTTTGCGTTTTTTTCAATCGATTTAAAGGACTGATCCTCTATTCTAAATTGAAGTTGCGTAGCAAATCGAATCGCTCTTAACATCCGTAATGGATCGTCATTAAAAGTAATATCTGGGTCAAGTGGTGTCCTAATTATTTTATTATTTAAATCGTTGATCCCATTAAAAGGATCTAAAAGTGCACCAAAATTATACTCGTTTAAACTCAATGCCATCGCATTAATTGAAAAATCTCTTCTATTTTGATCGTCTTCCAAGGTTCCCTCTTCAATAGCAGGGTTTCTGCTAGTTTTTTTATAAGACTCTTTTCTTGCTCCTACAAATTCAAGTTCAATTTCATCCGTTTTTAACATAGCAGTTCCATAATTTTTGAAAATGGATACTTTAGGCTGACTTGGAATCAAACTTGAAACCTTTTTTGCCAAATCGATACCACTACCAATGGTTACTATATCAATATCTTTCGAGTTTGTTCTATTTAAAATAAAGTCTCTAACATATCCTCCGATTACATAACTTTCTAGGTTTAACAAAGAAGATGCTTCAGCTACTATTTTAAAAATAGGCTTTGAAAGTGCTGTTGTATGTATTTTTTTAGACACTATTTTTTTAATGATTAAGTAAATTACTTACGAATAACGCTAACAGATCCATTGCTTTCAATTTTTATAATGGATGATGGTTTTGAAGGTTTAGTTTGTTGATTCAATGGAACTACATAGTCAACTCCCTCTAAAATAATTTTATTGATTTCTTTAAAATTATTTGGAGTTGCTTTTCCAGTTAAATTTGCGGAAGTAGATACAATAGGTTTTTTAAATTTTTTTATTAATTTGCTTACAAAACCTTGTCTAACGACTCTAATTCCTATTGAATTATCTTCAGCTATTAAATTCTCAGCCACGTGTAAGGGACGATCATAGATTATGGTGGTAGGGGTGGTTGCATACTTAATGATATCATAGGTAACCTCTGGTACATCTTCAATATACTGATTGAGCATTTTAAAATCATTCACCAATGAAATCATAGATTTATTGGATGCTCTTTCTTTTAATTTAAAAATCTTATCGACTGCTTCGTAATTAGTAGCATCACATCCAATTCCCCAAACCGTATCGGTAGGGTAGAGTATAATACCACCTTTTTTAAGCACATTTAAGCATTCATTAATTTCGGTTTGCATGTGAATTATCGATTTGAATTTCTTGGTAAAAATAATAAAATAAAGCCACTGTTATTTTTAAAATTTTCATAAATCATGAATTGACAAATTAAAGCTACATTTTTATTGTTTAAACTTTAAGGATTTAGATAAAGGTGCCCCAATTAAAAGCGTCATAAACAGTTTCCAATATTTTGGTTTGACCATAGCGGTAAAAAGATATCTAATTATAAAATACAAATTCAATATTTTTTGTTGCCCCCAACCATAATGTTTTTTTGTGTGGTACAACAAAGAAATTTTTTGTTCAATTTTAATATCTATATTTTTTTTAATACTAGCACTCTTGTAATGAATATATTCTAATGAGGGAACCAAATACGTGTATTTATTTTTTAATTTTAACAGACGTAACGAAATATCAGATTCTTCATAGTATAAAAATAAATTTGTATCAAAACCACCAATTTCATTAAAATCTGCACTCCCAATAAACATGAATGATCCTTGAACGTAATCAACTTTTATTGGTTTTTCATATCTTATTTTTCGATTGAGATATGTTTTAGGAAAAAATGTTTCTAGAAACGGACGTCTTAATATCTCTCGTTGTAAAGATGAAAAATGATCAATAGTTACTCTAAAATTCTTATGTTCATCCAACATTTGTGGGGAGCACAAACCTGCTTGAGATTCAGTTTCTAAAAATTCCATCAAATGCATGAGACAATATTCACTCACTTGTAAAGTATCATTATTAATAAAAGCATAATATTTAGAAGGCGACGCATTGGAAACTCCTAACATATTCCCTCCACCAAAACCAGTATTAATGTTACTCCTAATTAATTGTAAATTGCTTTTATGTAAACTGTCTAGTTTTGATTTTAAGGCGGTGTAATCGTCTTTTTTTGATGCGTTATCAACGACGATAATTTCAAAATTTAGATTGTTTTTATGGGTTTCGTATAATGATTTAACAGCTTCATAAGTATAATTTGAAGTGTTGTAGTTTATGATAATGCAACTGACGTCTAACATATTAATATAAAATTGGTTGCCATCGTTGTGCAATTGATTCTTCATAATATTTTTTAGCTTCAAGTTTTGCATTATTAGACATAGATACATCAAAATTTGTTTTGTTAATTAATTTTGAAATAGCTAATGTAATTTCACCTTCTTCAGTTAAAAGCCCTACATCTTCTGTAATTATTTCTTTGGGACCTGAGTGATTAGTGGCAATCGGAATAACTCCTTGCGACATAGCCTCAATGATAGCCATACCAAATAATTCCTCCCATTTTTGGGTTCTTATTGAATTTAATACTAAGTATTGTTGTGTATTTAACAGTTGAGCAAGTTTTTGTTTATTGGAGATATGTGGAATCCATCTTATAGAATTATTTGTATCGGCAATTGATGTTATGAGATGTTTTTCTTTTCCGTCACCAACAATAGTTAGAATTGCATTCTCTTGTTTTTCAAAATAATTTACGAGTTCCTTTAGACCCTTTTGAGGCACTAATCTTCCAAAATAAATAAAACTAAGTGATTTTTTATTTGTTTTAAATTCATTTTTAAATACTCCATCTAGTGAATGATAAACTACACTAATTTTTTTATTAGAAATATTGTAATTTTTTAATAATTGATTTTTACTTTGCTGAGTTACTGCAAATAAATGATTACACTTTTTTTCAAGAAATTCACACCACGTTTGATAGACTTTAGCTGAGTTGTTTTTTTGTTTAGGATGAAAACTTTTATCCCAATAGGTCCATGAGGTATGGTAAAAAACTTTATGATTTTGTAAAATTCTTAAGAGTAATTTTAGCTTAGAATCAAAAGGAGCAATCCCTAAGACTATCTTTTTGTTTTTAGTCAATACTAGATTTATAATAAAGCAAAAATTAATTAGTTGTTTCTTAAATAACTTAGCATTTAAAGTTAAAATTGCTTTTATGGCTTTACTGATTATAGAAAACTCTCTATACTCTAAAATCATTCCTTTTTTATCAAGAAGGTGATTTAATGCTAAATAGTGACTATTTGCACCGTTTTTATGAAATATATAAACTTTGTTTTGTGTATCTAACATAAACAAGTGTAATTAAAAGTAATTGAATATATACATTTATAATTATAACTTTATCTTTACAAATTTACGATTTCAATATCTAAATATATTATTAAATATCATTAAACCTTTTTAAAACAGGTATCTTTTTATGTCAAAGAGAAATAAAGAACATAAAGTATTCAGCAAGGATCAAACAGCTGCCTCTATTAAAACAATCTCAGGTGTGATTAAAGATTTTGATACTTTTGATGGGGAAAAGGGAAGTCGAAATACCATTAAAAAGATTATAATTGAAAATTTTAGCTTCAATGTTAAATCCTTTAAAGTCCCACATTTAATAAATAGAATTGCTTATTCTTTTTTTAGAAAATCAAAAGCAAATCGATCTTTTGAGTATGCAGAGATTCTTATAAATAATGGGATTAATACTCCAAAACCTATAGCTTACTTTGAGTTTTTTAATTTTAATTTTTTAAACAAAAGTTTCTATATAAGTAACCAATTAGATTATGATATTACCTATAGAGAATTGGTAAACAATAAAGATTATCCAAATTTTGATACTATCCTTAGAGAATTTACTCATTTTACCTTTGATTTACACGAAAAAGGAATTAACTTTTTAGATCACTCTCCTGGAAATACGCTCATAAAAAGAAATGAATCTACAAAAAAGTATGATTTTTATTTAGTTGATTTAAATAGAATGAAATTTCACCAAATGTCGTTTAAAGATCGTATGAAAAATTTCTCAAAATTAACTCCAAGAAAAGAGATGGTTGAAGTTATGGCAAATGAATATGCCAAGTTATTTGGTGAAAGTGAAAAAAAAATATTTAATCAAATGTGGTTGTTTACGGAAGAATTTCAAAAAAAATACCACAAAAAAATAGCTACAAAGAAAAAAATATTCTTTTGGAAATAAAATTTAGAGATATTTAGCATTACTACTCTGAAGATCTATAAGAATCGCCTTCAGGAGTTTTGATGCCAAAGTCTGTATAGTTTTTGATATTTTAATAATGTTATTCTAAATTTTTGTTTGCAAATTCGATAACCAATTTTTCCATTCAAAATACCGAATCTCAAAATATAAGAATAAAAAAATGCCCAGGTTGGTCTAAGCAATATTTTAAAATAAGTAGATTTTATTCCTAATTGATAATACGCATTCGACGCGATTGTTGAAAAATTTTCTACTTTATCGAGTAGTTCTTGATAGTCTTTATGAATCCAGTGGTGTATATCACCCTCCAGTTTCCCAATTTTTTTTCCTTTTTTAAGCGCGTAGCTATCATGTGGATTGATGCCTTTCCATTCTCCACTACCTTTTTTAAATAGACGTATTTTTTTATCAGGATACCATCCTGAGTGTTTTATCCATGTTCCACAATAATTATTTAGTCTATTTGAGTAATAACCGTCATGATCCCAGTGTATTTTTATATCTAGAATAGATTTTTTTAACTTTTCTGACAAAGCCTCGTCTCCATCTAGCGATAAAATATAATTAAATTTAGCCTGTCGTATAGCATAATTTTTCTGCTCTATGTATCCTTGAAACTTATGTTTGATGAAATTGACATTATACTTAGAACAAATCTGTTCTGTTTTATCCGTAGAAAAAGAATCAACCACTATAATTTCATCGGCAACGCCAACAAGTGACGCTAAACATTTTTCTATATGTTCTTCTTCATTATAAGTTATTATGACAGCAGAGAGAGGGAATTCCTTGTGCAGGGCATATACTTGCTCGAAATCAGTAGGTATAGGAAGTGGTTTTTCTTCGTTTAAGTTATAGTCTATAAATTGTAATAACTTAGATTCAAAATAAGAAGGTTTTAAATGCTGGTAAAACTCGATGGATTGATTTTTTAATTGTTTCTTTTTTCTTCCCTCTATTAATTGAGGTTGATAATCTAACAAATGAACGGAACTGTGAAGTTTTCCATCTTCAAAAGTTGACCAAAAACGTTTTTCAATCCAAGGTGAAAAAATAGTAAATGATGGTTTTTTTAAAGCTTTAGACATATTAATCGCTCCACCATCATTTCCTACAATAAAATCACAAGCATCCATTATAGTTATAAACTCCCTCAAGTCTTTTCCTAATAAATCAAAGTATATATTTTTTTTAGTTTCTTCAGAACAATAATTATAAACCTTTTTTGCTAGTTCTCGCTGTTTAGGAATATAATTGAAAAGGATATTTGCATCTACTTTCGCGGCAATTAAATCAATAACCCTAGCCATGTAATTTAATGGATACGTTTTATTTAATCTACTACCAACAATGGATATCATCACTGTTTTTTTTGTGGTATCTAATTTAAAATCATTAAATAATTTAGCAACAATTTTTCGTTCTTCCTCTGTAACTAGCAGACTTGGTTCGACTTCTATTCTTGTATTAAGATTTAGTGGTGATAATAGCGAAAGCCTTCGTTCTATTACTAGACCTATATTTGATTTAGGTTCGTCACATAATGGAACATTGTGCGTATACAAGAACGTTCTACCAAATTTTTTGTACGAAATTTTAGTTGTGGCATTAGAAAAAAGTACGGTTAACCAACTTTCTAATTTTGAATAAGCATCAATAACCAAGTCATATTTTTCTTTTCTAATATCAAATATTAATTTGAAAAATTTTAATTTACTTTTTCGATGTTTTTTTTCAAATAAAATAAAATTGTCAATACTCGTATTTCCTTTTAAAACGGGTAGCGTACTTTTATAGACCATATAATCTATTTGTGCACTCGGATAAGCTTTTCTTAAATTATTACAAAGTAATGAGCTAACTAATACGTCACCAATCATTTTTTGTTGTATTACAAGTATTTTCATTAATTATTTTATGGCTATTAATTAGACAAGAAAGATAAGCTTTTTTTGAGTTCGTTATTACTAAATAGCCACATCGTATTCTCTGAGAGCATCGTTTAAAGAAGTTTTTTTATTAGTGCTTTCTTTTCTTTCACCAATAATCAATGCGCACGGCACTTGATATTTACCTGCTGCAAATGATTTAGTATAGCTACCAGGTATAACTACTGATCTTGCAGGAACAATTCCTTTGGTCTCTATTGGAACGCTTTGAGTAACATCAATGATTTTTGTTGATGCTGTTAAAACTACATTAGCTCCAAGAACAGCTTCTTTTTCAACTTTAACACCTTCAACTACGATGCAACGAGATCCAATAAAAGCATTATCTTCAATAATTACAGGAGCAGCTTGTAAGGGTTCTAAAACACCACCAATACCAACGCCTCCACTTAGATGCACATTTTTGCCGATTTGTGCACAACTTCCGACTGTGGCCCATGTGTCTACCATGGTGCCTTCATCGACATAAGCTCCTATGTTAACATAACTGGGCATTAAAATAACACCTTTCGAAATATAAGCGCCATGTCTTGCAACCGCGTGTGGTACTACTCGTATTCCTTTTTTTTGATATCCTCTTTTTAGGGGAATTTTATCATGGTATTCGAAAATACCGGTTTCCAATACTTCCATTTTTTGAACAGGAAAATAAAGAACTACTGCTTTTTTTACCCATTCGTTAACTTGCCAACCATTTTTGGTAGGTTCTGCGCAACGTAGTTTACCATCATCCAGTAAACTTATTACCTCTCTTATAGTATTGATATAAGTTGGATCAGCTAATAGAGATCGGTCGTTCCATGCTTTTTCAATAATTTCTTGTAAATCAGTCATATTTATCTAATAATTTCACAAAGATAGAAGTCACTTTTAATTAATCCCTTATTTTTGCACAAAATATGGCACGATTATTAGCAATAGATTTTGGAACTAAAAGAACGGGTATCGCAATTACCGACGAAATGCAGATAATTGCGTCTGGTTTAACGACAGTTTCAACCAAAGATTTAATCTCATTTTTAAAAGATTATTTTGCAAAAGAGGACGTTGAGCTTATTGTAATTGGAGAACCCAAACAAAAAGATGGTACGCATTCTGATGTTGAAGTATGTATTAAAAATTTTATAATAAAATTAGTAAAAGCTTTTCCAACGTTAAGAATAGAACGGATGGATGAACGATTTACAAGTAAAATAGCTTTAAAAACAATGATTGAAAGTGGCTTAAGTAAAAAAAAGCGACAAAATAAGTCTCTAGTTGATGAAATTAGTGCTACTATTATTTTACAAGATTACTTAAAAATAAAACAATGATATTACCAATTATAGCTTACGGGGATCCTGTTTTAAGGAAGTTAGGAAAAAGTATTGATAAAGAATATCCAGCATTAGAATCCTTATTGGAGAATATGTTTGAAACGATGTATGGAGCAAAAGGAATTGGCTTGGCAGCTCCACAAATAGGTTTACCTATTCGAATATTTATTGTTGATGCAACTCCTTTTAAAGACGATGAAGAATTAGAATTAGAAGAAAGAAATTTTTTGAGCACTTTTAAGCAAGTCTTTATAAATGCACAAATAATTGATGAGACAGGTGATGAATGGGTCTTTAACGAAGGCTGTCTTAGCATACCTGATGTTCGAGAAGATGTTTTTAGAAATGAAACTGTTAAAATTGAATTTTTAGATGAAAAATTTGAAAAGCATACTAAGGAATTTAGTGGAATTGCTGCTCGAATTATTCAGCACGAATATGATCATATTCAAGGAATATTATTTACAGATAAACTTTCTTCTTTAAAGAAACGATTGATTAAGGGGAAGCTTGCTAACATATCTAAAGGAAAGATAAGAATTGATTATCGAATGCGTTTTCCACATATGAAAAAAAAACGTTAAAAGATTCACCAGTTATCTATACATAACATATTTATTCAATCATAAATAAAAATAATCCTAAATTTACATAATGAGCTTAGAAAAAATATTAACGATTTCTGGTAAACCAGGGCTTTACCAACTTCAAAATCAAACAAGAAATGGGTTTTTAGCAACCTCTTTAATCGATGGAAAAAAAATAAGTGTAAGTGCTAGACAAAATGTTAGTATTTTGGCGGAAATAGCCATTTATACTTTAACTAAAGAGTTACCTTTAAGCGAAGTTTTAACTAAAATATTTGACAAGGAAAAAGGGGGTGAGGCTATTAGTCATAAGTCTACAAAGGATGAACTAGAAGAATATTTTTTCGAAATCTTACCTGACTATGATGAGGATAGAGTTTATCCAAGTGATATAAAAAAAATTGTTCAATGGTATAATCTACTAACCAAAAATGGAATATCACAATTTAAAAATGAATCTTCTGAAGAGGAAGAATAACAAATGAATTCGAGAGCTAATCAACTTAAGGCATTAAATAGACTTCTTACCATTATGGACGAGCTAAGAACAAAATGTCCTTGGGATAAAAAGCAAACATTTGAATCACTTCGTCATTTAACTATTGAAGAAACCTATGAGCTCGGTGATGCTATTCTTGATAACAATTTACTGGAAATAAAAAATGAATTAGGAGACTTATTATTACATATTGTTTTTTATTCTAAAATTGGAAGTGAAACAGAAGATTTTGATTTTGAGGATGTTGCTAATTCTATTTGTGATAAGTTAATTTCAAGACATCCTCATATTTATGGTGATGTAAAAGTTAACAATGAAGAGGAAGTCAAACAAAATTGGGAGTCACTAAAGCTTAAGGAAGGAAAAGAAAGTGTTCTTGAAGGGGTTCCAAATTCATTACCAGCACTTGTTAAAGCTAATAGAATTCAAGATAAAGTAGCTGGTGTAGGGTTCGATTGGGAGGAACCGCATCAGGTTTATGATAAACTTAAAGAAGAACTCCAAGAGTTAGATCATGAAATTTCAGAAAATAATACGGATAATATGGAAGCTGAATTTGGAGATGTTTTATTTTCTATGATTAATTATGCTCGTTTTTTAAATGTAAATCCTGAGAATGCACTAGAGCGAACAAACAAAAAATTCATTAAGAGATTTCAATATTTAGAAAAAAAAGCCAAAAAGCTTAAAAAGCCAATTAAAGAAATGACCTTATCTGAAATGAATATCTATTGGGAAGAAGCTAAAAAAAAGCAATAAAAAAAAGGTGTTAATTAACACCTTTTTAATTTTTTAAGATTGTTCTTTTCGTAAGACTCTTACTTTTTTTAATTTTTCAACCCAAGTATCTAATTGCTCTTTTTGTTTTGAAATATTCTTATTGACATCCTTTACTAAGGGATTGTCATCTTTAACGTGTTTAAAAAATAATAAATTATTTTCCAATTGTCTTATTTCATTTTTTATTTCACCTACTTTCTTGGAGATAAAAAACTCTTCATTTTTTAATTTTCTATCATCCTCCTCTGATACAAAAGAATTTAATTTGTTTTCAAATTTAATCAACTCTATTTGTTTTTTGTCTAAATCTAATTTTTCAAATAGATCATCTAATTTTTTATTAAAATCTTGTTCTATATTTTTTTTATTGTAGGGTACTCTTCCTAATCCTTTCCATTCTTTTATTTTGGCTGTTATGGTAACAATATCCTTTTTATAATCTCCTTCTAAGGATAAAGACTTTAAAGAATCTAAAAATACTTTTTTGGCTTCAAAATTTGCAATTTCTTCTTTATTTGCCTCATTTTTTTGAGAATGTAAACGATCAAAATAATGATTGCAAACAGCCTTAAATTCTTTCCAGATTTTGTCACTATCCTTTCTTGGAACGTGTCCTATTTTTTTCCAATCTGTTTGTATTTTTTTCATTAATGGAGTTAATGTTTCAAAATCATCTCCGTCTTTATTGTCTTGTGCAATTTTTATTAATTCTCTTTTCTTGGCAAGATTATCAAACTGTTCTTTCTTTTGGCTTTTATAAAAAGCATTCTTTTCTTTATTAAAATTCCGAGTAGCTTCTTTAAATGTATTCCAAATTTCTTTATTTTTTGAACGAGGAACATTACCGGCTTCAAAGAATTGATCTCTAAGTTCTTGGACTTTTTTTATGGTATTTTGCCAAATTTGATGCCCTTTATTTTTCGCAGTGTCTGTTAAAGAATTTATATTATTTATTATTTCAATTTTAAATTCAACATTTTTTTCTGCCTCTGCTTCTAGTTCTTCAAGGTGTTGATTTCTTTTATCGTGAATGATTTTGGTAGCTGCACTAAATTTATCCCAAATCTCGTCACTGAATTCTTTAGCAACAGGGCCAATTTCCTCTTTCCACATTTTGTGGAGCATTTGTAATTCACGAAAAGCTTTGTTGTTATTTTCTTCTTTAGTTAGTTCCTCTGCTCTTCCTATTAATCTTAATTTATGTTCTAGATTTTGTTTAAAATTACGATCCCTAAATTCTCTATCTAAGTGAAGTATATCATAAAAGTTTTCAACGTGATGATGATAATTATTCCAAACCGTATTGTATTTATCTCTGGGTATAGAGCCAGCATCAAACCATCTTTCTTGAATGTCTCTAAATCTTTTGTAGATAGTACTAGTATTTTCTTTAGCATTAAAAAGACTTTTTAACTCTTCAATTATTTCCTCTCTTTTGATAAGATTAGCTTTTTGATCTTTTTGGAGGTTTTTATAATAATTACTTCTTTTGTCTTTATAGTGGTAATAGCTGGTATCAAACTCTTTTTTTTCTGGAGTTGTAAAATAAAAATCTATAATATTTCCTCCCTCTGCTAGAAAGCTTTCCTTATTTTTTTCTAATTCATCTTGGAATTTTGAATTGAATTCATTTTTAATGATTTCAACCACCTCTTTAATTTCGTTCACTGGTTTACTACCTAGGACAGTTTTAAGTTCAGAAATTAATTCTAGTTCGGATAATTTACTGTAATCTATAACAGTGGGTTCTTCGTTGTTTTCAGACTTTCCATTATCTTTTATTAGTACTTCTTTTTCTTCAACAGGAATCGTATTTTTTGGAACAGTTTCTAAAATTTCTTTTTCAGTAATTCCTTCGCTTTTAGTTAGTTCAGGAGAAGTTTTTTCAACTATTTCTGTTTGATTCGAAGATTCTGAAACTGGTGTTTCAATAGTTTCAATTTCTTTATTGCTTTCTTTTTCTGACATTTTTTTCAATGTTAAAGTTCAAATTGTATACAGATTTTTTCTGCGTATTTTTATGGTATCAAGATACTAACTACTGACTAATTACCAAAGGAAGGTCAAGGTAATTAAATAAATTTCTAAATATTATTTGCTTTCCATATCGACCAAGCTTCCTCGGCTTGGAATTCTAACATTTTTAATCCATTGCTGATTCTAGCTCCTTGTTCTTTACTTAATTTTATAAACATAGTTTCTAGCGGATTATACGTGAGGTCGAACATAAGATGATTTTTTGTGACGTATTGATAAGGAATACTAGGATATTGGTCAATATTTGGGAATGTGCCCAGTGGAGTACAATTGATAATTAATTGGTGTTGAATCATGACCTCTTTATTTAATTCTGCATAAGTAGTAATACCTTCTTTTTTTACTCTAGAAACTTGGGTGACCTTATAATTTAAAGATTTTAAAGCATATACAATTGCTTTACTAGCTCCCCCAGTTCCAAGAACTAATGCATTCTTTTTTGATATAGGTAGCAAATTTTTTAAGGATTCTTTAAACCCAATGTAATCTGTATTGTAGCCAATTAGTTTCCTTTCAGCAGTAATTTTTATGGTATTGATTGCTCCAATTTTTTGCGCATTAGAGTCAATTCTATCTAAATACTTAATAATACTTTCTTTGTAAGGAATCGTTACATTTAAACCCTTTAATTTTGGGTTTTTAAGAAGGACTTCTGAAAGTTGACTCAAATCAGAAATATCAAAATTTTCATAGGAATCATTACTTTCTTCCTTTTTAAACTTAGAATTGAAAAAAGTTTTTGAGAAGGAATAATCAATATTATTTCCAATTAATCCGTATTTATCCATTCGAATATATTTTTATTTTATGATATCGATCTAAGAAAAGAAGAATTAGAACACCTATTGCCACACATAAAATCGCTAAAAAAAAATCAGTGTTTAATTCTGTTGGAAAGTATCTTTGGTAGCTTATAACGATTTCTCTTCCATTGGAATCCATTAGAATGTTTCCAAAACTATCTTTTTCTAAAATTTTTTCTTTCCATGGCCAAACTACCCCTAGCGATCCACCTATAAATCCAATGATTAGTGCATTTGTATTTTTTTTATAGTTTTTTAAGAGAAATGATAAAACATTAGAAAGGGTAACTAATCCTGTAATAGATCCCAAAGAAAATACAGATAAGACTTTTAATAAATGAATTCTATTTGCATCCTCTAAAAAGTTGTAATCGCCATGCAGTATATCCGAAAAAGTTTCGTAGAGTGCATTTACAGAATCTACTAAAAGTAACACATAATTACCCAATAGAATTAGAATAAAAGAACCTGACAATCCGGGTAATGTCATACCAGAAACTCCAATAATTCCACATAAAAAAACAAAAAATAAATTATCGTTTTCTTTTGCAGGCTCCAAAAAACTAATACTAACACCTATTAAAACACCAAGTAATAAAAAAAAAATGTATTTCCGATTCCATTTTTGAAAGTCTTTGGCAATATAATACAAGGATCCGATAATCATTCCAAAAAAAGTAGACCAAACGTAAAGTTCAAAATTGACCAGTAGATAATCTAGTATTTTCGAAATACTAAAATAACTGATAATCATCCCTAAAAACAATAGACCTAGGAAACGAGCATTGATATAAACCAAAAATGATTTTAAACCTCTTTTAAATAGAAGAAGAAATGCTTTTCTATTTATTTTTTGTAGGGAGTATATGAACTCTTCATAAAAACCAGCAACAAATGCAACAACACCTCCAGAGACTCCCGGAACTTTATTAGCTGTACCCATTGCTAGGCCTTTTAGTACGAGCCATATTTTATCAATTAACGATCTTTCAATGGCCATTTCTTGGTTTTTTTGTAGCAGTTTTTTCTAACAAAAACACGATTGTAAAGCCCAAAAACATTAGGACAACAGAGAGTAATACTTGAGGGTCAATCCCATTATTTATTTCTGAATAGGTAAAAGGACTGATACTTTTTTCCAGGATACTTTTATAACTATTGAAATCAAAATTCTGTTTTTGAAAAACGGAAAGAGTCCCTAAATCTGAAATTTGGTTAAAAAATAGTTCTAGACCTTTTTCCTTAGAAAAAACTGTTATCGTTTGCTTCCAGGGCCAAATTACATTGAGTGAACCCATAATGAATCCTGTCAAAACAGCTAAGGTTAAGTCCTCATAATTTTTAAAAAGCCATTTTAATAGTTTACTGAAGCTAATTAAACCTATAAAGGCTCCTCCTACAAAAATTAAAATATTTTTAAAATTAAAGTCATGTATTGCATCGCTCAAGGTCTTATAGGCTCCTAATATTAACAGTATAAATGAGCCTGAAATACCTGGTAAAATCATTGCACAAATAGCGATTGCCCCTGCTAAAAAAAGGAAAAAAGGCTGATCGTTGTTTGGTATAGGAGGTATGGTTGTTATAAAATAAGCAATAAGACCGCCTAATATTAATGCGAATAAGGTTTTAAAAGACCATTTTTTGATTTGCCTGCCAATGTATAAAATACTCGCAACAATAAGCCCGAAAAAGAACGACCAGATTAAAATTGCTTGTGTTTCAATTAGATATTTTGCAATTCTCATAAAGCTCACAAAACTAATTGTAATTCCAACTACCAATGCCAAGATGAAATTTCCATTTAGTTGTTTCCAAAAAGCTACTAAACCTTGTTTTTGTAATGTTTTAATGAGTGAAAGATTAATGCCACTTAAAGTAGTTATTAATTCTTCATAAATTCCAGTAATAAATGCTATTGTTCCACCAGATACCCCAGGTACGGCGTCAGCAGCACCCATAGCTAATCCTTTGAGTGTTATAGTCAGGTAATCTATAAAATTGCGTTTTGGCATTTTTTTGATGCATTAAAAGAACTAATTACATCAAAAATACACATTTTAAAGGGAAGCTTTTTTGTGTACTTTAATTATTTCTTTAACTTTCTTTAAGCTATATACTTTTGGAAAAAGTTCTTCTATGATAATTAAAAATTCAGAATCTAATTTAAGAGCATTTTTTAGATGAAATTCACCTTTATTAAATTCTAAGTTCTTAAAAAATAAACCTGCTAATCTATATTCTATTTCTGCACTTTCTTCATAAAATTCTTTTGCCTGAAATAAGTTATTCTTTGCGGCTTCAAATTCTCCTAATTTTAGCAAAATATCGTTACGTGTCAACCAAGAGTTAAGTTCATAATTCCCCAATTCTAATGTCTTCCGGTAACCTACCTCAGCCTCTTCATAAAGATTAAGCCTAAAGTTTATATTTCCATATCGTTTCCAGTATAGTACGTTTTCACTGTCGATATTAATAGCTTTATTTATAAAATACAAAGCTTTTTTAAAATTTTTACTTTTAATGTAATAATCGGTAATAGCAATCCAGCCTTTATCTAACAGAGCATCTTCTTCTACACATTTATTAAAAAACTGAAGCGCTAATTCACTATTTCCTAAATTTTCATAACACTTACCTATTCTTAATAAAGCAAAGGAAGTTGGATCATCTAATCCTAGTGTTACCGTATAACTTTCTATTGCTTCATTATATCGATTTAACTTTTCTAAAACTTTTCCTTTTTCAAGATAGGCTCCAATGAATCGATCATCACTAATAATTGCAAAATCAAAGGCAGCTAATGCTTTTCTGTATTCTTTCAATAAGAAATATTGTTTTCCAACTTGATGCCATGCAACTTCGCAGTATGGATTTTTATTTAAAAACCCATTTAAATATTCAATGGCCTCCTCGGTTTGATTTAAATACTCAAAACAATAAATAATATTATACAGTGCAGAGAAGTCTTCGCTATCTTCAAAAAGACATTGAATAAAATATTTTTTTGCATTTTCAAAATCTTCTAAAAATAAATATTCCATCCCAATAAGAGATAAGACATCAGAGGGTTCTGTAGATAAATTATGAGCCTTTTCTAGCATTTTAATAGCTTCCAAATGCTTATCTCTTCTTGAGAGAATATTGGCTTTTTGTATGAAAACTTCCTCATTAAATTGTTCAAGCAAATAGATGTTCTCTAATAGCTCCTCTGCTATTTCTAATTCATTCTCAAAAATGAACATTTCAACTTGAAATAATTTTAGGTTGGTAGAAGTTGGATGTTGTTCTAATCCTAGTTTTGTAGCCTTTTTAGCAAGTGCTATTTTTCCATTATTTAGATAATAATGAATAATATCTTCAAACTCACTAGAATCAAAGAAAAACACGTTATTTGTTTTTAACATGGATTCGAAACGGGTGAGTGGTATGTTGTTTTGCTCGCTCAATTATAACTTTTTAAGTAAATCAAAATTTAACTTAATTAAATATACTAATGTAAGATAACTTTCAAATGTTGTGCCGTTTTTGTTGTTAACGGACTTATTAACAGATGGAGAGATTTTTTAACTTAAATTTAAGAGTTAGTGGGGGTGGTTAATTAGTTAAAATTGAATCGAATACTTCAAGTATAATTTCACAACCTTCTCTAATTTCTTGTTCAGATATTGTTAAGGGTGGAGTTATACGAATCGCTTTATTTTCAAAAAGCAGCCAAAAAAGCAATACTCCCTTTTCTTTACACTTTAATATTAATTTTGAAGCAAGTTCCGGAGATTCAACTATTAATGCAAGCATTAAACCTTTTCCCCGAATTTCTTTTATGGATGGGTGAACTAAAAGTTTTTTAAAAAGTTTTTCTTTTATTAGAGTTTCTCTAATTAATGAAGTTTCCGTTAATTCTTTAAGTGTTGCTAGGGCAGCAGCTGCTATTACAGGGTTTCCACCAAAAGTAGTGATATGTCCTAATTTAGGATGGTTAGACAATAACATCATTAATTCATTAGAAGCAATAAAACCACCAATTGGCATTCCTCCACCCATTCCTTTTCCGACCACTAAAATATCTGGTGATATTTCAAAATGTTCAAAACCAAATAATTTTCCAGTTCTACCAAATCCAGGTTGAATTTCATCTAAAATTAATAATGCACCAACCTCTTCACAACGTTTCTTTACTTTTTTTAAATAATCACTTTTTGGAACTATAAAACCTGCACCACCTTGTATAGTTTCCAATATGACACCAGCTGTTTTATTCGTTATTTTTGATAATTCACTTTCAGTATTAAATTCGATTGCATGACACTCAGGTATTAGTGGTTCAAATTTTTGTTTTTGACTTTCAACCCCCAGAATACTTAAAGCTCCAAGTGTACTTCCGTGATATGCCTTTTTTGCATAAATAATTTCTTTTCTTTCAGTGGCTCTTCTAGCAAGTTTAATAGCTCCTTCAATAGCCTCAGTACCGCTATTGGTTAAATATGTAGTCGTTAAGTTATCTGGTAGGTAATGGTGTAGTAGTTTTGTTAAATGAACTGCTGGTTCTTGAATAAATTCTCCATAGACCATTACATGAAGATATTTGTCTAACTGATTTTTCACAGCTTTTACAACCTTAGGATGACAATGACCTAAACTACAAGCAGAAACACCAGCTATAAAATCTAAATATTTCTTTTGATTTTGGTCGTAAATGTAGGATCCTTTGGCTTTTAATACCTTGAGGGCAAGAGGATGCGGAGTGGTTTGAGCTTGATATTTAAAAAAATCTTTTTCCATTGATTTCTCACTTTGTAATAGTTTGATGTTTAGTTATATTTTTTAGCTTCATTATTGAAAAAATCTTCCTCTTTTTTTGGTAAATGTATGCCTTTAATTTTAGGAAGAATAGGGGCCGTTTTTCCTTTAAATAAATCGCTCACTTTTAAGAGTCGTTCATCCCCAAACCATTTAAAACCGGGTAGAATTCTTGCATTTTCTGGAAATTGTGATGGCGGATATAATTTTCCATTTACTTTTTTGATAAACCGAATCCCTCTAATTTCTTGATTTTCAAGATACATTTGAATAGAGCTACTCGTTGTGTTATTTATTCCAACTAATTCTTCATTTTCGTTTCTTGAAAAGAAAATTACTTGCGTATTTTTTTTAATATTTATGGTGTCTAATTCGTTATTTGTAAATAACCCAATCAATCGTTCTCCTTTTACTTGATTATACCCAGCGCTATCCTTTTGGATAACAAACGAATTATTATAGACCTTTAAAGTATCTAATTTATCTGTATTGATATTTCTTAATAAATGAATGGTATCACCTGTCATTTGATTTTCTCCAGACCATAATATCGGATTGCGTAATAATTTAGTAATTCCGGTTCTTTCATTTACGTATATAGAATCACATTTACCGCTGGTGGGTTCTTCACCTGGTTGTCCTCTTTTAAAAAACCGTGCTTTGTAAAATCCTCTTAAAACTCGACGATCAGGTTTTCCAGTAATTTTTAAGGTATCTGCATGAATATATATGGAATCATTTTCTCGAACTGTTATTGCAACCGCTCTTTTCGTTATAAAAACAGAATCTTTGTTCTTAAAAACTTCTGCATAATGTCCTCTTACGTAACTATTATTTAGGGTATCAATAATTCGTATATTATTTGTTGCAGAGGCAAAGTTTTTATTTCTATTAAAATAAATACTATCACCATACATTATCCTATTTTCATAATCAACTCTTGAGTTTTTGACAAAGTATCCAATATCTTTTCTGGTGTTGTAATATCCTCTTTCACAATATACAGTACTCGTTTTACCTATAATAGTAGATTTACCATACAGGTAGGCTATACCTGTTTCAGAAAAGAAATCTAATTGTTCTGAGTTTATAGTATACTTTGGATTTTTTATCTCTACATTCGATGAGAATTGATACTTTTTAGATTTGGCAAAATACCTTCCAACGATACTAGTCAGTGTACTTGAAGAATCCTTTACAATTCCACCACTATTATAAAAGGCTTGCTGTTTGATACGATCAAAGTATAAGGTATCTGTTTTTAAAGATGTTTTTTGATCTTTAAAGAAAACTTCGCCACTGGCAAAAGCAAATTGAGTATTACCATTGTACTCGCTATAATTACTTTTCATAGAAACAGTATCTCCCTGTATGATTTTTACAGCCCCATATGCCTTTACAAAATTATCTTTAGTATAAACATAAGCTTGATCACACCACATTTCAACTCCCTCATGGATAATATAAACTTGTCCAGATTTATCTCTGGTATAGATAACTGCATCTGGCACATCAGGTTTCTTTTCCCAATAACCTGATTTAATAGTTACTTGAGTTTTTTCACGGGGACTAACAGGCTCCTCTTGAGCGGTTAAAGTATAGCCGCACCAAATAAAAAATAATACTAGAATGTAATTATTAAGTTTCAAATAAAATTCCTTGTATATACATTAACAAAGATACTAAAGAATTGGTATTACCTTAGGATTGTTTGTTTCCTATCTGGACCTACAGAAACTATTTTAATGGGTAATTCTAATTCTTTTTCAAGAAAATCGATATAATCGTTTAACTCCTTAGGTAACTGACTAGCCTCTGTCATTTTAGTCAAATCTTCTTTCCAACATTTTAAGTTGGTATATATTGGCGTTACGTTTTCCGCTTCGATATTGTAAGGGAGATGTTTTATGACTTCACCTTTATAGTTATAAGAGGTACAAACTTTAAGATGACCAAAACCACTTAATACATCACTCTTCATCATCATCAATTGAGTAACTCCATTCACTTCACAAGTATATTTTAAAGCAACCAAGTCTAACCAGCCACAACGTCTAGCTCTACCGGTAACTGCACCAAACTCATGACCTACTTTAGCCATTTTAGCTCCTACATCGTCGAATAATTCCGTTGGAAATGGTCCCGAACCTACACGCGTTGTATAGGCTTTAAATATTCCATATACTTCCTTTATTTTTCCAGGTGCAACTCCAAGGCCAGTACATGCTCCTGCAGCAGTGGTATTAGAAGAAGTTACGAAAGGATAGGTTCCAAAATCAATATCTAAAAGAGAACCTTGAGCTCCTTCTGCTAAGATAGTTTTTTCAGATTTGATAGCTTGATTTAAATACTCCTCACTATCAATAAAAGTTAACTTTTTTAGTTTTTCTAAGGATTCAAAAAATTCTACTTCCATTTCGTCCAAATCATATTGAATATCTACATTGTAGAAGTCTATCATTGCAACGTGTTTTTTTGCAAGAGATTTATACTTTTGCTTAAAAGTTTCAAGTTCTAAATCTCCAACACGAATACCATTTCTACCTGTTTTGTCCATGTATGTAGGACCAATTCCTTTTAGGGTAGACCCAATTTTTGCCTTCCCTTTAGAAGCCTCAGATGCAGCATCTAGTAGTCGATGAGTAGGTAAAATTAAATGTGCTTTTCTTGAAATAATTAATTTAGACACGTAGTCAATATCGTATTTATCAAGACCTTCTAATTCTTTTACAAAAACAACAGGATCTATTACCACACCATTTCCAATCACATTGATGGATTTTTCATGAAAAATACCAGATGGGATTGTTCTTAATACATGCTTTATACCGTCAAATTCTAAGGTGTGCCCTGCATTTGGACCCCCTTGAAAACGTGCTATTATATTATAATTTTTTGTAAGAACATCTACAATTTTTCCTTTTCCTTCGTCTCCCCATTGTAATCCTAGTAATAAATCTACTGCCATAAGTTATGATTTGTCCTGTTTGGTTTCAGGATTTTTTTTATTTCCGTAAAAATAAAGTGAATGATTAATGATATCTACATTAAAAACTTCTTCAATGGTTTTTTTAATAGATTGGATCCTAGGATCACAAAACTCTATTACTTCTCCATTAGATAAAATGAGATGATCGTGTTGTTTATCAAAATAACATTTTTCGTAATGTGCTTGAGTTTGTCCAAATTGATGTTTTCTTACCAAACCACATTCTAAAAGTAATTCTATAGTGTTGTAGAGTGTGGCTCTACTTACTCGATAGTTTTTGTTCTTCATATTGATGTACAATGACTCAATATCAAAATGTTCTTCTAGATCGTATACCTCGTGAAGTATTGCATATCTCTCCGGTGTTTTTCTATGACCTTTTTCACCTAAAAAAGCCGTAAAGACATTCTTTACAATTACTTGATTATTTGGATTTACTTTTGTGCTCATGATATCACAAAAATACTTAATTATAGTCTGCTAACTTTATCGATACCATTAATTTTTTTAATGTTTTTCACAAGGTTATCAAGAATAGTAATATTTTTTACCACCACAGCAATATTTCCGTTAAAAACACCATCGTCACTTTCAAAATGAAGATTAATCATATTGATGTTGTGATTGTTGGAAATTATTTTTGTGACCTCGTTAACCAAACCAATAGTATCTATTCCAGATATAACAATTTCTGCTTTGAAGTCACTTTGTGTCGAATCTTTCCACTTAGCATTTATGATTCTGTAACTAAAGTTACTTTGAAGCTGTAAGGCATTGGGACAATTTTTTTTATGAACTTTAATTCCGTCAGATACGGTTATGAAACCAAATACGTTATCACCAGGTATTGGATTACAGCATGCAGATAATTTATAATCTAATTTTTCTTCATCTTTTCCAAACACCAACAAATCGTATTTTGCAGTAATTTCATCTTTATCGATTTCCTCTGTCTTCGTATTTTTTCTTAATCTATTTTTAAAGAAACTGACAAAAGCATTGTTTCTATTTACTACAAATTCTTTTAGCTTTTTATTATCTATGATTCCGACTCCAACGCGATAAAATAAATCCAGACTTGTATTGATTTTAAAATAGGATACAAGTTGGTTAACCGTTTTTTCATCAAAAGGAATTTTAAGAGATTTTAATTTTCTACGTAAAATTACTTTTCCCTCTTCAGCTATTAGTTTTTCTTCTTCTTTTAATGAGGATTTTATTTTTGATAATGCTCGTCCTGTTACCGCATAATCCAACCAATTTGAATTTGGTTTAGCTTTATCTGAAGTGATGATTTCAACTTGATCTCCGCTCTTTAATTTTTTACTCAGTGGAACCAATTTACCATTTACCCTTGTTCCCCTGGTATGAAGCCCAATTTCCGTATGAACGTGAAAAGCAAAATCGAGGGCAGTAGAACCTTTTGATAAAGAATATAAATCGCCCATAGGGGAGAATACAAATATTTCTTTAGCATAAAGGTTAAGTTTAAATTCTTCAACAAAATCGACCGCACTAATTTCTGAACTACCAAGAGTTTCTTGAATTTTATTGAGCCAATTATCTAATTCAATATCTCCTTTTTCTTTGTTTTTGTATTTGTAATGAGCCGCAAAACCTTTTTCGGCAATTTCATTCATCCGCTCCGATCTAATTTGAACTTCAACCCAACGTCCTTTGGGGCCCATAACGGTTATATGTAGCGCTTCATAACCTGTCGATTTTGGCGATGAAATCCAATCACGTAATCTGGTGGGGTTGGGGCGAAAATTATCAGTTACTATAGAATATATTTTCCAAGCGATAAACTTTTCGTTTTCCTTACTAGATTTATACACTATTCGCACAGCAAACTTGTCATAAACTTCATCAAAAGAAACATTTTGAACCATCATTTTTCTTCTTATTGAAAAAATTGACTTTGGTCTTCCTTTAATTTCGTACTTTAATTTTTCCTTATCTAATGTATCTTTAACAATGCTAGTAAAAGTTTTAATGTATTTGTCTTGCTGTTGTTTACTCTCCTTTATTTTACTAAATATGTCATTGTAAACTTCAGGTTCTGTGTATTTTAATCCTAAATCTTCCAATTCTGTTTTAATATTGTACATACCAATTCGATGAGCCAATGGCGCATATATGTACAATGTCTCTGAAGCTATTTTTACTTGCTTGTCTGGAGGCATAGCCCCCATAGTTTGCATATTGTGCAATCGGTCTGCAATTTTAATGATGATAACTCTAATGTCTTCATTAAGAGTTAAAAGCATTTTTCTGAAATTTTCAGCTTGAAGAGAAATATCTTTATCTGTAGATAAATGAGAAATTTTGGTCAAACCATCAACGATTCTTGCAACCGTCTCCCCAAACATTTGTTCCACGTCAGCTAAAGAGTAATTAGTATCTTCAACAACATCGTGTAATAATGCTGCTGCGATGGAAGTGGAATCCAACCCAATTTCAGAAGCTACAATTTTTGCTACAGCAATAGGGTGAAAAATGTAAGCTTCGCCTGACTTTCTTCTTTGCTCTTTATGGGCATCAACTGCAATGTCGAAAGCACTTCGGATTAGTTTTTTATCTTCTTTCGAAAGTGTTCGATAACTAATTTTAAGCAATTTTTTATACTGCTTAGCAATTTCCTTATTTTCTAGATCCAGTGCCTTATCTGTCATAAATTAAAAATACACAAATGATTGAAATAAACAATAAAATAAAATCTTATTTATATTAGATGTTAAGTTTTTTTTTAAAGTTCATAACGCTAAATTAAAATAGAGTATTTATTTTTTCATATTATGATATCGCTGAAGTAATGTTGGATGCGAATAATAAACAAAAACATAAGCTGGATGGGGAGTTAGATTGCTTAAACTATTTTTGTTTAGTTTTTTTAGACCCGAAATTAATGGTGCAGCATCGAAGGTTTCTTTTGCATAATTATCGGCTTGGTATTCAAATATCCTCGAAATAAAGTTCATTATCAATCCTGTAAGCTCTGAAATGGGACTGTATAGTATTCCAAAAGCTATTAAACCAATATGGAAGGAAGGTGAAGCTACATTTAAGGCTTCTGATAATATTGGATTTCCTATGAATAACGATAATAACCAGAAAGTAAACCCCATTATTAAAATACTAATTATTAAATTAAATAGTATGTGTTTCCTTTTATAATGGCCTACTTCGTGTGCCAAAACTGCAACAATTTCTTCTTCTTCTAAATCTTTAATTAAGGTATCAAATAGCGTAACCCTTTTTTCACTTCCAAAACCTGAAAAATAAGCATTGGCTTTTGTACTTCTTTTAGAACCATCAATTACAACTATTTTATCTAGTTTAAATCCTACTTTTTGAGCATAATCTTGAATTTTAGTTTTTAATGAACCATCACAAAGTGGTGTTTGCTTATTAAAAAGAGGGACAATTAAACGTGCGTAAAACATATTCATAAAAAAAATAAATACAGCTATTATACCCCAAGCATACAACCAAAAATTACTGCCTACAGCTTCATAAAACCAAATAATTATCGAAAGTAACAGACCTCCTAAAATAGCAGACATTAACCATCCTTTAATTTTATCCACCAGAAATGTTTTTAAAGTAGTTTTATTAAATCCAAATTTTTCTTCAATGATAAAGGTATGGTAATAGCTAAAAGGAGTGCTTAATAAATCACTAGCAAACATGATACTTCCAAAAAAGAGGAGCGCAATTATAATTGTGTTGTCTGAAAATGTTCGAGCCCATTCATCTACAAAAGCAAAACCATCTAAATAGAAAAAAAACAATGTTACAACTAACGAAATTGATGAAGCAATGGAGCTAAAACGATCATTTGCTTTTTTATAATTTTGTGATTTTAGATAGTCTTCTTCTTCGTATACATCACTGAGCTCAGGAGGTATGGGGTCCTTGTAATGTTTTGCATTTAAAGCATCTAAAACTTTATCAACAATAAAGCTGATTATTAATATGGAAATAAGAATATAAAAGAGCGTGTCGGATGTCATTTGTAAAATCTATTTTTTTAGATAGGATTTGAATTTTTAATAAATATCATTTGAAATTTCGTTGTCTTTTAACTTCAAATAAAAGTATCCCTGCTGCTACAGAGACGTTCATCGAATCGATTTCCCCTTGCATAGGAATATGGATGTTTTTATAACTAGTTGTTCTCCATTCTTGCGATAAACCAGTAGATTCAGTACCTACTATAATCGCAGTATTTCTTGTGAAATCTTGAGTGTAATAAGGCTCTGATTCTTGGAGAATGGCACTAAATATATTTATTTTTTTTTCTTTTAAAAAGGTGATAATTTCTGAAGTGCTTCCAGTAGCAAGCGTATTGGTAAAAAGACATCCAATGCTAGATCTAATAATGTTTGGATTGTATAAGTCTGTTTTAGGATTTGCAATAATTACGGCATCCACATTTGCAGCGTCAGCCGTCCTTAAAAAGGCCCCTATATTACCTGGTTTTTCTGGAGCTTCTGCAACGAGCACAAATAAATCTTTTTTTCGTAGATTTAAATTAATCAGGCTCAAATCTTTAGTTTTAGATATAGCTATAATGCCCTCTGTAGAACTTCGATAGGCAATTTTCTTATAAACTTCAGCACTAATTTCTATTAAATTAATGGTCGGTTCTCCAAAATGATTTAAGACTTCTTCTTTTGATGTAATAACTGAACTGAAAAGAATAGTTTCTATTAGATAACCTCCCTTTAATGCTAATTTAATCTCTCGTTTTCCTTCAATAACAAAGGCACCTGTTTTTTTACGTTCCTTAGATTTTTCCTGCAATAAAATAATTTTTTTTATTAGCGGATTTTGAGTGCTTGAAATATTTTTTAGCATAGGACAAATATAAGTTTTTGCTAAACAATCAGTTATTTATTACTGTACTTATTGGTGTAGCGTTTCCAAAGTTCTGTTTGGTGTGTTTCAAGAGAAATTTCTCTTCCATCAATAAAAGCTTTAATTAATTGATTGGACATCATATCCAATGCATCTCCTTCACTTATAAAGAGCGTAGCACTTTTCCCTACTTCTAAGGTTCCATAAGAATTGTCAATTCCTAAGATTTTTGCTGGATTTTCAGTAATTAACTGCAATGCTTTTTCTTTATCCATTCCTTGACCAACAACTTGACCAGCATAAAAAGGTAAGTTTCTTGTATTCATCCTAGACATTTGTCCACTAGATTGTAAAGCCACTAATACCCCTTCTTCCACTAATAGCTTTGCTAATTTATAAGGCAGGTCATAATCATCATCATCACCTTCTGGTGTGGTATGCACTCGTTGAATTAAAACAGGAACATCATGCTGTTTTAGATAATCTGTAATTTTATAAGCTTCATAAGCACCAACTAAAACTAAATTATCTATTCCATTATTTTTAAGTATAGAAACAGCGTCAATCATTTCTTTTTCACCGTTAGCATGAATAAACATTTTTTGCTCACCTCTAAAAAGTCCTTGCATCGCTTTATAGGATTCATTAATTGTTTCAGGAGTTGATTTTCCATAGGTTTTACTGTTTACAATAAAACTTGTAATACTTTCTAGTTCTTCTTGATATTTTTTATTTGGTTTTTCAGCACTAGACTCTCCTAACCACCATCTTCCTTGTACATAACTTTCTGGCCAGTTCAAGTGTATACCATCGTCCACCTTTATTGCAGCATCTTCCCAATTCCAAGCATCAAGTTGTACAATAGATGAGGTTCCAGAAATTATTCCTCCTCTCGGCGTAGTTTGTGCAATTAAAACCCCGTTAGGCCTTAACGATTCAACAACCCTGCTTTCGGCATTGTATGCTATTAATGATCTTATATTTGGAATAAATTGGCCTAATTCATCTAGATCTCTTGAGGGTCTAACGGCATCTATTTCTACGAGACCTAAGGTAGTATTTGGAGCTATAAAACCGGGATAAACATGTTTTTCGCTAGCATCAATAATAGTTCCTCTTAAAGCTATTTTAGAAGTAGTTGCATCAGCTACTGCTACTATCTTTCCGTTTTCAAAAGTGATGATACTGTTTTGAATAATTTTACCATTTCCAATATGGGCAGTTGCTCCAGATATAGTTAACACTTCTTTTTGTAAAGGAGCAGGTGTTTGTTGTGAATAAACAATAAAACCAAAGCTCATAATTAGTATCGGTAGTATATTTTTTAATGTTTTCATAATTTCTTTGATTAGGTTATAAGCTTTCACAAGTAAACTGTTTTTTCTGTTTTTTTACAGGTATTTTCTTTTTTATACCTTTGTCTTTATCATCCCTCATTAACTTTATAAGCTTGTTTTTCTCTTTTTTAATTGCGGCACGTTGTAATTTATCTTTTTCAATATCAAAATATACGGCTCCTTCAATCAATGTTTTTTCAGCGATGGCATACACCGACAATGGGTGATCACTCCATAAAACTAAATCTGCATCTTTTCCAACTTTTATGCTACCCACTTTATCATCTAAATGTAACAATTTAGCAGGATTGAGGGTTACCATTTTCCATGCTTCTTCCTCAGACATTCCTCCATATTTTATTGACTTAGCCGCTTCTTGATTTAACCTTCTTGACATTTCTGCGTCATCACTGTTAATAGCTACGGTGACCCCTGCAGCTGCCATAATGGATGCGTTGTGAGGAATCGCATCTTTTACTTCGTATTTATATGCCCACCAATCGCTAAATGTTGAACCTCCGACACCGTGTTCTCTCATTTTGTCTGCAACTTTATAGCCTTCTAGTATATGCGTAAATGTGTTAATTCTAAAATTAAAACGCTCTGCGACCTTCATTAACATATTAATCTCACTTTGTACATATGAGTGACAGGAAATAAAACGTTCTTTATTTAATATTTCGACTAAAACCTCCATTTCGAGGTCGTAACGATAGGGCTTTCCACTTAATTTTTTTACTTCGTATTCTTTTGCTCTAGTAAAGTAATTAACATACAATTGTTCTACACCCATTCTCGTTTGTGGAAAACGACTATAACTTTGCCAATTGGATTGTTTTACGTTTTCCCCTAAAGCAAACTTTATAAATTTTGGAGCATCTTTATATAACAGACCTTTTGCATCTGCACCCCAACGAGGTTTAATAATGGCAGAACGACCTCCAATAGGATTGGCAGAGCCATGTAAAATTTGAATAGCGGTAACCCCACCCGCTAAATTTCTATAAATATTAATATCTTCAGGATCTAATACATCTTCTATAGTAACTTCAGCAGAAGAATTTTGCCCACCTTCATTAATACTAGTTGCAGCAATGTGTGAGTGTTCGTCAATAATTCCAGTAGTTAAATGCTTCCCTGTGGCATCTATGGTCAATAAATTTCCTGAAGCTAAGTTTTTTCCAATCTTTTCAATTTTCCCATTTTTTACCAATACATCAGTTTCAGTTAATATTCCAACTTCTTCGTTGGTCCAAACAGTTGCGTTTTTAAATAAAATAGTTTGTTTTTTGGGACTTTCTAAATAACCATAGCCAACATTTGGATAGGTTAGAGGTACTACTCTCAACGTGACTATTTTTCTCTTCTTTTTGCTTCTCTTTTTTCTCTTCCTTTTTCTCTTCTTTTTTTAATGCGGTGAAGTTGGTTTGTGTACCATCCGGTAAAATTAATATACCTGAGAAATTAGAATGATTTTTTTCTATTAAAGCTTTGGAATTATACACATCCTTTGTTTCTTTATCAGTAATCGAAATTGTAACCCAATCATCTTTGTACGACAATTTTGAATCATATATTAAGGTGTCAACTTTAACTGTAGCCTTTAATTTATTAATATTCCCAGCTATAGAAATATCGAATTTTTTTTCATCTGTAGTCAGGGTATAAGTTCCTCTAATATCTTTTTTACTTAATGAATTGATACTGTTTTTGGTCCCTTGTACCCAATTTTCATAAAGAATTGTTTCTTCATCAAACAATTCTCCAGACATGATTAAAAAATTTGCATATCGACCCTTTTTTAAGGTTCCTACCTTATCACTCTGTCCTAGCATCGCTGCAGGAATAACCGTTAAAGCTTCTAATGCTTTGGTTTTGTCAAAGCCGTATTTAATAGCTTTTTTTAGATTTTTATCAAACTCAGAAACTTTTTTAAGTTTAAAAGTGGTCAATGCAAATTCAATATTGTTTTTTGATAAGACCCTGAGGTTTGTAGGAGCTTGATTCCAATCGCGCATTTCTGCAATGGTCAAATATTTAATAGCATAGGGATCGCTAACATCATAAGGCTCCGGAAAATTAATTGGAATAATATATTTAGATTGAGTAGCTTTTATACTCTCAATTGCTTCGTATTCGTCACCAGCACCAATAATAGTATAATTCAAATCGAATAAATCACTGATATCATCTGCATTGATGTTTTTTCTTTTATCACCACTTTCAATAAAAGAAGGTAACGATTTATTGGTATTTAAAGCTTCTAATGATAAGTCCTTATTTTTTGCATGACCATCGGCATACCATTTGGCATCATAATGCATTTGCTTTAATAAAGCAATGGCTCCCATGTGAGAAGAAGGGTAGGACTGTCTGCTTGCTTCTGATTTTTTAAAAGAAAAGTATTGACCAGAACTATCATTAATAATTCTTTCTGAATTATTCAACCTATCATTAAGTGTTACCAAAATCCCCGTTCCCCTGGCGATACCATCCATAATATGGGTGTTTATAACTCCAAACCCTGCTTTTCTGAGTTCATCGGCTTTTTTACGATCGTACTCAAACCTATCAATTGCTCGATTTTCTGGCATCACATGATCATTCCAATAAAAACCTTCTCTTTTAGATTCGTATTGAGGTCCGTTCTCCCATTTAACTTTTTTGGTTTTCGGGATTCCAAAACTGGAATATGGATCAATAAATGAAGGATAAATATAGTTCCCATTAAGATCTATAACAATCGTATTATCCGGGATTACAACAGATTTTCCACTTTCAACTACTTTTCCATTTTGAATTAATAAGGTTCCTTTTTTAATAACCTTGTTGGGAGAAATATAGAGGGTAGCGTTTGTAAATGCCGTGTAGTTATTATTCTCTTGTTTTAATCCAGAGTTTGTAGGAAAATAATCTTGAGCTATTGATGTTGCAACACTAATTAAAAGTAGGCAGGTAAATAATGTTTTTTTCATGGGTGAGTTATTATCAGTAAAATTTAAAAATACGGATACTGTTTTATTTAAAATAATTAATTAAAATTTTAACACAAAAATATTAAAAGGGTTGTTCTTCATAATAGTTTACAATTAAGCCGACCATATAATTATAACTTTTTATTCCATTAGTTTGATTATTCACTTTTAAAAAACGATCCCATACTGTTTTTGAAATAGTTTCAAAAGGATTTTCATAACTTTTCCAAAAATCTTGCATTTCTTGATAGCTTTTCAAAATTCCAGGATGAACGGTAGGCAACATCTTTTTATACCTATCTAAATCTCTTCTAGCAATTTCGTTTAAACAATAGCGGAGTGCAAAAATATACCCGGTGTAATTTATAAAAAGGTCATCATTATTGATGGTCGCTAAAACTGCGATAAAATTTGCTTCATTTTCAGCAGCATAACCCAATTGATGGGCTTGCTCATGACAACTAACTACCGGAAACCCGTAGTGTTTAATTAAATCGTTAACCTGTGCCTCACCAGTTAGCGGATTGTAATAACCACTGTAGCCCATGTAGGTAAGAAGCAGACTCCAACTACTTTTTTTAATACTGGATTTTTGATAGTCAAGATTGGGGTGTTTTTTTTGAATTTTCTGATACCCGTTTATTGATTTGTCAAATAGTTGCTGATTGTTGTGTGGAGCTTCAACTTTAGCTGAATCCTGAAAACCCAAAGCAAGATGTACTTCATTCGATTTTTTTATAAGTCGCTCAGTCGTATTAATAAGTAGCTCTAAATTGTATGTTTTTTTTATTAACAAGGATTCGTGCAATGGAATTCTGTAATAATTGAATCCCCATATTAAATTAAAGAACAAATAAATTAGGGATAAGCTTGAAAATACATCTAAAAAAAAAGACTTAGGATCGCGTCGAACTTTTATCAAGTTTTTAAAGAGCCATCGAACGATCAGGATCATAAAAATGAGGTAAAAAATATCACCAACAGAAAAAGGAATCCAACCAAAGGTGAATCTTAAGGCTTCAGAAATTAATGGAAAAATTCCTGTACTGTAATAGACTTCAACAAATTCTGGGAAATATTTTAATATCTGCAAAACAATGACCTGAACTGGAATTAAGCTAATTAGAAGTAATTTTCCTTTGTTTTTCATATTTCAAACTCACAAATTAAAGCTGCACAATTTTTATTTCACTGTTTCTTCTATTATGATAGCACATTTAAAATCCATAAAAAAGACATAATCTAATTCGGTCTTACGCTTGAATGCTTCTGCATCAATAATATTTGAAAAAACATCAATATCCTTTGAAAAGCCGGTATCATCAAATTCTTTTAAAACAATAAATACTTTCATTCTATTACAAATTAATTAATTAGATAAAACAGATTGTAATAGTAATATTTTTTTTTATTTTTAAATACTAAATTTAATAAATAAAAAATGAGTATTAAAATGATTGTTTTAGATATCTACGAAGCAGATGATTTTGGAGCTGCTGACAAGGTTGAGAGAATTGAAGGAACTTATAATGGTAAAGCATTTGAATTGGATAGAGTATATTCTGATTACAACGAAGAGGATGATACCTATGGGTTAATCGAGGTAGAGTGGTATGATGGAGATTCGTCCCTTACAGACGAAGAACTTGTAGACACTATTATAGAAAGATTTTGGGATATGGATTATGATGAAACAGCATAAAAAAACCTTTATTATTTTAATATGAGTAATAAATTTAAACTTCAGGGAACTTACCAAAAAAAATGACAAAGTAACTAGCGCTCTTTTCTCAGATCATAATAAGTATATAGTACTTACCATGGGGCCTAATAATTTACCATCAATTTATTAAATTAAATTTCTTTAAAGACGACATGCTCGTTTTTAAGCAAGTAAATTGTAATTTTGTTTTAAATTTTTAAATTGTCCACGAATGAATGAATCGATAAGAAATTTAGAGCCAATAAGACTTTGGAATAATTTTGCAGATTTAAATGCAGTACCAAGAGCATCTAAAAAAGAAGAACAAGTCATTGAGTTTATAAAAAACTTTGGAAATCATTTAGGTTTAGAAACTTTTGAAGACGATGTTCGAAATGTAATTATCCGAAAACCTGCTACTCCAGGAATGGAGAATAGAAAAGGGATTGTATTGCAATCGCATCTCGATATGGTACATCAAAAAAATAACGATACCGTATTCGATTTTGCAACTCAAGGCATAGAAATGTTTGTGGATGGTGATTGGGTGAAAGCTAAAGGTACCACATTGGGTGCAGATAATGGATTAGGAGTGGCCACTATCATGGCTATTTTAGAAAGTAAAGAAATTGCTCACCCAGCTATCGATGCTTTATTTACTATTGATGAAGAAACCGGTATGACTGGTGCTATGGGGTTAAAAGGTGGTTTATTAAAAGGCGAAATACTTCTTAATTTAGACACTGAAGAGGACGATGAAATTGGTGTAGGTTGTGCAGGTGGAGTAGATGTTACAGCCTCTAAAAGTTACTCTCCACAATCCACTCCAGAAAATGCGATTGCCTACCAAATAAGCGTTAAAGGTTTGCAAGGCGGACATAGTGGTATGGAGATACACCTTGGCCTAGCCAATGCAAATAAAATAATGAATCGTATTCTAATAGCAACCAATGACTGTTGTTCTATATCGTCCGTACTTGGTGGAAGTTTAAGAAATGCCATTCCCAGGGAAAGCAATGCTCAGGTTGTGATAGTCAATGAAACTAATTTTATAACTGCTTTTGAAAAAATTAAAGCTGATTTATTAGATGAATACCAGCCCATAGAATCAGAGATGATCATCAGTATTGAGAAACTCCACGAGCTACCAAAAACCATAATAAGTAACGAATGTCAACAATTATTTTTAAAAGCAGTATCCGGAGCACACAATGGTGTTTTTAGGATGAGCCCAGCCATAGCCGACTTGGTGGAGACTTCTAATAATATTGCAAAAATAATTTTAGAGAAGGGTCAAATTAAAATTGAATGTTTAACACGCTCCTCGGTTGAATCCTCAAAGGAACATATGGTAAATTCATTAAAATCAGTATTTGAATTAGCTGGTTTCAGCGTGGTCTTATCAGGAGATTATCCCGGTTGGGCTCCGAATATGGATTCTGCTATTCTAAAAGTATTAGACTCTTTATATGAAAAAATGAATGGTGAAAAAGCACATGTAGCAGCCTGTCATGCTGGCTTAGAATGCGGAATTTTAGGAACAAATTATCCGAAAATGGATATGATTTCTTTTGGACCAACCATCAAAGGAGCACATTCTCCAGATGAACGTGCTTGCATATCATCTACTCAAAAATTTTGGAGTTTCTTAAAAGAAATTCTAAAAGAAATTCCTCTAAAATAAGTGGTATTTATTTTTTAATGTCGATTAAAAAATAGTTTTCTAATTGCAATAAATATAAAAACAAGCATGGTATTGATCAGGAAAAAAGGAATAATAAAGGCCTTTAAACCCAATACTAGCATACCTGCAATTACGAGTAATTGAAATCCTAAGCCAAAAATAGACACGACCGTCATAAATAAATTTGGCCAACATTTGCTTTTTTCTGCTGAGGAATCTAATTGGTATATAATTTTATCAAAAACTCCGTACAGTAGTTTATATAAACTAAATAAAATGGTGACATGTTTTTGCTTTTCACCAGCCAATGCTATTGGGGTACTATTTTCGAAAATTCGACTGGTTGTATCACCATTAAATTTATTTCTTAAGATGGTGTAATAGTAATTGTATAGTGTCCCTTGCAGTTGTAACCCGAAAAAAGCTAAAAAGCAAGCCCAATAATTAGCATTGGTAATATAAGCTATGGTTATAAAAAAGAGGGCGTTTAATATTATATCTGCTACGGAGTCGAGAAAGCGACCCGTATAGGAAGGTTTTTGTTTTACACGAGCTAACTCCCCATCTGCTGCGTCTAAAATTGATTTTAAAATTAAAAAAAAAGCAGCATACCAGTATAAGTTTTCTAGCATACAATAAATTGCTAAAAAACCAGCAATGATAAATCCAATGGTTACATGAATTGGCGTTAAAACGGTATTTTTAAGATAATTTGCAATGATTTTAGCGATCGGACGTCCATAGTCTGAAAGATCAATAAATTTATGCTCTTTGGGTAATTTAGACATGAGTTCTTATAGAAACGCTGAGGTTAAGAGTACTTTATATAGCGCTGTAATATACGTTTTAAATTATGGTTAAAATTAATTTAATTTTTTTTATCAAAAAAGAGGTAAGCTAAAAAAAGCAACAAATAAACCAACAAATAAAACAGATAAAAGTTTCTAAATTTTATATAGGCTTGGTTTTTTGGATAAAGTGTTCCGAATAGACCTTTTATTTCTTTGATGAAATAGGGCTTAATATTGATAAGCCAACTATCAGTTTGATAAACTATTTTTCGAAATTTACTTCTGTAATAACTTAATGGTAAGCCCCATAAAACAAAAAGAATAAGCCATATATTTTTCTTTATAAAATCCATTTAATTATTTTTTTTGGAACCAAGGGAAAAAAGAACTCGTTTTATCGATATAATCAGAATAGGCAGTTTTTGTTTGTTTTAAAGATTTTTCAAGCAATGTTACTCCAGAAATGTTAATAATTAGCAAGGTCATCAGTATGGAGCCAATTACCTGCAAATAAGCCCCTGCAGAAATACTGAAAATTGCGTAAGACCACCAAACTGCAGCATCTCCAAAATAATTTGGATGGCGGGTATATTTCCAAAACCCTGTAGTTAATAAGTTGCCTTTATTATTAGTATTTTTTTTAAAACGCATCAATTGATAATCGCCGCCAGCCTCAAAAATAAATCCGATTAGCCAAATACCGATACCTATATAATCTAAAGCACTAAGTGTTGTTGGTTGAGACGAAAAACTCATTCCAAGCAGTGTACTAGAAATAAGGATCATCAAAGCACCTTGTAATAAAAAAGCTTGAAAATAACTAAACCACCAATAGCGCTTGGGGCCAAATTTTCTTCTAAATTCTTGATATCTAAAATCCTCTCCCTTCCCTATATTTCTGTATGCTAGATAAATACTAAGTCGAAGTCCCCAGACGCTTACTAAGACTAATAGCAGTATTTTTCTTGAATTTAAATCACCTGAATTTAAAACATAAAAAATATTTAGAATTACAAATCCTAAGCCCCAAAAAATATCTACAATGCTAACGTCTTTTAAATAAACACTCCAAATCCAAAGAATAGTTACTAAAATAAAAATAAGAAAAGAAGCTTGATAGTATAATTGAAACATGTTAAAGTGATAATTGATTCTATAAAAAAGACCTTCTGGTAAGAAGGTCTTTTTCTGTTTTAATAAAAGTTTTTATTTTACAATTTCCACTAATTCTAAAGTAAAAATTAAATCACTTCCTGGAGGGATTAAATTTGGAATTCCTCGTTCGCCATATGCTAGATGCGAAGGAATTAAAATTGTAGTTTTATCACCCACACTCATCATCAATAAACCTTCTCTGAATCCAGGTATTAATTGAGCGTTTTTACTATAATCTGTTGGGATTGGTTGATATCCGCCAGCATCAGCTCTACGATGGTCAAAAGTATTGTACTTTTTTGCTATCTCTTCTAGATTTGAATCAAATAAAGATCCATCTTTTAGATAACCTGCATAGTTCATTTTAATTTTGGAACCTTCGTTTGGTTTTACACCTTTCCCTTTTTTATTAAAATAAACCTTAATACCTGAAGGCATTTCTTCTGCTTTGGCAATATCACTCGCTAACGTTTCAGCAGTTATTATTGCTACTGCTTCTTTTGCTGCTTGTTCTTCTTTTACTTTTTCTTCGGCTTTTGCCATCGCATCATTGAATGAAATAACGTCAGCACCACCAACTCGTAAAATATTTAATTTGTTTATTACAACAGCTTCAACCGGCTTGTCACCTGGTTTTGATGTTTCTACAAGCCCTAAAGAATCTACCACATCTTGACCTATTGCAATTTCTCCAAATACCGAGTGTTTACCATCTAACCATGGAGTTTCTTTTAAGGTTATAAAAAATTGACTACCATTGGTTCCTGGCCCTGAATTTGCCATCGATAAAACTCCTTTTTTATCGTGTTTTAAATTATCAGAAAATTCATCAGGAAAGGTATATCCTGGATTTCCAGATCCTGTCCCTAATGGATCACCACCTTGTATCATAAAGTTTTTTATGATCCTATGAAAAATTAATCCGTCGTAATATTTTTTTCCTTTGTATGCTGAATCCACTAATTCGTTTCTGCCTTCAGCTAATTCAACAAAGTTGGCAACCGTAAGTGGTGTCTCTTCATGATATAATTTTGCTACAAAAACACCTTTGTTAGTGTTGAACTCTGCATAAACACCTTTCTCTAGATTTGGATAATTAGTTTCTTGACATGAAGCCAAACCAAGGCTCAGTATTAAAATTAAAAATGCTCCTTTTTTCATAATTCTAGTAATTTTCATTTGTTTTATTTATTGAATTTAATGTTACTGTGCATTGTATAGGAACGTTAGTTCCTAATTTATTTTCTATTCCATAATAGCCATATGCTTTGTAGGATGGAAATAAAAATGTAATCGTTTCTCCTTCTTTCATTAATTTAAGGCCATCACGTATTCCAGAAATTAGTTCTTGATTAGTTTTATCTATAACACAATTTTGAAGGCCAACTTCATTTTTTGATAGTATCGTTATGCCATTTAAATCTTTGATGTTATGATAAAAAGTAACTTTATCTCCATACTCAGGGACTTTAGTTTTAGAACTATCTTTTACCTCATAATAATACCAAAAACCAGATTCTGAAGTAAAATAAGACTCTATTTTATTAGCCTCTAAAAGTTGGAGAATTTCTTTTTCTTCCTTTTCAAAAATAGCTTTATTTC
This sequence comes from uncultured Flavobacteriaceae bacterium, assembly GCA_905181835.1. Classification (GTDB taxonomy): domain Bacteria; phylum Bacteroidota; class Bacteroidia; order Flavobacteriales; family Flavobacteriaceae; genus Marifrigoribacter. The sequence continues at coordinate 186,167 of CAJIZF010000002.1, forward strand.
TTTTGATAGATGTAGAAATAAATGAACTCGATGTGTATTGTACAGGTTTTCTTGCTTCAGGACTTTTACAAGAAAATAATACTAGTAAAAACGTAAAGGTTAAAAATAAATTAAGCTTCATTTAATTCTTTTTTGTAGCCAGGCAAGATACTAATAAATTCTTCAACGGTCTTAGATAAAGTTTTTGAACTTTTGCCACCGGCAGCATTGGTATGCCCACCTCCATTGAAATATTTTCTTGAAAAATCATTCACCGAAAAGGAACCTTTACTTCGAAGCGATATTTTTATGATTTTTTCTTTTTTATTTTCAATAAAAATCATCGCAAAAATAACACCTTTCATTGATAAGGCGTAGTTGACGAAACCTTCGGTATCTCCCTTTTTAAAATTGTTATTATTTAACTCTTCTTGACTCATGGTGATGTAAGCCGTTTTGTATTCGGGAAGCATAACCATATTTTTTAACGCAACTCCTAATAGCTTTAATCGATCAGGGCTATTAGTATCGTAAACGTTTTGATGAATGATCGAGTTAGGAGCACCTGCTTCGATTAGATGGGCAATTACCCTATGGGTAGCAGCTGTTGTCGCTGGAAAACGAAAAGAACCCGTGTCGGTCATAATACCAACATATAACTGCGTGGCAATTTCTTTATTTAACAAGTTAAGGCCACCGATAAATTCAATAAAATGATATACCATTTCTGAAGTTGAACTCATACCTACATCGCTATAGGTTACAAGGGCGTAATCATCTGGTTCTTGGTGGTGATCAATGAGTATAAAATCTGCTTTAGTTGCCATTAATTCTTGTGCTAAATCTCCAGTTCTATTCAGGGCGTTAAAGTCTAGGGTAAAAACAAGATTTGCTTCGCTAAGACAATTTTTTACATTGTCTCGATGCTGTTCATAATTAATGATTGTTTGAGTTTCAGGAATCCATTTTAAGAATTCAGGAAAATCATTAGGCATAACCACAGTTACTTGGTGTTCTAATTGTTTTAAAAAATTAGCCAAGCCTAAACAGGACCCAATTGCGTCTCCGTCTGGGTTTTTATGCCCTACAATAACTATATTGCTCGTGTTGGCCAGGGCTTGTTTTAGTATGAAAATTTCCTCTGAATTCATAGTATGCGAATATACAATTTATTAGTGTTTACTTGTGGTAAATGATTTCAAATTGCATACTTTTGCAAAAAAATTATAAAAAATGAGAACAGACAGAACATTTACTATGTTAAAGCCCGATAGTGTTGAAAAAGGAAACATTGGTGCTATACTTGAAAAAATTACAGCTTCAGGATTTAGAATCGTAGCTATGAAACTTACTCAAATGACCACGGATGATGCAAAAGCTTTTTACGCTGTGCATAGTGAGCGTCCTTTTTTCGGAGAGTTAGTTGAATATATGACTCGTGGTCCTATTGTTGCTGCTATTCTTGAAAAAAATAATGCTGTAGAAGATTTCCGTACTTTGATTGGAGCTACCAATCCAGCCGAGGCTGCAGAAGGTACGATTAGAAAACTATATGCTGCCTCTATTGGTGAAAATGCTGTTCACGGTAGTGACAGTGACGAAAATGCAGCTATTGAAGGCTCTTTTCATTTTTCAGCAAGAGAAATGTTTTAAAAATATTTTAAATACAAAAAAACCTTCCATAACGGAAGGTTTTTTTATGCTATAATTTATGGTTAACGCAGAATAATTTTATTAATTATTTCTTTACCCATTTCTTCGTTAATCATCGCTATTATTTTTGTTTTACCATAACTTAATTCTTCTCGTAATACAGAAGAACTTAATTGAACATAAAGCACTTGTCGATCTAACTTTATTCCAGTGGTATATTTGGAAATAGCTTTTCCCATAACCTTGTGCCATGCATCTTCAATCGAAACTTTATCCAAGCCTTTTTGTAGTCTGTTGGTTTCTATAAACCCTTTTAATACATCACTCATTGAGTTCTGATCTCCTTTTCTTTTTACCATTTTACAACTTAAACATTTTATAAGATTGATGTATTTTTTTGATCACTTTTTCGGTTCTATCTGCATGGGTATCACTTATAAACAATTGACCAAAGTCTTGATTTTTTACGAGTGCAATAATTTGTTCGACGCGTTGCTCATCTAATTTATCAAAAACATCATCCATCAAAAGAATTGGATTTACTTTACTTTGTGTTTTGATAAAATCAAACTGAGCCAGTTTTAAAGCTATTAAAAAAGATTTTTGTTGTCCTTGTGAACCAAATTTTTTAATTGGGTGTTCTTCAATGTCAAATATTAGATCGTCTTTATGAATTCCAAAATTACTGTATTGACTTATTTTATCTTTTGTAGCATTTTCCTTTAATAAAATTAATAAATCCTGTTCATTTAATTGACTCCTGTATTGAATTTCTACTATTTCTTTCGAATTACTGATAGATTGGTATCGTTTAGTGAATATGGGCATAAAATCATTTAAAAACGCTTTTCTTTTTTCGTAAATAGTTGTTCCTAAATCATGCATTTGTAAATTGTAAATATCAAGAGTTTCTTGATTATGGGTATGATTTACTGCAAAATATTTCAGCAATGAATTTCGTTGAGCAACGATCTTGTTATAGTTTAATAAAGTGTTTAAGTAATTACTGTCTCCTTGCGAAATAACTCCATCCATAAACTTTCTCCTTGTTTCACTTCCATCAACTATTAGATCACGATCTGCAGGAGAAATAATTACCAGTGGTAAAAAACCGATATGTTCGCTAAATCTTGGATAGGGTTTCCCATTACGTTTAATTATTTTTTTTAGGCCTCTTTTTGCACTGACTATAATTTTTTCTTCTCTATTCTTTTTATCATAATTACCTTCTATTACAAAAAAACCTTCTCCATGCTTAATATTTTGAACGGTTACTGGGTTAAAATAACTTTTACCGAAGGAAAGATGATAAATTGCATCTAAAACATTCGTTTTTCCGACACCGTTATTACCTACCAAACAATTTATTTTTGAATCAAACTCAAAAGAAGCGGTTTCAAAGTTTTTATAGTTAAGAAGTGATAAGTTTTTTAAAACCATGTATTTCAGTATATTAGAGTCTTTTGACTCCAATTTTTGCTTTTGTTTATTTATAAGTGCAAATTATTGAAAAATAATAAAAACTTGTGCTTTTATTATCTAATAAAAATTATATTTTTGCACACTTAACAAAGCATATTATGGCAACATACAAGAAAAGAGGGGGTAGACCTAAAAACAAAGCCGAGAAAATTTCTCAAATAGAGGAGGAAAGTACAACGGCAGAGGTATTTAGTACCCTTGATGAAGGAGCTTCAAGAACCGAGGCCTGGGTAGAAAAAAATCAAAAAGCAATTTTAATTTTCGTTGGAGTTGTAGCGGTCAGTGTTTTAGGATTTTTGGGTTTTCAAAACTTTATCCAAGAACCTAAAGAAACTGAGGCAATGAACGAAATGTTTCAAGCTCAATCCTATTATGAGCAAGCATTAACTGCCACCACAAAAGATTCTTTATTTAATCTCTCTCTAAATGGAGGGAATGGAAAATTTGGCTTTGTCGATATTATCGATAATTACAGCGGCACCAATGCAGCTAACTTAGCAAACTATTATGCTGGTGTTGCCTACTTAAATACAGGGAAATATCTAGAAGCAATTAAGCACCTAGACCAATTTAAAGCAGATGATGCTAATGTAGCCCCTATTGCAAAAGGTGCTATTGGAGACGCTTTTGCTCAATTAGATCAGCAAGAAGAAGCTTTAAAGTATTACGAAAATGCTGTGTTGATGAGTTCTAGCGAACTTACAGCTCCACGTTTTTTATTAAAAGCAGGAATTATAGCTATCGATTTGGGTAAATCTTCTGTTGCATTAAAACATTTAAATGCCATTTTAGATGACTACCCAAAATCACCTGAAGCTGATAAAGCTACCTTATACCTTGGAAAAGCTGAAGCAATGAAATAATATGGCGACTGAAAACAATAACTTATCATCTTATGATAAAGCAACAATCCCAAATGCGAAAAATTTTCGGTTTGGGATTGTTGTTTCTGAATGGAATTCAAAAATAACAGAAGGAATGTCTCAGGGTGCTTATGATACTCTATTGGAATGTGGCGCTATAAAAGAAAATATAGTTCGTTGGAATGTTCCTGGGAGTTTCGAGCTAGTTTACGGTTGTAAAAAAATGCAACAAAGTTTCCAAATGTTAGATGCGATCATCGCTATTGGTAGTGTTATTGAAGGTGAAACTAAACATTTTGACTACGTTTGTGAAGCTACTACAAATGGAATAATGCAATTAAATTTAGATAATGATATTCCTGTAATGTTTTGTGTATTAACAGACCGAACTTTGCAGCAAGCCATAGATCGTAGTGGAGGAAAACATGGAAACAAAGGTGTGGAAGCCGCTATCGTTGCTATTAAAATGGCTCAACTCAGAAAAGAGGCCAAATAATCCATTTGTAAAGAAGTTTTTTTCTTTTCATAACTTTACATAAATAAAGTTTTGTATTCTAATGGTATGATTAAAAATCCTGAATTAGACTTAGCCTGGGAATTTGTTGAAAAAACAGATCGTACAATTTTTTTAACAGGAAAGGCAGGAACTGGTAAAACTACTTTTTTACGTTCACTAAAATCTAATTCCTTAAAAAGAGTTATTGTAGTTGCTCCAACAGGTGTGGCAGCTATTAATGCTAAAGGAGTAACAATTCACTCTTTTTTTCAAATGCCATTTGGACCTATTTTACCTAATGATTCTAAATTTAAAAATAGAGGATCCTCATTTAAACATAAGTTTAGTAAAATAAAAATTAATATTATTAGGTCGTTGGATCTATTAGTTATTGATGAAATAAGTATGGTGCGTTCGGATTTATTAGACGGTATCGATCAAGTTTTAAAAAGATATAGAGATCAACGTAAAGTATTTGGGGGAGTTCAAGTTTTAATGATTGGAGATTTACAGCAGTTAGCACCTGTTGTTAACACTAATGAATGGAATTTATTAAAAAGTCATTACGAGACCCCCTATTTTTTTAGTAGTAAAGCATTTATCGAAAGTCATACCGTAAATATTGAATTGAAACATATTTATAGGCAAGAAAATCAAGAGTTTATTCGTATTTTAAATGAAATAAGAGCTGGTGAAATGTCTGAAAATTCAATTAATAAACTTAATGAAAGATACTTGCCAAATTTTATTCCTAAGGAGAATGAGGGCTTTATTACATTGACGACTCATAATAAAAAGGCACATGTACTTAATGATGAAAATTTAAATAAATTAAAAGGAAAATCCGAAACTTATAAAGCTATTATTCAAGGTAAATTTTCAGAAACTTCATACCCAACCCATAAGGAGTTACTTTTGAAAAAAGGTGCACAGGTAATGTTTATTAAAAATGATAGTAATCCAGAAAAAAGATACTATAACGGTAAAATAGGTAAAATAATAGCAATTCATAAAAAAGAAGTAAAAGTTCAATGCAAAGGAGAACTTGAAACTATAACGGTGAGCCCTGAAACTTGGGAAAATATAAGCTACGAAATTGATTCAAAAACTAATGAGATTTCTGAGAATTGTATAGGTTCTTTCTCGCAAATACCTTTAAGATTAGCTTGGGCAATTACCATTCATAAAAGTCAAGGTTTAACTTTTGATAAAGCTATAATTGACGCTAATGCAGCTTTTGCTCATGGACAAACTTATGTTGCCTTGAGTCGTTGTAGAACATTAAATGGTGTCGTATTAAAAAGTGAAATTAATTTAGAAAGTATCATTACTGACCTAAGAGTAGCCACTTTCACGAATCACATTACCGAATTTCCTCCAAAAGAGAGTGATTTATTAGTTTCAAAAAAAATATTTCAATTAAATCTTATAGGTGAACTCCTAAACTACTATGATTTTTTGCCCCCAATCACGCGACTATTAAATCTATATTATTCAAATATATCTAGTTTAAAAGGTGCTATTGAAACTCCTTTGATAGTTATAAAAGAACAAGGCATACAACCCATCTTAAAAATTGCTACTAATTTTAATAGCCAGCTTTTTAAGTTAAGTAATGAAGAATTAGATATCGAAAATAATGACATTATTTTAGAGAGAATTCATAGTGCTATTACTTATTTTATTAATCACACTAAAGAAAAAATAAAGTCTCCCTTTGATGAATTTTCTTTTTCAACGGAAGATAAAGCACTTCAAAAAGAATTTGAAAAAAACACTAATAAAATAGAAGAATTATTAAAGTCTAAACTTTATTGTTTATTAGGTTTAAACGGAAATTATAAATTTCGAAAATATTTAAAACTTAGAGCTGAAGTTGTTTTATTAAAACAAGAGAAACCAAAAAACAAAACTTTTTCTGTAGAAACAAAACATCCTATTTTATTTGAAAATCTACGTAATCTAAGATCGGTTATAGCGCAAGCTGAATCTATACCGCATTTTCAAGTTTTTACTCAACATACACTTTACGAACTTTCAGAATTATTACCACTCACCAACAGGCAATTAAAAACTATTCATGGAATGGGAAAAATTAGAGTTCAAAAATATGGTGATGAAATTTTAGCCTGTATCAATGAATATGCAGATGAGAATAATGTTATTATTGATGAAATTATTGTTACCGAAAAAATCAAAAAAGTAAATACCAAATTAATAACTCTAAAACTATTTAAGGATGGCTTATCAATTCTAGATATTGCAAAAAAGCGAAGTTTAGTTAAAGGAACTATCGAATTACACTTGTCCTCTTTTATAGCTCAGGGAGAAATTGACATCTACGATCTAATTTCAGAAAAGCGTTTTTTAGAATTAAAAAATAAAATGGAACAACTTACCTATGAAAACTTAACAGATTTAAAATCAAAACTGAATAATGAATATTCTTATTTTGAATTGAAATTAGTTTTGAATGAATAATAATCTAAATTCTTAAATTTTCTATAAGAACAACAGGCATTTATTAATTTTGGTATATTTATTGTAAATATACGCTATCAAAACACTTCTAAAACAGTTTGAATTTAATTACTTTTGATCAATGGGAATTTTAAAGCCACGAAAAAATAAAAAATTTGGATATGAACCTCGTTATTATAATAATGAAGGTTCGGGTAGTCCTTTCCAAATGCAGCATAAATTCGATAGCTATCGGTCAACCGTAGGTGAAAGTAAAAACTTAAAAGCAAAGTTTAAAGCTGCCTTTACTGAACTAAAAAAAACCTCTGATAAAAACACACATTATCGTTTATTTTTTATTTTCACAATATTAATTTTGATATTCTTATTTATTATTGATTTTGATTTATCAATATTTTTTAAAAGCTAATGGCAGATATTATTCAATTATTACCAGATCATGTTGCCAATCAAATAGCTGCAGGAGAAGTTGTTCAAAGACCAGCTTCCTTAGTAAAAGAATTACTTGAAAATGCTATTGATGCAAAAGCTACATTGATTAAACTACTCATAAAAGATGCTGGAAAAACATTAGTACAAGTAATTGACAACGGAACAGGAATGACGAAGGCAGATGCTCAATTTTGCTTTGAACGTCATGCTACCTCTAAAATAAAAATTGCCGAAGACTTATTTAATATTCATACGAAAGGGTTTCGTGGAGAAGCTTTAGCGTCTATTGCCGCTATTGCTCATGTAGAATTGAAAACCAAAACTGAAAAAGATGAAATAGGAACTCATATTACTATAGAGGGTAGTTCGATAACATCCGAAACTCCTGTGGTAGTTCCTGTGGGAAGTTCTATTTCAGTAAAAAATTTATTTTATAATATTCCTGCTCGACGTAATTTTTTAAAAAGTAATTCTGTCGAGACCCGACACATCATCGATGAATTTCATCGAGTAGCGCTGGCGCATCCCAATGTAGAATTTATTTTGATCAATAACGAAAGTACGGTTTTCAATTTGCCACCTTCAAATGTTAGACAACGTATTGTTAATATTTTAGGGGCTAAAACAAATGAAAAGTTAGTGCCTGTATCTGAAGAAACAGAAATTGTTAAAGTAGAAGGTTTTGTTGTTAAACCTGAATTTTCAAAAAAAAGTAGGGGAGAGCAGTTTTTTTTTGTAAACAATCGTTTTATAAAAAGTTCTTATCTACACCATGCCATTTTATCGGCTTTTGAGGGTTTATTGAAAGAGGGCAATCAACCTGGCTATTTTCTTTTTTTGGATGTCGATCCTCAAACGATAGATATAAATATTCATCCTACAAAAACTGAAATAAAATTTGACGATGATCATGCAATTTATGCTATGCTCAGAGCATCTGTAAAACATAGTTTAGGTCAATTTAGTATTGTCCCAAGCCTAGATTTTAATAAAGATCCAGAAATGGATACTCCCTACGATCTGAGTAAAAAAAATCCAATTGCGCCTACTCTACAGGTTGATAGAAATTTTAACCCTTTTCAGGAAAATAAGAATCAGAAGTCCCACTTTAATACGTTCGCATCAAAAAATACTGTTTCTAATGTAAATTCGTGGGAGGCTATGTATGTTGGATTAAAAAGTGATCAGGATGATACCGACTTCGATTCTATTGAGTTCGAGAGCGATAAAGTAACAGGAAGTCTTTTCGAAAATGAAGAAAACAATTCCAACAACTTTATATTCCAATTTCAGAACAAATATATTATGAGCCCTATAAAAAGCGGAATTATGGTTATTCATCAAAATTTAGCGCATCAAAGAATTTTATATGAAGGCATATTAAAAAATATTACCATAAAAGAGGCAACTAGTCAACAACTATTATTTCCATTGCAATTAACTTTTTCAAAATTGGATATTGAAATATTAAAGAGTATTCAACAGCAATTGGAACATACTGGATTTAGTTTTTCTTCTTTTAAGGATGATACGATAGAAATTAATGGCATTCCTGTGGCTGTAAAAGAGAATGAGATAAAAAATATATTGGATTGCTTGGTAAATGATATTCGAACAGAGGTGCCGGATCCTGGTTTTAGTCAAAACGACCTATTAGCAAAATCACTAGCAAAATCATTGGCAGTAAAAACAGGTAAATCATTAAATGAAGCTGAGCTAGAACATTTAGTTCATCAGTTATTTGCTTGCAAAGAGCCTACGAAATCTCCAACTAATCAATCAGTATTAATGATATTAGATGCATCAGATATTGATAAAAAATTTATTTAAATGAGAACTATTTCTGAAACCATAAAGGCTTTAATAATAGTTAATATTATTTTTTTTATAGGCTCAAGTTTTCTAGGAGAAGGCGCTTATAAATTATTTTCTTTATACTATTTCGAGCATCCAAATTTTCGATTTTGGCAGCCCTTAACCCATATGTTCATGCATGGAGGTTTAATGCATATTTTATTCAATATGTACGCATTATGGGCATTTGGATCTCCTTTGGAAATGAATTGGGGTACTAAAAAGTTTTTATTTTTTTATTTTTCAGCTGGCTTTGGTGCTGCTTTGATTCATACTTTAGTTAATTATTACCAGATTCAAGAGGGAATGAGTGCTCTTTTAAATATTGGAATGAATCAATCAGAAATCATGAGTATGTTAACTACAGGTCAATATAACTCTGGGATTTTAGAAGCTGTTTCTGTTGAAAGCATAGAGTCTTTGTATGTAAGTTTTAATACCCCAGCCGTGGGAGCTTCTGGTGCTATCTACGGAGTTTTAGTAGCTTTTGGTATGATGTACCCCAATGCCGAATTAATGCTTATATTTTTACCAATTCCAATAAAAGCAAAGTATTTTATACCAATTATAATTGCGGGTGATTTATTTTTTGGAATTTCAGGTACCGCCACTGGTATAGCACATTTTGCTCATATAGGAGGCGCTTTATTTGGTTTTATAATGGCTTATTATTGGAAAAAGAATAGTTTTGATTCGCATCGATGGAATTAATTAAAAACTCTGATATATTTTATAACAAGTGAATACAAATAATCTAGTAGATCAGTATAAACAACTTTCAATAGTTTTAAAAATCATTGTAATAAATACCTTGATTTTTTTAATCGTTTATTTGGGATCTTTTTTCTTTAAATTACCCCCATCTATTTTTGTTTCTTGGTTTGTATTGCCTACTAGTTTTTTAGAAATTGTTTTCCAGCCCTGGTCTTTTGTGACCTATGCTTTTTTGCATGCTGGATTTTGGCATTTATTTTGGAATATGTATTTACTTTATTGGTTTGGCCTTTTTACATTAAATTTATTTACTTCTAAAAGATTTTTAACTATCTATTTGTTAGGAGCTATAAATGGTGGTCTTTTTTATGTTTTAGCCTATAACTTTTTTCCAGTATTTAATAATATTTCCAGTAATTTAATGGGTGCTTCAGCAGCTGTATTGGCAATAGTCATATTTATTGCTACTTATACTCCTGAGGCCATGGTACGTATATTTACGTTTCGAATTAAGCTTTGGCAAATTGGATTGGTTATGGTTTTGTTAGATTTATTACAACTTCCATCTTCGGGTAATGCCGGCGGATTGATAGCGCATATGGGTGGAGCAATTTTTGGTTATGTATATGCTATCCAACTAAAAAAGGGTAATGATATCGGTATCTGGTTTGAAAACTTAATAGATACGCTAGTGAATCTATTTAAGTCTAATAAACACAAACATTTTAAGCAAGTCCATAAAACAAAACAAACAGCAACAAAAAAGACCAAACGAAACCCAACTAATAATCACCAAATAAAAATTGATCTTATTCTTGATAAAATAGGAAAAAGCGGTTATGATAGTTTAACTAAGGCTGAGAAGGACTTTTTATTTAAAGCAGGTAAAGATTAACTAATGAAAATAAAGTTTGGTTTTTTTAATTGGTTAATTTATTGGAGTAATATTGTTGTTGCCTTTTTATTACTCTTTACCTTTTTAGTACCCTATTTGGCTCCTACCTCTTTTCCAAACTTGTCGTTATTGAGTTTAGTAGTGTCTCCATTAATTTTAATCAATATTTTATTTTGTCTTTATTGGTTTTTTAAAATCAAAAGCAATGCATTTATATCTCTCATAGTAGTTGCCTTAGCTTATTTCCACTTTGGTTCTTTTATTAAATTATCAACTAAAAAACCTATTATTACTACACAAAATCAACTAAAAATTCTCTCATTCAATGTTCGGTTATTTAATTTTTACGAAACCAAAGAAATTGCAATCGGATGTGCAAAAATGATGGATTTTTACCTTAAAAATGAACAACCTGATATTCTTTGTTTGCAGGAGTTCAGTAAAAATATGAACATAAATTTCTCGGAATATCCTCACCGGTATATTCAATTTAAAAATAAAAATGTTTTAGGACATGCTATCTATTCAAAATACCCTTTAATTAATACTCATACTTTTAATTTTAAAGATTCTTACAATAACACCATAGCAGCTGATATTATAAAGGGTAAAGATACTATTCGCATCTATAATTTACATTTACAGTCTTTTAGTATACTGCCAAGTATGAAATATTTGCAAGAAGTGGACAATGAAGTACTGAGAAAAAAAGTTAGCATGCGTCTTGTAAAACAACAAAATCAGGTTGATAAAATTCTTCAACACAAAAATAAATCTGATTCTCCAGTTATTATTTCGGGTGATTTTAATAATACTGCATTTTCTTATGTTTATCATCAACTTTCAAAAGATATGAATGATGCATTTTTGTTAGCAGGTAGTGATATCGGAACTACTTTTATTTTTGAAAATTATCCGATGAGAATAGACTATTTGTTGGCAACAAAAGATTTAAAGGTGTTAGACTTCAATACTATTAAAAAAACATTTTCAGATCACTACCCCATTAGTGCTACCTTTGGATGGAATTAATTTGATTAAAATCTATTTTTTGATTTTCCAAATAAGAGACGGCATTGGGGCCTTCACTAAATAATAAATCTAGTATAGAAAGGTTAGCGATAAAATTATTTTCTTTATTCAATACTTGAAAATAAGGTTCTAATTTTATGTCTAAATCTAACTTAGGGTTTACGAGTCTTCTTAGGTCTAATTGGGATGGGTTTTTAAAATATTCTTTAGTAAATTTATATCTTTTACTTATATCTAACAATTCACAGATTAAATCAAAAGCTTCCAAATTAAAATCAAATAAGGAATGGACGGGTTTAAAAAACAAAGGTTTCAATTTTATGGACTATTCAAAGTACGGCGATGTTCGGTAAGCAGATTCTAATGATTTCCAGTGTTGAATTTGCCAAGGAAAACTATTTTCAACTAATACTTCATTCGTTTTTTTTCTTATTCCCTTTTGTGAATGTTTAATAGGTATATTTAATAATAATTTTCCATTACTATGAGCTATGTAGACTCTATTTCTATAACTCTGCTTTTGATAATTATCATCAGCTTCAAAAAACACTTTTTCAGCTTGGACATAAGCTACCATCTGAGTGATGGAAGTAAAATAAGTAGGATGAATTAATATGGTTTCCAATAATTTAATATTTTTTGGATGTTAAGCTTTTCTTTTTCTTTTTCTAAAAAAATCAAAAATAAACCAAGCTCCCAACAAGACAACAAAATATATGAAATACGAAACAGGTTTCCCTTCACCACCAACAGTTGTAAACAGTCGTTCCCATCTTATTTTATTCATAAAGCCCTCCGCATTACTATCCCAACTCATCCAAATAAATACAGGTTTTCCTACCACATGATTGAATGGGACAAAGCCCCACATTCTAGCATCTTGTGAATTATCTCGATTATCTCCCATCATCCAATAATAGTCTTGTAGAAAAGTATATTCAGTTAAAATTTTTCCGTTTAATTTTACCTGAGTTCCAGATAAAGAAATTTTATTCTGAATTCCAAATTCACTGCCTTCATAAACCTCGATAATACGTTTGTATAGAGCAATATTTTCGATCGTTATTTCTGTACTTTCCCCTGCTTCAGGAATTGTTATAGGGCCAAAGAATTTAGTATTCCATTTAAATCTTGGATCTTGTGGGAAAGTGCTTTGGTTCCAAGTTCCTTCCTCTACGTTTAGTTTTTCAACTTCTATAACATTTGGATTGTTTTTTACTTTTTGATAAGCTTCATCTGTTAATTGCGCTATGTGTGTAATAATTTTGTTTTTTCTATCTATGTCCGATATGTATATGTCTGAAATATCAAAATGGCTCGAAACAAATGCTGATGGTTGATTCAAATACCTCCCTGAATTATCTCTTTTTACAAAAGAACTTTTAGATACTATTTTATAACGAAATTGAAGCTTTGCTCTATCTGGTAAGCTATTTTGTTTTCCATCTATATAAACATATCCATTTTTGATTTCTAATTCATCCCCAGGAATACCAACACATCTTTTTACATAATTAGATTTTTTATCCAACGGCTTTACCTTAAACCCTTTAGAAGGTCTATTAATATCAATTAAAGTATCCGTAGGCCAACTAAAAACAACAATATCATTTCGTTTAATTTTTTGAAATCCAGGAAATCTTAAATACGGTAGTTGTGGTTTGTCTAAATAAGATTTTTTTCTGAGGACTGGTATAGTGTCGTGAACCATGGGAAAAGAAACTGCTGTCATTGGTGCTCTTGCTCCATAGTGAAACTTACTCACAAAAAGAAAATCTCCAACTAATAGTGTTTTTTCCAAAGAAGAAGTTGGTATAGTAAAGGGTTGCATCACATAGGTATGAATGATGGTTGCTGCTACTACTGCAAATAAAATAGAACTAATCCATTCGCCAGTTGCAGTTCTTGGTTTTAAACTCCTTTCTTTTATATGGGTTGCGTCCTGAAAATAGTTAACATAGTAGATATACATACCTAGAGTACCTACTCCTAAAATGGTATCCTTAGTACTATTTTTTCCAAAACTTCTTAGTGTTTCAACCCAGATAACTGGAAACATTATTAAGTTGATAATGGGAATAAATAGGAGTAAAGTCCACCACGATGGGCGATTGATTATTTTCATTAATACTATCGAATTATAAATCGGTATCGCAGCTTCCCAAATTTTTCTTCCAGCTTTCTTATATAACTTCCAAGTTCCTAAAAAATGAATTATTTGAACAATTAGAATTAAAATTAGTATAGTGGTAAAAGTCATTTTATTATTTGATTTGTTATTTTAGTTTTAATACGTCTTTCATGGAAAAGATTCCTTTTTTGCCTAAAAGCCATTCTGCAGCAATCAGAGCGCCAAGAGCGAAACCTTCTCTGCTGTGCGCTTCATGTTGAATCGATATGGTATCAATTTCTGATTGATAGTTAATTGTATGAGTTCCTTTTACATTTGTTAGCCTTTTTGCAGTAATCTTAATATTATTTTTTTCAACTTTTTTTAAATTCCAGCTTTTTTTATCTGAATTTTTAATTATATCTTCAGCTAATGTTATTGCAGTTCCACTTGGTGTATCAAGTTTTTCTGTATGGTGTATTTCTTCTAAAGATACCTGATATTCTTTCCATGGTTTCATGAGATTAGCTAGATATTCATTCATTTTAAAAAAAATATTGACACCAATACTAAAGTTAGACGCATAGATAAAAGCTCCGTTACACTTATTACAAAAATTTATGATTTCATCATAATTATCAAGCCAACCAGTAGTTCCACAAACAATCGGTATTTGATGTTCCAAACAAAATTTAATATTAGAGGCTGCTGCTTTGGGAGTTGAAAAATCAATAGCTACATCTGCTTCAATGATTTTTTCAAGTGACGATTTTCCAGAAGTTTTCAAAACAATCGTGTGCCCTTTTTGCAAAGCTATTTGTTCGATAGTTTTACCCATTTTACCATATCCAAAAAGTGCTATTTTCATTTAAATCGATATTTTAATGAAATACTATAATTTGCTTTTGTATCTATAGGATTTAACTCAAATACGGGTTCCAACGTTAGGTCGTTGTTAACATTAAATTGCCTTAAATGAGCGTCTACATTAGCATCAATTATATTTAATAAATAAAAAGCTACAGCTACAGCAATACTTAAATCTTTATTTCTTTTAGCTGTTTTTTGTGCATCTTCCAGTCTATCTGAAGAAACAATAGGGGTGGTGCCATTTCCCCAAAATTCGTCATCAGTATAACCAGCTAATCTTCTTTTGTAAGCATTTCTAAACCGATTGTAATCGTCATTATTTAGCTTGTAAAAATAAATACTGGTTCCTATTCCAAGATAGACGATTGGAACCTTCCAATATCGTTTATTGTAAATCTGTCCCAAACCTGGTAAAACAGCTGAGTAAAATGCTGCTTTTGCTGGTGCTAAAGGATTGTATTGGTTGTTTTTTTCAATGGGCCTATCTTTAAAGGTAAGCTCTTTTTGATTACTTAGGGAAAGTGTATCTGATTTTTGGGCAATTAAGCTATTTGCAGATAGAAAAAGAAATATATAGATAAATTTATTATTCACGCTTAAGTAAATTCAAGATTCGATAAAAATCTTTTTTATTTTTAAAGGGGATGGAAACATTCCCTTTGTTGATAGCAGAACTTTTTATGGTAACTGGGCTGTCTAAATATTTTGAAAGTTCTTTTTTTGCAGTTTTTAAATAGTTTGGAAGAACTGTTTTTTTTGTTAACGTTTTTTTCTTGGGTTCAATTTTAAGATTTCTAACGAGGGCTTCTGTTTCCCTTACCGAAAGGTTTTCAGAAATAACTTTTTCATAAATATGAAGTTGCTCTCTAGAGTTTTCTATATTAATAATAGCTCTCCCGTGCCCCATGGAGATAAAGCGATCTCGCATTCCTGTCTGAATAATTGGGTCTAATTTTAACAATCTCAAATAATTTGCAATTGTAGAACGGCTTTTTCCTACTCGATCACTTAATACTTCTTGTGTTATCTCTATTTCTTCAATTAAACGTTGATATGATAAACTAATTTCAATGGGATCTAGATCTTGACGTTGAATATTTTCAACCAAAGCCATTTCTAAAGATTCTTGGTCATTGGCAACTCTAATAAAAGCAGGAATAGTAATCTTTCCAATTAATTTTGAGGCTCTAAATCTTCGCTCTCCACTCACTAATTGAAATTTATTAAATTCAAGTTTTCTGACCGTAATGGGCTGAATGACTCCTAATTCTCTTATTGAAGATGCTAATTCTCTTAACGATTCTTCATTAAATCTAGATCGTGGTTGAAATGGATTCATTTCAATTAGTTTTAAGTCTAAATCAATTATAGTTCCTATCCCTTGATTTTCATTCTTATCAGTTATCGACTTTATATCATTGATTGGATCTTTTAATAATGCCGATAATCCTCTACCTAGGGCTTGTTTTTTTGTTGCTTTAGCCATTTACTCGGTTTCGTTTTTCTCGATTAATTCTTGTGCTAAACTCAAATAATTACTAGCACCTTTACTATCTACATCATAACTTATGATGCTTTCTCCAAAACTAGGCGCTTCTCCCAAACGAACATTTCGTTGTATAATTGTTTTGAAAACCATTTTATCAAAATGTTTTTTTACCTCTTCTACCACTTGATTAGATAGACGAAGTCTTGAATCATACATGGTGAGCAATAAACCTTCAATATCCAATGAATTATTATGAATTCTCTGAATGCTTTTAATAGTATTTAATAATTTTGCTAAACCATCTAAAGCAAAATACTCGCATTGTATGGGAATGATTACGGAATCGGACGCCGTAAGCGCATTTAATGTAAGCAAACCCAGTGATGGAGCACAGTCAATTAAAATATAATCGTAGGATTCCTTTAAATGATTGATGGCTTTATTAAGCATATACTCTCTAGCTTCTACATCGACTAGCTCTATTTCTACAGCAACTAAGTCTATATGTGCTGGGATAATATCAACATTTGGAGAGTTGGTAGATTGTATAGCCTGCTCGGCTCTTATAGTATGTTCTAATAATCGGTAAGTGCCATTTTCAACCACATCGATATCAATACCTAAACTAGAGGAGGCATTGGCTTGTGGATCAGCATCAATTAAAAGCACTTTCTTTTCAAGAACTCCCAATGATGCTGCAAGATTTACAGATGTAGTTGTTTTTCCAACCCCACCTTTTTGATTAGCAATAGCTATTATTTTTCCCATAAATATGAAGCAAGTATTTGCTTTAAAAATACGATTATTTATGCGGTTTTAAAGCTATTTTTGTTAACAGGTAATGAACAATAGAGTAACGGGGTAAGTTTGACAAACTAATAAAAAAATTACTTTTTTATTGATTTTTTTTTGCTCGAATCATCATTTCTAACATGTCCCACATTTCTTTTGGAACATCTTCCAATAAGTTCATTTGTCCCGCTCCTTTAAGCCATTCCCCTCCATCTATAGTAATTACTTCTCCATTGACATATGCAGAAAATTCTGAGACTAAATAAGCAGCTAGATTTGCTAATTCTTGATGCTCACCAACTCTTTTTAGAGGTACTTTCTTAGAAAGATCAAATTTTTCTTTTAAATCACCCGGAAGTAATCGGTCCCATGCTCCTTTTGTTGGAAATGGACCTGGCGCAATCGCGTTAAATCTCATGCCATATTTAGCCCATTCAACAGCTAAAGATCTCGTCATGGCTAATACTCCTGCTTTAGCAGTAGCACTTGGAACTACATAAGCAGATCCTGTCCAAGCATAAGTAGTCACAATATTTAAAACTACTTTTTCCGTTTCATTCTCAGCTATCCAATGTTTTCCGAAGGCAAGCGTACAGTTTTTAGTTCCTTTTAATACGATATCTATTATAGTATCAAAAGCATTTGCTGAAAGTCTCTCTGTCGGAGAAATAAAATTACCTGCAGCATTGTTAAGTAAAACATCTATTTTTCCAAAAGTTTCAACTGAAGCCTTAACTAACGATTCAACTTGATCGTAATGCCTCACGTCACATTGTACTGCCAAAACTTTTCCTCCCGTTTGTGTTTCTAATTCTGTTTTTACTGTTTCAAGTTTTTCTATATTTCTTGAGGTAATAACCACATTAGCCCCTAATTCCAGGAAATAGGTTGTCATTGCTTTTCCGAGACCACTTCCTCCACCTGTAACAACGATTGTTTTTCCTTTTAATGCGTCATCACGCAACATCTTATTTTTATAATTCATAATTAAAATTTATTTATAAAATTAGTTTTTTTATAACTGAGATTGGTTTTGGTTGAAAACAATAAAACCTACATTAATTTACGGAATCAATCAATATTTGTAATAAATCGATTGCTGCTTCACTAATTTTTGTTCCAGGACCATATACAGCAACAGCACCCGAATCAAATAAAAATTGATAATCTTGAGGAGGAATCACCCCTCCAACAATTACCATAATATCTTCACGATGGTATTTTTTTAATTCTTTAATTACTTTAGGAACTAGTGTTTTGTGTCCTGCAGCTAAAGAGGAAACGCCGATGATGTGAACGTCGTTTTCAACAGCTTGTTTTGTAGCCTCTTCAGGAGTTTGAAACAAAGGTCCTATATCAACATCAAAGCCTACATCTGCATAACCGGTTGCGACCACTTTTGCTCCTCTATCATGACCATCTTGTCCCATTTTTGCGATCATAATACGTGGACGTCTTCCTTCTAATTCAGCAAATTTATTTGCTAATTCTCTTGCTTTTTCAAAAGAAGAATCTTTTTTAATTTCTTTACTATACACGCCACTAAATGATTTTATTTGTGCTTTATGCCTTCCGAAAACAACCTCTAATGCATCACTGATTTCGCCTAAGGTTGCTCTAGCTCGAGCTGCATCGATTGCTAAAGTTAATAAATTTTCTTCACCTGATTTAGCTGCAGCTGTAATTTTTAATAATGCGTCTTTAACTTTATTAGTCTCTCTTTTATTTTTAATTTTTTTAAGTCGGTTGACCTGTGAAATTCTTACTTTCTCATTGTCAACATCTAAAATTTGTAAAGGATCTTCCTTTAATAGTCTATATTTATTGACACCTACGATAGTATCTTGATTTGAATCGATACGTGCTTGTTTTTTTGCTGCAGCTTCTTCTATTCTTAATTTCGGAATCCCAGCTTCGATTGCTTTTGTCATACCTCCTAATTCTTCAATCTCTTGAATCAACTCCCAGGCTTTTTTTGCAATTTCTTCTGTTTTCTTTTCAACAAATTCGCTTCCAGCCCATGGATCTACTGTTTTTGTAATCTGTGTTTCACTTTGAAGGTATAATTGAGTATTTCTTGCAATTCTGGCAGAAAAATCAGTAGGCAATGCAATTGCTTCGTCTAGCGCATTGGTGTGTAAAGATTGTGTCCCTCCAAATACAGCAGCCGCAGCTTCAATACAAGTTCGTGCTACGTTGTTAAATGGATCTTGCTCCGTTAAGCTCCAACCACTAGTTTGGCAGTGAGTTCTTAGCATAAGTGATTTTGAATTTTTTGGATTGAATCTTTTAACCAATTTTGCCCAAAGCATTCTTGCAGCTCTTAATTTAGCAATTTCTGTAAAATGATCCATACCTATCGCCCAAAAAAAGGAAAGTCTAGGTGCAAATATATCGATATCCATCCCTGCAGCAATTCCTGTTCTAATATATTCTAAACCATCTGCTAAGGTATACGCTAATTCAATTTCACAAGTAGCTCCAGCCTCTTGCATATGGTATCCAGAAATTGAAATTGAATTAAATTTAGGCATGTATTTCGAACTATACTCAAAAATATCACTTATGATTTTCATCGATGGGGAAGGAGGGTAGATGTAGGTATTTCTGACCATAAACTCTTTTAATATGTCGTTTTGAATAGTTCCTGAAAGATGTTCTTTTGCTACTCCTTGTTCCTCTGCTGCTACTATAAAGAAAGCCATAATTGGCAAAACTGCTCCGTTCATGGTCATCGATACACTCATTTTATCTAAAGGTATTTGATTAAATAAAATTTTCATATCCTCAACGCTATCTATTGCTACACCAGCTTTTCCTACATCACCTTCCACTCTTTTATGATCACTATCGTAGCCTCGGTGTGTTGCTAAATCAAATGCAACAGAAAGCCCTTTTTGACCTGCTTTTAAATTTCTTCTGTAAAATGCATTGCTATCCTCTGCTGTAGAAAAACCTGCGTATTGGCGTATAGTCCATGGCCTTCTTACATACATAGTTGAGTAGGGCCCTCTCAAAAATGGTGGAATACCAGCAACGAAATTTTGATGTTTGTATTTTTTAGTCTCACTTTTTGAGGATTCAGTAGACGAAAAATTAAGATGTTGTAGGTTTTTACGTTTCATAGTACGTATTAAAATTTCATCTGATATAGATGTTGATAATAGGTATCAAAAGCCAATAACATACCAAAATGATTATCGATATTGCAATCAAATACGTTAGCGCGATAATTTTCTGCAAAAATACTTGAGTTCATAGTGTTGGTCCTAATTAATGCTTTTATCGTTGTTTTTACTTCTTCATTCTTTATGTTATCTACTAAACAGGTAACAAATCCTGATTTATAATTTAAACTACTTTTTTCTGATGTTGTATCCCATAAGTCCTCATTTTTTTTCAATAATACTAAAAGTTTTTTAGTGTGTGGTGTAACAATTTCATTAAAATCAAAATTACCTAAGGCTCCTCTGTAGATGTAATACCCTAAACTTTCTTGATAATTAAGGTAGTTATAACCGATTCGTAAATTTTTAACATAAATAGCTAGATCTTGTCTAAAACTATAATAGGCATCATGGGCCAAGTCGTAATCTAAGCCTTCACAATCTATAGTTTTAGGACTGTTTATAAATTGATATTCTATTGGCTCCCTGCAACTTGTAACTATCAAAATAAAAATAATTAATAAGCTATATTTTTTCATCTTTATTTTCTTTTTTTAGCCTTTCTTGTTCATTTATCTCAGATAGACGTCGCTCTAATATTGGCTCAATCAATGTTTTTCTGGGATTGGATTTTGAAAAAGGATATAATTCTAAATTATCTTTCATTTGATCCTCTTGGTTTTGATGTATGTTAGTCCCTAACAAAATCAGTTTTCCTGAATTAAATAAATCCTGTTCTTTTGATGCAGTTTCCTTAACCTTTTTTTGAATAACTCCCTTTTTTAACTGATTTAAAAAACCTCCACTAGCTTCAATGTTTTTAAATAGAATCAAAGCTTTTTCTGAGAGTTGTTTGGTTAAATATTCTATATAATAGGATCCTTTAGCTGGATTATTTGAGGCTTTGAAATAACTCTCTTCTCTTAAAATTAGTAGTTGGTTTCTGGCAATTCTTTCCCCAAACTCGTTATCTTTATGATAAATAGAATCATAGGCATCACTACAAATTGTGTTCGATCCACCAATTATTGCACTCATATATTCAGTGGTGGTTCGAAGCATATTAATGTTATAATCATAAATAGTTTTATTGCGGTGTGATGGCATAGTGATAATATGGCAAGTCTCTGAAATACCGTATTCCTTTGCAAGCGTTTCATAAAGTATACGAAGTGTTCTTATTTTTGCTATCTCAAAAAAATAATTTGATCCAACACTTAATTTAAAAGTAATTTTAAAATCAGATAGATTGGAATCGTTAAAGTAGTTTAGATATTCATTTGCATGCGCTAGACTGTATGCTAGTTGTTGTGTTATGTTAGCACCACTATTTTGATATAAACTTCCATCTATCGCTACAATATTTCCCTGTATTTTTTGATTTTTTATCTTTCTAAGAATCTCAAAATCCTCATTTAAGTTACGAAACCAGTTCCCCGTTCTTGATAGATTACCAATTGGATCTAAATTATAATAAACAAGGCTGTTCTTATTTGAAAAAAAATCAATTAAGTTTGTAATAAAAAGCTCAGAAAGGAAAGAAAAATTAAAGTATATGCTAGCCTTTTCAAATGGAAAGTCTTTAAAAGTACTAGGAATATCAAACTCTTTGTCTGCTTTTAGTAAGACACACTCTGCACCTCTTTCTATTGCATTTAGGATGAAATGATTACTAATAGATTCGTTGTTAATAAATATGGTTTGTGCAATGTTCCAATCATTTGGATTTTTTACTTTTTTGGAATAATGACTAGTATCTGTTTCGTCCAGGTGATAAAAAGGTTTTACATCAATTCCTTCTAAATTTTTCCAAACGAGCGTGTCATTATAATTGGCACCTTTTAGATCTGCTTGAATTTTCTGCTTCCATTCTTTAGCGGAAACTTCATTAAACTCATTAAACAAATAATGACTCATTAATTTTTTGTTTTAACACTGTCCTCGTGTTCGATTAAATAAATTTCTTCGTTTTTCCTTTTGAGGTAATATTGTTCTCTGGCAAATTTTTCAATTTCAGAACTATCTTTCATTTTTTCAATAAATAATTTATCATTCATTATTTCCTCCAGATACTCCTCTTTGTTTTTTTCTAACTTTTTGATATCATTGTTTAATTCATGGTGTATTAAATATGAATTGGTATCAAAAAAAAGCATCCAAATGATAAACAAAACCGTAATAATTAAATATTTATTACTAAAAATTCGAACCCATTTATTATTTTTTATTTTAGAGAACAGCTTCAATTTTCAATTAATCTTTGATTGATAATTTTTCTTAAAAGACCTACAGCAACCATGTTGTATCTGTTATTTGGAATAATAATATCCGCGAACTCTTTGGTAGGTTCAATAAATTGTTGATGCATTGGTTTTAGAGTATTTTGATAACGATCTAACACTTCATCTAAATTCCTGCCTCTTTCAGTCATATCTCTTCTTAATCTTCTAATCAAACGCTCATCACTATCTGTGTGAACATAGAGTTTTATATCAAAAAGCTTTCGAATGTCAGTATGTGTTAATATCAATATACCCTCTATTATGATTACTTTTTTTGGATAAGTAGTGATCGTTTTGTTAGTACGATTATGTTCCACAAAGGAATAGATAGGTTGTTCTATAGATTTACCCTTCTTTAATTCTTTTAAATGTGAAACTAAAAGATCAAAATCAATAGCTTTTGGATGGTCAAAATTAATTTTTGCTCTATCATCTAAAGACAGATGACTCGTATCTTTATAATATGAATCTTGCGATATAACACAAACTTCACCTTCAGGCAGTTCTTGTATTATTTGGTTAACGACAGTAGTTTTACCACTTCCGGTTCCTCCGGCTATTCCAATTACAAGCATAAAAATGATTTTTACAAAGGTAACTGAATTGCACTTTTTTACCTAAATATTAATGTAATTAAAACTAGTTGTTATTTGATAGATTACTTTTTATGTATATTTTTACCTTTTTATTCGGGATGTAGCTTAGTCCGGTTAAAGTGCTGGTCTGGGGGACCAGAGATCGGAGGTTCGAATCCTCTCATCCCGACATCAAAAGCCTAATTAATTTGATTTAATTAGGTTTTTTTATTTAATTTATTTTGATTATTAACAGTATATTTGAACTAAATAAAATGACTATTTCTTGTCATTTATAAATTCACTTATGTCATTCCAATCATTAGGGTTATCTAAAGCCTTATTAAAAGCCATAAATAACCAAGGTTATACTGAACCATCACCCATTCAAGAAAAAGCGATTCCATTAATCCTAAAAGGCAAGGATATTTTAGCATCTGCGCAGACAGGAACTGGAAAAACTGCTGGTTTTACTTTGCCAATGCTTCAACGATTATCACAAGGACAATCTCAAAAAAGAAGGAAAGTTAGAGCCTTAATAATTACCCCTACCAGAGAATTGGCAGCGCAAGTCCATGCGAATGTAAAATCATATAGTGAATTTTTAAATATACAATCTACAGTAATATTTGGAGGGGTTAATCAACGACCTCAAGTAGCCACACTAAAGAGAGGGGTCGATGTACTAATTGCAACTCCGGGCCGGCTATTAGACCTTCAAAACCAAGGATTTCTTTCTCTTTCAAATGTAGAAATTTTGGTACTGGATGAAGCAGACCGAATGCTTGATATGGGGTTTTTAAGAGACATAAAAAGAATAATTTCTCTATTGCCCTCAAAAACTCAAAACTTATTATTTTCCGCAACCTTTTCAAAGGATATTAAAAAATTAGCAACAGAATTTTTATACCAACCTGCTATAGTCGAAGTTTCACCTGAAAACAGTACTGTTGATAAAATAAATCAAAAAATTTATCGAGTTGCAAAGGATAAAAAAACAGGGTTAATTATAAAATTAATTTCTGAAGGAAGTTGGAAACAAGTCTTGGTTTTTACTAGAACTAAACATGGAGCTAATCGACTTTGTAAAAAAATGATCAGTGCAGGAATTTCTGCTGCAGCAATACATGGTAATAAAACACAAGGTGCAAGAACTAAAGCATTAGCTGGTTTTAAAAGTAATTCCATACGAGTTTTAGTTGCAACTGATATAGCTGCTAGGGGTCTTGATATTCCCTTATTACCCCATGTAATTAATTTTGAAATACCAAATATTTCTGAAGATTACGTACATAGAATAGGTAGAACAGGAAGAGCTGGAGCTAGTGGAGAAGCACTGTCATTAGTTAGTGCAGACGAAACTTCTTATTTAAAATCCATAGAGAAATTAGTGGGAATTAAGATTCCTACTGAAGTGATTGAAGGCTTCGAGCCAGATCCAAACGCTTCTACGGAACCATTAAAGAGAGGGCAACAACAAGGAAAAAATAACCCTAAACACAAGAAAAAATCTTCCAACAATCATTCAAAAAGAACTAATACTAAGACCTCAAATAGAAATAATAATCGAAGATAGACACCGAGGTTTCTTTAAATGAATATAAAATACGTGACCAAATCATAAGAAAGGATTGTCTTTACCATTAGTAAGTTCTAACGATACACTTGATATTAAGTTAGACATAGTAATTAATTCTTGCTCATCTGCTCCACTAAGTTTAATCGAGTTGGCTATTTTTTCAATCAGATCAAATTTACTATAATTACTATCTATCAAATTTAATATATGGTCCACTACAGCATCTGTTGGAAATGTATAAGGGCCTACATCCTCTTTATTTATTGAAACACACAATTTTTCAAACTCCTCTATTTTTTTTAAATTTCCCATATTTTTTTCAGATATAAGTTATAAATATAAAAAATAAATTAAATAAAATTTCGAAATTAATTATAAAAATATATGTAAGCATTGAGTGAAGTTGCAATTAAAAGCCATAAAAAATATGGAACTATTAATAAACTTTTAAATTGTAGTAATTTTCTATAGTTTATTAAAAATAAAACTACAATTATAGTCAGAGCTATGATACATAAGAGTCCATATCCAACTGCGTGTTGATTAAAAAATATATAATTCCAGCTTATATTTAATACCAATTGCGTTAGGTATAAGAGAATCAAACTTGAATTAGATATTTCTATAAATAAGTAAGCCATATATACTGAAAAGCATATCATTATGGTTGTCCAAGCTATACCAAAAACCCAACCTGGTGGCGTCCATGGAGCTTGATTTAAGTTCACATACCAATTTGTCATTGGACCATTATTCATAAGCCAACTTCCAATAGCAAGAGCACTAAAATTTAAAACTAAAAAAAATATACTAATCTTTAAAAGTTTCATTTCACTTTAGGTATTTAGTGATTTTGGTATTTAGGGGTTTTGTTGTAGAGTAATAATAATCAATAAAATCACCATTTTTACCGATTAGGTATTTTTGAAAATTCCACTTCACACTTGTGCTAGTTTTACCATTTTTAGTTTCTTCTGTGAGCCATTGGTAAATTGGGTGTTTATTTTTCCCTTTCACATTTACTTTTTCAGTCATCAAAAAAGAAACCCCATAATTGGCTTGGCAAAAAGATTGAATTTCTTTTGCAGATCCTGGTTCCTGTTTACCAAATTGATTGCAGGGAACGCCTATCACGATTAATTTATCTTTATAGGTTTCGTATAATTTTTGCATATCATCATACTGACCAGTGAAACCGCATTCGGATGCAACATTAACAAACAATATATATTTCCCTTTATAATCGTTTAAATTGATTGGCTTTCCGGTTAAATTATTTATTTCGATATCATAAATAGATTCTGGTGATGTATTTTGAGACGGACATTTGCTAAAAAGAGTGAGCATAAGTATTATTATTAGATTATGTTTCATTTATTCATTCTGTAACAGAATCAATTTATTAGACTAAATTACTAGTATTTATCTATAAAATTAATTATTGATGTAGTTTTGTAACTCAGTTATTTTTTTTGAGTCATTAAAAACACCACCGTAGTAAGAGGTTACTGTTGCAGACGACTCATCTTTAATTCCTCTGGAGGATACACACAGGTGTTTGGCATCTATAATTACTGCGATATCATCAGTTCCTAAAATTTTAGAAAGTTCGTTTGCAATTTGATTTGTAAGTCGCTCTTGAACCTGGGGACGTTTTGCGAAATATTGAACAATTCTATTTAATTTTGATAATCCTATAACCTTTCCAGAAGATATGTAAGCCAAGTGAGCTTTTCCAATAATTGGAACAAAATGGTGTTCACAATTAGAATAAAAAGTTATATTTTTTTCGACCAACATTTGATTGTATCGATATTTATTTTCAAACAATGCAATTTTTGGTTTATTTTCGGGGTTTAACCCTGAAAAAATTTCATCAATATACATTTTTGCAACTCGTTTTGGGGTACCCTTTAATGAGTCGTCGGTTAAATCTAAACCCATAACATTCATGATTTCTTCGAATAACAAGGCTATTTTATTTTTCTTTTCCTCATCAGAAGTTTTAAAAGCATCTTTTCTCATAGGAGTTTCAAGACTTGTGGAAATGTGATCATCACCTATCTCACTTGCTGTTAAGCCATTTAAATTTTGAACATTAATTTCCATTTTTTTTATTTCGTTAGTTTTCATAATTTATGTTTAAGAGAAAATTTTATAGTTATTGATTTTAACATCTTTTGCTTTGAGATCAAACATCAAATTGTAGAGCCCAAAAAAAGTTCTATTCATGTATATAAAATGTTTAGAGCCTCTATTGCCATTTACTTTACGTAATTCAGTGTTTTTGCTAAATTTTGCACCTAGTTCAGCTATTTTTTGAAAAAATACAGGGTCAGAAAAATCAAAATACTCAGATTGAAATGGCATCGTAAATAGACTTAACAATTCATGAAACATTTTAGATAAAAATTTGATTTCTTCTACGGTATCTTCTTCTCTAAGTATGTCCAATTCTACTAATTTAGTTTTAAATTTATTTTGATCTGTAAGATTGTTTTTTTCTGCCAACTCAAAATAAGGGATGTAAAATTCTTCAGGGATTTCTTTCATACAACCAAAATCAATGGCAATCAATTCTTCTTGATTTGAAATTAAAAAATTACCAGGGTGAGGATCTGCATTGACTTTTTTAAGTTGGTGAATTTGAAACATGTAAAAATCCCAAAGAGTTTGTCCCAACTTATTTAATTTTTCCTGTTTGTTTTTTTTCTTTGTGTATTCAGAGAGATGCTCTCCTTCCATCCAATCCATAGAAATAATTCTTTCTGACGATAAATTGGCATAGTAATTTGGAAATTTAATATTTGGTAGTCCTTTGCAAGCTTCCCGTATCAATTTACTTTGTTTGACCTCAAGTAAGTAGTTGGTTTCTTCAATTAATTTTCCTTCTACCTCATCAAAGTATTTATCAGTATCTTTTCCTTTTAAGTTAAACATTTTTACAGCTATTGGTTTTACTAACGATAAATCTGACGAGATACTATCGGCAACTCCTGGATACTGTAATTTTATAGCTAATTTCTTCCCATTTTTTTTTGCTTGATGCACTTGACCTATGCTCGCAGCGTTAACTGAAGTTGTATTAAAACTATCAAAAAGCTCATTTGGACTTTTTCCTAAATATTTTTTGAACGTTTTTATGACCAAAGGTGGTGATAGAGGTGGAACAGAAAATTGTGATAAAGAAAATTTTTCTACATAAGCTTCCGGCAAGATGCTTTTATCCATACTCAACATTTGAGCAACCTTTAAAGCGCTACCTTTAAGGTTTTTTAGCCCGTCATAGATATCTTCTGCATTATTTTTATTTAGACGTTCTTTAGCTTTGTCTTCGTCTCGTACTATTTTTTCACCATAATACTTTATATAGTTTACACCAACTTTTGCTCCAGTTTTGAAAAGTTTAGAGGCCCTTTGGATTTTTGATGTAGGTATTTTGTCGATTGTTTTCATTAATTCATAAATGATTTATCCTTAAACAAAAACTTCCCTAAATCAAGGACACTTTTAAGAGGTGTAATATTCATTAAATCAAAACTAGTATTTATTGCTTTTTCAATAAAAATATCTGTCCGTTCAAATGATGGTGAGGTATCTTCTAACCAATACTTCATAATTAACAGTAGTTGAAGCCAAGCTGATTCTTTCAATGTCTTATTTTGTATTTTATCTAAAGTTTCCTGGTTGGTCTCCAGTATGCTAATGTCTAATTTGTCAATATAATTGCAAAAACTTTTTTTTAGTTGTTTCAGCGTATCTAATTTTTTTAAATTTTTAGTTTGTGACCCTATAGCATAAACCACATAACTTCTGTTAGCTGTCAGTAATTCAAAAAATGAATAATAAAAACTTAGAATTTTATCTCTATCACTATAATTTTGATAATCATCATTTTTTTCTAGCAAATGGATGGTCTTCTCATAAAAAACTTTAAATATAGATTGCTCTAACAAACTAAAATTTCCATAATATTTATAATAATCTTCTTCCGTAAAGTTATATTGCTTGGAAAAACTAAACACAGAATCTGGTTTTTTACCATTAGTTAAAACATACTCCATGTAAAAATTTATAATATTTTTTTCGTTTATATCTTTTTTTCTAGCCATGAAAATTGTTTATTTTTTGTAAATATATAAAATGTTTAATAAAAAACTTAAATAGTTAAACAAAATTAACATATCAATATAAAAAATAAAAATATTAATATAAAATATTTGTTGTTTTTATTAATGCCGAACACCGTATGATTATTTTCTTATTAATTAAAAATAATATTTTCTTTTGTCTTAATATTATCTAGACAAAAAAAAATAGTTAATAAATTAAACTTTGAATAAATAAGATAGTCATATTATAAAAGGTATTTATCTAATTTATTTATAGCTCTGTTCATTTACCATGTAAAATTTAAATACTAGTCTAATTTTGTTATTTAATACTTTAATAATGTTAAATAATCTGAAAATCGATTCTTTAATGTATAATTAAAACATACATTTGTTAAACACAAATAAAAAACCTGATATTCATGAATGCCTCAGTCTCTTATTTTTTCTTATACATCACTTTATTTTTCACAACAACCAATCTCTTTTCCCAAGACTTTCAAGGTAAAGCTTATTATTTTTCAAAATCTACCATGGAACTTGGAAAATTTGGTGCTACTATGAGTGAAGCACGAAAAAAGCAAATCAAGGAAAGATTAAAAAATAGACTTGAAAAAACGTACATTCTTTCATTTAACAAAGAGGAATCCATATTTAGAGAAGATGAAAAAGTAGACGCTTATTCAGGTGCAACAGATACTTGGGGTAAAAATTTTACACCTGGTAAGCAATATAAAAATATTAAAACTAAAGAATTAGTCCAAAAACAAGAATTTTATGGCAAACAATTCTTGATAAAAGATAACTTATTGGACATTAATTGGGTTTTAGGAAAAGAAACAAAACAAATAGGTAATTATGTTTGTTTCAAAGCAACTGCAACAATGTTAAAATCTGATCTTAATTGGTACAATTTTTCTTGGAATGAACTTAGACCCAATAACAAAAAAGAACAAACCGATTCCATACCTAAAACAGGTTCAGATGGAAACCCGTTAACAATAGAAGAAGAAACTATCCCAACTACAAACGTAACCGCATGGTATTCACCCCAAATTCCTATTAGTCAAGGACCACTTGAATATTGGGGGCTGCCTGGTTTAATCCTAGAGGTTAATATTGGAAATACTACGATGCTATGTTCCAAAATTGTCATGAATCCAGATGAAAAATTAAAAATTGAAGCACCCCAAAAAGGTAAAGAAGCTACCAAAAAAGAGTATAAGAGTATCATTACTGGAAAAATGATAGAAATGAGAAATAACAGAGGTAGACGAAGAAGTAATTAAAGGTTGACCTGAATTCTTAACTAAAAATTAGCATATGAAAACAAAGCATTTTTTGTTGTTCTTTTTATTTACCTCAACCACTTTAATTTCTCAAGTCAGTTTTAATGGAATCGTAAAAGATAGTATTGGTAATCCACTCGAGCTTGCCAACGTAATTGCAATCGATAATGCTACCAATCTTTTAGAGTCCTATTCGATTACTGATCAAAAAGGAACCTACTCATTAAAACTACAACAAAATACGGTATACAATTTTCAAGTTAGTTATATCGGAAAAAAAAGTTTAGAGATTCAGATAAAAACTACTGAAAATGATGAAACTAAAAATTTTACTTTAGTTCCTGATAACACTCTGGATGAAGTTCAAATCACCTATGAAATTCCCATTACTATAAAAGGAGATACCATCGTCTACAATGCCGATTCTTTTAAAAACGGATCTGAGAGAAATTTAGAGGACGTTATTGAAAAACTTCCTGGTGTTGAAATAAATGAAGATGGTCAAGTAGAAGTGGAAGGGAAAGTAGTTAATAAGTTAATGGTAAATGGAAAAGATTTTTTCGACGGAGATACAAAAATAGCAACCAAAAATATACCATCCAATGCGGTAGACAAAATTCAAGTTCTCCGAAATTATTCTGAAGTATCGCAATTAAAAAGTGTTACTAATAACTCTGATAGTTTTGCATTAAATATTAAACTAAAAGAGGGAAAAGAAAATTTTTGGTTTGGAAATGTAAAAACTGGAGGTGGTTATTCTGCAAACGACGAGGGTCTTTATTTAATTCAACCTAAACTTTTTTATTATTCGCCAAAAGTAACTTTTAACTTTCTTGGTGATTTTAATAACACAGGTGATTTAGTATTAAATCGAAGAGATATTAGAAATTTTAGCGGAGGCTTTAAACCACCAAGCAGAAGCAGTGGAACTAATTTAGATTTAGGTAACAATAGCTTAAATTTTCTTACAAATCAAGCCAATGCACTGGCCATAAAAAATATATTTGGTGCTACTAATTTTAGTTACTCACCAAAAAATTCTTTAGATATCACCGGATTTGCAATTTATAATAGTAGTAGAATTGATTCAAAAGAAAGGACTTTTAGACAGTATACAGATTCAGATTTAGGAATTCCAAATGAATTAAAAGAAGATTCGACTGATGAACGTTCAACGCAAGGATTATTAAAATTAAGTGCCTCCTACAAACCGAACTTTAACAACCAAATTGATTACGATATCTTAGGTAGAATTTCAAATGATAAACAAACTCAAAATGTATTTTCTTCAGTAATTGGCAATACCAATCAAATTGAGGAGACGACACCATTTAGTATCAATCAAAATTTAAATTATTATTTTACGTTGGATGAGTCTAGCATATTCGCTTTAGAGGTTCAGCATTTATGGAGCGATGAAGATCCTTTTTACAATGCGGTCCTAGAAGAAAAAGAAAATTATGAGGCTACTGCTGAATCTTTAGGTCTAAATACAGATCAAATTAATTATAATTTAGCTCAAGATAGACGCATAAAATCGAATCAGTTGGATGCGAAACTAGATTATTACTTCATTATAAATCCAAAAAGTAATTTAAATTTAACTTTTGGTAGCATATTTAGCAATCAAAAGTTTAATTCAACCTTATTTCAGTTTTTAGATAATAATTCCACTTTTGATCCAAACCCAACATTCAATGATGGATTAATTAGTAATGATGTCGAATATAAATTTAATGATATTTATTTAGCTGCTCGTTATCGAGTTAAGATTGGAAAATTTACGATGACTCCAGGATTTTCAATGCATTCCTATGGAAACAAAAATATTCAATTAGGCAATGAGTATGCTGATGATTTTTTTAGAATTATGCCCGATTTTGAAACACGTGTTCAGTTTAAAAATAGCGAAAGTCTTACTTTTAGGTATAATATGAGTAATCAATTCACCGATGTCACAAAACTCGCAAAAGGTTTAGTGCTCAATAATTACGACAGCATACAATTTGGAAATCCAGAATTACAAAACGCCCTATCACATAATCTTAGTTTAATCTATTCAAGTTTTAATCTTTTTAATTATACCAATGTTTTTGGTCGTATTGCCTACGCTAACAATATAGACCAAATAAGAAACATTACCTTTTTTGAAAATATAATAACGACTAATACTTTTTTTAATTCTAATTTTGCAGATGAGAGCCTCACCGCTTTTGGAAGGGTTCAACGTACTTTCGGTAAATTAATAGCAACAATCAACTTAAGCTTTAATTATAATAATATAAATCAATTTGTGGATGCTAGACAATCTGTAAACGAAAGTTTTAGTCAAAGCTACACCCCGAGTTTGAGAACTAATTTTAAAAAGGCACCTAATGTTAAATTAAAGTATAATTATAGGATTTCTGAAAATAATCAAGGGCCCAACAAAACAATATTTTATACCAATGCACCATCCATTGATTTTGATGCATACATATGGCAATCAGTTACTTTAAAATCAGATTACACTTACACACATCAAAGACTACAATATGGAAATAGTGATTCTTTTCAAACATGGAATGCTTCTTTAGCATATCGTAAAAATAGAGATGCTAAATGGGAATATGAATTAGTCGCTACGAATTTATTAGACGCAGATTCAAGAATAAGCAATACAGCCACTAATTTATTTGTTTCTGAGTCAAGAACTTATATACAACCAAGATTTATATCGTTTAGATTACGATATGAGATTTGATTTGTATGACCACTTGAGTTAACTAATTTCATTTTAAAAATAGTTAATAAATGATTTTTTTTCTCTTTAAAAACAATTTAGTTTGATTGTTTAAAGTATTATTTTTGACAACTGAAAATATAAAATATAGTTATGTCAGATAGTATTGAAAAAATTAAATGTTTGATTATTGGTTCCGGGCCTGCTGGATATACAGCGGCAATATATGCATCAAGAGCAGATTTACATCCAGTAATGTACACTGGGATGCAGCCTGGAGGTCAGTTAACTACGACTACAGAAGTTGATAACTTTCCGGGATACCCTGATGGTACTGATGGAAATGCTATGATGATTGATTTACAAAATCAAGCGGAACGATTTGGGACTGAGGTCCGTTTTGGAATGGTAACCTCTATTGAGTTAAGTAATAAGATAGGTGGTATTCATAAAGTTATTGTAGATAATAAAACAGAAATTGAAGCAGAAACCGTTATTATTTCAACTGGCGCAACTGCAAAATATTTAGGATTGGAAAGTGAGCAACGTTTAATTGGTGGTGGTGTTTCTGCATGTGCTACTTGCGATGGATTCTTTTACAAGGGACAAGATGTTGTAGTAGTGGGAGCAGGGGATACTGCAGCAGAAGAAGCTACTTATCTAGCTAACATCTGTAAAAAAGTAACTTTACTTGTTCGTAAAGATTATATGCGAGCTTCAAAAGCGATGCAAAATAGAGTTAACAAAACCCAAAACATCACCGTCTTATATCATACTGAAATTGATGAAGTTCTTGGAGAAACTGTTGTTGAAGGTGTTCGTGTAATTAATAACCAAACTAAAGAAACAAAAGTTATAGACGTAACAGGAGTCTTTATAGCTATTGGACACACACCAAACACCAATTTATTTAAAGGGGTGTTGGATATGGATGAGGTAGGATATCTAATTACTGAGGGAAAATCTACTAAAACGAATTTACCGGGTGTTTTCGCTTGTGGTGACGTGCAGGATAAAGAATATCGTCAGGCTGTAACAGCTGCAGGTACTGGCTGTATGGCAGCTCTCGATTCAGAGCGTTATTTGGGTACTTTGCAATAGAAATGATAATTCAAAAATGAAGATTTTAAAAGGATTAATCATTAGTCTAATTTCACCCTAATGATTTACCCAATTTTTAATAATCTGAAACCCTTGTGGAGTTAAAATACTTTCCGGATGAAATTGCAATCCCCTGACGTCATAGTTTTTATGTCGCAATGCCATATTAATTTTATTTTTATCTTCGGCTATAGACTCCAGGCTTTCAGGCAATGTTTTTGATACTGCCCAACTGTGATATCTACCGACTTTTAATACCTTAGGGCAATCTTTAAATAAATAATCCTTTTGAGTGAAAATAGCTGTTTCAACGCCATGAAAAACTTCGCTCAAATTGTTTAATTCACCTCCAAAACACTCAGCAATTGCTTGGTGTCCCATACAAATCCCAAGAATAGGTTTTTTTTTATAATATGCTTGAATTACCTTTTTTGTAAGCCCTGCTTCAGATGGTATTCCTGGACCCGGTGAAATCATTATTTTGTCATACACTGCAAGATCTAATATTTGAAATTGATCATTTCTTATAACTGTAACAGTTACATCTAAGGCCTCTAGGATATGAACTAAATTGAAGGTAAACGAATCGTAATTGTCTATAATAACTATTTTTATTTTTTCCATTTAGACGAAAAAGGGTTACATTTTTTTTATACTTCCGGAGGAACCATCATCTTTAATAACAGAATTAGGGTTTCCGTAATATTGAATATTCCCTCCACTTGACGCAGTGGCTTCAAGTTTATTTTGAGTAGTTATCATAATTTTTGATCCACTGTGAGCCTTTATATTACTATTTATAGTTTTTAAATCCTTTGCGTTTAATTCGCTGCCACTTGATGTTTTTGCATAAAGTATGGTAGCTTTTCCATTAATATTGATGTTTGCACCACTACTAGTTTTAGTAAATAATTCTTTTGCAAAAACTTCCATATCTATATTTGCTCCACTACTACTTTCAAGAGTTAGTATTTTATTTCTAATAATTGATTTTCCTATGATAGTTGCCCCACTATTTGCTTTAACGACAGATAAATTTTTAAATGTAATTAGCACTCTCTTAGCTTCTGAACTAATTATGTTTTTCTTTGTTTGGACTGGTTAATATACCGTCAGAAATTGTAGTTTCAATGATTTCTAATAGATTCTCGTCAGCTTCAACAATTATTTTATTTTCAGAACCTTCAGTTAGATAAATTTCTAGCCCTCCCGAACCGATAATTTTATCGAAGTTTTGATTTACATATCTTTCCTCAGTCTTCAGGTTTCCATTTCCGTTTTTATCACCAAAATTAACAGCAAAAAAACAGGAATTTAAGGAGACCCCGAATAGGAGAAATAGTAGAATTTTAATTGATTTCATTATAAAAGTATATTAATTATTTGTGGTATTTAAATTTTTAAATTGATCGTTTACCTCTTCTACCCATTGGTTTGAGTCGTTATTTTTTTTATGGACGCGTCTTCACAATCCAAACAATCAGTTTTTAAATTATTGATTAACAACTATTTTTCTTCATCTCTATTCTTTAAAATATCTTTATAATTTGAATTATTTCTATGATACAAAAATGTGTTTTTATCTGCATATAAAATAGATCCAATTGGTAAATATACAACTACTTCAACTAGTTGATCTCTATACTTATTACTAATATTAGTGGTGTCACGCATAGTACTTGTATTAACAATTTTTTAAATTTATATTTTTTTAAATCAATGAAAAACAATAGTATGTACAATAATAATAAATCTTAATTTAAATTATTACTAGGATTTTATTTTTAAATATATTTGTTAAAATTATTATATGTCTTTAAGTATAAGGAAGATTACTTTTTTTACATTTTTAAAATTGCCTTCTGTTTTTTGGTTAGGTATTCGGGTAAAATCTATGGATCATCAAAGCTGTTCTGTAGCTGTTAGGCATCGTTGGATTACTCAAAATCCGTTCAAATCATTATTTTGGGCTGTACAAGGTATGGCTGCCGAATTAAGTACAGGAGCGATGGTAATGAGTTGTATTCGAGCATCAAAAAAAAATATATCGATGCTGGTAGCTAATAATAAAGCTACTTTTTACAAAAAAGCTACTGGAAAAATTACCTTTACCTGTAATGATGGAAAATTGATCGAGCAAACAATCAAAGACGCTGTTTTAAGCGGAGAAGGGAAAACATGCTGGATGAAGTCGGAGGGTTTTAATGAAGATGGTATTTTGGTTTCTGTTTTTGAATTTGAATGGACACTAAAAGTGAAACCTCCATCATCTTAACTCAATAATATTACTCTTTTTAATCAGTGAATTATACTATAAATATCATTTTATTTTGCTATCTTTAAATGAATTTAAAATTTTAGCCTATAGCAAAAAAATACTTAATTTAATATTCTAAAAATGGCAAGAGCGATGTATGATTACACCAAGTCTGTACTGAACAAAGTAAGTTTTGATGTAAACCTTTTCTGTATCGAATTAAAAAAAGCTTTAACACGTTTACTTCCTCACGAAATCGTTGAATTAAAAATATGGTTAAATGTTCTAATAGAAAAGAAACCACAATTGAATGAATGTTTAATTTATTTAAAGTCATAATAAAAATCCTTCGAAAGAGGGATTTTTTATTATAAAATTTTATTTCAGAGGACTTACCACTTTGATATTATGAAATGCAATGGCCCCTCTTATTACTCCAGATATACTGTCATATAAAGCATTTATAATTTGCATTTTAAGCTCACTCTTTTTATAGAGTAAACTAACTTCTCTTGCTGGTGAAGGCTCATTAAAATACCTCAAATATTCTTTTTGTTCTTTTTCAGAAAAATCTAGAGTATTTAAATAGGGTAATAGAGTCATGCCAAACCCCTCATTCGATAATTTAATGAGAGTTTCAAAACTTCCACTCTCTAATTGAAATGAATCTTTAGTATTACTATTTTTTAAGTTTTTACAGATGTTAACTACATTGTCTCTAAAACAGTGGCCATCTTCCAATAATAAAATGTCGTTAACATCTAAATCGGTTCTATCTAATTTGTTTTTTGAATTTAATCGGTGACTTTTGGGGACATAACCAACAAAAGGTTCAAAATATAAAACGCGTTCCTTAATTTTCTCCTGTAAAAGTGGAGTTGCGGCTATAGCTGCATCCAAATGATTATCTTTTAATTTTGAAATTATTTCAACAGTCGTAAGTTCTTCAATTTTTAAATTAACTTTCGGGTATTTACTTGTAAAATTCTTTAAGAACATTGGTAATAGGGTAGGCATGATGGTCGGAATTATTCCTAGTTTAAATTCTCCGCCAATAAAGCCTTTTTCTTGATCAACCACATCCTGCATTCTTTCTGCTTCGTTGACAATATTTCTAGCTTGATTTACGATTTTTTTTCCTACGTTGGTAAGTTCTATGGGTTTTTTACTTCTATCAAATATTAAAATATTTAGTTCCTCTTCTAGCTTTTGAATTTGCATACTAAGTGTTGGCTGTGTAACAAATACATGCTCTGCTGCTCTTGTAAAATTTTTGTGTTCAGAAACTGCTAAAACATATTTTAGTTGTGTAATAGTCATGATCAGTTTTTTATATCAAATATAAAAAATATATCAGTATTCCTTATGGTTGTTTGCGATTATTAAAAAAACTATTCATCTAATATTTCTACAGAAATATAAATATTATTTAATGGCCAGTCTTGCTCGTCAGCTGGTAAATCAGAGAGTATCTCAACAATATCCATACCTTTTGTTACCTTACCAAAAACAGTATAATTTCCATTTAAATGTTTATTGCTTGTAGTTGAACCTAAATAAATAAAAAATTCAAAAGGAGAGGTCATCTTATCTGGATTTTTTCGATATTCTTTTGCACCAGAAATTGAGCCATAAGTGTGAATTCTGCTGTTTCCTTTTTCATAAGGTAATCGGTAATGGTTTCCTATACTAGCTCTTTTTTTAAATGTAGATTTTAAATCACTACTTCCAGCTTGAATAATAAAGTTAGGAACCACTCTATGTAAAAAGGTATTATTGAAATATTTTTGTTTAACTAAATAAATGATATTAGCTCTATGAATAGGCGTATCTTTAAAAAGTTCTATGTCTATATTACCATATGGTGTTATAACTCGAATGTTATTTTCTGGGTTTTCCACCCCAAATTCAGTTAAAAACGAAACCGCATTTTCATTTGTAAGTTTAATTTTTGGTTTAAGTTCCTTTTTTTTGTGTGTTGGAATTGGGAATTAACTCTTTTTTTAAAATAGTTTCTTTAATTTCTGTAGTTCTCTTTTTACTATCTTCACATCCAGCAAATAGCGAAAGTATGCCTATAATAATCAATATATTTTTCATAAATGGAATTTGAAGAATTTAAACATAAGATTGTAAAAATAAAAAAAATGAAACTTCTGGGGGAGAGTGCTCAATTTAAAATGGCACCAAAGGAACGTATTAATGAATTAAAAAAGATAGCTGATGTTAAAAAAAGTGCAAAAAAAGCCGGGGTATTAGCTTTATTTTATCCTTCAGTATCAAAGCAAACTATGTTGGCTTTAATATTAAGAAAAACATATAAGGGAGTTCATTCTGCCCAAATTGGTTTTCCTGGAGGTAAATTTGAAGCTACGGATAGTTCTTTGAGAGTTACTGCTCTTAGGGAAACAGAAGAAGAAATTGGAGTTAATCAAAACAAGGTAACAGTTTTAAAAAAACTTACCGAAGTATACATTCCACCAAGTAATTTTTTTGTGCA
Organism: uncultured Flavobacteriaceae bacterium; assembly: GCA_905181835.1. Lineage (GTDB taxonomy): Bacteria > Bacteroidota > Bacteroidia > Flavobacteriales > Flavobacteriaceae > Marifrigoribacter. Next base: position 224,893 of record CAJIZF010000002.1, read on the forward strand.
ACCTTTTTTGGGTTACACCAATAAGACACCTAACTTTATTTTGCAAGAAGATGAAGTAGAAGATTTGATAGAAGTGCCACTAAGACATTTTATGGATGATTCTATTAAATCATTTCAAAACTTCTCTACATCGTATGCTAAAAACATAGAAGTTCCTGTTTTTAACTTGAATAATCACCGAGTTTGGGGAGCCACAGCTATGATGCTGAGTGAGGTAAGAGAAATGCTCAAACAGCTTCTGTAAGAGCTGTATTTTTGTATCTTAGTAAACTAGTAATTTTTGTGAATTTATTAAAATTAATAATTATTAAAGAATTTATCCTTTGATATGAGAATCTTTAAAAAAAATCCTTTTGGTCATATTTTATTTATAAAACTCTGGATAATTAGAGTTTTAGGGGCTATGTCTCATGGACGCTTCAATGGTTTTAATGAATTGAAAATTGAAGGTAGCGAGGTAATAAAAGAATTACCAGAAACCAATGTCCTTTTTGTGTCCAATCACCAAACCTACTTTGCAGATGTAGTGGCGATGTTTCATGTTTTCAATGCTAGTTTAAGTGGAAGGACTGACAATATTAAAAATGTTGGTTATTTATGGAAACCCAAATTAAATATATATTTTGTTGCAGCTAAAGAAACTATGAAGTCAGGGTTATTACCAAAAATAATGGCTTATGCAGGATCCGTAAGTATAGAAAGAACATGGAGATCTGAGGGAAAAGAAGTAAATCGACAAGTTAAAATGAGTGACGTAAGTAGTATATCAAAAGCGCTGGACGATGGTTGGCTAATTACATTCCCTCAAGGAACAACTAAGCCCTGGCGTCCGATCCGTAGAGGTACCGCACACATTATAAAAAAAAATAAACCAGTTGTTGTGCCAATTGTAATCGATGGCTTCAGAAGATCTTTTGATAAAAAAGGATTGCGAATTAAAAAAAGAGGAGTCTTACAATCTTTTATTATTAAGCCCCCAATGGATATTGACTATGAAAACGATTCGGTAGATACCATCGTCGAAAAACTTCAGTTTGCTATCGAACAACACCCTTCCTTACTCAATGTAATCCCTGAGAGTGAATTCGTTAAAGAAGAGGAGTTCAACAAAAATAGGAATTGGGAATATTAGTTTAAGAATTAATTTTTTTAAGTTCTCTGTAATTTCCCTTTAATTTTTTGAGTAAAATTCCATAGACAAGCCAATAAAATAATATTAAGAGTGCTATAATTATGAATCCGACTATTATTTGAGAAATTATAAAAATATTGGCAAACCCTTCTTTTGGAATACCTTGTTTAGCGAGGCCCATTACCTCATACAGTTTTTCGCTATTGTTGTATAAATAAGTATCGATAGCAATACTAAAAGCTATGGTCATTCCAACATTATAATATACAAAGTACCGAACTGTTTTACGGGTGTTCAAAATATTTTGCATTAATACATTAGTGCTATCAGTTACTTGTATAGATTTATAATTTTTATAAAATAAGATGATGAAAATACCAAATATAAAAAAATGAAATATTTCACAATAATACATAACTCGCTCTAAACCCAGTTCTTTCATCATATTAATATTATCCTCAGGCAATATAAAATAAAGACTGATCCAAAATAACAACTCAATAATACTAATCACAAAAATCCATTTTACAATAGAGGATGACTTTTTTAATAGTATTTTATAGATCTTATCAAAACTCACCTTGGGAAGTTCGTGTTCTTCAGACTGCCAATTCTCTTTTAACTTATCTAGCTTATCCATAGGTTACGGATTTAATATTTTACGTAGTTTATCTTTTGCTCTATTCATCTTAACTCTTGCGTTTACCTCAGAGATACCTAACGTTCCTGATATTTCCCTATACGACTTGTCTTCTAAATATAAAAATACAAGTGCTTTATCAATGTCATTTAATTTCTTTACAGCATCGTACATTAATTTTAATTGTTGCTCGGTGGTATCATCGTATTCCTCAGATTTTATTTTAAAACTGATGGACTCAAAATCTTGAGTATCGATTTGCCGTTTAGATTTTCTATATAAAGTAATGGCAGTATTAAGAGAAACACGATACATCCAAGTACTAAATTTTGAATCTCCTCTAAATTTTGGGAAGGCTCGCCATAATTGTATGGTTATTTCTTGAAATAAATCATCATGCGCATCTTTATCGTTGGTGTATAACCTACATATTTTGTGCACAATGTTTTGATTCGTCTCAAGTAGTTTTACAAAACGATGTTCCAGTTTTTTGTTCAATGAGGGTAAGTTAGTTTCAAAGTTAGTAGCGATTCATCTTTTTTTGTTACAGCAAAAAATCAATTAATATAAATTTAATTAGTTTACGAAAGGATTCGAAAATTTTTCATCGATAATTAACTCGTAATCTGTTAATGTTTTCATGAAAGCTACCAATGCTTCTGATTCTTCAGGTGTTAAATTTAAATGTCTAGGCTCACCTTCTCCATTCTTCATATGCGCTGACAAATATGGATGTGCTAAAACACCTGTGCTATAGTGTTCTACGACATCTTCTAATGTTTCTAGTCTTCCATCATGCATATAAGGCGCTGTTAATGCTATATTTCTTAAAGAAGGAGTTTTAAAATGCCCATAAAATGATTCGACATTTAAAACAACTCCCAAACCGTTATCTTCAACATTTAAATCGATATCCAAACCAATATTGTCTGGTTCAGCACCACTAAAAATAACTTGATTTGCATTTTCTGGAATGGGTTGATCAAAATGTAGCGGAGTACTATTAGGAAGATGACAAGTAATACAAGTACCAATAGCTCCAGGGGTTAGTTTACCATTAAAAATATCTTTACCAAGATTTTCTTTTGTAGTAAAATTCGGAAAGTCAATAAAGATATCTTTTGTAATTTCAATTCCTCTATCATATTTTGTGTTATATGAATATATAGATCTTACAAATTGAGATAATGCTTTTGAAATTTTGGTGCTTGTAATCTGACTATCACCAAAAGCATTAATAAAAAGAGGTTCGTAATAAGCTAAATTGCTCAATTTTTCTACTAAATTCTCTAAAGTGATTCCCATTTCTAATTCATCTGTTATAGGTATTAGAATTTGATCCTCAAGAGTTGCTGCTTGGTGATCCCATGAGAAATTTTCTGCAGCATAAAAGCCTGCATTTGCAAAGCCCATTGAGTTTCGGAAGGTATGTTCACCAGAAACACCTATACTTTTCGGTGTGTTATCAGAAAACCCAAACTCTTGTTTATGACAGCTTGCACAAGAGATAGTATTATCACTAGATAATTTTTTATCATAAAACAATACTCTTCCCAAAGTAACTCCATCATCACTTATGATATTGTCGGACGGTGTGTTATCAAATCCAAAAACATAAGGAGTAAATGTATTAGGAAAACTTGGATTGCTATAATTATAAGGAGTTTCAGGTAAATTATAGATGTCATTATATCCATTACGAATAGTGCTAGTATCGTCACTTTCACATGACACTATAACTATTGCAACAAAAAAGCTAAAAATAAAAATTAATGATCTCATCTTATGACTTCAGAAAAAAAACCTGATTTAGACAAAATTAGGGTAATTTTTAATAAAAAGTATGGTATGAATTCACATTCTTAATCTTTATGATTTAGAATCTATTTTATTTTCATTAAAGGCCGACGGTAATAAACTCGGAATATATTTTATTAATATCGGTAGCAGTAGACTTCCTCCTGGAATTAAAAATATAGTTAAGGAAGGAATTGTTTTACAAATATCTAATAATTGTTCTTTTACTTTAATTTTTTCATCTTTTGTTAATTCTCTAAAGGTAGATTGACTCAATAATTTCACTAATTCTCCGCTTTCATTGAGTTCAAGTAACAATCTTTTTTTATTTCTTTCAATCAATAACTTCACCGTAGAAGTAGATTCTTTATAAATATGTTTTAAAGGGTTTTGGTATTCAAATAATTTAATTTTTTTTGAATACTTCTCAGAAAATGTATTGATGTAATCAATATTCTCGTTTATTCGTAAAGGGCTTAATTGCAATTTGTCTGCTAGTTTTATTAAAAAAGAATGCTCCATTTGATCTAATTCTTTGTCATTCCAAACTGCTAAGAAGCTAATATCAAAAAGATACTTTTTTTCTAGATTATTATAATTTAAAAGATCCAAATTAGTTAAGCTTAAAAAATTATTTTTATGGTACTGCAGATTAATATAAACTGAAGAGCTTTCAATTTGCTTAATGATTTTTTTGTCAGATTTATCTTTATTTTTTTTAGAGTTTATTGCCAAAAAGGAGAGGTTAATTAAGTTTTTTTCTAAATCTTCGATAAAAATTTTAGAATCATTATTAAAACTTAAAAATTTATTGAAGGCAAGAATATCTATAAATAGAAGGGTATAGGTAAATATAGAATTGTACTTTTTATTGAAAAAACTATTGGTTTCTTGTATTCTTTCTGCTAATATTTGCTCAAGATTATCAGTAGCTTTTTCCGAAGTTGAAAATTTATACAGAAAACCTAATTTGCTTTTGTCTAATTTTTTATAAAACAAAATGATGTGGTCTATTGCTGTATTTATATTTTCGTCGGGATTTTTTTCGAAAAATATAAATAGTAAACTTTGAAAAAGATTAATTTTAGTACTTTCATTTTTAGTAAGATTTAAATGACTAGGAGTACTACTAATTAAAATTTCCGATGAATTTCCATATAAAAAACCTGTAGACTTTAGTTGATTATAAAAAAGCATTAAAGATTCTGAATTTGTAATTATTTGTTGTTTATCTAGTGTAGTTAAAATTTTCGGAATCCAACCTTTTGCTGAGGGGTTCATATGAACTAATTTTATTAATTTTGTTTTTTAAATTTATTCATCATTAAATGTAAATTTAAATAATTAAGTTTGAACTATGAAAAAAACAAAATTATTTGCAGTAATAGGAACTCTGTTTCTTTTGCTACTTTGTGTGACTTTAATTTCTTCGGATCACTTAGATGGAACTAATATTGAAGGAACTACATCTGATATTGCAGACTTTTATGCTTTTGAAGGTGAAGATCCAGATTCAACAGTTTTTATTGCAACCATTCAAGGAAATTTAAACCCGGGTGGAGTAACAGACAATGCTAATTTTGACGAAGATGTTCTTATTGAGTTTAATATAGACAATACTGGAGATTTAGTAGAGGATTTAGTTATCCAGGCTATCAAACGTGGAGATTCAATCCATTTCTTTGGACCGGTTGTTCCAAATCAAACAGGTTTAGAAAGTCAGATTATAACAACTACTACGCACAATGTGGTGCAAATATCTACCAGTACTGATACATTTATTACGAATGAAAATGGAATGAGTTTTTTCGCAGGCCCACGAAGAGATTCTTTTTATTTTGATATGAATCGTTTTATGGATATAAAATTAGGGAATGCTGCTCCTTCAGGTTTCTATCACTCCTGAAGAATCAACCGATTTTTTTAACGAACTAAATACTTTGGCTATCGTAATAGAGGTACCTAATATACTTTTAGGTGATGCTCCAACTCATATACTAGAATCCCAAGGATATATAAATGGTTTACCTCAAGCTTATAATGTTTGGGTTTCATCAAAAAGAAAACAATAAGTCATGAAAAACATTTTAATTCATACTAAAAAATTTAGCTTATTATTATTATTATTTAACTTTTTACTATTTGTACAGTGTAAAGATGATGATGATAATGGTAATGTAATATATCAAGTGAATTGCGGAGATGGAATTCAAAATGGTGATGAGCAAGGGATTGATTGTGGTGGAGAATTTTGTTCTCCTTGCGAAGATTCTGGGATCAACTTTGACGGTACTTTTATACAAGAGGATATAGCAGGAAGACCGGCAGTAAACATGATCTTTGGATTTAGTGATCTTGCTCAAAACGAATACAATGTTTCAACGGTTTCTAATAGAAGTAATTTCCAAGAGGAATTTAGAACTGTTTTAGAGGCTTATCATGATATTTATGCAATTTCATTAGAGGTACCTGTAGATGATTTAAATTTTGAGACGAATGTTCTCAATTGGGATGCGAATATTTTTTCCACAGTGATGTCTCAATATGATGCACTTCAAGTAGCGCCAAGCGGACCTACCACTTATTATGATGCAAATGAAAACTTAGTTTTTACTGGCAGATCCTTATCAGATGACGTAATGGATATAACATTTAGATTAATTTTTGGAGGCGCAAATGGTGATCGATTTGATGGAAATAATAGCACTCCCCAGTTAACAACTGATGGGGTTGGTCCTGGAAACAGAGACTTTTCATTACCATTTCCTTATTTAGAACCTGCTCTGACAATCGAATAAGAAGCGAGTTAATTTAAAAAGCTTTTTTATTGCAATATAGCTCCACAAATAATTCTAGAACCTGCTGCACCAGACGGTTGACTCGTTAAATCGTCAGTTCCTTGGTGGACAATAACTGCTTTGCCAATAATATTCTTTGATTCATCTTCACAGTCGATACACCATTCGTTGGTTTCCATTGTAATCGCTCCATTCCCATTTTCATCCACTTCAAAATTACCGATGTCCCCTTTATGATAGCCATTTTCATCTCCCCACTTACCGTGTTTGTTAAAAGTTGGATTCCAATGCCCACCTGAAGATTTTCCGTCAGGAGAAGAGCAGTCTGCTTTTTCATGCAAATGTATAGCATGCATTCCAGGTGATAAATTCTTAAATTTAGCTTCTAGTTTAACAATTCCATTGGATTCATTAAATCTTAATTTTCCGATAGCACCACTTTCATTTTTTGGCTCTAGTTGAATTTGTATTTCTTTTTTTTCAGATAAATTTAAGTTAGTAGTCATTTTTTTAGTTTCTTTTTTTTCATTTTCTACACAAGACGTAGTTGAAAAAAATAGAATCGTTAAAATTGAAAGAATAATTTGTTTCATTTTTTTATTTTTTTAAATATAAAGGATTCCTAATTAAAATCAAATAATTCATCCTAATCTATCGGGGCATTTTCTGTTTTATTAGCGTCTATTGATTGTAATCCGTTGCCTTTTAAGTATTTATTAAGAAATTGCAATACTCTGCTGTAGGCTTCAACTTGATTAACTTTCTTTACAAATCCATGGCCTTCGTCTTCAAATAGCACATATTCTACAGGAACTCCGTTATTTCTGACACCTTCTACGATTTCATCTGATTCAATCTTTAATACTCTTGGATCTTGAGCACCTTGCAAAACAATTAATGGTTTGGTTACCTTATCGGTATGAAAAAGTGGAGAGATTTTCTTTAGTCTTATGGAATCCTGTGTGTTAGGATCTCCCATTTCTGTATACAATGCCTCCTTAAATGATTCCCACCATGGCGGTATATTCTTTAATGTTCTCATCCAGTTGGTAACGCCAAATAAATTAACACCAACCTTAAACTCTTCTGGAGCATAGGTCAATGCAGCCATGGTCATATAACCTCCATATGACCCTCCTAAAATTCCAATTTTAGAAGAATCTATGATTGTTTGAGATGTTAACCAATTTTTACCAGCTATACAATCTTTTAAATCTTTATCACCATGATTTTGGTCATCCATTTTGTAAAATGTTTTCCCATAACCACTACTACCTCGGTTATTTACTGCTAAAATTGCATAACCATGATTTACTAAATATTGTATGGTAGAATTAAATCGTTGATTTGACTGGCCACCTGGCCCTCCGTGTACCCAAACAATCGCAGGGACTTTATTGCTAGTTGAAGCTTGTTGCGGTGTATAATAAATAGCAGGAATTTCTAATCCGTCAAAGGATTTATATCGGATCACCTCAGCCCTAACTAAATCGTTACTATTAATTTCTTTGTTCAAGACGTCTGTTAATTGTTGATACTGATTTGACTCCAAATCAAATGAGTAAGAATTTGTTGGCATATTAGAGCTCGAAATAGTTAGTATAGCCATCGTTTCATCCCTGGAAAATCTTGCTCCTGTAACGTTTTGATTACTGATTTCTGGAAACGATACTAAATTACCAGTTGAAACTTCTTTAACTTCCATTACAGATTTTGCATCTTCATTTGTAAACAATATTTTATATTTTCCGTTTCTGGTAAAATAGAAGTTAGTAATATCCCATTTTTTTTCAAGTACCTTTGATTTAGATCCATCTTTTAAATTATAGCTCATTAAGTAAGAAAACTCTGCGTTATCGTCTGTGGTGTAGTAAAAAGAATTTCCGTCAGGAGCAAAATCCTGTGGAGAATTACTACTTAAATTTTCATTAATTTTTAAGATGTCTTTTGTTTGATTATTTAATAAAAATAAATCGCTATCATTGGTGTTTATAGATTTGGTTAGTAGGATATATTTTTTATCCTCAGACATGCCACCATAACTCATTCCATCATTATTTTGGTAAATCAGTGTCGATTCGAACGTTTCGATATCCATCTCATAATGATCCATAAATTTAGCATTTCTTTCATTACTCCCATAAAAGAAACTTTTTCCATCTTTAGACCACCCCCTAAACAATGCGCGTACATTTTTCAGAGGAGTTAAATTTTTAATGCCGGAGGAATCCTTCATAAAAATTTTGAAAATCTCATCTCCATTTCCATCCATTCTAAACAAAATACGATCATCTTTTGGAAAAAAAGATATTCCAAAAACAGATGCGCTGTCGGACTTCGTTATGGGTATTAATTGTTCTCCGTTGCTTAAAATATTATATATATTATAAACACCAGATCTATTGCTGGTCAATAAGATATTTTTTTTGTCAGGTGAAAATCCATTAGCAAATGAATTTTCGTTTTCTAAAAATTGTTCAATAGTATATTGATTAACTGGATTTACTTTTTTTTCATTATTCTCTTGACATGAATATAAAATAAAAAGGCTTAATAAAATGAGTATTGAATTTTTCATAATAGTGTATCTAGTTTGTTTTTAATATTTTTATTTCCTTGAAAGGTGATAGTTTTATTTTTTCTAATTCGGTCTGATAGTTTAACCAATCAAGTTCGAAAAATTTATTGGTTGTTACTAAAACTTCTTCCAGCCTGATTTTAGATTGATCAATTAATGTTTTTTCGGTAGTTGTTAATCCATTGGGTCTACTCGAAGCATACCAATTTGCAGTTCCAATTCTTTGCATCACTGAAATATCAGAAGACTTCGTTATGCCTTGTCTTTTATCTTTTTTACCAAGATAAAGATCAATTAAAGAATCCGCTTTTTTAGTAATTTCTTCACATAATTTAATTTGATGCTCGTAGGTCGTTTTATCTTTCTCTGTCAATCGATTTTTAAATGAGGCGGCAATATTTTTACTGTCAATTAATTGATTTACTGCAGTGTTAACCGTTTGTATTAATTTTTCAATTTCTTTATTAGCTTCATAAGCATCATTTATCGAAGTTTCCGAAATTTCTATTCTCGGATCATTCTTTACTTCGATGGTGTTCATAGATTTTTGATTTTGATGGCTTATCACTAAATTATAAACTCCTGGCTTTACAGTAGTTCCTCCTGGTTCATTTGTTATCGCTCTGCTTTCTCTGGAAGGGCGGCCAACTCCAGCTTCATCCATAAACCACCTCCATTTATATACACCTGTACTATCAGGTACTTTTCTTTTTAAATTTCTTATCAATCTATCTTTATCATAAATCTTCAAGTATATAGAGTCTTTGTGCGCTCCCGTTTTAAGTAAGGCTTTATCTTCAGTTAATTCCTCGTTAGTTTCAGTTTCATTTTTTGTAAAATAAAACATAATTCTGGCGCCATATTCTTTATTGTCTCCATTAAATATGGCATCCGCTCCAAATCGACTCCCTGTAGGTTGTTGATAGGCTGACAGATAGGCTGTTGGTGCTTTAAATAATTTAATTTTTGATGATAAAACTTCATTGTTGTTTGCCATAACTCTTAATGGTGTTATGTCATCTAAAACCCAGGCAGCTCTTCCAAAAGTTCCAATCACTAAGTCATTTTCTCTTTCTTGTATCACTAGGTCTTTAACAGATACTGTTGGAAAATCGTGGCCCCATTTTTCCCATTTAATTCCTGCATCCATAGAAATATAGAGACCATCATCAGTTCCTAAAAATAGCAAGTTTTTTTCTTCTGGATCTTCAACGATACATAAAGCGTAACTCAATACGTCGTTTTCATCAACAATTCGATTCCAAGTTTTTCCATAATTGGTAGTCCTATAAGCATACGGAGTAAAATTGAATCTTCTATAATCATTTGCCACTAACAATGCTTCTCCTTTTTGTTTATTAGAAGCTTTTATTTGAGTAATCCAGCTGCCTTTGGGAAGCTTGGGTATATTTTTAGTGACTTCTATCCAGGAAGTGCCACTATTTTGAGTGTAGTGTACCTTACCATCATCAGTTCCTACCCATAACATATTTTGTTCCATAGGGGAGGGTTCAATAACAAGAATTGTTGTGTGATTTTCAGCTCCAGTTGCATCCATAGTAATTCCACCACTTTCATTTTGTTTTTGTTTTTCTGGATCATTGGTTGTTAAATCCTCTGAAATGAGTTCCCAAGTAAGTCCTTTATCAGTTGATTTGTGTACAAATTGACTTCCAAAATAAATTGTATTATTATCAAAAGGATCTATATGAATAGCAGCGTTCCAATTAAATCTTAGCTTTATATTCGGATCTGGATGTATGGGGCGTACCGTATAATTATTTCCTGTTTTCCAATCATAGCGATTAACATAGCCTTGCTGACTCATACTCCATCCATAACGGCTGTTATCAGGGTCCGGAAGTACATCAAAACCATCGCCAAATGAAATTTCTTGCCAGTAATCGTTTCTGATTCCCTGAGAACGCCAAACATAGGCTGGTCCTCTCCAGCTTCCGTTATCTTGCATACCACCATACACATTGTAAGGAAGTTCATTATCAACTGCAATATGATAAAATTGTGCCACCGGAAGATTACCGATAAAACGCCAAGTTTTACCTCCATCACGCGTAATGTTCATTCCCCCATCATTTCCATCCATCATAAAATTTCCATTGCTCGGATGAATCCACCAGGCATGGTGGTCCGGGTGCACCCCATTATCAACTCCATATGCTGGCATTAGTTGTTTAAAATTTTTCCCTCCATCTTCAGAAACATTCACATAAGTAAAAACAGAATAGATTCTATTTTCATTTTGTGGATCCACAAAAATATCGGAATAATAAAATGGTCTATTTCCAATATCGTCTTTATCATTTATTTTATTAAAAGAAAAGCCTCCATCAATACTTTTATACAATGCATTTTTTTTCGCTTCAATCAGTGCATAAATGATAGTCGGTTTGTTTTTTGCAATGGCCAGTCCAATTCTACCCAATTCTCCCTCAGGTAGTCCATCTTTTTCAGTTCTTTTTTTCCAAGTTTTTCCTGCATCATGTGTTATAAAAATTCCTGAACCCTCTCCACCAGAATTAAAAAACCAAGGCTCTCTTTTATGTTCCCACAATGCGACTATTAATTTGTTTGGATTTGTTGGGTCCATTACCATATCACCAACCCCCGTATTATTATTCGAAAACAAAATTTTACTCCATGTTTTTCCGCCATCCACGGTTTTAAAAACACCACGTTCTTTATGCGCTCCCCAGGGTGATCCTATGGCACCCACATATACAATATTTGGATTGTTAGGATCTATAAGGATTCGATGGATATGTCGCGTTTTTTCCAACCCCATCAAGTCCCAACTATGCCCACCATCTAAAGAACGATAAATACCATAACCACCATTTAAACTATTTCTGGGGTTTCCTTCTCCAGTGCCAGCCCAAATAACTGAGGGGTTTGATTGCTGTATTGCAACAGCACCAATGGATGCAGTAGCTTCATTTTCAAAAATAGGTTCCCATTTTACACCGCCACTTTCAGACTTCCACAGACCTCCTGAAGCAGTTCCCACATACATAATATCTGTATTATCATGAACCACGTCAATACTAGTTACTCGGCCAGACATTCCACCAGGTCCAATACTTCTTGGCTTCATATCCTTTAAAAGTTCAGTAGAAAAATTTTGAGCTGCTAATGACATTTGTATTAGCAAAAGTAGAAGGGTATAAAATCTATTCATTATTTAGTTGGTTTTAAGCTATCTAAAATATAAAAATCAAACGAAGAAGAACTTTAATATCAAATTATTTAACAAAAAATCAATCTCATAGTTCTATTTAATAATTAACTGGGAATAGAACTTATTTGATTTTTAAGCTCAAGATGATGAATATGCCTTTTCTGTCATGTTTTAAATACATTTGAAAACCCTGAAGATTATTATTGCCACTCCTTTTAGCCTACCAAACGGATCTGTTTTAAAAAACAGGATTGCAAAGTCTGCAATGAGTGAAAATTTTGGAACAAGAAATCACGCCCCAACTAAAGGTTTAATAAATGCCTATCGGGTTTGGGCAAAAGGCAATCCTGGTTTACTGATAACAGGAAATGTGATGGTAGATGCTATGGCCCTAGGGGAAGCACGAAATGTAGTAGTCGAGGACTATAAGCATTTTAAGTTATTAAAAGAATGGGCTAAATCGGTGGAAGGCACTGGTGTGCATCTTTGGCCACAAATAAACCATCCAGGAAGACAGGCTTTTGCAGCTATTAATAGAAAAATAGTAGCACCATCAGCCATATCACTCAATATGGGAAGTGCTTCCAAAATGTTTAAAACACCCATAGCATTGACAGAAGATGCAATTTGGGATATTATAAAACGCTTTGGAACTACTGCAAAAATTTTAAAAGAAGCCGGCTTTACAGGTTGTCAAATTCATGGTGCTCATGGGTACTTAGTGAGTCAGTTTTTATCATCTAACAGTAATATTCGAAAAGATCAATGGGGTGGTTCTTTAAATAATAGAGCGCGTTTTGTTTTGGAGGTTTATCGTGAAATTCGTCGTCAAGTAGGCTCACATTTTCCAATAGGGATTAAGATTAATTCTGCAGATTTTCAGCGAGGTGGATTTACAGAAGAAGAATCTATGGACGTGATTCGCCTTCTGGATGCTGAAGGTATCGATTTGATTGAAATATCTGGTGGAACTTATGAGAGACCAGCTATGATGCAAGGAGATCGAAAGAAAAGTACCGTATTGCGTGAAGCTTATTTCCTCGATTATATAGAAAAAGCTCGGAAATTAATAAAAACACCTCTACTTCTTACCGGTGGATTTCGTTCTGTTTCGGTAATGGAGAAAGCATTGGAGGATGGTAGTTTGGATGTTATAGGTTTAGCAAGACCGTTTTGTATGTATCCTTTTTTAGCAAATCAAATTTTTGATGGATCAGTAAAACGATTTGACATTCCGACTCCCAAAATCGGCGTTCCGTTTTTAGATCAACTTGGTGGAGTAGAATTACCTTGGTTTGAACTTCAAATTCAGCGCATAGGGAAGGGTAAGTCTCCAAAATCGGATCTGTCAGGAATTTTAGCTTTCTGGTTTAGCCTTAAAAGTTTATTTGTTAAATCTTTTTGGAAAAATAAATAATTTTTTTCAAATTACGCACAACGTTCCGTTTATGGTGTCGTAGCATCCCGAAAGGTGCTATGCACTATGCGCATTGTTAGCAAATATTTTATTTAACCAATTCGAAATCACTTGGTCTCCAAGTCTTTTCAAACCATGGTCCTAACGGACCATATAATCCAGTATATTAAGTGTTCCATTGCTTTTACTTGAATTACGGTTATACATTGTTTTATGCCATATTAATCAATCAATTCAATTTCACCAGGCCTCCAGGATTTATCATACCAAGGCTCTGTCGGACTGTAAAGCCTCAATACTACAAACCATCCTTTACCTGGAACTGTTTGTGTCCAGTTGACTTCCATGCCCTCGGGTGCATCAGGGCCATAATATAGATCCACAGAACCATCCTCGTTAACAATCATGTTAGTATCTCGCTGGCTTTGTTTGCTTGGATAGGGTTGGTTTGTTTGAAGCATAGATCGTGTTTGAGGGTCGTAAACACACATGGACCAAAACTTAAGTGCTGGCGCATCTCCAGGGATGTTGACCTTGTAATTTTTAGATCCATCTAAAAAGTTTCCATTAGAATCCATATAGCCCCAGGCGTATTGCGATCCTTTTCCAACAAGCTCAATAGCCATCATTGGTGTATTAACTGTGGCAAAATAGTAAAACATGGTGCGGGCATCTAGATTACGGCCGCCCAGACCTTCATCTTTCAGAAATTGATAATTATTTCCGGGATAACCGCGTTTCCAATAGCTGCCATCGTATAAAAATTCTTCACTATTTCTTTCATACCAGAGCGTTGCGCGTGCTGTTGCATTAGCTACAGCTACAGCGTCAGTAAGTATAACTTTCATACGTTGAGCAGGGTTGAAAGGTTTGCCTTTCTGAATTCCAATTGAAGCAAATTGCCCTCTAATTTCCGGACTAAATAATTCAATGGGTTCGCGCTGTACAATATCATTCAGTTCTTCATAAAATTGGAAATTATTGGCATGTATGGTATTAAATGTTTTACCAGAGCCATTTATAAATTCCATGGAAGGGGGCGCGTCGGTTTTAGAAAGCGGGTATATTTTAAGCCCTTCTTTCCACATTTTTGTGGCAGTATCTGACTTTCCATCAACAAGAAATCCACGAAGTGCAACCCAATTGACATAACTCGGTGATTTGGTAACAAAATAGGTTTCACCATTTATCACTTGTTCTTTTCCACCAATTGGTCCCTCGAGTTCCCCATTATAGTCTGGAGGGAGGATTAAATATTTACCACCTTGACCTCTGTCCGGTCCTGGAGCCCCCATATCAATAACAAAGCGGAAGTAAGCATCATTAACCGTTCCGGGTCCAGCCCCCTTAGGAATCTCTATGACTGTTGGTCCATCTTTTTTTAGGTTAAGAAAAGGAACTGCATAGACGGTGCTTGTATTACCAGTCAAAAAGAGAGGATTACTATCCATAAGTTGGTCGAAAACAACTACTTGATTTGAGTTTTCAGCACCTAGCGAAGCCAGGCCCCTACGAAGGCCTTCTATTGATGTGGCTGGAATACCATTGAGAAAAGTTTCAACACCACGTAAAAAATCCAAATTGTCATAAACTAATTTGGCTGTTTCTTTAGTAGGGATACCATCAAAGAAATTTAATGTACCAATCCTCGTTTCAACTTTGTCTGGAGTTAGAATAAAATCTGGAATTTCAGTATTGTACTTTGAGCGAATTTCATCAATAGAATTACTATCGGTACTGATATCTTGGTTATCAGTTTTGCAGCTCCATAGAAAAACTCCAATGAAGAGTATAGAAAATAAAAGTTTTGATCTCATAATATTATGTTTTAAAGGTATTGATTTCTTCTTTATATGGCATACAACGCATTGGTATATGATCTTGTTAAGTGTTTAATCTACGAAATTAGTAAATAAAAACCGAATAAAAAACTTGAGTATAATGGTAAGTAGGCGAGGATTACCAATAAATTATATGCGGAGTTGACAATAGCTTTTTATTTTTTCTTAATAACTAACTTCCAATTTTATAATTAAATTCCTCTTCAAATTCAATCCTGAAGCCAAGAGGGAAGTAGAGTCTTTTAGACTTCGCTATCCAATAAATCGGTTACCACATGGTATCTAGGATCTTCTATAGAAGATTCAATAATCTTATCTAGTGTTGGGTTTGCTTTGAGTAAGATTGTTTTACATTCTGGACTTAAATGAGTGAGTGTTACTTTTTTTCCCAGACTTAAATATTTATTAGTTACATTTTGAAGTGCTTCAATACCCGAATGATCTCCAACTTTTGATTCGATAAAGTCAATTTCTATAAATTCAGGATCGTTTTTATAATCAAATTTTGAATTAAATGATTGCGAAGACCCAAAAAATAGTGGTCCCCATATTTCATAGACCTTGGTTCCATTTTCTTTTATTCTTTTTCTCGCTCGAATTCTGATTGCACTTTGCCAAGAAAAAACCAATGCCGACATAATAACCCCTACAATAACAGCAATCGCTAGATCCTGCCAAACCGTAACCGCTGAAACAGTAATTAAAACAATGGCATCTGCCAGCGGTATTTTATGTAGGATTCTAAAACTACTCCAAGCAAAGGTGCCGATAACCACCATAAACATAACACCCACTAAAGCTGCTATAGGGATACGTTCAATTAATGGTGCGCCAAACAAAACAAACCCTAAGAGTGCAATCGCTGCTACGATCCCAGAGAGTCTTCCTCGTCCTCCAGAATTAACATTGATGATCGATTGACCAATCATTGCACAACCTCCCATTCCACCAAAAAGCCCGTTAACAATATTAGCGCCACCTTGAGCAACACACTCTCTATTTCCCGAACCTCTTGTTTCCGTCATATCATCAATTAGGTTTAAGGTCATTAAAGATTCTATAAGTCCCACAGCAGCTAATAATAAAGCGGTAGAAAGAATTAGATCCCAATGTCCAACTAAGGTGTCAAACAATCCGAATATTTGAACTTGAAAGGTAGGTAACGATCCTTGCAATCCATTACCACCACCATCGATAATAAAAGATCCTACCGTACTCACATCTAGGGCTCCAAAAATAGTTATAGCGGCTACCACAATTATAGCTACTAGGGCAGCAGGTACTTTTTTGGTGATTTTGGGTAATAGATACATTATAGCCATAGTTAAAGCTACAAAGCCAAGCATAACCCAAAGGTCAGTTCCTTGCATCCATTGTTTTTCACCGTTAATAGTTTCTTTAAACAAGCCTAGTTGCGATAAAAATATAACAATGGCAAGACCATTCACAAAGCCCATCATTACTGAATGTGGAATTAATCGAACAAATTTTCCCAATCTAAAAATTCCAGCTGAAATTTGAATAAGCCCAACAAATAGCAGGGTTATAAACAGCCATTGTAAACCTAAATTTTCTATAGGAACCGCCAACCCAACTCCAACTTCATTTCCCTTTTGAATTAAATGCACCATCACCACTGCCATAGCTCCAGTAGCTCCAGAAATCATACCAGGCCTACCACCAAACACAGCAGTAATTAAGCCCATCATAAAAGCACCATATAAACCCACCAACGGATCTATACCTGCCACAAAGGCAAAGGCCACGGCTTCTGGAACAAGTGCTAAAGCTACGGTTAAACCAGAAAGAATATCATTTTTAGGATTGAAGGTAAAATTCCTCAGTAATTTTTGCATTTCACTTAAATTTTAAGCGGGCAAAGGTATACTTTTAAAAAGAGTGTAGCGGTATTTCCTAAATTTTAATTGAAGAATATGAGTTTGCTGAAAAATTGAGCCCAGAAGAGCGAGTAATTTTTAAGTGCTTGTATTGGTCAATTAATTATTTTTTTATGAATTTAATACTTGTTGATGATTTATTACTTTGAAAGCTTACGGTATATATTCCATTAGTTAATTCAGTAATATTTAGTTTCTGATTATTTGAAATTGAAACTTCCTTAACTAATTGCCCATAAATATTGTAGATTTTAATTTTTTCTTCATTATCATTTTCTAATTCAATTGTAATAAAATCTGAAGCAGGGTTTGGATAAATTAATCTTTTTTTGCTATCTGAATAGCTATCCAAATCAAGTGTTTTTAAAGATATTGTTTGTAGTAAGTTATTATACCCAGTAGCAGGTTCCCAAGTATTAATATTTGCAAATTGAATACTGTAATTAGAGTTGTTTTCAAGTGAAGTTTCATTATCCGGTATCCAAAAGTACAATTCAAATGTTCCTTCTAAACCTAAATCAAAACTTTGAGTTATTGAAACTGAGTTTTCCCAAGTTCTTATATCAGTGTTAATTAATTCAGTGGTAATTGCATTTGTATAATATTTTTTAATACTAAATACACATTTTTTTTCTTAAAAGCTCTAGAAAAACCAACATTAGTTAAATTCAGGTTAATATCAAATCCAGTATTATTTGATGTCACTTCAGATGAATTTAAAACAAATCTATAGCCTAAACCTTTTAATATATCCTCATAGTGATTTGATATAATTACTTCGTCCCAAAACGGAGTGTAATAGTCGCGATTTATGGTTGTAAAATTTGTTAGATTCATTTCGTATATAGCATTATCACCAGTAGTTCTAAAACCATCATTACAGGGGTTAAATCCGTTAGTTTCTCCAGTCATAGGTAGATACTTAGTTTCGTTTGCAATATAATTATAATCAGTTGTCCCGACAGGGTTTGTACATTCATGAGAAACAGAATAAGTTCCTTGGTCACCATAATTATTTAGGAAAGCATCATTAAAGAAACCAATTCTAGCATTTGCTGTATTTAGATAAGCCGTTTGTTCAGTAAGCAGGGTATTACCGTACATAGTGGTTTTAATACCAGCATATCTAACTTGAATAGGGATTTCTTGAGGTGTTGCAACTAACATAGCTTCTACTATTTCTTTACGATTTAGCCATTGTGTGTTAGTAATATTACCATCTGTACCAAATTCTGTAGAATTTGTATAGTACCATTCCCCCCAAGTGCCAATAAAACCAGCTTGATGAGAAAAAATAATATCCTTATTATTATTTAATATGGTTGATAATTGAGAAATATGTAAAAGTATTTGGGATTTTATCGGTTGTTGAGGTGTTGATCCTTGAGTATTGGAATACGAAAACCTTACAATTATTTTAAGACCAGCTGTCCTTACATTATCAAAATCAGTTTGGATATTACTTAAATAAGTTTCATTTATATCTGAATCTAAAAACGCATCTAATAAAAAATATCTAAACACAACAGTAACCTTATCTGTACTTGTTTTCCAGCTATTTAAGGTCTCCACCGAAAGATTGTTAGTCCCAGAGACTGTAGCGTAATTGTTAGATGTTATAGAGTATTTTTGAAGGCCTCTTTCGGGATTTGCTATAATATCAGTTGAGGATTGATAAGTCACTGTTTGCCCAATTAATATTTTTTGACTTACTAAAAATAAAAGCAATGAAGTTGATATTCTTATAAAATACATTCTATTGTAAAATCTCATATTCCTTTAGCTTTCAGATTATTTAGGACTTAGATATATAATGAATATACAAAAAAAGTATTAATTAATTTCAATAGAATTGATGTAGAAATCATCTTTAATTTTTAAATTAATTATTTCATCAGCATATGTATCAGTTTTCCATTTATCAGTCGGGTAAATCCAATTTTCTTCTCCATTGATAATTGCGATTATCGGCATTCGAAAGTTTTCAATCATATTCGTATATCGATAGGAGAGTAGGTGCTCAGACTTTTTATATTCGAGTGTTGGTATTTGGACAGTTCTCAAATATTGGTCCCAAAATTTAGTCAGATTAATTCCTGATTCTTTACTAATATATTCTTCAATTTGTTTACTACTGACCGTTTGATGATAAAAAACCATATTAAGACCTCTTAAAATTTTCCTCCACTTTTCATCATCATTAATAAGTTGTCTTAGGGTGTGAAGTATGTTTGCTCCCTTGTAATACATATCGGTACTCCCTTCTTGATTAACCTCATAAACACCAATGATGGGTCGGTCGTTTTGAATGGCCATTCTTGTTCCTATTACATAATCAGCAGCTGCTTTGTTTCCATAAAAATAATCCAAATATAAATTTTCAGAATACGCAGTAAAGCCTTCGTGAATCCACATATCAGCAACATCGATATGCGTTATATTATTAGCAAACCACTCGTGTCCTGATTCATGAATAATTATAAAGTCAAATTTTAATCCCCATCCAGTTCCCGATAAATCGCTTCCTAAATAACCATTTATATATTGATTTCCATAAGTTACACTACTTTGATGTTCCATTCCTAAATAAGGGACTTCTACCAATTTAAAACTATCCTCATAGAATGGATATGGACCAAACCAATATTCAAATGCTTCCATCATTTTTGGAGCTTGTTTAAATTGTTCTCTAGCTTTAGTTTCATTTGCCTTTAGCACATAATAATCCATATCTAAGGTGCCCTTTTCACCCACATGTTTTTCACCAAAATGAATATAATCTCCGATATTTATATTGACTCCATAATTATTAATTGGATTGACCACCTTCCAAGACCAGGTAGTTTTATCTTTTTTTGTTACTTGATTTATCAACCTTCCGTTAGCTACTGCCATTAAACCAGTAGGAATAGTAATATGAATATCAATACCTTGATCAGGCTCATCATAATAGTGGTCTTTATTTGGCCACCAAAGACTTGCTCCAATACCTTGATTCGAGGTCGCTATAAAATGAGTTTCGTTAGCATCTTTTGACCATGAGAAACCGCCATCCCAGGGTGCATTTTTTGCACTAGGGGGCTTTCCAGAAAAGAAAACAGTAAGTTTTTGGTCGCTACCTATTGTTTGTGTTTTTTCTAAGGAAATAAAATGTGCGTTTCCTTCCGATTTAAATTTTAAGTTCTTACCGTCCTGAGTAATTTGATCAATTTTCATGGGAGGTTGAAGGTCTATTTGCATCGAATTATTTTTTTTCAAAACAGTATAAAAAATCGTGTTAGCTCCCTTAATGGTCTTTCTATCTAAATCTACATCCACGTTAAGTTGATACTGTTTTAAATCCCACCAAACCCTTTCCTCAGTGATACTTCCTCTTAAACTATCTTGTCTTGTATAATTTTGACTAACAACCTTACAGCAAAAAAATAGAATACAGACAACGCTAATTTTTTTCATAATTCTTTCTGGTTTTTATACTTTTTTCAAGATTTTTTTTAAATATAGGAAGATTCTACTAATTTTAAGACAAATAAAAAAAACCGCTTTTCATAGTTTTGAAGAAGCGGTTTTTTATACAATTAACTAAAATTAAATTTTATTAAAAAGGGTATTTATTTTCTTTTTGAACTTTTTCAGAAATACCGTTTCGTAGCGCAACCACATTTGGTTGGTTTTGATATTTAGTAAAACGTTTCAATCCCATTAACATCATTCGCTGTTCATCACCTTCTGAAAAAGAAACAATCCCTTCTTTTGCATTTTTATGGATAATATCAACGGCATTGTATAAATACAACTGAGACATCTCTATTTGGTGTTTTTGAGATTCTTCTCCAAATCTTTTAATATTTTTTTCAGTTCTTAAAATAGCAGATTCAGCCATGTAGATCTCAATTAGGATATTAGATGCCGCCATTAATAACTGCTGATGATCTTCTAAATTTGGACCATACTTTTGAACTGCAGCCCCAGCAACCATTAAAAATACTTTTTTAAGCTTTTCAATCATTGCTTTTTCCTCAGACAGTGTTACGGAATAATCTGGAGTATCGAAAGAAGGAATTCCAGTTAATTCGTTAGCAACTTTCATAGCTGGACCTATTAAATCGATATGCCCTTTCATCGCTTTTTTTACTAGCATTCCTACAGAGAGCATTCTATTGATCTCGTTAGTTCCCTCATATATTCTAGTAATTCTAGCATCTCTCCAAGCAGATTCCATTGGAGTATCTTTTGAGAACCCCATACCGCCGAAAATTTGAATTCCTTCATCAGCACAAGCCTGAACATCCTCAGAGACTGAAACTTTTAAGATAGAACATTCAATGGCAAATTCTTCTACTCCTTTTAATTCAGCTTTTTGATGAGTTTCACCTGCTGCTTGCCTTAATTCAATCCGATTTTGTATATCTTTTCCAGCTCTATAAGTTGCAGACTCTCCTACATAGGTATTGGTTGCCATTTCGGCAATTTTAGATTTAATAGCACCAAATTCAACAATGGGGGTATTAAATTGTTTTCTTTCTGAAGCGTATTGTACCGCATGTGTGGTTATTCTTCGTTGTGAATCCAAACAAGCAACGGCTAGTTTAATTCTTCCAACATTTAAAGCATTCATAGCGATTTTAAATCCATTTCCTCTTTCCGAAAGAATATTCTCAACGGGCACCAAAGTTTCATTAAAAAACACCTGCCTGGTTGAAGAGGCATGAATCCCTAACTTGTGCTCTTCTTCTCCCAGGGTAATTCCGTTTTCAGGATTATTTTCAACTAAAAATCCTGTAATGTTTTTATCGTTTTCAATTCTAGCAAAAACAATAAAAAGTTTACAAAAGCCGGCATTGGAAATCCACATTTTTTGTCCGGTAATTTTATAATGAGTTCCATCTTCAGTTAAAACTGCTTTTGTTCTTCCACTATTAGCATCACTACCAGCACTTGGTTCGGTAAGACAATAAGCACCAAACCATTCTCCAGAGGCTAACTTAGGAATGTATTTTAGTTTTTGATCTTCTGTTCCGTACAATGTTATTGGCAAAGTTCCGATACCTGTATGTGCGCCAAAGGCGGTACTGAATGATCCTGTTCCACTTGAGATGTATTCGCAAGTTAGTAGAGTAGATACTAAACCCATTCCCATTCCGCCGTATGCTTCGGGAACCGATACCCCTAAAAACCCTAATTCTCCTGCTTTTCGCATGCAGGCTTCGGTAAAGTTATAATCCTTATTTTCAAAGCGGTCTCTAAATGGAATAATTTCTCGATCATTAAATTCCATTACTGCTTCTTTCATCATTTTTTGTTCTTCTGTAAAATCCTCCGGTGTGAAAATATGTTCGCATTTTGATTCTTTTACTATAAACTGGCCACCTCTTATTACATCCATTTCTTCCATTTTTTTTATCAACTTATATTTTATTTTAAAAATTCAAATATTCCGCAAGCACCTTGTCCTGTTCCAACACACATAGTTACGGCTCCATATTTACCTTGCATGTTTTGCTTTCTCATTTCATCAAATAATTGCACTGATAGTTTGGTGCCCGTACATCCTAGAGGGTGTCCCAAGGCAATAGCACCCCCATTAACATTAATGATTTCAGGATTTAAATCTAACTCCCTGATAACTGCCAATGATTGAGATGCAAATGCTTCGTTGAGTTCTATCAATGCCAAATCATTCTGTTTTAAATTAGCTTGTTTTAATGCTTTTGGAATCGCTTTAACGGGTCCAATACCCATAATTCTGGGTTCAACTCCGGCAGCGGCGTAATTCACTAATCTTGCTATAGGCTCTAGTTTTAATTCTTTTACCATTTCTTCACTCATAACAATTACAAAAGCGGCACCATCACTCATTTGAGATGAATTTCCAGCAGTAACACTTCCTCCAGCAGCAAATACAGGTCTTAATTTTGCCAATGCTTCTATACTAGTTCCTTTTCTTGGACCTTCATCTTTAGTAACCGTATACGATTTTGTTGCTTTTTTCCCGTTTTCATCCAGATAGGTTTGGTTAACAGAAATAGGAACTATTTGATCTTGAAATCGATTTTCTGATAGCGCCTTAAGGGCTTTCATGTGAGATTGATATGCGAATTTATCTTGGTCTTCTCGTGAAATATTGAATTGATTCGCTACCGCTTCGGCAGTGTTTCCCATTCCCCAATAATAGTCTTCGTGACCTTCATTGACAATATCGTAGTTTAGTTCTGGCTTAAAACCAGTCATTGGTACCGAACTCATACTTTCTGCCCCCCCAGCAATAATACAATCTGCCATTCCTGATTGAATTTTAGCAGTAGCTATTCCAATAGTTTCAATACCAGACGAACAAAATCGATTGACGGTTACGCCTGGAACGTCTACTGTTTTTAATCCCATCAAAGAAATAAGTCTTGCCATATTTAATCCTTGAGAGCCCTCAGGCATTGCGTTTCCAACAATAACGTCATCAATTCTTGAGCTATCTAATTGAGGAATTTCATTCATCATGTATTGAATGGTTTCTGCGGCTAATTCGTCGGTTCTTTTAAACCTAAAGACTCCTTTTGGTGCTTTACCAACAGCAGTTCGGTATGCTTTTACTATATATGCTTGTTTCATTTTTTAATTTCTTAAAGGTTTTCCAGTTTTTAACATATGTTCAATTCGTTCTAAAGTCTTACGCTCTGAACATAGACTTAAAAATGCTTCTCTTTCTATATCTAATAGATATTGTTCGGTAACAAGTGTAGGTTCCGATAAATCACCTCCTGCCATCACGTAGGCTAATTTATTTGCAATTTTTTGATCATGTTCACTAATAAAGTTAGATGCTTCCATAGAATCTGTTCCAACTAAAAACATCCCTAAAGCTTGCTTACCTAATACTTTTACATCTTTCCTTTTTACAGGTTTGGTATAGCCTAGGTCGGCCATTGATTTAGCAACAGCTTTTGCAACAGCTATTTGCCGGTCTTTGTTAACTACAACGATGTCTTTTCCTTTTTCAAGAATTCCTAAATCATAGGCTTCATGTGCAGAGGTAGATACCTTTGCCATCCCTATCGTTAAAAAATATTCTTGAAGTACATTTAATTCTACATCATTTTTGTGAAATAAATCGCTGGCTCTCAATGCCATTTCTTTGGAGCCACCACCACCCGGAATGACACCAACACCAAATTCTACTAGACCAATATAACTTTCTGCAGCTGCTACCACACGATCTGCGTGAAGCGTCATCTCACAACCGCCACCTAGAGTCATTCCCTGTGGGGCAACAACCGTTGGAATCGATGAGTATCGCAATCGCATTACCGTATCTTGAAAATATTTAATGGCCATATTTAATTCGTCATATTCTTGTTCGACAGCCATCATAAAAATCATTCCAATATTGGCACCAACAGAGAAATTTGCACCTTGATTTCCAACGACTAGTCCTGAA
This sequence comes from uncultured Flavobacteriaceae bacterium, assembly GCA_905181835.1. Lineage (GTDB taxonomy): Bacteria > Bacteroidota > Bacteroidia > Flavobacteriales > Flavobacteriaceae > Marifrigoribacter. The sequence continues at coordinate 249,622 of CAJIZF010000002.1, forward strand.
AAGTCTTTCTCTGCAATGTCGATCGCTTTGTTTAGTCCTGCCAGTACATCGCCGCCAATAGTATTCATTTTACTTTGAAATTCAACATTTAAGATACCTTCTCCTAAATCTTCAACAACGCAGCCACTATTTTTAAATACCTCCTTAGATTTTCTGATGTTATTAAGAATAATAAAAGAATCTTGACCAGGGACTTTGATATGTTTTTTTTGTATTATATCGTAATAGTAAGTCGCCCCATTTTTGATGATATAAAATGATTTTATTCCAGAAGCTAGCATATCAGCTACCCACGTAGCAGGTTCTTTTCCAACTTCTTTCATTAATTCAATTCCTTTTTCAACTCCTATAGCATCCCAAATTTCGTAAGGACCGTTTTCCCAACCAAAACCAGCTTTCATAGCATCGTCAATTTTATAAAACTCCTCTGAAATTTCAGGAATTCGTTTGGAAACATAGGCAAACATTAGAGCAAAACTTTTTCGATAAAATTCGCCTGCTTTGTCCTTTCCGGCGATTAAAATTTTAAAACGATCAATTACCAGGTCAACACTCTTGGTTAATTCAAGAGTAGGAAAATTTGCTTTTTTTCCTTTGCGATATTCTAAAGTTTCAAGGTCTAAACCAAGAATCGTGTTTTTACCATTTTCTCCTTTTACTTTTTTGTAAAACCCTTGACCAGATTTACTTCCTAACCAATTGTTTTCCATTAGTGTGTTGATAAACTTTGGAAGTTTAAATACTTCAAGTTCTTCATCTTCTGGACAATTTTCGAAGATACCATTTGCTACATGAACTAGGGTATCTAATCCAACAACGTCAACTGTGCGGAATGTTGCAGATTTTGGTCTTCCTATTACGGGTCCCGTTAATTTATCTACTTCTTCAATAGTCAAGCCCATTTCTTTCACTAAATGAAAAAGACTTTGTATGCCATAAATACCGATACGATTTCCAATGAATGCGGGAGTGTCTTTAGCAAGAACAGTTGTTTTTCCTAGATATTTTTCACCATAATTATTTAAAAAGTTTAATACCTCTGTTGAGGTATTTGGACCTGGAATAATCTCAAACAGTTTCAAATATCGAGGTGGGTTGAAAAAGTGTGTTCCACAGAAATTTTCCTGAAAATCACTGCTTCTGCCTTCATTCATGAATTTGATGGGTATCCCTGATGTATTAGTTGTGATTAAAGTACCAGGAGTTCTATATTTTTCTAATTTTTCAAAAACCTGCTTTTTTATATCCAATCGTTCTACAACAACTTCGATAATCCAGTCTACCGATGCTACTTTTTCGATATCGTCTTCTAAATTACCGGTAGTGATCCTGCTTGCGAACTTTTTATGGTATAGGGGTGCTGGTTTTGACTTGATAGATGTAGCTAATGCATCATTTACGAGTCGGTTTCTGACCACTTTGTCTTGGAGTGTAAGTCCTTTTGCTTCTTCTTTTTCAGTAAGTGAGAAAGGAACGATGTCCAGTAATAAAACTTCTACTCCAATATTTGCGAAATGGCATGCTATGCCGCTTCCCATAATTCCAGAACCGATAACGGCTACTTTATTAATTCTTCTTTTAGACATATGATAATCTATTTTAACTTATAGGTATATTTTTTTAGAATTTATTAATTCTAAAATCGTGTTAGTTACTTTTTTAAAGGCTTTTAAATCTTCTGGTGATACAGCTTTGTTAACCGCTTCGTCAAACCCAATCACCACTTTTTTTGAAAAATCTCTCATTTCGACTCCAAATGGCGTTAAATGAATTAAAACTCCTCTGCCGTCGAGTGGATTGGGTTTACGATGGATAAGTCCTTTTTCTTCCATAGCCTTTAATGTTCGGGAAAGACTGGTAGCTTCAATTCCCATTTTAGGACCCAAAGAGGTAGAAGGAGTTCCTTCCTCTGGATCAATACTTATTAATGCAAATCCGGTGGCCATGGTACTTCCTTTTTTTCCAGCTTCTTCATTATACATTTTGGTTACACCCATCCAAGTAGATCTTAGGAGATAATCTATTGTTTTTTCTTTCATAAGTCAAAAGTACAAACAAAATACTATGCACGCATAGTATTTTATGTTTATTTTTATTTTTTTATATTTAAAAAAAAAATGGATGGTGAAACGAATACTAAAAAATATTTTTGCTGTTATACTTGGCTGGATTATTGGGAGTTTATTAAATATGGGACTGGTTGAACTTGGAAATTTAGTATTTCCAATTAAAGGTGTAAACAGGAATAGCATGGAGGAATTAGCAATAGTGATCCCTACATTAAATGCTTCATATTTTATATTTCCATTTTTGGCTCACGCATTGGGAACTTTTTTAGGAGCTTTTATAGCATGGAATATTGCATCGAGTCATAAAATGAGAATAGCGATGACCATAGGAGGCTTATTTTTATTAGGTGGTTTTGCAGTTAATTATCTATTGCCTGGCCCAAAATGGTTTACAATTTTAGACCTCACACTATCTTATTTGCCTATGGCATATTTTGGAGGTTTTTTAGCTTCTTTTTATTCAAAGAAAGTAATGAAATGATTATCTAATCCAAATAAATAAATATAAAAATATGTCTAATAAAATAAAATTTCTATGGGATTTTAGGGGGCCAAATTCATTAAAAATTGCTGAACATCATTGTGTTCATTTAAGAGAGTACGCTACTAAAGAAAAACTTGACTATCATCAAATTGAAAAACAAATAATTTCTGAAATGTATACCATAGCTTATTTGATTATTGATAAAAAAGACATGGATCTTCACCGGAAATTACTACAGCCACATCGAGGTCAAATCGTAAAATAGCAGAAAATCTAATTTAAAATATAGAAGTGGATTTATGTGTCACAAAAAAATAAAGACACCCTGGGCAACAAGAGCTGCTATGGAACAAGTTTATGATTTAAATTTATGGGGAGCTAATAAAACGAAATTTTATTCTGGTGAAGGTTCTCATCATTCAAACTATGTTGAGCCCTATATAACTGTTGTTTCTTCATTTTTATCGTCGTTTTCAATTCCACCTGTAGTTTGTGACTTGGGTTGTGGTGATTTTAATATTGGAAGACAGTTAGTAAAATACTCTAATAACTATATCGGGGTAGATATAGTAAATGATCTGATCCTACACAATAAAAAAATATTTAATCAAAAACAGCTAGAATTTAAATGTTTAGATCTTGCTAAAGATTCTATTCCCGCTGGAGATTGTGCAATTATCAGACAAGTTTTTCAACATTTGTCCAATGACGAGGTACAGCAAATATTGAACAAACTGTATCAATTTAAATTTGTAATTATTACAGAACACATACCAAAACATAATTTTATTCCAAATATTGACATCATTTCAGGTCAAGGAATTCGCTTAAAGAAGAATAGCGGTTTGGATGTTACATCAGCGCCTTTTAATTTTAAAGCAATTGACAAAAAGCAGCTATTGAAATTAAATGTTAACAGTAAAGATCAGTTGATAGTTACGACACTTTATCAAATGTTTTGATCTGATTTTTTTAACCAAAAAAAAAGCTATTATTAGTATAATAGCTTTTTAAATAACCAATTTGGAATACAGATTTTCTTTTTCATAGCAAAAATCTCCCCTTTGCATATAAAACAACCATTAAATAAAATACCCTACTTTTTAATTAATATTATTTAAAATATTAAATTTAGTGAGCAAAATATTTATATTTAAAAATAATTTTATTTATGAATTATGGCTATAAATACGACTGTAGAGTTTTGCGTATTTTTCTTTAATGACCTTTCTTTTTAATTTCATAGTAGGAGTAAGGTGGCCTGATTCTATACTCCAAATATCAGGAGTTAATTCAAATTTTTTAACTTTTTCCCAATTACCAAATTGCTTGTTATGATTATCTATTTCTTTCTGAATTCTATCAAGTAATCTTGGATTTTTAATAATTTCTTCTGCACTAGTTCCGATTTCAAAACCTTTTCTTTTAGCCCAATCCTTCACAAAATCAAAATTTAGTTGGATGAAAGCTGCCGGCATTTTTTCTCCATCTCCGATAACCATAATTTGTTCTATAAAAAATGATTCTTTCATTGCATTTTCAACTACTTGTGGTGCTACATATTTTCCTCCACTGGTTTTAAACATTTCTTTTTTTCTATCGGTTATTTTCAAAAAACCGTCTTGATCTATTTCACCTATATCACCAGTATGGAAAAAATCATTTTTAATAACTTTATTGGTCAATTCTTCTTCTTTATAATAGCCCATCATAACTTGTGGTCCCTTAACTAAAATTTCACCATCAGCAGCTATTTTGACTTCCGTATCTTTAATGATCTTTCCAACACTACCAATTCTAAAGTGTTTATTTCGCATGTCGTTTACAGAGACCACAGGAGACGTTTCTGTTAAGCCATAACCTTCCATAATAGGAATACCTGCAGCATTAAAAACTTTCGCAAGTCTAGTTTGAAGTGCTGCACTACCGGATGCTACAACTTCTAGTTCACCTCCAAGGGCTGCTCTCCATTTACTAAAAATTAATTTTCTAGCAATTTTTAATTGAAATTCATACCACCATCCGTTCTCTCCATAGGGTTTATAATTTAATCCCAATTCAATGGCCCAAAAAAATAATTTCTTCTTAATTCCTTTTAAATCAGCTCCTTTTGCATAGATTTTATCATAAATTTTTTCTAATAATCTAGGAACGGCTGTCATCACCTGAGGCTTGATCTCTTGAAGATTATCACTAATTGTTTCCAATGATTCAGCAAAATGAATACTTACCCCACAATATTGATACATATACAAGAGCATTCGTTCATAGATATGACAAACTGGTAAAAAACTTAATGCTTTAGATTTTCCCAATTCAAAGGGAATTCTGTGGGTACTATTAATAGCGTTACTAACTATGTTTTTATGTGATAGCATAACACCTTTAGGTTTTCCTGTTGTACCAGAAGTGTATATGATAGTGGCTAAATCAAGCTCTTTAATATTGTTTTTTCTTTTTTCTACTTCATCCTGATAGCTTTCGTCTTTTCCTAGTGCTAATAATTTTTCCCAATGATTACATCCAGCTATAGTATCGAATGAATAAACTCCTTTTAAACTTGGAACTTGATCTTTAATATTGTTTATTTTTTCTAAAACAAACTCGCAGGAAACAAAGCAATAAACACTCTGACTGTGATTTAATATATATGCGTAATCCTCTTGTGATATGGTTGGATATATTGGTACGTCTTGAGCTCCAGTTTGTAAAATACCAATATCACAAATATTCCATTCCGTTCTGTTGGTCATGGAGATGATTGCAACTTTATCATTAGGTTGAACTCCAAGTTGTATCAATCCTCTACTTATTGCATTAGCTTTGTCTATGTATTCTTGAGTAGATGTGGCAATCCATTTTCCTTCCTTTTTAGAAACTAAAGATTTTTCTAAATTATAATTTTCAAGCTGATAATAGGGAAAGTCAAAAAGACGCTTAATGCTGCTCATATAAATGAAGTTTAATTATAAACTGCAAAGTATGAAAATTATTCAGATTTTTGAAATAAAAATAGAAGTTCAAAATTGCTCAGCTATGATAGAGTAATTTTTAAAGTATATTTAATTTTTGTTTTCCAACCATTTTCTCGCGTTTATAAAAGCCTCTAACCAGGGCGTTACCTCATCTTTTCTATTTTTTGGATAATGAGCCCAGTTCCATGAAAAAGTTGATCGTTCCAGGTGTGGCATCATCACCAAATGTCTTCCAGTGCTATCCGCTAACATTGCGGTATTAAAATCACTTCCATTTGGATTGGACGGAAAGCCATCGTAACTATATTTTCCTACAATATTGTAATGGGTTTCTGGCTTAGGAAAACTAAATTTCCCTTCTCCGTGGGCTGCCCAAATTCCAAGATTTGTTCCGGCTAAAGAAGATAACATGATCGAATTGTTGTTTTTAATTTCTACAGAAGTAAATGAACACTCAAACTTACCTGAATCATTGTGTAGCATTTTAGGCTTTTCTTTATGCTCTGGATTTAATAGTCCCAATTCAACGAATAATTGGCATCCATTACATACTCCTAGAGATAAGGTGTCCTCTTTGGCAAAAAAGTTTTTTAGTGCATTTTTTGCTTTTTTATTATATAAGAAAGCTCCTGCCCATCCTTTTGCTGATCCTAAAACATCTGAATTAGAAAAACCACCTACGGCTGCAATAAATTTAATATCTTCTAGAGTTTCTCTACCTTCTATTAAATCTGTCATATGTACATCTTTAACATCAAAACCTGCCAAATACATTGCATTTGCCATTTCGCGTTCAGAATTTGACCCTTTTTCTCTAATGATTGCTGCTTTTGGTCTTCTATAATTTTTGTCAAATACGGGAAGTTTTCCAGTAAAATGATCTGGAAATTTAAAGTTTAGTGGTTGCCTCGTATAATTATCAAAACGCTCTTTTGCTTTTACTTCACCACTTTGTTTTTGATCTAAAAAGTAGGAGGTTTCAAACCAAACTTTTCTCATTTCAGGAATGCTAAGTTCTAAATTTTGGTCTGTGTGTTTAATTTGAAGCGATTCTGTTTCAGTAACAGTTCCAATTTTAATAAAATCAATGTTGTTATTAGCAAGGGTTTCTTCAATTATTGAATCTTTTTTTCCTTGAAAAACAATTCCGTTATTTTCTGAAAATAAAATTTTAATTAAATCTTCTTCTCCTAAATCTGTTAAATTTAATTTTGCTCCTAAATTTATGTCAGCAAAACACATTTCAAGAAGCGTTGTAATTAAACCTCCAGAGGCAACATCGTGTCCTGCGAGTATCTGATTGTCTGATATTAATTTTTGAATACTATTAAAAACAGTAGACAAATAAGAAGCATCTTTAATCGTTGGTGCTTCATTGCCTATAGAAGCTAGTGTTTGTGCAAAAGAGGATCCCCCTAATTTAAAGTCATCTTTGGATATATTAATATAATAAATACTATCACCATTTTTTTGAAGTACAGGTTCTACCACTTTTTTTACGTCGTTGCAATGCCCTGCAGCAGAAATGATTACTGTGCCTGGTGAAATGACTTCTTCATCCTTATACTTTTGTTTCATCGAAAGAGAATCCTTTCCGGTAGGAACATTAATTCCTAACGAAATAGCAAACTCTGAAATTCCTTCTACAGCTTTATACAATCGGGCATCTTCACCTTCATTGTTACAAGGCCACATCCAATTTGCTGAAAGTGAAACACTTTTTAATCCTTCCTCTAAAGGTGCCCAAATAATATTAGTTAAGGCTTCGGCAATCGAATTTCGTGATCCAGCGACTGGATCTATCAATGCAGAAATAGGGCTGTGCCCAATGGAAGTAGCAACACCTTCTTTCCCTTGATAATCTAGCGCCATAACCCCACAGTTATTTAGGGGTATTTGTAATGGACCTACACATTGTTGTTTCGCAACTTTACCAGTAACACATCGATCAACTTTATTGGTTAGCCAATCTTTACTAGCAACAGACTCTAGCGAAAGTATATTTAATAAATATTCTTTTATTTTGGATGGAGAATAAACAAGGCTATCATAAACACGTTCAATGGTCACATCGTTCATGATGGTCTTTGGGGAACTACCAAACATATCCTCTAAATCAAAATCCATTGGTTTTTCTCCTGTTTTTTTGCTTTCGAATTTAAACTTGTGGTCGTTAGTAACCTCCCCAACTTCATAAAATGGTGAGCGTTCTCTTTTAGCAATTCGTTTTAATTTATCAATGTCTTTTTCTCCAATTACCAATCCCATTCTTTCTTGAGACTCATTACCAATAATTTCTTTAGCAGAAAGGGTAGGGTCACCAACTGGTAATTTATCCAAATCGATACTTCCACCTGTTTCTTCTACTAATTCACTTAAACAATTTAGATGTCCTCCAGCTCCATGATCGTGAATAGATACAATAGTATTGGTGTCGCTTTCTACCATACCACGTATAGCATTGGCTGCTCTTTTTTGCATTTCAGGGTTGGAACGTTGAATAGCATTGAGCTCTATTCCACTTGAAAATTCACCGGTATCTGCTGAGGATACTGCTGCTCCACCCATACCTATTCTATAATTTTCGCCTCCTAAAATTACTATTTTATCATTTTTTTTAGGGGTATCTTTAAGTGCTTGATTAAATTTTCCGTAGCCGATCCCACCTGCTTGCATAATTACCTTATCGTACGCTAATTTTCTATTTTTAGTTTCATTTTCAAATGTTAAAACTGACCCTGTAATAAGTGGTTGTCCAAATTTATTTCCAAAATCAGAAGCTCCATTACTTGCTTTTATTAATATATCTATGGGGGTTTGGTAGAGCCATTTTCTTTCCTTCACAGCGTTTTCCCATAAACGATTTTCTTTAAGTCTTGAGTAAGATGTCATATAAACCGCAGTACCTGCAAGTGGTAGTGATCCTTTTCCTCCAGCTAAACGATCTCTTATTTCCCCACCACTACCTGTAGCAGCCCCATTAAATGGTTCAACAGTAGTAGGAAAGTTGTGAGTTTCAGCTTTTAAAGAAATAACACTTTTAAAACTTTTATTTTCATAGTAATCTGGATGGTCAGCTCTTTTGGGAGCAAACTGTAATACTTTGGGACCTTCAATAAACGCTACATTATCTTTGTAAGCGGAAACAATAGTGTTTGTGAAGACGAAGAGGTTTTTTTAATTAATTTAAAAAGAGATGAAGGCATTTCTTTTCCGTCAACAGTAAATTTTCCGTTAAATATTTTATGTCTACAATGTTCACTATTTACTTGACTAAAACCAAACACTTCGCTATCTGTAAGTTTTCTATCAATTTTTTTAGATAAATTTTCTAAATAAGAAACCTCTTCATCATTAAGAGCTAATCCTTCAGATTGGTTAAAGGTTGCAATATTGTCAATCTCTAACACTTCTTCAGGCTGAATATTTATGGTGAAAATATCTTGAGTTAAACTAAAATACTTTTGAGAAAGCATAGGGTCAAAATCTGAAGATTCTTTAGTAGTATGATAATATTCTTCGATACGAATAATCCCTTCAACTCCCATGTTTTGTGTGATTTCAACAGCATTGGTGCTCCAAGGAGTTATCATTGTTGCTCGTGGTCCAATAAAAAAATCCGTTATGACGGATTCTTCAATTTTACTTTGATTTCCAAATAACCATTCTAGTTTTTGAATATCTAGTTTAGAGAGTGGTGTTGAGGTTTGGACAGTAAAAACTGTTTTTTTTACCTCTCCAAAAAAGTGAATCATACCAAATTAATTTCACAGGTTTCAAGATAACAAATGTACTTATTTTTTAGAAGGTAATAGAAGGAAAACGATACCATTTAATAACTTTTTTATAATACATTATTTTAAACTAAATTATAAAAAAAAATAGAAAAATTATGAAAAGACAAAACATTTTTGTGTGTATTATTACTATCCTTTTGGGAGGTGTTGTAAATGCTCAAGATTCCTTTACTGCTACTGAATTTATTCAGGGAACTTATATGGGTACCACCATACCCCTAAGAGATTTTCCAACTATAGAATACGATGCCAGCAGTCCAAAAACAATGACTATTGTTGAAAATAAATCACGAATTAATGAAAAGGTAAATCAAAACGCATTGCCTTATAATGATATCAATACCAATTTTCAAGATGGAATAGGTGGTATTTATTCATATGCTTTAGAACAAAATTTTGTTGGTTTCGACAACACTGGTTTTACTCCTCCAGATCCATCTGGAGCTGCAGGACCTGATCATTATGTTCATGCGGTTAACTCGAGTGTAAAAATATTTGATAAAACTGGAAATTTATTAGTAGGTCCAACATCATTAGGTGCTTTTTTAGGTATAGGTTCAAACTCAGGTGATCCAATCGTATTATATGATCAACTAGCTGATCGTTATTTTGTTAGCGAATTTGGTTCGGTTAGTAATGGTTTAGCCATTGGTGTATCAGTGACCAATGACCCTACAGGAGCCTATCATGTTTATCAATATTCATTTGATTCATTTCCAGATTATCCTCATTATAGTATTTGGCCTGATGCTTATTACCTTACAGCTAATAAAGGCGGTGCAAATAAAGTCTATGCTATAGAAAGAGACGTTATTTTAGCTGGAGACCCAGATCCACAAATTATTGGATTTCCATTGCCAGGAAATACTGAAAATTCCAATACTGTTTTAAGTCCAGAACCAGCAAATCTTACAGGGATTGAATATCCAGAAGACCTACCAGGCTATATTGTCTATTTACAAGATGATGGTTGGGGAGGTATTACTTATGATCACTTAAAAGTCTGGGAAATTGATGTAGATTTTGATACGCCATCTAATTCAACAATTTCTTCTCCATTAGAAATCCCTACCGATCCCTTTAATGCCTATTTTGCTCCTTTTGGATCTGGTGACGTTGCACAACCAGGAACTGGCCAAAAAATTGATATGATTACGGGAGTAATATCTTATGCAGCTAATTATAGAAGTTTTGGTACGCATAATTCTTGGGTCATTACATTTAATGATAATGTCGATGGAACTAATGCTGGAATAAGATGGATAGAACTTAGAAACGATGCTACCAATCCTTGGGAAGTTTTTCAAGAAGGAACGTATGCTCCAGCAGACGATAATAGTAGATTTATGGGAAGTGCTGCTATGGACGCTGCCGGAAATATTGGTCTGGCATTTAATATAGCAAGTGCTACATTACCTGCAGGGATTAGATATACAGGTAGGTATGATGGTGATGCTTTAGGGGAAATGACCATAGCGGAAACAACTATTGTTGATGGAGTTGGGGTACAAACAACTACCAATAGGTTTGGTGACTATTCACATTTAACTATGGATCCAAATAATTTTACTTTTTGGCATACTGCAGAATATTTTTCTGCCAATAACCAGTGGAGAACTCAAGTAGCTTCATTTTCGTTGAGTAGTGGTTTTGCTCAAGACGTAGGTGTTAACAACATCATTAACCCAACAAATGGTATTTTAACAACTATAGAGACTGTCGAAGTAAGTATCAGAAACTATGGTTTAGATCCTCAATCTGATATTCCTTTAGAACTGTTTGTAGACGGTAATTTAGTTGCCACAGAAACCTATATTGGAACTATTATACCTAATGAAGTAGAAAATTATGTTTTTAATCAAACTATAGACTTATCCAATGCAGGACAAACCTATACTATAGAGGTTAAATCTAATTTAACGGGTGATGAATTTGAATCGAATGATCCTTATATAAAGGAAGTTACTCATCTATTGGCAATTGATGTAGGTGCTCAAGAAATTACAGCTCCTGAAACAGGGTCTGGCTTAGGAATTGAGACTATATCGGTTACCATTAAAAATTATGGTGCTGAAGAACAGTCTAATTTTAATGTTTCTTATACTGTAAACGGAGGTGATCCAGTTATAGAAACGTTTGCTGGTCCGATTGGTTCTGAAGAAATTGTATCATATAGTTTCACAGAACAAGCAGATTTTTCCGAACTCGGAATCTATGATATAGTTGTCCAAACTTCATTGAATGGTGATGACGATCAGACTAATGATGAAACTACTATTTCGATTGAAAATGTACTTTGTCAACCAGGCAGTGATTGCTCTTTTGGTGACGGTTTTCAATTGTTTAGTGTTGGAGAAATTAATAACCCTTCTGCATGTGAAGGCTATGGAGATTTTACTGATCAAGTAGCTTATTTTGACGAAGACATGACTTATAGTTTAACTGTGACTACTGGTTATGGAGATCAGCATGTAAAGGTTTGGATTGATTTTAATGATGATTCAAATTTTACGAGTGATGAAGTTGTAGTTCCTAATTTTATTATAGCCCCGGGATCGGGTGCAGGAACCTATACAGAAACTATAGATCTAGTGATTCCTGAAGGTGCTTCAATAGGAATGCATCGAATGAGAGCAAAAACGAATTGGCAAGAAGAAGTTCCCAATGATCCTTGTGAAGAGACACAATATGGAGAAACAGAGGACTATTCTGCAAATATTGGTGCTTTAGGGGTATTAGATATGGAGATTACCAATTCTGAATTGATCATAACTTCGCAAGATAATAATCAATTTGAAGTTACTTTAAATACCGAATACGATGGTAAAGTTTATGTTGCAGTATATAACATGTTAGGACAACAACTAGGCTTTAAGTTAGCTCAGAATGATGGCGGTACTTATAAAATGAATTTAAACTTATCTAGCGCAGCTGCAGGAGTTTATGTAGTAAAAGTAGGCGGGCAAAACACAACTACTTATAAAACAGGAAGAGTAATTGTGAAATAGTACATCACTGTTTAGTTAATAAAAAAAGCGTTTTCAAATAATGAAAACGCTTTTTAATTTTATAATAAGAATATTAATTGATAATAATTTTTTTGATGATTTCAGCATTATTTGAAATTACTTTCAATAAGTAAACTCCTCTAGAAAATGAGCTGGTATTTATTTCTTTTTTGTCCGTTGTAAAAGGCTCTTTATAGATTTCTTTTCCAAGTAAATCATATATGATAACAGTTCCATCATCAATAATTGTTGAATTTTGAACCCATACTACTTTATCAGCAGGATTTGGATAGATTGTAAGGTCTTCAAATACGTTGACATCTAAAGATAATATTCCCCAGCGATCTTCTGCAGGCTCTCCGCCCCAAATAAGTGTAGCTAGGTATGGATTATCTATAAAAGGATTCCTGTTGCCATACTCCGTTTCTAAATAGGGGTTACGTTGATCTTCAAATTCATTTACTGGATCTTCTGCGTTCCATTGTAAATATACTTGAAGCATTTCGTTATTGGGTTGGGTAGCTCCAGATCCATTTAAGGTTGGTAAACATCGAGTACCATACCTAGTGTACATATACATCATCATTCTAGCAATATCTCCCTTCCATTCGTCTCCTGGATACCAAGTTCCGCCAGTATTACCTGCATCTCCAGTACCAGCACCAAATTTAGAATTTCCTCTATTTCCGTTCATTTGCTGATCGCTAGGTCTTAGATTATGTGGATCGGCGATGATACCCGTTGAACTATTACTTGCACTACCCATCTCTGGATTGGCATTAGATCTTGCAAAAACATGCTCTCTATTGTATTCACAATTAGTTCCTCCAAAATCGTCTTTATCTCTTGATCTGTCAGTTGTACAACTTCCAGAATTATCATAACCATAAACTAACAAAACGTCAGAATTATTATCTGGATCTTCATCAGTGATCTTTACCGTATCTCTTACATCACCATAGGTGAAGGTAGGGTTGTTAATTGCAATTTTAGATTGTAATTCTAAATATAAATCTTGTCCTGCTAATGATAGGTTAACGTCATTGTAGTAGGGCTGCTGTGCAAATAAAATTTGAACAAAAAATAGTAAGATTAGTGTAATTTTTTTCATATTGATTAATTTAAGTTATGTTTTTTTGGAGTAAAGCCATATAAAATCCATCAAATCCACTTTCGCTGGGAAAAACTTTTTCTTCCTTCACAAATTTAAAATCTTTACCAGACTTTCTTTCTAAAAAATCTTGAACTTGTTTTTCATTCTCAGAGGGTAAGATAGAACACGTGGCGTAGACCATTTGCCCTCCGGGTTTTACTATTCTTGAATACGAATCTAATATTTCTTTTTGGGTATTTTTTATAGTTTCTAGAAATTCTGGTTGTAGTTTCCATTTAGAATCTGGATTTCTTTTTAAGACCCCAATTCCTGAACAAGGAGCATCAATTAGTATTTTATCAGCTTTGTGGATTAATTTTTTAATGACTTTGCTAGAGTCTATTGTTCTCGTTTCTATATTGTGAGCACCATTTCTTTTTGCTCTTCTTTTTAATTCTTTCAACTTATTTTCGTAGATATCTAGTGCAATAACTTGCCCTTTATTCTCCATTAAGGCGGCTATATGTAAACTTTTTCCACCAGCTCCAGCACAGGTATCAACAACTCTAGTCCCGGGTTTTGGATTTAAAAATTTAGCTACTTTTTGTGAAGAAGCATCTTGAACTTCAAACCAGCCATTTTTAAAAGCTTCAGTAACAAACACATTGGTTCGTTTTACAAGTTTTAATGCCTGAGGATACCCTTTAATATTTTCTGTTTCAATTTCAAGTTCCTGTAAATTATTTTGTAATTTTTCTTTGGTAGTTTTCAAAGTATTTACTCTCAATATTACATCGGCTAATTGATTTAAAGAGTGAATTTCTTTATCCCATTTTTTTCCTAATTCTTTTTGCCCTAAATCATCTAACCAATCCGGTAGGGATTCTTTATATTTTCTAATTTTTGAAAATTCATCGAATTTTCCTTTTATTTTTCTTGTTGGTGTATTTTCAAATTGAGGCCAATCTGGAATTTGAATACCTTTTAATGTAGCCCAAACAGTAAAAAGTCGAAATAGATTTGCTCTATTGAAAGGTTCTTTTACTTCAGCAATCTTTGAATAGAGTCGCTTCCATCGAACGATGTCATAAGTAGTTTCAGCTATGAAACCTCTATCTCTAGCTCCCCATCGTTTATCACGTTTTAGCGTATTTTTTAATACCTTATCTGCCTGCTTATTTTCATTGAAAATTAAATGAAGCGAATCAATAGTGGCAAATACTAAATTACGGTGTAGTTTCATAGTTTTATTATAGTTTGCAAAGGTATTGTTTTAAGCTGTATAGATTTGTTACTTTTGAAAAAAAAATAACAATGCGAGTTTACTCAATGATTTTAATATTATCCCTGTTAATTAGTTGCAACTTGAATAACTCGAAAGAATTTAGTTCGGTCACTATAAAACAGGTTTTTTCTGACAGTTTAAGTATTCGTGCCATTGAACCTATCGCTAAGGATAAGATTTGGTTTGCAGCAAATAATGGTAGAATTGGTTTTATCGATAATGAATCTCCAAAAATAACTAATATAAAATATGAAGATATTTTATTAAACTTTAGAGCTATTGCAGTTATAAAAAATGCGGTCTTTGTTTTAAGTATAGAAAACCCTGCTGTTTTGTACAAAATTGGATTTGATGGGAATGTGGCAACAAATATCGAAGAAGTATATATAGAAAAAGGAGCACACGTTTTTTATGATGCTATCAAATTTTGGGATGATAAAGAAGGTATAGCGATGGGAGACCCAACAGATGACTGTTTATCAATAATCATAACTAGAGATGGAGGTAATACTTGGAAGAAATTATCATGTGATAATTTGCCTAAAACAGCCGTTGGTGAAGCTGCTTTTGCTGCTAGTAACTCTAATATTTCTATTTATAAAAACAATGTATGGATAGTAACAGGTGGAAAAAAAGCAAGAGTATTTCATTCTTTCGACAGAGGTGATACTTGGAAAGTATATGAAACTCCAATAATTCAGGGTGCGAGTATGACGGGTATTTATAGTGTTGACTTTTACGATGACCAAAAAGGGATTATTTTCGGTGGAAACTGGGATCGCAAAGAATTTAACGAAGGAAATAAGGCCATCACCAATGATGGTGGAAAAACATGGAGACTTTTAAGTAATGGGAGCGGCCCTGGATATCGTTCCTCGGTAAAATTTATTCCAGGAACTAATGGAAGTGAAATTGTTGCAGTTGGATCTCCAGGAATATCTTATAGTAATGATAGTGGTAACTCATGGGTAGAATTATCTAAAGAAGGTTTTTACGCCATTGAATTTGTTAATGATACCCTAGCATTTGCCTCTGGTAAAAATAAAATTTCAAAACTGATTTTTAAATAAAAATAAACGATAGCTATCTTTTTGGTTATTTTTTTCTTTTTTCCTGTCTTCGATCTCTTAACTCTTTGATTAACATTTCTCTAAAGGTTCTTTCAGCGCGCTCTAGCTTAAGAATTTTTACTGGAGGAACTACACCCTTTAAATTTGAAATTAATTCCCTCTGAAAAGTTAATTCGGCTGTTTTCATTGAAAGTATGCTTTCAATAAGTTCGTTTGCCTCATCGTCAGTGAGTTTCTCAGCACTGTCAGGTCTAAATTTGCTTTTACTTCTTAGTTCATGTCTAATATTCATCATTGAACGTTCGTGTTCATTGTAAATTGGCCAAAATTTTTCAGCTTCTTCTGTCGTTAAATTTAACTCATTGCTTATATGAGCAATTTTTAATGTTTTTATTTTTTCATTTTTTTTCCCACGTTCATCATGTAATTTTTTATCTGGATTTTGGGCATAAATAGTTGTACTGATTGAACTAAAAGCTATTATTAGTATTATTATTAAGTTTTTCATTTTTCATTTTTTAAAGTTAATATGGTAACAAGGCGTTAAGATCATTTATATTTTCAAGAAGATAATTTTCTAACTGATTTCCAGATAGCCGACTTTGATTACTGGTCATATTATTTAATATTTCATCTGTAAATAAGATAGATATTTCATGTTGTTTTAATTGGATGTTTCCTTCATTAATAAAATTTTCTATGTTACTGATTTCAATTTCTTCAAGCGTATAAAAACGAGTCGTGTCTTTTATAACAGAAAAGACTAATATGACTATGGCTGCTAATGAAGCTGCATATATGAATTTTTTTTTTGAGACTACAGGAATCAATTTCCCTTCTTTTGATTTGCTGTTATTTTTTCTTTTTATCTTGGCATCTAATTTGTTAAAATATCCTGGAGGAGTTTTAAAACCAATATTCTTAGGAAGAACTTCTTCATTTATTTTGTTAAGTAAATGGTTTTCAAATTCATCAAAATAATTAGTAGGAACCTTAAATTCATCTATGTTTTCTCTCCTTTTCACTTTTATTGGACTAAATTGATATTAAATAGTTTCATTTAATTTTATGTAGGCAGTAATTTTTTTTACAGCTATATGATAACTGCTTTTAAGTCCTCCTACAGAAGTTTCTAATATTTCTGATAAGTTTTCGTACGTGTGGTCTTCAAAATATTTCATATTAAAAACTAATTGTTGTTTCTGTGGCAATGTATTTATAGCTTTTTGAAATAAAATTTGAATTTGATTTCCCTCAAAATAAATATCACTTTCTAAATTTTCAATCAACTGATTTTTTACTTCTTCGATTGTAATGTTTTTCTTTTTTGACTTTTTATTTAAAAAAGTAATAGATTCATTCGTTGCTATCCTGTACATCCAAGTATATAATTTACTTTTTTCCTCAAATTTGTGGATGTTTTTATAGATTTTAATAAATGTATTTTGGAGAATGTCATCTGTGTCTTCGTGATTTAAGACTATTTTTCTGATATGCCAATACAGGCGTTCTTTATACAGATTAACTAAAACTCGGAATGCCCTTTCGCATTCGTTTTGAGATTTTAATGCTATGATTAATTCTTTTTCATCAATCATTTAATGAGTTTGTTTAAATGTATGACTAAACATTATTTAAATAGTTTAAAAAACAAACAACTATTTTTAATTACAGAATGAAATAAAATGACTCCAATTGAATCTTAGTGTATTAGAAATATTAGGAAAGAGATTGCATTTTAACAAGATTATAATAGACTCCTTTATTCTCAAGTAATTCTTCGTGTTTTCCTTGTTCAACGATTTCACCTTTGGCTAAAACTATGATGTTGTCTGCTTTTTGAATTGTAGACAATCGATGAGCAATTACTATGGAAGTTCTGTTTTTCATCATATTTTCCAAAGCTTTTTGTACTAGTTGCTCGCTTTCCGTGTCTAATGCTGAAGTAGCTTCATCTAATATCATAATAGGAGGATTTTTAAGAACAGCCCTAGCTATACTCAAGCGTTGTTTTTGCCCTCCACTCAGCTTATTTCCCGAATCTCCAATATTGGTATATATACCCTCCGCTAAATTTTCAACAAATTCCCAGGCATTAGCGACTTTAAGTGCTTCGATGATTTCTTGGTCTGATGCATTTTGTTTTGCTACTAATAAATTTCCTTTAACAGTATCGTTAAATAAAATAGAATCCTGAGTAACTAAGCCTAATAACTTACGAAGTGAATTTTGAGTAATTTTTTTAATATTTAAGTTGTCGATGTTAATAGAGCCTTTGTTTACATCATAAAACCTAGTAATTAAATTAGCAATCGTGCTTTTTCCGCTACCGCTTTGACCTACTAAAGCAACGGTGTGACCTTTAGGTACTTTTAGCGAAAAGTCGTTCAAAACAAAATCATTTTGATATTTAAAAGAAATATTTTTGATTTCTATTTCTGTACTAAATTTTGTTTTGTCTTGAGCATCTGGTAGGTCTGTAATATTTGATTCTGTTTCTAAAATCTCTAAAACTCGTTCTGCAGCTGCATTCCCTTTTTTTACAGAATAACTAGCTTTACTGATTGCTTTTGCTGGAGTTAATATATTGTATGCAAGTCCCATATAGGCAATAAATGAACTACTGTCCAATGTACCATCTATTAAAACCATTTTTCCTCCATACCATAATAATATTGCTATCACGGAAATACCTAAAAATTCACTGGTAGGAGAGGCAAGATTTTGTCTGTTTAAAAGGGTATTTGAAAATCTATAGAATTTTGAGGTAGATTCTTCGAACTTCTCCCTAAAAAGTTTTTCTGCAGTAAAACCTTTAATAATTTTTAACCCACCTAAAGTTTCTTCTAGTGTAGACAAAAACACACCTTGTTCTTTTTGAACTTGATCAGATTTCTTTTTTAAAGTTTTCCCAATTCTAGAAATAATAAAACCTGATATTGGAATAAAAATAAAAACAAAGAGTGTAAGTTTAGGGCTAATTATTAACATCATTATTATTGTAAAAATGATAGTTAATGGTTCTCTAAATAGTAATTCTAATACCGATAAAAATGAGTGCTGTATCTCTAAAACATCGGTTCCAGTTCTTGCTAAAATGTCTCCTTTCCTTTTTTCTGAAAAAAAAGAGATGGGCAGATTTACGGTTTTTTTGTAGAGTTCATTCCGAATATCTTTTAAAACACCATTTCTTAAAAATGTAATAGCATACATTGCAAGATATCTGAATATATTTTTTAGTAGAAATAAAAGGATGACCAGAGAAATCACTAATAATAAGGCCCGTGAAGCATCGTCTTGCGCAAAATCATGGACTTTAAATGATAAGTAATCCTTGAAGTAATCTTTAATGTCCAGCATACCCGTGTAAGTTGGTTCTTTGATAGCCTTAATTTTATCTTGTTCAAACAATACATCCAACATAGGTATCAGTGCAATGAATGATAAAGCGCTAAATAATGCATAAAAAACATTAAAAATAATGTTTAAAAATGCAAACCTTTTGTAGGGTAAAGCAAATTGAATTATTTTTTTAAAATACTGCATTAATTATTTTTTAAAACTGAGATAATTGCTTCTAATTTTTCTTGATTGGTTTTTTGGGCAACTACGCAATTTTTAGATTTTGAATTTACGCTAATATAAAACTTTATTTTCGGCTCTGTTCCACTTGGTCTCATCGCTATCTTACTCCCGTCTTCTGTATAAAATATGAGAACGTTAGATTTTGGTATGTCAATTAGAATAGTAGAATTGTTAACTAAATCTTTAGATTCACTTTTCTGATAGTCTTCAATACGGACAACTTTCTGACCAGCAATTTCAGTATATGGATTTTCTCTGAAGTTTTTCATCATTTGTGATATTTCTTCAGCTCCTTTTTTTCCTTTTTTTACAATAGAAATTAAATGTTCTTGGTAATATCCATATTTCAGATATAGTTCATCTAAGTAGGAGAGTAGATTACCTCCATGTTGTTTTGTTTGTGCAGCTATCTCACAAATTAATAGGGTTGCAGTTACCGCATCTTTATCGCGAACAAAGTCGCCTACTAAATAACCAAAGCTTTCTTCTCCACCACCAATGTGTTCAAGTTCAGGAAAATCTTTAATCATCTTCGCAATCCATTTAAAGCCAGTTAACCCTTCTTTGTAAATCACTTTATAATTTTCAGCAATTTTTTGAATCATCGGAGTTGAAACTATCGTAGAGGCTACAAATTGTTTTCCATTAAGTCTATTTTCTTTTTTCCATTTTTCTAACAAAAAATGAGTTTTAATAAGCATTGCTTGATTGCCATTAAGCAAAGTATATTCTCCAGTAGTATTTTTAACTGCTATTCCTAGTCTGTCACAATCAGGATCTGTACCCACAACAATATCTGCATTTTGTTTTATGGCAAGATCTATTGCCATTTTTAAGGCTTCAGGTTCTTCTGGATTAGGAGATTTTACTGTTGGAAAATCTCCATCAGGAAGCGCTTGTTCTTTTACTATCGAAACATTTTTATAACCGGCTTCTTGCAATACTTTCGGAACCATAGTAATTGAAGTGCCGTGAAGAGAGGTAAAAACAATATTCAAGTTATTTTTGATGCCTTGTGGTATTCCAAAACTTCCATTTTTAATAGAGGCTTTAGCAAAGGCCTCGTCTACTTCCTTGTCTATGTAGCTTATTAAGTTATGGTTAACCTCAAATTTAATTTCTGAATATTTTAAACGATTAATTTCTGCGATAATTTCTTTATCCTGAGGAGGTACTAATTGTCCGCCATCTTCCCAATACACTTTATATCCGTTGTATTCTGGAGGATTATGTGAAGCTGTTAATACAATACCACATTGACAATCTAGATGTTTTACAGCAAACGATAATTCGGGAGTAGGTCTTAGGTCTGAAAAAAGATAAACTTGTATATCATTGGCAGAAAACACATTGGCTACTAGTTTTGCTAAAGTTTTACTGTTATTTCTACAATCATAAGCTATTGCAACTTTAATTTCTTGTTTTGGAAATTGTTTTTTTAAATAATTAGACAGGCCTTGAGTATTTTTTCCTAAGGTATATTTATTAATTCGATTATCACCAACACCCATAATTCCTCGCATTCCACCGGTTCCAAATTCAAGATTTTTATAAAAACTTTCTTCCAGTGTTTCAGGTTCGCGAGCAATTAAATTTTTTATAGTATGCTGTGTTTCGGTATCAAATGTAGGAGTGAGCCAAACGTTTACTCGCTCAAGTATTTTAGGGTCAATGTAAATCATTATCAAATTTTTCTTTGTGCAAAAATAGTTGTTTATGAGGGGCACAACGATTTTTATTATAAGAATTTTAACGATTTTAGTTGTTAAATATTCTCTTTGATGATATAATTTTTAGTGTCTTTTTTACTGCGTAAAATTAATTCTCCTAGGAAACCAGCAACAAAAAATTGTGAACCTAATATCATGGAAGTTAATGCTATGTAAAACTGAGGTTTCTCTGTTATTAACCTTCCTGAAGGATTTAGAAATAGCTTATCAATACCTAGGTAGAAAGCAAACAAAAATCCCACTACTATCATAAGAGCTCCCCATGCTCCAAAAAAATGCATTGGTCTTTTTCCAAACCTTGAAATAAAAGATATGGTTATTAAGTCTAAAAATCCTCTTATAAAACGCTCCATACCAAATTTTGTTTCTCCATATTTTCTAGCTTGATGTTTAACAATTTTCTCTCCAATATTACTGAAACCTGCATTTTTGGCAAGAACAGGTATGTATCGATGCATTTCTCCAGTAACCTCAATATTTTTGATTACCTCATTTCTGTAGGCTTTTAAACCACAGTTAAAATCATTCAGTTGTACTCCAGAAGTTTTTCTGGCCGCAAAATTAAAAAGTTTAGAAGGTAAGTTTTTAGCTAACTTAGAATCGTATCTTATTTTTTTCCATCCAGAAACCAAATCATAACCATCTTCATGCACCATTTTATATAAAGCTGTTATTTCCTCGGGATTGTCCTGCAAGTCAGCATCCATTGTAATGACTACATCTCCTTTTGCTTTTGCGAAACCTGCGTGTAAGGCTTGCGATTTACCAAAATTTTCTAAAAAACGAATTCCATTAACTTCAGTATTTTCACTTGCCAATTTAGTGATGATACTCCAGGATAGATCTTTACTTCCATCATCAATAAAAATGAGTTCGTACGAATAACCATTAGACTTCATTACTTTCGAAATCCATTGATGTAACTCATTTAAGGACGCTTCTTCATTAAGAAGAGGAATAATAATAGAAATATCCATATTTACTATTGACTAATGCTCTGGACGATTTTCTTTCATAAACAAACCAGCTATTAAAGATACTATAAAGCCTAAAAACAAGGTAAATATAATACCCATAGCAGCCATTATAGTAGGTGTCATCATTTTTTCAGTAATTCCCATTGCCATATCCATTTGTTCTTGGGTCATATCGGGATTTTGAGATAGCATTTGTTCTCTAGCTATTTCAATAGATTGACTTACAAAATCAGGCTCAATAAAAGTCATAAATACATAATTGTAAATAGTACCTATAATTGCTGCAATTAATGAAATTGCTAAACCTGTTTTCAGAGATTCTGAAACAGAAAGAAATCCCTCATTTTCTAATTTAAAGGCTTTTAAACCATAAACGATAATACCCAACATTATAGCTGATCCTGTTATGGTAAGCCACATGGGTCTTTCCAAATAATTATCTGTAACATAAGCAATAACGGATAACGCAATTGTTAATACTCCCCAAATACCACCATAATTAAGTGCAATTTTTTTAATTGATGCTTTTTGATTTTCCATGAATTTTTATTTTATAATTTAGATTAAGTTAAATTTGTCAGGAAGTTAGTTAACAAATATATGAAAACGTTACAAATAAATTATTAAATAGTTTGTGATAATCATCTATTAAGTAAGATAAATTAAGGGGTTTAAAGAGTTTTGGTTGCTACGTAAAAAAAATAATAATTTTATTGTAGATTATCTTTAATTGATTAAATTTGCAAACTGAAATCTTAAAAAAGGTTTCTATAAAAAGTTTAATAAAAAATTTCCAAATTTTAGGAAAAAAGGTTATGAGAAAAGGAATTCACCCAGAAAATTATAGATTGGTAGCTTTTAAAGACATGTCCAATGAAGATGTATTTATTACTAAATCTACTGCAGAAACTAAAGAAACACTTGAAGTAGACGGTGTTGAATATCCTTTAGTAAAAATGGAAATTTCAAGAACATCACATCCTTTTTACACTGGAAAGAAAAAATTAATTGATACCGCTGGACGTATCGATAAATTTAAGACCAAATACGCAAAATTTAAGAAATAACTTTGCTTTAATAATATTTTTATAAGCCTTTGAGAAATCAAAGGCTTTTTTATTTAGCTTTGATTTTTATAATCGGGGGTTTTATTAAAATCTCTAATTTAATTTATTTTATGAATTACATACTTTTTGACGGAAGCGTTCGTAATCAACTATTACCTTTTACTTATACCCGTCCTGTTGCAGATTTAAGGGTAGGGATATTAACTATTCGTGAAAAATGGGAGAGAATGTTAGGATACACTACGTCTTCAGTTACCGAAGATTATTTAGTTGATAAATTTCCAATGGTAGAATTCAATGACAATGTATTTATCAATGCTTCTATTATTCCGTCAGAGAACTTAGTTAACATGGTTAGTAACCTTTCTGAAAATAAAGCAATCTTTTTAAATAACGAACCTGTTGCTTTTTTTGCAAAAAAAGACCAAGAGGTAAATTTTGAAACTTACGATGTTATAGAATACAGCTTCAAGGATATTATTAAAATTGAACATAATTGGGATATTTTTAAATTTAATGGAGAAGCAATTAAAAAAGATTTTCAATTGTTAACCTCTGGTAGAGATTCTCAACCAATTCCTGAGACTACGAATGTATTAAATGAATCACAAATTTTTATTGAAGAAGGTGCTGTTTTACCTTTATGTTCTCTAAATGCTACGGATGGTCCTATATACATAGGAAAAGATTCAGAAATTATGGAAGGTTCTTTGATTCGAGGGCCATTTGCCTTGTGTAATAATGCTACTATTAAGATGGGGGCTAAAATATATGGGCCCACTACCATAGGTCCTTTTTCTAAAATGGGAGGAGAAATTAATAACTGTGTGATTTTTGGATATACTAATAAAGGGCATGATGGATTTTTAGGGAATTCAGTTGTAGGAGAATGGTGCAATCTAGGTGCAGACACCAACAACTCTAATCTTAAAAATAATTATGCAGAGGTGCGTCTCTGGGATTATGAAACTGAAGGATTTGCTAAAACTGGACTACAGTTTTGTGGTTTGATGATGGGCGATCATAGTAAGTGTGGAATAAATACTATGTTTAATACGGGAACCGTAATAGGGGTAAGTGCCAAT
Source organism: uncultured Flavobacteriaceae bacterium (assembly GCA_905181835.1). Classification (GTDB taxonomy): domain Bacteria; phylum Bacteroidota; class Bacteroidia; order Flavobacteriales; family Flavobacteriaceae; genus Marifrigoribacter. The sequence goes on from CAJIZF010000002.1 coordinate 273,847, forward strand.
ATTTTTGGCAGTGGCTTTCCTCGAAATTTTATACCAAGTTTTAGTTGGGGAGGGTATTCAGGAATGATTACTTACAAAACTGTAAAAGCATTTGAAGTTGCAAAAGTTGTTATGGAAAGAAGAAATGAGTTGTTTACAGAAATAGATCGTCAAATATTAGAGTATATATTTGAGGAAACAAAGCGTTGGCGTAAAGATTAATTCGATTTTTTAACTCGTTTAAGAACTAGAAAGTTTTGTGGATTTATTCCAAGTCCAGTCACCTTTTTATTTACGAATCGCACTGCCATATCATAATACAAAGGAACCACTGGCGCTTCATTAATTATAATTGAATCCATTTTTTCATACAATAGTTTTCGATCATCTATATTGGAAACAGATAATGAAGATATATACAAGCTATCATAAGTACTATTTTTAAAATGAGTGTAATTGGGTCCATTTGGCGTGAAATTTTCACTATAAAATAGTGATAAATAATTTTCAGCATCAGGATAATCAGCAATCCAACTAGCCCTAAAAATGTCTAATTCTCCGGATGATTTTAGTTGTCGTAGTGTAGAAGGAGGTACCACATCAATGATTACTTTAATGCCGATTTTTTCTAATTCTCTCTGAATATATTCACATAAATCTAGATATTGGCTATTGGTTCCAATACTAATAGATGGATTTTTATTCCCGGATTCTTTGATGTATTGGCTTACTAGGTCTCTGGCTTTTAAAGGTTGATAGGTAAATCCGTCTAATTCGTTGAAACCTGGTAATCCCTTTGGAATAAAACCGTTTTTTGCAGGTATTCCAATTCCATTTCTTAAATAAGTTATCATTTTATCACGATTAAAACCGTAGTTGACTGCTTGTCTTATTTTCTTTGATTGAATTTCTGAGGAGTTAGATCCCATGAAAAAACCGAGATATTCGGTATTTAAATAGGGACTGGTTATCATATTAAATTTATTTTCATATTTTTTTTGAAGCTTTCCCTTAGTGGTTATTAGGTCATCTTTATATGAATTATCTAAACCTGAAATGAAATCTAATTTCCCTTGAACAAATTGAAGAAATTCACTTTGTTTATCTGGTAAAAAAGTAATTGCAATAGCTTCTAAATAGGGGAGTTGCTCGCCCTTTTCATCTTTTTCAAAATAAAGAGAGTTTTTTCTTAATACTAATTTTACATTTTCTTCCCAAAGTTTCATGACAAAAGGACCCGTACCAATAGGATTTGAACGAAAATTATTTCCATAATAATCAATAGCTTCTTTAGGTACTACAGAACAGAAGCGCATAGACAACAATCCTAGAAAAGCTGGGAATGGTTTTTTTAGTTGTATGATAAATGTAGAATTATTCTTGGCGTAAAATTGTTTTACATTATTTAAAACCCATCTTCCTCTTGCTGCTACTTTTTCGTCTAACAATCTATTAAAACTATATTCAAAATCGTAGGCTGTTGCAATCCTCGTAGAATCTTTATGGTTGTTAACAAATACGATACTTTTATGAAAATAAACATCTTCTCTTAAGTTAAATGTATAGGTTAGAGTACTGTCGTTGTAATCCCAACTTTGAGCGATATCGGGTTTAACATTCAATTGGCTGTCTAATTGAACTAAACTATTAAAAATTTGATTAGTTGGCCAGATTAACTGTGGGTTACTTGCAAATGCAGGATCCAATGTGGCAATATTACTATGTTCGTTATACCTAAAAACAAGATGATCATTCTCTGTCTCTCGATCATGATGACATGAAAATAAAATCACTAAGCTACTAATCACTGTGATTAAATAAAATCCTTTAATGGTTTTGTTTTTCATCTACTTTTTTGAAATGGATAATAGTTTGTATTTTTGCAGTCCAAAATTAATATGGGCATTTGTCAAAAGTACAAGAATGAATCCTAGAAAAAAAGTCGCATTTTATACCTTAGGTTGTAAACTTAACTTTAGTGAAACTTCAACTATTGCTAGAAATTTTAAAGATGAAGGGTTTGATCGTATAGATTTCTCTGAAAAAGCAGATATGTATGTGATCAATACATGCTCTGTTACTGAAAATGCTGATAAGAAGTTTAAGGATATTGTCAAGCTAGCTTTAAAATCAAATCCAGATGCATACGTTGCCGCTGTAGGCTGTTACGCGCAATTAAAACCTGAAGAATTAGCGAATGTAAACGGTGTTGATTTAGTTTTGGGTGCAACAGAAAAGTTTAAAATTACTGATTATTTAAACGATTTAACTAAAAACGATTTTGGTGAGATACACTCTTGTGAAATTGAGGAAGCAAATTTTTATGTAGGATCTTATTCTATTGGAGATAGAACAAGAGCTTTTTTAAAGGTACAAGATGGATGTGACTATGTATGTACTTTTTGTACAATACCACTCGCACGAGGTATCTCTAGGAGTGATAAATTAGAAAAAGTTTTATTAAATGCAAAGGAAATATCTGATCAAGGAATTAAAGAAATTGTTTTAACGGGAGTTAATATTGGTGATTACGGAAAAGGTGAATTTGGAAATAAAAAACACAAGCATACTTTTTTGGAACTTGTTCAATCTTTAGATAAGGTTTTGGGTATTGAACGAATTCGAATTTCCTCGATTGAGCCTAATTTATTAAAAAATGAAACAATTAAATTTGTTTCTGAATCCAATACGTTTGTTCCACATTTTCACATGCCTTTACAAAGTGGGAGTAATAAATTATTACGTTTAATGAAACGTAGATATCAACGTGAATTATACAAAGAAAGAGTCCTTGAGATTAAAAAACACATGCCAAATGCTTGTATCGGAGTTGATGTTATTGTAGGTTTTCCAGGTGAAACAGATGAGTTATTTTTAGAGACTTATCATTTTCTAAATGAATTAGACATTTCATATTTGCATGTCTTTACCTATTCTGAGAGAGTAAATACGACTGCCGCTAAAATGCAAGGAGTAGTTCCACAAAATATAAGAAAAAAAAGAAGTAAAATATTAAGAGGTTTATCGGTTAAAAAAAGACGTTCATTTTATGAGAGTCAATTAAAAACTTCTCATTTTGTTTTATTTGAGAGTGAAAACAAAAAAGGATATATAAACGGATTTACTGAAAATTACGTAAAAGTTAAAGCCCCTTGGAATCCAATTTTAGTAAATACTAAACAGGAGGTTATACTAACGGAAATAGATGATGATGGCTTGGTTCGTTTTAAATTTTTGAATCAGGAAATAAATTAAATATTAATACCTACCGGTAATAATTTTTTATACTTTCTTCTGTTTTTTCTTAAAAACGAAGCGATTTCAGGGCTTGTAGGAACCAAATGAATTCCACGATTTTCAACAATTTTAAAAACCGCTTTAATAAAAATCTCTCTAAATCCTTGATCTTCCATATCACTTGGCATTATATATTTAGTGAGAAAAATTTTACGGTCTTGAAGTGCATATTCAATACGAGCCATGTGCTCTTCAACTTCTAATTCAAATTGTCTTAAAAATTCGTTGTCGTTAATTTCTACATCTTCAATCATAAAATTTGATTTTTTAGATTATACTAGGCCTTAATTCCCGTATTCGTTGGTATTGATCTCTAATTTAATTCTTTTAGGATTGTAATCCTTTAAAATGTAAATTTACAAATAATTATTGAGCTAAACCTTATCCAATTGGCAAACACCCCAAAGACCGTCGTTTATTTTGTGCCTGGATTGGCAGCTGGAAAAAAGATTTTTGAGTATATTTCTTTACCAAATCACCTGTATGACGTTCGCGTATTAGAGTGGATTTCTCCCAACAAGAAGGAGTCCATAAAACAATATGCAAAAAGAATGGCTGCTTTGATTATTGAAAAAAATATAATACTAATAGGAGTTTCTTTTGGGGGAGTCATGGCTCAGGAAATGAGTTTTTTCTTAAAAATAAAAAAAATAATTATAATTTCTAGTGTAAAGTCTAAACACGAAATTCCATACAAATTAAAAATTTTAAAAAGAATCCCTGTTTATAGACTTATTCCAAGTAGATTTCTTGATAACACAAAAAACATCGTAAAATATGGTCTAGGAATAAAATCCAAAAACAAATTACACTTGTATCAAAAATATCTTTCTGTAAAAGATACTCAATACCTTAAGTGGGCTATAAAACAAATGGTTGGATGGAAAAGAGTAAATGAAATTGAGAATATTATTCATATTCATGGAGACAAAGACCCTATATTTCCTATTAAAAAAATAAAAAACTGTATTGTAGTCCCTGGAGGAACACATATCATGCTTATAGTTAAGTTTAAATGGTTAAACGATAATCTTCCCTGTATTATTAATGGAGATTATAATGAATGATGGTTAAAAAGTTTTTTATAATTTCAAGTTTTTTTTTATTTTGAAAAATAATTTCCTCTTATATTTAGATATGATTTTTTATCAATTTTAGCCTCCATTACATCAACTATGAAATTTTTACCAAAACATTTTATTTTACTTTTTTTATTGGGAATAGTAGTGTTACTAATCCAAGCGATGCAAGAACCTTTGACTGATGCAGTTATTGAAAGAAAGTTGATAAACGATTATAATATTTATGCAATACCTATTCCTGAAAAAATGGATTTTGCTGGTGAAAAGGTACCTTTGAACAACCCAGATATTAAAGAGCGAATGGACAGAGAATTATTAGTAAATACCTATTGGCAATCCAATGGATTATTATTGATAAAAAGAGCAAATAAATATTTTCCAATTATTGAACCTTTATTAAAAGAATATGGTATTCCAGATGATTTTAAATACTTAGCAGTTGCCGAAAGTGGTCTGCAAAATAATAGTTCTCCAGCAGGAGCCGCAGGATTTTGGCATTTTATGAAAACTACTGGCAAAGAGTATGGTTTAGAAATTAACTCCTACGTTGATGAGCGTTATCACATTGAAATTGCAACTCGCGTAGCTGCTGAGTATTTATTAAATGCTAAAAAACGTTTTGGAAGTTGGACTTTAGCGGCAGCATCCTACAATGCGGGTGTTTCAGGAATTAGTAGACAGCAAGAGCGACAGCTTATTTATGATAGTTATTATGATTTATTGTTAAATGATGAAACAAGTCGTTATTTATTCAGAATTTTGGCTCTTAAAGAAATATTATCTAATCCCTACAAATATGGATTTAATTACAGAGAAAGTGATTTATATAAACCCATTTCAACCTACAAAGTAAAAGTAGATACCGCTGTTACTAATTTTGCAGTTTTCGCGAAAAATTTTAATATTAATTATAAAATATTAAAAATTCACAATCCTTGGTTACGGGATAATTTTTTAAAAAATACCTCTGGTAAAGAGTACTTTATAGAAATACCTGAGGAAGGCTATTATAATAATTAAAGATGAAAATGGAATCAACAATTTTAATATCGCTTTTGATTATTGGAGTTTTAGCAGGTATCTTAAGTGGATTAATTGGAGTAGGAGGAGGAGTGATAATGATTCCTTTGCTGGTATTTGTATTGGGTTATTCTCAACACGCGGCTCAGGGAACAAGCTTAGCGGTTTTAGCAATACCAGTTACATTTATAGCGGCATATAACTATTATTCTGAAGGGTATATTAGTTGGAAATTTGCCATAATTATAGCGATTGGATTTGTAGTTGGAGGATATTTTGGCTCAAAATGGGCTATTTCAATCGATCAATCTCTTTTAAAAAAAATATTTGGAGTTATTCTTTTAATTGCTGCTATTAAAATGTTCTTTGGAAAATAATCTTTGTCGAAACTTTCAAAAGAGTATCTAATCAAACACTTTTATTAGATAATAAATACCCAGAAGTGAAGCGCCAATGATTAGTAATATATCTGCACCAGACCAAGACATAAGTTTAAATAAACACGCAAAAATTGCTACTGAAAGGCCTAAGTTTTTTAGTTTAAGTATCATTGTATTATTTTAAAATCTTCTGCCACCACGAGCACTACGACCAAATTGTTGTTGAGGTTGTCCAGCTTTTTTCATTTGATTTTTCATCATTTTGATTTGATTGTCTAACATATTATGCTTGTCTAATTTTTTAGCTTCGGTCAGAAGTGTTTGTGCTTCCCTTTTTCTGTTTTTAGACATTGCTATTCCAGCTAGATTTAATTTAGCCATCGCTAAATCAGTATCCATAGACAAACCCAAACTTATTGCTTTTTTAAAATATTTTTCTGCTTCATTCATATTTGTTTGGGAAACCATAAGGCCATTGAGGTAGTTATAATATCCTTGTTGTTTTTTTACCAGTGATGATTCCGGATTTCCTATTTTATCTAACCATTTTTTTGCCCCGGGAAAATCCTCTTTTCTTAATCTTAAGAAGGCTAATAATATAATTTCATTTTTAAAGTAAAGAAAAATAAATATGGAAGAAAGTAAAATATACATAATGCCATTACCTATATTTCCTTCCGAAAACTGCCAAACAGCAATTAATACTATTAAAACTGCTAATACTAATTTTAAATTTTTATTGAACATATTGATTATTTATAGGATGCAAATGTATAAAAACAATTCTAAATATTTTAATATTATGGTTTGTGTAAGTAAAAAATGATTGTATATTTGCGCTCAGTTTTAAGGTAAGTTATTTTAAGACTTATAATAGATTAATATTCAGATTTTAAAGATAAATAGTAATGAGTAAAAGAACATTTCAGCCCTCAAAAAGAAAAAGAAGAAATAAGCATGGTTTTAGAGAACGTATGGCTTCTGTAAGTGGAAGAAAAGTTTTAGCAGCAAGAAGAGCTAAAGGTAGAAAGAAAATTTCTGTATCATCTGAAACTCGTCACAAAAAATAATGTTAATAAATATATAAAAAAAAGGTGTTGTTCTTAGAGCAACACCTTTTTTTTGTACCCTGTAGTATGTAATTTTACACCGCTTAAAAAAATCGGATTATGCCTAAAAATAAAAATCTCTCATCAATATTAATTATAGGTTCTGGTCCTATAGTTATTGGCCAAGCATGTGAATTTGATTATTCAGGTTCACAATCTTTACGATCTTTAAGAGAAGATGGTATTGAAACAATTTTAATTAATTCTAACCCAGCAACAATCATGACTGATCCTTCAATGGCAGATCATGTTTATTTGCTGCCACTTACCACAAAATCTATCATACAGATTTTAAAAGAACATCCTCAAATCGATGCAGTATTGGCTACTATGGGTGGCCAAACAGCTTTAAATTTATGTATTGAAGCCGATGAAAAAGGTATATGGAAAGATTTTGAAGTAGATTTAATTGGTGTTGATATCAATGCTATAAACATTACTGAAGATAGAGAACAATTTAGAGAATTAATGGGTAGAATAGGAGTAGCTATGGCACCGCAAGCTACCGCCACTTCTTTTTTAAGAGGTAAAGAGATTGCACAAGATTTTGGTTTTCCATTGTGTATTCGATCATCGTTCACTTTAGGGGGAGCTGGAGCAGCAATAGTTTATGAAGAAAAAGATTTTGATAAATTACTTCGAAGGGGATTAGAAATTTCTCCAATTCATGAGGTAATGATAGACAAAGCAATGATGGGATGGAAGGAATACGAATTAGAGCTGTTACGGGATAAAAATGACAATGTGGTAATTATTTGTTCAATTGAAAATATGGATCCTATGGGGATTCATACTGGAGATTCTATAACTGTCGCTCCTGCCATGACACTTAGTGATAGCACTTTTCAGAAGATGCGAAATATGGCCATTAAAATGATGCGTAGTATTGGAGATTTTGAAGGGGGATGTAATGTTCAATTTGCTGTAAGTCCTGATGAAAAAGAAGATATTATTGCTATAGAAATTAATCCGAGAGTTTCTAGATCTTCTGCTTTAGCCAGTAAAGCTACAGGTTATCCAATTGCAAAAATTGCAACTAAGTTAGCTATAGGATATACATTAGATGAGTTAGATAACCAAATTACCAAATCTACTTCGGCACTATTTGAACCAACTTTAGATTATGTTATTGTAAAAATACCGAGATGGAATTTTGACAAATTTGAGGGCTCCGATAGAACATTAGGATTGCAAATGAAGTCGGTAGGAGAAGTCATGGGCATTGGTCGATCTTTTCAAGAGGCTCTTCATAAAGCTACACAATCACTAGAAATAAAGCGTAATGGTTTAGGAGCAGATGGAAAAGGTTATAAAGATTATAATACAATAATTGACAAATTAACCAATGCGTCATGGGATCGGGTGTTTGTCATTTATGATGCTATTGCAATGGGTATTCCATTAAGCCAGATTTATGATATTACAAAAATCGACATGTGGTATTTAAAACAATATGAAGAATTGTTTCAATTAGAAAAAGAAATTTCAACTTACGATATTAGCTCTATTAACAGTGATTTATTGTTAGAAGCTAAACAAAAAGGTTATGGTGACAGACAAATTGCTCACATGTTAGGATGTTTAGAAAGTGAAGTTTATAAAAAGAGGGATGAATTAAATATTAATAGAGTCTACAAATTAGTTGATACTTGTGCTGCTGAATTTAAGGCTCAAACACCTTATTACTATTCTACATTTGAAAATAAAATGCAGACTAAAGACGGTAAAAGTTATGCGGATAACGATAGTATTGTTTCTGAAAAAAAGAAGATTGTTGTTTTAGGTTCGGGGCCAAATAGAATAGGTCAAGGGATCGAATTTGACTATTGTTGTGTACATGGAGTTTTAGCGGCTTCAGAGTGTGGTTATGAAACAATAATGATCAACTGTAATCCTGAAACGGTTTCCACTGATTTTGATACTGCAGATAAATTATATTTTGAACCTATATTTTGGGAACATATTTACGACATCATCCGACTTGAAAAACCAGAAGGCGTTATAGTTCAGTTAGGTGGACAAACTGCATTGAAACTAGCTGAAAAATTAACTAAATATGGAGTGAAAATTATTGGGACTAGTTTTGAATCATTAGATTTAGCTGAAGATCGAGGTAGTTTTTCAAAACTTTTAAAAGAAAATAATATTCCTTTTCCTGAATTTGGTGTTGCTGAAAATGCAAATGAAGCTTTACTTTTAGCAGATCATTTAGATTTTCCAATATTGGTGCGACCATCTTATGTTCTAGGTGGGCAAGGGATGAAAATCGTTATTAATAAGGATGAATTGGTTGAACACGTTGTCGATTTATTAAGAAAAATACCTAATAATAAATTACTTTTAGATCATTATTTAGATGGTGCTATTGAAGCAGAAGCAGATGCAATTTGTGATGCTGACGGGAATGTTTATATTATTGGAATTATGGAACACATAGAGCCCTGTGGTATACATTCAGGTGATTCAAATGCTACGCTGCCCGCTTTCAACTTGGGGGATTTAGTGATGCAGCAAATTATTGATCATACACATACGATAGCCAGAGCACTCAATACTATAGGATTAATCAATATTCAGTTTGCAATAAAAGAAGAGATGGTGTATATCATAGAAGCAAATCCCAGGGCTTCAAGAACAGTTCCTTTTATAGCGAAAGCATACAAAGAACCTTATGTGAATTATGCAACAAAAGTTATGCTTGGGGAAAAAATGGTAACTGATTTTAACTTCAATCCCCAACTTGAAGGCTATGCAATCAAACAGCCTGTTTTTTCTTTTAATAAATTTCCAAATGTAGATAAACGATTGGGTCCTGAAATGAAAAGTACAGGTGAGAGTATCTTATTTATTGATAGTTTAAAAGATGATCAATTTTATGATTTATACTCAAGGAGGAAGATGTATTTAAGTAAATAATTTAGTCTTAAATCCATTTAAATTGGTTTCTGATTAAATAGATAAATATAAAAGCTATTTGTATTATATCGATATGAAATAAATTTTTCACTATATTTATTTATCTAAAACTATATGAATGAAATTTAAATTCTCCTATCCTTTATGTTTTTTTCTCTTTGTGTTATCAAGTTGTACAAATACTACTTATAATGATATCCAACTTGATGAAGATGTAAACTCAGATTTTGTAACCTATCAAGAGGTAAAACCAATTATAGACAATAACTGTCTAAATTGCCATAGCAATCCCACTCAAAATGGAGCATCTATGTCGCTAGTTACTTATGAAGAAGTGAAAAATTCTGTTTTAAACAGAAATTTAATTGATAGAATTAGTCGTAACGATGGCGCAGATGGGCTAATGCCTCAAGGAGGCCCAAGATTATCTCAAGACTTAATAAATATAATTATTCAATGGGAGTTAGACGCTCTTTTAGAAAACTAAAAACGATGAAGAAAAATATTTTCTTTTTACTTTTATTTTTTTTTACAATAAGTTTTAATTTTGCGCAGGAAAGATTTGCTACAAAATCAGGTATTATTAATTTTGAAGCATCTGTCCCTTCATTTGAGGAAGTAAAAGCAACGCACAATTCGGTGAGTGCTATTTTAAAGTCTAATGGAGACTTTGCTTCTTTAGCTCTTGTTAGAGGATTTCGTTTTAAAGTTGCTTTAATGGAAGAGCATTTTAATGAAAGTTATGTTGAATCTAGTAAGTATCCAAAGGCTACATTTAGCGGAAAAATCAAGGATTTTAATAGTTCCGAATTGTCGGGTGTTCAAAAGGATTATATACTATTGGGTACAGTTTCAATGCATGGAAAAGAAAAAAAAATCGAAACTACAGTTAATTTAAAAGAAATTGACAACATCATTTATTTAACGACAAGCTTTACTTTAAGACCAGAAGATTTTAATATTGAAATACCAAGTATTGTTAGTAATAAAATAGCAGAAGAAATAAATATATCAACATACTTTGAATTAAGAACAAACTTTTAAAAAATGTCTAAAGAACTCAAATTTGTAGTATTATTCTTTTTTTTATTTTCGGGTACCTATTTTTTATATAATTATCTATATCAAAATCACAGAAATATTCAGTTAGAAAAAGCTGAGGTAATTGTTTCTGCCGAAGGTCTAATTGATTTTTTCAAGAAAAATGAGTCAGAAAAAGTTTTAAATAAAACACTAGAAATCAATGGATTATTAACCGAGATTGGTTCAAAGAGTGTTACCATTGACAATAAAGTTCAATGCAGTTTTAATTTTGAAATTAAAGATTTTAAAATCAATCAAAATATAACTGTCAAAGGAAGATGTATTGGTTATGATGAACTTTTTGAAATAGTTAAAATAGATCAGTCTTCCATTATTAAATAATTTATACATGAAAAATATAGCCTTCTTTTTTTTATTATTTCCTCTTTTTGTTTTTTCACAAGATGATTTATTAGACGAATTAAACGAGGAAATTATAGAAGATAAAAAAGTAATTTCTGTTTTTAAGTCATTAAAAGTTGTGAATTTTGAAACTACTAAACTTGTAAATAAAAAAGATTTTTATTTAGTGATTTCTCATCGATTTGGTTCTGTTAAAAACGGAATTGATGATCTCTTTGGTTTGGATCAGGCAGTTACACAATTTAAATTTATTTACGGTATAAACGAATGGTTAAACCTAGGTTTAGCAAGATCATCCTATAAAAAAAAATATGGTTTACACGCCAAATTTAGATTAAAATACCAAGAAAAAAATAATTTTCCTTTATCTATAGTGGGCTACAGTTTAATTACCGCAAACACTGCGTTGAAAGATAATGTTTACCCAAATATTAATTTTGAAAACAGACTCTCTTACACAACCCAACTTCTAATCTCTCGAAAAATTAATGATAATTTATCATTATTACTAGCGCCTAGTTTTGTTCACGAAAATTTAGCTACAAGAAGTTTTGCAGAAGAAAATGGATCTACCGTTTTTTATGATGAAGAAAACAATCAAATTGCTCTTGGTTTTGGCGGACGCTATAAACTTTCAAAACGAATCAGCCTAAATATTGACTATGGTTTACATTTAAATAGAAATGAAAACTCAGTATACAATAATCCTCTTTCTATCGGAGCAGATATAGAAACGGGAGGTCATGTTTTTCAGTTGCACTTTACGAATGCTCAAGCTATGTTTGAAGAAGGTTTTATCACTCAAGCTCAAGGTGACTGGTTAAATGGCGATTTCTTTTTTGGTTTTAATCTAGTAAGAGTATTTTAATCTAATGTTATGAGTAAAGAATTAATAAAAATAATCAACAATATCAATCAAGTACTTTCTTTATAATATTATTTTCAAATTCTAAGTCATTTAAAAGAAATGTGATTTTATAACTTAAGGTTTTCATCTTTCTCGTTTTGTATGTCGAAACTGATGTAGTTATTTTTTTAATATAAATTGTTTTAATTCATTGTCAAATTCAATTGTTTCAGAGGGAAATAAATTTTCAAAACACCCTAATTTGATTAACATTTCAGGTTTGTCAAAATAGATTTCATCTGTTGTCATTACAATCATTTTATGAGAAACTTGAATAGCTAAATCTATTTCGTGTGTCGAGAATATGATAGTTTTTTTCTTTTTATTGGCTAAATCTTTTAATAGTTTTAAAATATATGCTCTATGATAAATATCTAGATGTGTGGTTGGTTCGTCCAATAATATTATTGGAGTGTCTTGAACCAGAGCCCTTGCTATCATTACTCTTTGTAGTTGCCCGTCACTTAATTCAGAACATTTTTTATTAACTAAGTTTACGGTGTCCGTATCTATTAGAGATTCTTCAATAATTTTTTCATCCACTTCTGTAAGCATTCCTATCCAATTGGTATAAGGATGTCTACCTAATGACACTAATTCTTTGACAGTTATATTTTTTGATGAGGGTGATTCTGTAAGAACAATACTTAGTTGAGTTGCTATATCTAAAGTCGAGTATTCATTAAATTTTTTGTTATTCAGTAATATGATGCCATTTTTTTGTGGCTGTATCCTTGCAAGAGTTTTTAGTAGTGTTGATTTACCTATTCCATTGGTGCCCACAATACTTATTAATTCACCTTTATTAATTGAAAAGTTAATGTTTTCTGAGACAATAAACGTATCTTTTTTATTCGAATATCCAATAGATACATTTTTTACTTCAATAATATTATTTGAATGATTATTAGACATTAATTAGCTTTTTAAAAAAATAATTTTCGTTTTCTTACTAACAACCAAATTACAACAGGTGCTCCTAATAAAGAAGTTATAGCATTAATTGGTAACGTCAATTCTATAAAAGGTAATTGCGCTACCGTATCACAAATTAGCATCAAAACTGCACCACTTAAAAAGACAGCTGGCAATAAAACCATATGATTTGACGAGTTAAAATATTGTCTTGTCAAATGCGGTACTGCTAAACCAACAAAAGCAATTGGTCCTGCAAAGGCTGTTATACTGCCAGCCAAAAGGCTGGTAGCTACTATAATCCAGAACGTGGCTAATTTTAAATTGACACCCATACTTTTTGCATAATTTTCACCCAACAATAGTGCATTTAGTGATTTTGTAGTAAGAAAACTTATCCATAAACCAATTGTAATACAGAAGAATAAAATTAAAATTCCATTCCAAGAAACATTACCTAAAGTTCCAAAACTCCAAAATACAAATTGTTGTAACTGTTCTGCATTACTAAAATAAGAAAGGACCGACACCACTGCTGCGGTAACACTCCCAAACATAAGTCCGATGATGAGTATGGTCATGGTATCTTTTACTTTAAAAGTTACGGATAAGACCGCTAACAATACTAAAAAACTCCCAAATGCAGAGGCTATAACTAAACTCCATGACCCGAGTAAAAAGCCCCCAAAACTAATTCCAAATATTCCAGTACCAAGGATCAATAATGCTACACCTAAACTAGCTCCACTACTCAATCCTAATACAAAAGGACCTGCTAATGGATTTCTAAAAAGTGTTTGCATCAATAATCCAGAAACGGCTAACCCGCCCCCTGCGAGTATAGCAGTTATTGCTTTAGGCAAGCGATAATCTAATATGATATATTTCCAAGACGATTTTAAAGGTTCTCCATCAAATAGACTAATGATAACTTCTCTAAGAGGAATAGATACTGTTCCTAAGCTAATACTTATTATAAAAGTGATTATAAGTATTAAAGTCAAGACTAAAAAATAGAAGCGATATGTTTTTTGATTTTTCAATTATTTTAGTTGATCAAAAAAATAGAATTTGTGATTGGGTAATAATTCAGGATGTAAAATTTTTATAATATCTTTTAGTACAATGTCTGGACGGTTTGGTGCTAATTCAAAATAAATTAAACCACCTGTTTCTCCTACCTTATTGGTGAAACTATACACTTTTTTATTTTTAAAAGAATCGAAATATTGATAAACAGCATGAGCTTTCTTTAATTGAACTAAATTTGTATAATAACTGGGGCCTATCCATATCTCAGCATGTTCAGCCTTTTCTAAAACAGATTCCAAGCTCAGAGAGTGACTTCCAGTACCCTTAGTTTCCTTCCAAAGGTAATCTCCATTTGCATCTGCTATAAATTGAGCAGCCCAACTTTTTCCTTGTGGTAAATACCAGATATCTTTGTACATAGCACCACTCAATACTGTCGGTTTCGATTTTGCATTGAATGCTATTTTTTTAGCATTCAAATATTCATTTTCAATATTTGAAAACAATCGGTTGGCTAAAGTATCCTTATCGTAAAATGCTGCAAAAAATTTAATCCATTCTGCTTTTGCTAAAGGAGAGCTCTCTGTCCAATCTCCATTGTAGACAAGTGGAATCCCAGTTTTTCTTATTGTGTTTAGAGTTTTGTCATGATTATCGATAGCAAAACCTACAATGACATCTGGATTTAAATCTAGTAATGATTCGGTATTTAAATCTTCATTTTTACCTAATTCTTTGATAAGCCCTTGGTTAATTCTCTTTCTTGTTTTTTGTGATGAGATGTAATCTAAACTAGGAAATCCAACAAGAGTTGTATCAACCTCTAACATTTCAAGTGAAGGAATATGGGTAGTTGATGTTACTACAATTTCATTGATAGGTATGGTGATAATTTCATCAAATGATTCTGGCATTTCAAGTAGATGACCTTTTTCTACTAATGCATATCTAAACTCTTTTTCACTTCCGGGCCAAATATTTTTTACAGTAATAACTTTATATCCATCATGATATGCAATATCAAATCCTTTTGCGTATTTTATATAGGTACTATACTTGGAATGATTTGTTAAAATTTTATCATCTTTTTGTTCTTCACAAGAAATAAAAAATAAAAAGAGCGATGCTATAAAAAGTATTTTTTGCATTTTCAAAAATAATAGTATTTGTTTTGATTGTAGCAATTTTTAAAATCTTATTTTAGCATCTAAATTGGTGAGGGAATTTTCAATTGCAAAACGACCTCTTAAAAGGGAATTCGGTTCAAAACCGAAGCTGTTCCCGCAACTGTAAGTCTTTTTTGAATTATCTATTCAAGATTGTATCTCTTAAAACCACTGTTAACACGGGAAGGTTATACATAAGACAAGCCAGGAGACCTGCCTTTTTTTAATTAAATCATCGGACTTTCGGGATAAAAGTAAGAGAATATGAAAGGATTATACCTATTTATAGCGTCATTTATATGTTCAGCATCATTATATGCTCAGCTAGACTCTATCCAATATTTAAATGAAGTAGTACTCGTAGATTCTAAATTAGAAGAGTTTTCAGAAGGGTATACACTAACTAAAATATCGGATACTTTAATTTCTAGAAACCTGGTATCCCTTAGTGATTTATTAAACTTCAATTCTAATATTTATATTAAAGAAAATGGTTACGGTATGGTAGCCTCTCCATCATTTAGAGGTACCAATGCTTCACAAACTGCAGTCATATGGAATGGTATTCCTATTAATTCAAATCTTACCGGGCAAACCGATTTTAATACTATTGCCACAGCTTCCCTGACTAATGTTATTATTAGAAGCGGAGGAGGGAGTTCTCAATATGGTAGTGGCGCTGTAGGTGGAAGTATTCATCTAAATAATACTATTGAATTTACAGAGAATTCTAGTAATGAACTTACTATCTATTATGGTAGTTATGCCTCCGTTGGCGGTATTTTTAAAAGAAAAATGGCTGCCGAAAAAAAATATTTAGATATGGCGGTTGATTTTATTTCTTCGGACAATGATTATGAATATGTTGGTTTAAATCGAAAAAATAACAATGGAGAATTTAATAAACTAAATATTTCTATGAATGGAGGCCTTCGGTTAAATAATAGCTCACTTATTTGGAATTCTAATTATTTTAGTGGAGTTAGAAATCTTTCAGGTACTATCACCTCCTTCAATAAAGACAGTTATAAAGATGAGACTTTTCGAAACTTGTTGACTTGGAATTCAACATCAAAAAAATGGAATAACATCATAAAAGGTGCACATATTTTTGAACGATATCAATATTATCCAAATAGAGAAAACGTTTTGTATTTTGAAGGTAAATCCAACACCATAATTGGTGACTACCAATTAGAATACAACATCAACGAAAAAATTACGGTAAGCTCTATTCTAAATTTAACTCATATAAAAGCAGAAGGCGCTAACATAGGTAATGAGAGTCGTAACACCTTAGCTGCAATATTTATATGGAAACAACTTGTATCAGATCAACTAAGTTACAATATCAATATTCGTCAAGAATTTCTTAATGATTTCGAGAATCCTTTAATAGTTTCTATCGATACTAAATACAAAATTAACCAATGGTATTCTCTAAAAGCAAATGCTTCTAAGAATTATCGAGTTCCAACGTTTAACGATTTATATTGGAACAACGGAGGTAATATTTATTTGAAACCTGAGATATCCTACCAAGGTGCGATAAGTAATGAGTTTTATTTCAAGTATTTTCTCTTCAATATGAATTTATTTTATATAAACTCAAAAGACCTCATAAGTTGGCAGCCTGACATCAACGGAATGTTCTCTCCGATAAATATTTCTGAAACTGAAAATATTGGATTCGAAATGGCAGCAAAATTTTCTAAATCAATCCAAAAAAACATTTTTAATATAGGGATTAATTATGCTTATACCTCTGCAAAAAATATTGAAACAGGCAAACAATTAATGTATGTTCCTTTTCATAAAGTAACAGGAACTATCGATTACAGAATTCAACAATTCAATGCTTATTTTCAACAACTATTCAATGGAAACGTATTTACAACTACAGATAACAGTACTGATTTAGACTCCTATTTAGTTGCTAATATAGGTTTAGATTACTTTTTTTTATACAAAACAATGCCTATAAAAATAGGATTTAAAATCAACAATATTTTTAATATATATTATGAAAATGTTGCCTATAGACCCATGCCAAACAGAAATATACAAACCACGATAACCTTTAAATTTTAAACAAAATGAAAACACTAAAAAATCTTTTTAAAATCTTAATTATTTCAATACTAATTAGTTCCTGTTCAGACGATGATAGAATTCTCCCTTCATTAGGAGATTACGAAAACGGAATACTTGTTACTAACGAAGGACCTTTCCAAAACGGTACCGGTACAATTACTTATATCTCTGACGACTACACGACCATAGAGCAACAAGTTTTTAATCAAGTCAATTCCGAAAACCTAGGAAGCATCGTACAATCCATAGGGTTTAACGATGAGTTAGCTTACATAGTTATCAATAATTCCAACAAAATAGAAGTTGTAAATAGATATAGTTTTGAATCGATAAGTTCTATTACTGATGGGTTAATGAATCCTAGATATTTTATCTCATCAGGAACCAACGGTTATGTAACTAATTGGGGAGATCCTTTTGATAACACCGATGATTACATAGCGGTAATAGATTTATTGTCGCAAACGATTACTTCAACAATCCCAGTAGCATTTGGTCCAGAAAAATTAATCCTTATGAACAATGTTCTATATGTAGCTCATCAGGGAGGATATGGTCAAAATAACATCTTGTCCGTTATAGATACCAGTAATAATACCCTAGCTTCTACTATTGAAGTTGGTGATGTACCCAATTCAATGGTAGTTCTTGAGAATAATCTTTGGGTACTTTGTGGCGGTAACCCTGATTATACCGGCAACGAAACCAACGGAAAACTTTTAAAAATTGATGTGACTGATAATTCTGTAGTTCAGGTGTTCGATTTTTTAACAAGCGATCACCCAAAACATTTATCAGCAGATGGATCCCATTTAATTTATAATTTAAATGGAGTAGTTTATAGTAAAGACGAAGCTGATATTTCCTTACCTCAAGAGAGTATCATTTCGGGAACTTTTTATGCCATGACCACAAAAGATGGTAAACTTTATGCCACTGATGCTGGAGATTTTGCGAGCAATGGAACTCTGAAAATAGTTGATTTATCAACCAATTCAGAAATACAAAGTATTCAAACCGGAATTATTCCAGGAGGCGTTTATTTTAATGATTAATTAAAATGACTTTATTATTTTATTTCTAATAATAAAAATTGGTTGAGTTGTTTTCCAAACAATTGAAAATTATCATCGGAAATCAGGATTATGGACTGATTTCCGTTTTCTAAGATAGGTCCAAGTGTAATTCCTTCGATATTATCAATTATTCCCTCTGTTAATTTATTTTTAACAGTATCGAAACTAAAAACCAATTCTTTTTTTAATGGGATAAAGTCAGTTTGTTTTAAGGAATTTATGGCTAAAGTATTGGTGGAAGTCTTTTCTATCCATGCATGAAATAAATTGATGGTATTACCCTGTGTTCCTTTTTCACTCTGATAGGTTCTCTCGATTACAATGAAATGATTTGGTTTAAACTCCAAAATATCAGTAAGCCCGTTTAAATTATAATCTCCAACATAGGGCTTTGTTATGGGATCTAGTTGATATGCAAATTCTTTGGTTCCTTTTCTAGTTTTTTTATCAAAATAAGTAATTCGAATTGGCGAATTTGCCTTTTGATACGATGGCTCATCTCCGTCCTGAATAAGGGGTAGTTCAAAGGCTGTCCAAAAACCATCTTTATTAAAACTATGACTAAGCCCTTCAAGTGTTTTATTATGAATAGGCTTTGGTTCATGGCTAACTAGAAAATTGGGAGGTAGTTCATAATCAAATAAAAATTCACCTTTATAGTTTGCCGAAAATAATAAGGGGTTTTTATTTTTATTTATAGCCCCTTCGCTTACCATAGTTATTTGGTTATTAGTGTCAAATACAATAGATTCAAGATCTAAAGTTTGATTTTCATAATAAGGATGATCTCTGAATAAAACCATATCAACAAAATCAATTTGAACGATTAATTTTTTTTCGATTTCTATGGTAGCTTTATAATATCTGGGTAATTTTGAATCGTCGGCAACTAGATAATAATTTCCATCATGATAGTCTATTCCTGAAAGCCCGCCGACTTTTGTGCTGTCAAAAAATTGACTAGCTGGAAAAATATAATCATCTAAAAACATCAATTCAACTTTTTTAGATTCTTCACTTTTTTTATTACAACCTATAAAGTTGATAAGAATAAAAAATAATATAAATAGTCTTGTCATAAATTAAATTATGGGTTTTCTTTAATCATTTTTTGATAGATAGGAGAGAGCTTTTTACTGTTTGATAATTCCTTAAATTCAATATTATTCCTTTGTAGTGGTTGCGTAAATGAAAACAGATCATTTATTGCAGCGGCTAGCAGCGGTTCATTAATATTGCCAAGAGTTCCCAAGTTTGTATAATCTTCATTCAAGATAAGGTCGGGAAAGAGACCATCGTCATAATCGGTATTCCCAACTGCATTTGAGGTTTTAAATACCAAAGGTAGCATTGCAAATGTATGCCCCGGATTGGCTTGACTCTTACTGAAATTTGGAGCCGGAGCATCATATAATAAGAAAGATGCTTGATATTTACCTCTGGTACGATCACCAATTTGTTTCACCTCAATGTAAGGTTTTAAACAATTAATTACCAATTCACTGGCAGAAGCAGAACTGTTCGTTGTAAGAATGTAAACTTTATTTAAATTAAGACTATTTATTAGTTCACCTGTAACGATTTTATCGTTAAACAAAATTGGATTGGCATACACATTTTGACGGTCATCATTCCAAAATTCATTTGCAAATAATTGATTGTTAAATTGTCCGGTAATCATACTGGATAAATCTACAGCGGTTTCAACAGAACCTCCTCCATTGTATCTTAGATCCAAAATTAAATCATTAATACCATCCGCTTTAAATTGTGCAAATACTGAATTTAAGGAAGTGTCAAAATCTCTTGTAAATGCATTGTACATTAGATAACCAATTTTTTGACCTTCAATTGCTAATGTTTCTGCTATGTATATAGGGTTTTCAGTGTATTCTTGTTTGATTAGTTCTATACGTTCTTCAGTTGGTATTATGGTTTCTCCGTCAAAAGTAGCTAGGCCAATTTCGTAACTATTTAACGAAATTAATGACAAGTAATTCGTGTCGGTTAATTGCTGCCCGTTTATAGTGTTAAATAGTATTCCCCTTTGTATCCCTTTTGTTGCCGCATCTGTATTTGGTAATACATAACGTACATAACCAAATAAGTTCGTACTTCCATTAGGATAATAAACCAGTCCAAACTCCATACCATTACTTAAAGTAATTCCATTGAGTGCGTTTTCTAATTCATTATAGTCATTTACAAGTACACTAAATCGATCTTGAGGAGCTATTAAAAAGTCAAATGTTTCTCTGGGGTTTTCAAAAGAATCTAAAAAAGAATTTAATTCATTTTGATTCATAAAATAATCATCAGCGAGTTCTGGACTAACTGACTTGTATAGATAGAAATAATTTAATCCGCGATAAATAAAATCTCCAATACTAGAGTTTGAAGAGTTTTGTATGTTATCATCCAGATCGTCAAAACATGAGACCGCTAAAGTCGAAAACGTAATAAGAATTAACAAGATTCTTTTTTTCATAAGAAGTGAGTATATTCGGAATTCAATTAAAATACTAAAATACTGACATTATTGTTAATTGAAAATAATTTGTAACAAAATTAGAGAAGGCTCGTTATCTTAATATAACGGCAAATAATACCACTCAAATTGAAACAAAAAATAGAATTTTCAAATAAAAAATAACAAAAAATGAATAAATTAAATCCAATGAAAAAGTTAGCAATTTTAATAGCAATCGCAATAACTCCAGTTTTTGTATCTGCACAGAATACATTTGATGTATTTGAGAACGAGCGGGAAGTAAGTTCGGTAGTCGTTACCAAAAATATGTTTAAATTATTGAGTCAACTTGACCTAGAATCCAACGATCCAGAAGCAAAAGAGTACTTAGAGTTAGTAAATAATCTTGATAATATAAAAATTTACTCCACTGAAAACAAGGAAGTGGCTGAAAGAATGGATGCTGCTGTCGCTACCTACCTATCTGAATCCCCTAAATTATCTGAATTAATGAGAGTAAAGGATGATGGTAAAAATATTAAATTTTATTCCAAAGAAGGGAAAAGTGATAATTTTGTAAGTGAATTACTCATGCATTTAACAGGAAATATTGATGGAGAAGATAGAACAATCATTATGAGTATCACGGGTAAAATCGATCTAAAAAAAATATCAAAACTAACAAGTGATCTCAACATGCCTGGAAGTGAAGAATTAAAAAATATCGATCAAAAGATTTAAAATATGATACTTATAAAATATGTTTTAGGATTAGGATTAGCAGCGCTTACTTTATTTAGCTGTAGTAATGAGAAATCATTACAGAGATACTTAGTAGATAGACAAGACGACGATTCTTTTTTAAAAATCGATATCGCAGCAAGTTTATTACAGACAGATAACAATAGTCTTTCTCAAGAAGAAAAGGATATTTTAGAAACCGTTAAGAAAATTAATGTAGTTGCTTATCCTATTAAGGGAGAAAATGCTGCAGATTATGAAGTAAAGAGAAAAGAATTAAAAGATATCATCGATCAAGAGCAATATAAAATGCTAATGAAATATGGATCTAATAAGCAAGGAGCAACACTTAAATACTTAGGAGAAGAAGAGGCTATAGATGAAATCATAGTGTTCGCTAGTGATGACGAAAAAGGATTTGCATTATTTAGATTGTTGGGTGAGAAAATGGAGCCAGCAAAAATGATGAAATTGATGAAAGCAATCGAAAAAGGAGACCTTGATGTTTCGAAATTAGAATCGTTAGGGAATATATTCCAAGAAAAGCAATCATCTTTAGAGCTTATTTTCGAACTATAATTTAATAAACAAAAGCCCTGTTTATTTCTGATTTTGAATATTACTCACAACGTAGATGCATCACCATCTTTTATAGTTTCGCAGAGTTCAATTGCACGCTTTCCAAATTTGTATTTAAGTTTTGGGATTACATCTTCCCATGTAATTTCTTTTTTACCCCTTTTAGGTTTTGATCTAGAACCACGCTCTTCATACACATCAGCTAACTCTTTTAGGGGAAGCCTTTGCTCAAAATTCACGAAATATTGTTTTTCAAGTTTATTTATTGATACGGCAAACGCTGTAATATCAATAGAATATGTGTTATTCAACCATTCTGCCGTGATTATAACTTCAGGGTCATATAATTCAGATACTAGAATTATTTTCACTTCCGTATTAAGTTCATTGCTATTAATTAAATCAATTAATTCTTCAGGTTCAGGATTAATATCCTTTTGTATCTCTTTTATTAATTGCTCATTATCCCAAGTAGCAATCATTGCTGCATATGAAAGACCCTGAAGTAGTTGTAATTTGTTTTTATTTCTTTTTAATTCTATTACAATTATTTTTGATGCACGAACTTGAATATGTCCATCAATTATTCCGTTTCCTCGCTCATTTACTTGCTGAAGAAAAGTCGGAATTACTTCATAGTTGTCCACATCTTCTGTTAGTCCGCGTTATTTCTTGTCCTCATTAAATATGCTGTGGGTTAATGTCGTAAAGGTTTGAATAGCATTAACAGCACATTATTTGTAACTGTATTTGTCTCCCTGTGTCATATTGTTAGAAATTGGTTTAAAGGTACAGTGCCATTAATCGGTTGATGTGGTTTAAATTCACTTTAGTTCAGGTTGGGTCTGGGTAATGACGGCTCAACGGTCAGTATATGAAGCGTTGCGAGGAACGAGCTATGATTTTATATACATTGTTAGCTGTTTTTATTTTCAAACGTTACTTTCATTATTTCCATTAACCATCCTTTCCTAGAACTTGTAATTTGAATCATGATTACTATATATATTATTAGCTATATCATGTAAATCTGTATTAAAACCAGTTTCATAAGTATTTGTACTTAAATCTACATTATAAATATTTTTTAACCAAAGTAGTGAGCCTGTTTCAATGATAATATCACCTTGATGCCCCTTATCATCAACAAACAACGAAGTTGCGTTGGGGCCAAATCTAGAAATTTGATCAAGCAATTCATTGTCAATATTCATTTGATCTAAGTTAACTGATGCCCAACCTGTAGGAATAGTGAATATTTTTGTTGAAGGAAATTCGATTCTTAACTGATCTACCATTTCATTGTGAACAATATCATTAACAAAATAATCATATAATTCTTGTATTGAGGAAAAACCATATTCTTGTGCTCTTTGTTCCCAATCTGCTGGAAAATCAATTTGTGGTATAGCAATAAAGATTTTGACATTTGGATTATTTTGTATAGCATAGTTTATCCACTCACGGTGACCTTCGATTCGATCAATTGTATCATGACCGGCTGTCATTCCAAAAATTTCTACATCTCCCTTATCTAATGCAGACTTAATTTCAAAATGTTCTTGAGTGAATTGACAATGGCGGTTTGAAAATCATACCTCTCAAGAATTTGTTCACTTGTTAGGTCGCTTTCAACTAGTTTTTCGAAGGATTTATTTGCTAAATCAAATTTCAACATATTATTAGATTTATTGTGTATAACGTCTGTATATAACGAATGTAAACAAAAAGTAGCAGTTTTAATATCATTTATGGGTTATTACACACCATTTTTATATATTTATAATAACCAATAATTTTATAGTTATTCAGCACCTTTTAAAAAATTGAGCCTAATAATGCTGTTTAAATAGGAGTACTAATGGAACGCTGTAAGTTATTCCATTTTAAATTCCTGTATAATTAGAAGGAGTTATCACTCGCATTTCTTGTTTTATACTTTCTGAAACTTCAAGAGTTTCAATAAAAGCAGCAATAGACTCCGCATTAATCACCGAATTGGTTCTTGTTAAACCTTTTAAGGCTTCATACGCATTAGGATAGGCTTCACGTCTAAGAATGGTTTGAATTGCTTCAGCAACTACCGCCCAATTATTTTCTAAATCTTCTGCAAACTTAGGCTCGTTTAATAATAATTTATTTCAACCCTTTTAAAGTAGATTGAAAGGCAATCAGTGTATGTCCAAAAGGTACCCCCACGTTTCTAAGAACTGTACTATCGGTTAAATCTCTTTGTAGTCTACTAACAGGCAGTTTAGCAGATAAATGTTCAAACAAGGCATTCGCAATACCTAAATTACCTTCGCTGTTTTCAAAATCTATAGGATTTACTTTATGCGGCATGGCGCTGGATCCTACTTCACCCTTTTTAATTTTTTGTTTAAAATAATCCATCGAAACATAGGTCCATACATCACGATCTAAGTCGATGATAATAGTATTGATTCTTTTTAAACAATCAAATAAAGCAGCCATATGATCGTAATGCTCTATCTGTGTAGTAGGAAAGGAGTGATGCAATCCTAATTTATCATGAACAAATTTTTCTGCAAAATCTTTCCAATCGATCAAAGGGTAAGCAATTTTGTGGGCGTTAAAGTTTCCAGTTGCACCACCAAACTTTGCGGCATTTTTAATGTCATTAAGCAACTCGAACTGTTCCTCGATTCTAACCACAAACACATCTATTTCTTTACCCAATCGAGTAGGAGAGGCAGGTTGTCCGTGTGTTCTAGCTAACATAGGAATGTCTGCCCAGTCAGTAGCTAATGAAGTTAATTTGTTTTTTAATTCTACTAAACAAGGAACATATACCTCGTTCATGGCATCTTTTATAGACAAAGGAATTGCGGTATTATTAATGTCCTGAGAAGTTAAACCAAAATGAATAAATTCTTTATATTCTTTTAAATTTAAGGCATCAAATTTTTCTTTAATAAAATATTCAACCGCTTTAACATCGTGGTTGGTTACTTTCTCAATGTCTTTAATTTTTTGAGCATCATCTGTAGAAAAATGAGTGTAAATAGTTCTTAATTCAGAAAATAAAGTAGTGTTAAAACCACTTAGTTGTGGTAGTTTTAATTCAACTAATGCTATAAAATATTCAATCTCTACTTGGACACGATATTTAATCAGTGCTTCTTCCGAAAAATAAGAAATTAAAGAGCTGGTTTTAGACGCATATCGGCCGTCAATTGGAGTAATTGCTTTTAATGAATGAATTGACATAGTTTTTATTTTATGCTAGTAAATAATGGTGCAAAGATAAGAATTTTAAGAGGTTGTGTCCTTTGAAATTTTAATTAGTTTGAATACGAACCATAAATAAGTACTATAGTTAAAATAGCATTGATTTGAATTTTATACCTTCGTTTACATATCTACTACTTAAATTAATTGTTTAAAATACTAAATGACTTTGGATAACCAATTATTAGAGCACCTACTTTCCTATTTGACAGAACGAAGAAAAGAGTTATTTACGGAAGTCAGTTCTAAAAGAACAAAACATTTTACAGTAGTAACTGAAGATGTGTATCAATTACACAACACCAGTGCAGTGATGAGGTCCTGTGATGTTTTTGGAATTCAAGATTTACACGTAATTGAAGAAAAATTAGGAAAAAAAATTGATCGTGAAATTGCAATGGGAGCTCAGAAATGGGTAAATATTCATCGTCATCCGTCTACTAACGAATGTATTGATATTTTAAAAAAGGAGGGTTATCAAATAATTGCGACTTCTCCCCACAATAACTCCACCGAATTAAGTGAATTTGATATCACAAAAAAATCAGCTTTTTTCTTTGGTAAGGAAAAGGAAGGGCTCAGTAATACCGTTTTAAATAATGCAGACGGATTTTTGAAAATTCCTATGTATGGATTCACTGAGAGTTTAAATATTTCTGTTTCAGCTGCTATCATTTTACAATCGGTAGTTTCTAGATTAAAAGATTCTGATATAGACTGGAAATTGACAGAAAAAGAAAAAAAAGAATTAATATTTCATTGGACAAAAATGACTATTAAAAGTGCTGACCAAATCATAGATCGCTTTTACAAGTCCTCTACTTCTTAAATTAATTGTATTTTATTTAATATATTTTTGCTATATGAAATTAGTGTTTGCAACTCACAACGAAAACAAGGTTAAAGAAGTAAAGTCCTTGTTGCCTCCAAATATTGAACTATTGAGTTTAAACGATATTGGTTGTTTTGACGAAATTCCTGAGACCTCGCCAACTATTGAGGGGAATGCTCAATTAAAAGTAGCTTATGTAAAAGCTAATTTTGGATTAGACTGTTTTGCAGACGATACGGGCCTGGAGGTTCCAGTTTTAAATAACGAACCAGGAGTTTACAGTGCTAGATATGCAGGGCCTCAAAAAAATTCTTTGGATAATATGAATAAATTATTAACTAACTTAAAGAATGTAACCAATAGAGATGCGCATTTTAAAACAGTAATTGCATTAGCGATTTCCTCTGAAATAAAATTTTTTACGGGTATTTGTAAAGGAATCATCACCTTTGAGAAAAAGGGAAATTTGGGATTTGGTTATGACCCTATTTTTCAGCCAAATAATTTTAAACAAACCTTCGCAGAAATAACGCTTGAACAAAAAAATAAAATTGGTCATCGAGGAAAAGCTGTTCGTTTATTAATCGATTATTTATCAAAAACTTAGTTTAATTTAAAACACTATATTTGCCGCTTGAAAATCCTCAGGGTGAGGACGTGTTAAAAGAAGTAGTATAGAATTTATTTGTCGAGTATACTTCTACAACAACACACAAATAAATAAAATCAATACTACAATGAGCAAATTTGCTAAATTAGGCTTGGAAGAAAATCTTCTTAAAGCCATCCAAGACATGGGTTTTGAAACCCCATCAGAAGTTCAAGAGAAAGCCATCCCAATTTTATTAGAAAAAGATACAGATATTGTTTCTTTAGCACAAACAGGTACTGGAAAAACTGCTGCTTTTGGTTTTCCGATGTTACAAAAAATTAACATTGAGAGTCGAACTACACAAGGATTAATACTATCACCAACCAGAGAACTTTGTTTACAGATTACTAACGAAATTAAAAACTACGGAAAATACTGTAAAGGTCTAAATGTAGTGGCAGTTTATGGTGGAGCTAGTATTACCGATCAAGCCAGAGATATAAAAAAAGGAGCACAAATTATTGTTGCTACTCCTGGTAGAATGAAAGATATGATTGGTAGAAGAATGATTGATATTTCAAAAATTGAATATTGTGTTCTTGATGAGGCTGATGAAATGTTAAATATGGGATTCTATGAAGACATTACAGAAATATTATCCTATTCTCCAGATGACAAAAGTACTTGGTTATTTAGTGCTACCATGCCTAAAGAAGTAGCAACAATTGCAAAAAAATTCATGTATAATCCCATCGAAATTACGGTAGGTGGTAAAAATATGGGTGCAGAAAATGTTTCCCACGAATACTATTTAGTAAACGCTAGAGATCGTTATCAAGCTTTAAAAAGATTGGCTGATGCAAATCCATCAATATTTTCAGTGATTTTTTGTCGTACCAAAAGAGACACACAAAAAGTAGCAGAATTATTAATTGAAGATGGGTATAGTGCTGCAGCATTGCACGGTGATTTAAGTCAGAATCAACGTGATTTGGTAATGAAGTCTTTTCGAAGCAGACAAATACAGATGTTAGTGGCAACAGATGTTGCTGCACGTGGTATAGATGTAGACGATATAACACACGTTATTAATTATCAGTTGTCAGACGAAATAGAAACATATACTCACCGAAGTGGACGTACAGGTAGAGCTGGTAAAACTGGAATTTCTATGGTGATTGCTTCTAAAAGTGAGAGTCGTAAAATTCATGCTATTGAAAAAATTATTCAAAAGAAATTTATTCATAAAGAGGTTCCATCTGGAATAGAAATTTGCGAAGTTCAATTGTTTCATTTAGCAAATAAAATAAAACAGACAGAAATTAATCATGATATTGATACTTACCTTCCAAATATCAATGAAGTATTGGAAGCATTTTCAAAAGAAGAATTAATTAAAAAAGTTTTTTCTGTAGAGTTTACTAGATTTTATAATTATTATAAAAAAGCTAAAAATCTTAATGTAAACGCTGGTGATATGTCGGAAGGATCAAAAGATACCGTTCGTTATTTTATCAATATTGGAGGTAAAGATGATTTTGATTGGATGAGCTTAAAGGATTTCTTAAAAGAAATGTTAGGTCTTGATAAAGATGAATTGTATAAAGTAGATGTAAAGGAAAGTTTTTCTTTCTTCAATACAGACTCGAAGCATCAAGAACTAGTAATGGATTTCTTTAAGGAATTTGAATTGGAAGGAAGAAGAGTTTCTGTCGAAATTTCAAAAGATACAGGACGAGGAAGAAGAGGAGGAAGAGATCGCGGAAGAGGAAGAGATCATGGCGGTTTTAAGGGTCGTGGTGGAGAACGAAGGGGAAATAAAACAAGCTCTGGAAGGGGTGGAGGAAAACGAGATAGTAGAAGAGGAGAGGATGGAAAAAAAGAAGGAGGTCGTAATGATCACTCAAGAAGGGATTCTGGGAATTCAGGTTTTAAAGGAAGAAGTAGAAGAAAAAGTGAACGCCCAAATAATTCTGGAACTGGAGGTCGAAGGCGAAACAGAAATTAATTATTAAAATTTTGTTAGAATATAAATATTGATTCAAAGTTTGATACTATTAGGTTATATTTACCTTTACTATGAAAAAACACGTATTCCTAATCTTTTTTTTTATAACCCTAATTGCTTGGTCGCAAGAGACAGTCTCCAATAAGAAAGATTCTACTGTTGTTAAATCATCTGTTATTAATGGTAAGGTTTTAAATTCTTCTAATAATGTTGTTTTAGAAAATGTTCATGTGGTTAATTTAAACTCTGTGAAAGGTACTTTAACAAATGAGGATGGTAATTTTATGATGAAAGCCGCAGTTAACGATACCCTTTACTTTTCATATTTAGGTTTTAAATCGATTCGGGTTCGAGTAACCAATGATTGGATGAAATTCGGAGAAATTAAAATTAAAATGACTGAATTAAGTATAGCATTGGAAGAAGTAATAGTAAAACCCATAGAACTAACAGGTTATCTTGAAGTCGATGCTAAACTAATTCCAATATATGATGATCAACGATATCGAATTGCTGGTATTGGTGGTGGTTATGAAGGTGGGCAAGGCCAGCCTAGTGCCGTAACTAAGGTTTTGAGCGCTATATTTAATCCTGCAGACTTCCTTTATAATATTTTTGGTAAACGTCCAAAACAAATGAAAAAGTTACGTCAAATGAAAGACGATGACGAAATTAGAAATTTACTTCAATCTAAATACGACAGAGAAACTTTAATGGCTGTTCTGCAATTAGAGAAGTTAGACATTGATGAAATACTTAATAACTGTAGTTATTCTAAGAGTTTTATTCGTACGGCTAATGATCTTCAAATCTTAGATGCTATCAGTGAATGTTATGAGCAATACAGAATTCTTAATAGAGGAAGGGAGTAATTAATGCTTCAGTTGGTAATTCATTATTCACTTCATTTTCTAGTTCCAGGTATAATTGCTTGGGTATTCTTTAAAGAGAATTGGAAAAAAGTTTGGTTGGTATTACTTGCTACTATGTTGGTAGATCTTGATCATTTACTTTCAAACCCAATATATTTGTCAAATCGCTGCAGTATAAATTTTCATATTCTTCATTCGCACTATGCGATCCTGATTTACTTACTATTACTATATTTTAAGAAATTTAGAATTATAGCTGTTGGTTTATTATTTCATATGCTAACAGATTTTATTGATTGTTTGTTAATGAATTAGTACTTTAGGGAACTAATTACAATAATTATGAAGCATATAGTTACCCAACAACGGGCTTTTTTTTATACACACCAAACTAAATCTATAGATTATCGTTTGAAACAATTAAATAAGTTAGAGAAGCTATTGAAATCTAATGAAAACTTGTTAAATGAGGCTATTTATAAAGACTTTAAAAAATCAACATTTGACACTTATGCAACTGAGTTAGCATTAATTTACCACGATATAAAATATGCTAAAAGAAATATCTATAAATGGTCCAAATTAAAACGAGTAGGAACAAATTTACTGAACTTCCCTGCCAAGAGTTATATTCTTCCTGAGCCACTTGGTGTTTGTTTAGTTATTGGCGCATGGAATTACCCTTATCAATTAACGTTATCACCCGTTGTAGCTGCTATTGCAGCAGGTAACACAGTCGTAATAAAACCCAGTGAGCTAGCTGTTAATACGAGTGCTGTGATGGCAAAATTAATCAATGAAAATTTTGATTCAAAATATCTAAAAGTAGTTGAAGGTGGAGTTTCTGAAACTACAGTTTTATTAGAAAACAAATTTGATAAAATATTTTTTACTGGTAGTCCACAGGTTGGGAAAATAGTTTATCAAGCTGCAGCTAAAAACCTAACGCCGGTTACTCTAGAGCTTGGAGGAAAAAGCCCTGCTTTTGTGACAGAGGGGTGCAATCTAAAAATGACTGTCAAAAGATTGGTATGGGCAAAGTTTATTAATTCCGGACAAACTTGTATAGCACCAGATTATATATTGGTTCATAAATCGATTGAAAATCAATTTTTAGAGTTGTTAAAGTTTGAAATTAAAAAAGAGAAATTTTCTATAGAGAATGGAAACTATACGCAAATAATTAATATTAAAAATTTAGAACGTTTATCCAATATGATTCCTTCTGAAAAAGTATACTTTGGGGGTGGTATAAATACATTAGAAAGAACCATTCAACCAACTGTACTTCATGGGGTTGAATTCAAAGATAAAGTTATGAACGAAGAAATATTTGGCCCTATTTTACCAGTGATAGCTTATGATAGTTTAGAGGATGCAATCTCTTATGTTAATAGCAATCCAAAACCATTATCTTGTTATTTATTTTCTAACAGTAAGAAAATTAAGGAGAATGTTTTAAGAAAAATATCCTTTGGCGGTGGAGCTATTAACGAAGCTATTATGCACATATCAAATCCAAAATTACCATTTGGTGGGGTCGGAAATAGTGGTATTGGATCTTATCATGGTGAAGCAGGTTTTAAATCTTTCACGCATTACAAGAGTATTTTGGATAAATCTAACTTGATAGAATTATCCTTAAAATATTATCCTCACTCCAAAAGAAAGCTTTCATGGATTCGACTTTTTATGAAACTTTAATTTTTGTGAACTGTTATAACAATTGTTTTTGAGGTTGGTGTATTGCTTAACCTAGCCTTACTGTCTAGTGGAACCAATACGTTAGTTTCAGGAAAATAAGTAGCAGTGCATGATTTTGGAATATTATATGGAATAACAAGAAAACCTTTAGCAATACGTTTATTTCCTTTAAAGTGACTTATTAAATCTACCTTATCTAATCTTTCTAGTCCATTAGCAGCAATATCTAAAGAATTCATAAAAATTACCCTGCGTTCGTTTAAAATTCCACGATATCGGTCATTTAAACCATAAATGGTGGTATTGTATTGATCATGAGTTCTAATGGTCATCATTAGCAATTGATTTTTTTCTAAAACAATATCAGAAACAGAATTAATGCTAAAGTTTGCTTTACCTGTTGAAGTGGTTGAGAAATCTTTATCTCTCGCTGAATTTGGGAGATAAAAACCATCGTTTTTTCTAATTCTTTTATTATACTCTGAAAATCCTGGAATAGTTACTTCTATTTTATTTCTTATGTAGTCATAATTTTTTATTAAGTCGTTCCAGTTAACAGTCGAATTTTTTAGACTTGCTTCTGCTATTCCAGCTACTATAGCAGCTTCACTTAATAAAAATTCTGATAATGGTTTTAAATGTCCCGAGGAGGAGTGAACTACTCCCATAGAGTTTTCAACACTTACAAATTGTTCGCCTTGTTCTTGAAGGTCTTTTTCAGATCTACCCAAACAAGGTAAAATCAATGCCTTCTTACCATGAATTAAATGGCTTCTGTTTAATTTAGTCGAAATGTGAACCGTTAGTTCACAATTCTGTAATGCTTCTGCTGTATACTCAGTATCTGGTGTTGCAGAAATAAAATTCCCTCCCATACCAATAAAAACACTTGCTTTTTTTTGATGCATGGCTTTAATCGACTCTACGACATCATAACCATGTTTTCTTGGTGCTTTAAATTTAAATTCTTTTTCTAAACAGTCTAAGAATGATGTTTTAGGTTTTTCCCAAATACCCATAGTCCTATCACCTTGAACATTAGAATGTCCCCGAACAGGACAGGTACCAGCTCCATTTTTACCAATACTTCCCTTCAACAACAAAAGGTTAACGATTTCACGAATATTATCTACTCCATTTTTATGCTGCGTTAAACCCATAGCCCAACAGATAATAATCCTTTTCTTTTTAGCAATTAGGTTTGCGGCGTCTTCAATAGTTTTGAAATCGATACCTGTTTGTGGTATCAATTCATCTATCGAGGTTGTTTCTATGTGTTCAATAAAGTCTTGATAACCGGTAGTATGTTCCTTTATAAAATGATGATCAAATACGGTATTTGGATTATTTTTTTCTTTTTCCCACAATAATTTAAAAATAATTTTTAGTAGCGCTACATCCCCATTTATTTTTACTTGTAAAAAAATATCAGTGAGCTTTTGTGCTTTACCAACCCATTTTAAAGGATTTTGTGGATCACGATAGTTCATTAATCCAACTTCTGGTAAAGGATTAATAGTGATTATTTTTCCACCTCTTTTTTTTGTTTTTCCAAGAGCGTTTAGCATCCTGGGGTGGTTAGTTCCAGGATTTTGACCCATAACGATTACTAACTCTGCATGATTAAAATCTTCAAGAGTTACGGATCCTTTTCCAATACCTAAAGTATCGCTTAGTGCAACGCCACTGGATTCGTGACACATATTTGAACAGTCAGGTAAATTGTTGGTTCCAAATTGTCTTACAAACAATTGATATAAAAACGCAGCTTCATTACTTGTCCTTCCCGAAGTATAGAATATAGCTTCATCAGGAGATTTTAATTTGTTCAATTCGGTACCTATTAGTTTAAAAGCATCTTTCCAGCTAATTTCTTCATAATAATTACCTTCTTTATTTAAAACAACAGGATGGGTAATTCTACCTTTTTTTCCAATCTCGTAATCAGATAATTTTGAAATTTCTGAGATTGAATGAGACGCAAAAAATATTGGAGACACTCTTTTTTTTGTCGCTTCCTCTGCAACAGCTTTAGCCCCGTTTTCGCAATATTCTGCTAAAAAAGCTCTTTTTTCATCAGGATCTGGCCACGCACAACCAGGGCAATCAATCCCTTTTTTTTGATTTAGATTTGCCAATAGGCCAATCCCTTTATACAAGCCAACTTCATTTTTTATATGAGTAATAGCAGATTTTATGGCTTTAAATCCAACTGCTGAAGAGGGGATTTCTTCAATTTTTATGCCTGTTAATTTTTCTGGCGGTTGTGCATTTTTTTTATCAATACCCATTAAATTTGTTTTTTTTGGAAAAAAGCGGGGTTAGAATAAACGGTCATTTTATTAGCTCTAGAAAATCCAATTAAGCAAATTCCAAATTCTTTTGCAAAATCTACCGCCATAGAAGAGCAAGCAGAAACGGCTATTATTACAGGTATTTTTGCTAAAAAAGCTTTCGATAATATCTCATAGGAAACACGACCACTTACCAATAGATAAGTAGCATTTGGTAGCTTTTTATTTTGTATTAAATCTCCAACACATTTATCAACTGCGTTATGTCTACCAATGTCTTCTCGTACCGATAAAAGTTTATATTGATGGTTAAAAATTCCTGCAGCGTGACTTCCTCCAGTTTTTTTAAAAGTAAGCTTGGTGGTTTAATAAAGTATTGAACATTTTACGGATGTTAGACGATGAAAACAGAACCTGATCGTTTAGTTTTTTACCATTAACATTTAGATCTTCTAATTTTTGTTTCCCACAAATTCCACACGAAGAGACAGATAATAAGGTTCGTTTATTTAAATAACCATCTCCTAACTTTTCTTTTGCTATAATAATATTTACAATACTTGGGACAGTATTAATTTCCTCTATTACCTCAAAACCAACAGGATCTGTATTTTTATAAATATCTTCAGCATAAAGTAAACCTAGAACTAAATCCTTATCGTCATCTGGTGTTCTCATAACGACTGTATAGGCTTTGTTATTTATATTTATTTGCAATGGAGCTTCGAAAACCAATTTCTCTAATTTAAGAGATGTTGATTGATTTTCAATAAAGAGTCCTTCGTAATTTCTAGATTGCATTAAAATTATTTACAAAAACAAATTTAATAAAAAAAAAGACCAATTATTAATGTATATATTTGGTTTAAATTATACGATAATGAAAATTCTTGATCAATCTTTATGGAAAAGGAAAGAACATTTTGATTTTTTTTCTAAGTATGACGAACCTTATTTTGGTATTGTTTCTGAAATTGATTGTACCAAGGCTTATCAGTTATCCAAGTCAAGAAATCAATCATTTTTTTCGAACTATCTTCACAAATCTATTTGTGCGGTTAATCTTATTGAAGAAATGAGATATAGAATTATTGATGACCAAATTGTTATTTATGATCAAATACATCCTGCTGCAACAATCGGTAGAGCTGATGGTACTTTTGCATTCACTTTTACACCCTTTAATTTAGATTTTAATATTTTTGATAAAGAGTTAAAAGCTGAAATTAAAAAGGTTAAAAATTCTTCAGGTATTAGACTTAAAGAAGGCGATACTAGAAAAGATGTAGTTCATTATTCATCTATACCTTGGCATGCTTTTTCAGGATTGACACATGCAAGAAAATTTAAATTTGATGAAAGTGCTCCTAAAATTACGTTTGGAAAAATGTTTACTAGAGATGAGCATCAACTAATGAATGTAGCTATTTACGTACACCATGGCTTAGTAGATGGTTTTCATGTTGCAAAATACCTTGAATATTTTCAGAATCTTATGGACGAAAATCTTTAAATTAAAAATTGGATAGTGTTCATGATAATAAAATTTTAAAATTTATCAGCTAAACAAAATCATGTATATTGTAAAAAAAACTCACAAAATCTTATAAATGAAAAAATTCACAATAGCAGTATTCTTTTTATTTTGTAGTTACTTATCTGCTCAAACTATAACAGCAACAATTTCTTATCAAGGTTATGACGAATCACAGGCTTATTTTGGACAAGGAGAATATGAAATCTTTTTGGACAACGTAGATGGTATATTAGATAAGCCTATTATATTGGTTGATGGTTTTGATCCTGGAGATACTAGAGATTTATCAATGCTTTATGGGAGTTTAGATATTGGTGGGCAAAATTTAGCTGATATTTTGAGGGATGAAAGTTATGATTTAGTAGCTTTAAATGCACCTTTATACACCACTGACGGCAAGGATATAGATGGTGGTGCAGACTATATTCAACGCAATGCAATGGTGCTTGTTGAATTAATTAATTTTATTAATTCAGAAAAAGTTGGTAGTGAAGAATTGGTAATTATTGGACCTAGTATGGGAGGATTAATAAGTCGATATGGGCTAGCTTACATGGAAGAAAACAGTATACCACACGAAACTCGACTTTATATTTCGTTTGATTCCCCCCATCTTGGAGCAAATATTCCAATTGGTTTTCAGTATCTAATAAATTATTTTGCAAAGCAGTTGGATAACGACCAAGCTCAATTGGTTGTTGATAATGTGTTAAATAGTCCTGCTGCAAAAGAAATGTTAGTAGACCATTATACAGGTCATTTATTATCAGGTTCAGATTTTGAGCAAGATTCTAATTTATTACTACCTGTTGGAGCGCCAAATTTTAGAGATGAATTTCAAACAGAGTTGAACGATTTAGGATTTCCAACTAATGTGCGCAATGTTAGTATGATTAATGGGAGTGGCCAAGGAACTTCAATAGGCAATCCAGGCATGGAAATGATTAATACTACATTAGACTTAGGAGCCACCTATAACCGCTGATATTAAAATTAATTTTACTCCTGAAGCAGGAGAATTTATTAACGTAACTAATTTTTCAACTTTTTTAGCAGGAATTCCAATTGCCTCTTTTGGAGCAGATGCTGAGTCTTTTTCTTTTTCTGACGGAGTGGACTCTTCTCCTGGTGGAAAAAGTGATATAGCCTCCGGTCTTGGTGAAGTAGATGACCCAATTATCATTGAATTTTTTGAAAATTTAGAACAAAGTGAGTATTCTTTTATACCAAGCGTAAGTGCTATGGCCATTGAAAATGAAAATGATTGGTACGCTACTCCAAATATAGATAACTCTCCTTTTGTAAATGCTCATATTCCTGATGCAAATGAATTTCATGTTCAGTTAACTGAACAAAACGTAGCCTTTGCATTATCAGAAATTCGAGAAGGGCCGTTAAGTATTGAAGAAACAGCATATGCTAATTTTTATCTTGTGGAAAACCCTGTAAATGAAAAGTTAATTGTAAGATTAGGATCTAATAATAATTATTCAAATTTAGAAGTATTGGTCTACAACACATCTGGTCAACTTGTATTAGCAGAAAATATTTTTAATCCAAGCGAGGTTCTTAGTTTAAATCATTACTTAAATTCAGGAATTTATATTTTAATCATTAACAATAACAATCATTTTTTCCGAACCAAATTTATAGTTAAATAAGCTTATAGGAATTACGATATAATTAATGATGATGGTAGGGTTCGTTTCTAAGAATAGTAAAACTTCTGTACAATTGTTCTGTGAAAAATAAACGTACCATTTGGTGTGAAAAAGTCATAGGCGATAAAGAGACCTTCTCATTGCAACGGTTATATACATCGTCACTAAAACCATAGGGTCCTCCAATTACAAAAACTATTTTTTTTAGACCACTGTTCATCTTTTTTTGAAGAAATGCTGAAAATTGAATTGAGTTATAAAGTTTTCCATTTTCATCGAGTAAAATAACTGCATCAGATTTTTCAATTTTTTTTAACAATTCTTTTCCTTCCGCTATTTTTTGTTGTTTAGTAGTTAAATTTTTTGTGTTTTTGATATCAGGAATTATATCCATACTAAAAGGAATGTAAAATCCGAGACGTTTACAATATTCATCAATCAATTGCTGTAGCGGTCTAGAGTCTGTTTTACCAATAGTTAATAGTTTTATTTTCAATTTTTATAGTTATTAATTACTAATAGTTAGTGTTTTCAAAAATATAAAGAATTTGGTAACTTAATAAAACAATATCTTTTATATTGCTTAGTGCTAATTTCTTATTTTTGTTAAAAACCTAATTTATGATATCTACCTCCCAATTTAATAAAGAAATAGATCTCATAATTGCCAATGCTATTCGTGAAGATGTAGGCGCTGGAGATCACAGTTCCTTGGCGTGCATACCTTATGATGCAGCTGGTAAAGCCAAGTTGTTGGTTAAAGAAGATGGGGTAATTTCTGGAGTTGAATTTGCTAAGCGTGTTTTTAATTACGTAGATCCTGGT
The DNA here is from genome assembly GCA_905181835.1 of uncultured Flavobacteriaceae bacterium. Taxonomy (GTDB): domain Bacteria; phylum Bacteroidota; class Bacteroidia; order Flavobacteriales; family Flavobacteriaceae; genus Marifrigoribacter. The sequence continues at coordinate 311,633 of CAJIZF010000002.1, forward strand.
TTAAAAATAGACGTTTTAATTGAAGATGGGAGCTGGGTAAAACCAGGTGATATCTGTTTTTATGTTTCTGGAAATTCACAGTCTATTTTAAAATCTGAGCGATTGATTTTAAATGCAATGCAACGAATGAGTGCTATTTCGACAAAAACTAAAAAATTTGTAGATATATTAGAGGGAACTTCAACAAAAATACTAGATACTCGAAAAACAACCCCAGGAATAAGGGCTCTTGAAAAATGGGCTGTAAAAATTGGTGGAGGTAAAAATCATCGTTTTGCTCTTTATGATATGATCATGTTAAAAGATAACCATATAGATTTTTGTGGTGGAATTACAAAGGCAATTGTTAAAACAAAAGAATATTTATTAGAAAATCATTTGGACTTAAAAATTATCGTTGAGGCTAGAAATTTGGAGGAAATTAAGGAAATACTCAAATCTGATAATGTGTATAGAATTTTAATTGATAATTTTAATTATAAAGACACTAGAAAAGCTGTTTCATTAATAGGAGATAAGTGTTTTACCGAATCCAGTGGAGGAATTACTCTTGAAACTTTAAAAAACTATGCTGAATGTGGAGTAGATTATATATCTAGTGGAGCAATAACACATTCTGTTTGCAATATGGATTTAAGCCTAAAAGCGATATGAGCAACGATCTTGAAAAATTTATTTTAAAAACTCCTGGACTTCGTTTTTTAATAACAGTTCCGAGTAAAATAAAATTACCAGGTTTCAATGGATTGTCTATGTATGATCTAATAAAAACATATTTTATCGGTATAATAGAGGGGACTTTTTCTTCTAGAGCAGGATCTATTGCATTTAGTTTTTTTATGGCCCTCTTTCCCTTTCTACTTTTTCTGCTAAACCTAATACCATATTTACCCATTGAGCCTCAGAATTTAGTTGATTTCGTACAAGATATCTTACCTAAAGATACTGCTGGTTTTTTTATGCCTGTAATATTAGATATAATGGGCAACCCTCGAGGAGGCTTATTGTCATTTGTTTTTTTACTTACTATATTTTTAATGGCAAATGGCGTTAATGCTATATTTAGTTCTTTTGAATATTCTTACCATATTACGATAAACAGATCTTTTTTCAAACAATATATTGCTGCATTAATGGTTTCTGTTTTTTTAGCAATTCTCCTTCTTTTTGCTATTACTTTGATTGTTTACACTGAAAATTTCATTTGGGAATTAAATAATGATCAAGTGCTTAGTAACGGAGTTTTTTGGATAGAGTTGATTCGATATATGATTTTGATGACTCTAATTTATTTTGTAGTAGCTACATTAAATTACTTTGGAATAAAAGAAGGTAAAAGTATCAAATTCTTCTCAATTGGTGCTTTAATCACTACTGTTTTATTCGCTTTAACCACCTATTTGTTTGGACTCTATATAACTAATTTTTCTAATTATAATGAGCTTTATGGTTCGATAGGGGCATTGTTAATTTTAATGCTTTATATCTGGATTAATTCTAATTTGTTACTATTGGGTTTCGAATTAAATGCAACACTAAAAACCCTTCGCCAAAAAAAATAATCTGTGTATTATATAGATGTCATTTTACCTATTCCCTTAAAACAAACTTTTACTTACGAAGTAAATAAGGATGAGGCTATATTCTTAAAGACTGGAATGCGAGTAGCAGTCCCTTTTGGAAAATCTAAAATATATACCGGTATCGTATTAAAAGTTCACCAACTAGCACCACAGGGCTATGAAACTAAATCAATTGACCAAATATTAGATGAATTTCCAATTATTAATGAATTCCAGATTAAACATTGGCAATGGATGGCTTCTTATTATTTGTGCACTTTGGGAGAGGTTTTAAAAGCAGCATTGCCCAATGGTTTTTTGTTGGAGAGTGAAACAATCATTACATTAAATAGCAATGTGAGTATTGATTATTCTGAATTAAACGACCTAGAGTTTTTAGTGTTTGAAGCACTACAGAGCCAACCATCATTGCATATTAACGATATTCGATCCATATTGGACAGAAAAAATGTTATGGGGGTTCTAAATAATTTAATTAAAAAAAAATGTATCGCAATTCAAGAGGAGGTATACGAAAAATATCGACCTAAAATAAAACGATTTATAAAGTTGTCATCTCGCTATACTTCGGAAGAAAATTTAAAAAATCTTTTAGATACCTTAAAAAGAGCTCCAAAACAAAGAAAGGTATTAATGACTCTATTTACGCTTTCAAGTCAAGAAAAAAAAGCAATTGAATCGGTGTTGCTCCAAAAAAAGAGTAATTCTAATTCGGCAGTAATCAATAGTTTAATTAAAAAAGAAATTTTAGAGGAGTATTTTATTCAAAAAGATCGAGTTGAGTTTAATTTGGATAAAAATTCTGAAATTAAAAGTTTAAGCGAATCGCAAACAGTAGCCCTTAATGAAATAAACAAATCCTTTAATCAAAACGATGTTACTTTGTTACACGGAGTAACATCAAGTGGAAAAACTGAAATCTATGTTCAGTTAATTGATTTGGCAATTAAACAGGGAAGACAAGTTCTTTATATGCTTCCAGAGATTGCTCTTACCACTCAATTAATTAGTAGATTGCAAAATTATTTTGGAGAGAAAATATCTGTCTATCATTCCAAATATTCTATTAGCGAAAGGGTAGAGGTCTGGAATAATGTATTAAACAATAAGTCAAAAGCTCAGATTATAATTGGTGCTCGATCTTCTCTTTTTTTACCATTTTCAAAATTAGGCTTGTTAATAGTTGATGAGGAACATGAACCTTCTTTTAAACAGTACGCGCCATCACCAAGATACAATGCAAGAGATAGTGCAGTCGTTTTAGCAAAATTTCATACTGCTAAATTACTTATGGGATCTGCTACTCCCTCATTAGAGAGTTTTTATAATGCAATCAATAAACGATACGGATTGGTTAGCTTAAAAAAACGATTTGGTGACGTTTTAATGCCTGAAATCGAATTAGTGGACATTAAAGAAAAGCATCGTAAAAAGTTAATGAAAGGTCATTTTAGTGATCGATTGTTGGAGGAAATAAATGAAGCTTTAAAAAATAAAGAGCAAATCATACTTTTTCAAAATCGAAGAGGTTATTCTCCTGTAATTGAGTGTACGACATGTGGTATTTCTCCTCAATGTCCCAATTGTGATGTAAGCCTTACTTTTCACCAGTATAAAAACCAATTGCGATGTCACTATTGCGGTTACCATACCCCAAAAATGATCTCCTGCATCGCATGTGGTAGTGAAACTTTAGATAGTAAAGGGTTTGGAACTGAGCAAATTGAATTAGAATTAAAAGAACTGTTCCCGGATCATAAAATTGCTAGAATGGATCAAGATACCATGAAACGCAAAAATGCCTATGCAAAGATCATTGAAGCGCTAGAATTAAAAGAAATTGATATTTTGGTAGGAACACAAATGTTAGCAAAGGGCTTGGATTTTCGACATGTAAGTTTAGTGGGAGTGATGAATGCAGATAATCTTTTAAATTTTCCAGATTTTAGAGCACACGAGCGTAGTTTTCAATTATTGCAACAGGTTGCAGGAAGAGCTGGAAGAACTAAAAAGCGGGGTAAGGTAATTATTCAAACCTTTAATCCATATCACCAAATCCTTCAACAAGTTAGTGTAAATAATTTTGAAGAAATGTACGATCATCAATTAGAAGATCGTCGTCAATTTAAATACCCACCATTTTATCGCATGATTAAAATTACGGTAAAGGAACGATCTTTTCAAAAAATGGATATAGCTTCTATATGGCTAGTTAATGCCTTGAAATTAAAGCTTAATAAAAACGTACTAGGCCCTGAAACTCCTCCTGTTGGTAGAATTAGGAACCTGTTCATTACTCATATTTTAGTTAAGATTCCAAAAGAACAATCACTGAGTAAAACGAAAAATTATATTAATTCAATACTAAAAAGTTTTAATACAATCAAAGAATTTTCAAGAGTACATTTGACTGTAGATGTCGACAATTACTAATAGCAAATTTTAAAGCCGGTTTGTTCACTGCGTTAAATTTTATATGCCAATGACACTCATATTGTCGATGAAATACAAGTTTTTATGACTTTATCGATAAAACTATACTTTTTTAATTTTTTAAGAAAAAATAACTTAGAGCAATAGGTTTGTGATTTGTAAAAAAAGTAGTATTTTTGCACGCTCTTGGCTTAAAGCTAAGGGTATTAATCATTAATTAAATTATAATTTTATGAATCATTATGAAACTGTTTTCATCTTAAATCCCGTTTTATCTGAAGAACAGATAAAGGAAACAGTAAAGAAATACGAAGAAATTCTTGTTTCTAAAGGTGCTAAGATGATATCCAAAGAAAATTGGGGGCTAAAAAAATTAGCCTACGCAATTCAACACAAAAAAAGTGGCTTTTACCACTTATTTGAATACACAGTAGCTGGAGAAGCTATAAACGAATTAGAGATTGAATTTAGAAGAGATGAGCGTATAATGCGCTATCTTACTGTAGCTCTAGACAAGCACGCTATTGCTTGGGCTGAAAAAAGAAGAAATCGTAACAAAAAAACTGCATAAGCTATGTCATCAATTGAACAACAAGCAAAAGGAAAAAAAGAGGGAGAGATTAGATATCTAACTCCTCTTAATATTGAGACTGCAAAAGTTAAGAAATATTGTATGTTTCAGAAATCTGGTATTAAATATGTGGATTATAAAGATTCAGATTTTTTAATGAGATTTATTAACGAACAAGGAAAGATTTTACCAAGAAGACTTACAGGTACTTCTTTAAAATATCAACGTAAAGTAGCAGTTGCTGTGAAAAGAGCTAGACACATAGCTTTAATGCCGTACGTAGCAGATTTATTAAAATAAAAATTAGATAGGATATGGAACTTATATTAAAGAAAGATGTTGAGAATCTAGGATTTACAGACGACATAGTAATTGTAAAAAATGGTTACGGAAGAAACTTTTTATTACCACAAGGTTTAGCAGTTTTAGCGACTCCTTCCACAAAAAAGGTTCTTGCTGAAACGCTAAAACAACGCGCATTCAAAGAAAAGAAAATTATTGAGGATGCTCAAAAGGAAGCTGACAAACTAAACGGGCTAGAAATTAAAATAGCTTCAAAGTCGGGTGAAGGAAACAAACTATTTGGATCTGTTTCTAATGCTAACTTAGCAACCGCTTTAGAAAATAATGGTGTGGCAATTGATAAAAAATACATTACAATTGCAGGTGGCTTAATAAAGCGTACAGGCCAATACGATGCAAAAATACGTTTCCACAGAGACGTGGTGTCCAACTTATCTTTTGAAGTTGTTGCTGAAAAAAAATAATAGTTAATTTATTGTTAACTAATTGATAGCAATTGTTAATATTTAAAACCACTTTTTAATTAAAGTGGTTTTTTTTTTGTATAATTTTAAAAAATAACCAATAATTATAGACAATGAAAATATTTAAAAATTTAATTTACGGTCTTTTTCTCTTTGTATTTAGTATTGTAAATGCTCAGGTAACAACCTCAAGTATCAAAGGAATGGTTTCCGATGAGTCAGGAGCATCCTTTTCAGGTGCGAACATTATCGCGGTGCACACGCCTTCTGGAACCAAATCAGGGGCAATCACAAATTTTGACGGACGCTACAATCTACTTAACTTACGAGTAGGTGGTCCATACTCAATAACGGTTTCTTATGTAGGGTATAGCACACTAACATTTGATAATGTTTACCTTGATTTAGGAAAGGCATTTAATTTAGATGTGACTATGACCGAAGACAGTCAGCAGTTAGATGCGGTCGTTTTAACTACTGGAGGTGCTAAAAATACTTTTGGTAGTGACCGTACCGGCGCAGAAACTAATATTGGTAGAAGAGAGCTCACACGCTTGCCTACAATTTCAAGATCAGCTTCCGATTTTACTAGATTAGAACCTTCGTCTAGTAATGGTTCTTTTGGAGGTAGAAACGATCAATTTAATAATTATTCTTTGGATGGTGCAATTTTCAACAATCCCTTTGGGCTAGATGCTGCTACACCAGGAGGACAAACAGATGCTCAACCTGTTTCATTAGATGCTTTAGAACAGATTCAAGTTTCGACAGCTCCTTACGATGTTAGGCAATCTGGTTTTACAGGAGCCTTGATCAATGCCGTAACTAAAAGTGGAACAAATAATTTTCATGGTACAGTTTATGGATTTTATCGAAACGAAAGCCTAACTGGAAGTGAAGTTAGAGGTGATGAGGTTTCTGTTGCAGACTTGAAACAATTACAATTTGGTGCGAGCTTAGGTGGTGCAATTGTTAAAAATAAATTATTTTTCTTTGCTAATTTTGAAAAAGATGACCGAGAGGATTTAGGACAAAATTGGCTGCCCAATAACGGTTCTGGCCTTATTAATGAATCTAGAGTCTTAGAGTCTGATTTAATAGAAGTTCGAGATGCTTTATTGGCTGTTGGATATGATCCTGGTGCCTACGAGGGTTTTACTCATAAAACGGAATCTACAAAAGGGATTTTTAAATTAGATTGGAATATTAATGATAACAATCGTTTAGCGTTAATTTATAATTTTTTAGATGCTTCAAAAGAGAAACCTGCACATCCAACAGCACTTGGATTTAGAGGTCCTAGTGCATCAACACTTCAATTTGAAAATGCAGGCTATCAAATAAATAATAAATTACAATCTTTCCAAATGGAATTAAATTCTGACTTTGAAGGAAATGCATCTAATAAATTTCAAGTTGGATATACTCATTTTAATGATTTTAGAAATCCAAAATCAACACCTGCTCCTTCATTAACAATCACAAAAGACGGTTCTAATTACATAATTGCTGGACACGAACCTTTTTCTGTTAATAACGATTTACAGCAGAAGGTTTTTCAATTTTCAGACAATATTAGTTTTGTAAAAGGAAAGCATACCACTACCGTTGGAATTTCTTTTGAAAAGTTCCAATTTGACAATTCTTTCAATCTTGGTGTATACGGTGCTCAAGGTGTTTTCTTTCCAACCACCACTATGGAAGGTTTTGGAGAATTTGCATCTTCAGGAGCACTTCAAGCAGCATTTGACGCAGCAATTGCAGCAGATGCAGCTATCAACTCAAATGGTACTGGAAATCCTGGTGGCTGGGCTTTAGCAGAGACCAATGTAGGTCAGATGGCTTTTTATGCTCAAGATGAATGGGATGTTTCAAACAACTTTAAGCTGACATTAGGAGTGCGTTTTGATAAACCGCTATATTTTGATACCGCAACAAAAGCACAAAATGTAATTGATAATGCATGTTGTAATGTGCCAAACATTCCATACATTAACCCTAATACGGGAGAAACCGTTTTAATAGACAATACTCAAATGCCTACAAATCAAGTGTTAATTTCTCCAAGAGTTGGTTTTAATTATAACCATAAAGGAGAGGATAAATTACAACTTCGTGGGGGATCAGGTGTTTTTACTGGACGACTTCCATTTGTTTGGATAGGAAATCAAGTTGCAAATCCTGAAATATTTTTCTTAAACGCAGTAGATCCAGATTTTAAATTCCCACAAGTTTGGAGAACAAATATTGGTGGTGATTATAAATTTGACGGTGGTCTTATTTTAACAGGTGACCTTGCTTACACTAAAGATATCAATGCTGCTCACGTTCAAAATTGGGGTTTATTACCTCCATCAGGAACTTTAAATGGAGTTGATAATAGACCTATTTATACCTCAGGTGATTTAATCAACAACGCCTACGTAATCACAAATTCTGATAAAGGTCGAACTTTGAATGCAACATTAAAAGCTCAAAAGACTTTTGGTGATGGATACTATGTAATGATGGCCTACAATTATCTGAATTCACAAGATGTGAATTCTATTGAAGCTGAAATAACAGGTGATGCATTTGCATTTAACGCAGCGCTTGGTAATGTTAACGATGACGTACTTGCTAATTCTAAATATGGAGATCAACACAGAATTATTGGTGTGGGTAGTAAAAAATGGAACTATGCAAATGACAAATGGGCTACAACAGTTTCTGCCTTTTTTGAATATGCCAAAGGTGGAAGATTTAATTATACCTATGGGGGCGATATCAATGGAGATGGCTCTAATTTAAATGATCTTCTCTATATTCCAACTTCGTCAGAAATAGGAGAAATGCAATTTTCTGAACCCGGACAAGGAGCTGCATTTGACGCCTATATTGCACAGGATGACTATTTAAATGGAAGAAGAGGTCAATATGCAGAACGTTATGGAGCGATTTCTCCGTGGAGAGGTCGATTGGATCTTAAAATCCTTCAAGACTATAATATAAAAATCAATGAAAATAGAACCAATACGCTACAGTTTAGTTTAGATATCCTTAATGTTGGAAACATGATTAATTCTGACTGGGGAGTTATGCAACAACCAAACAACGTTCAGCCTATTGGTGTTACTGTCGATCCAGGTACGAGTTCGCCTACCTATACTTTTAATCCTGATTTAAAAGAAACGTTTGGCTATGATACGAGTTTAGCTTCAAGATGGCAAGCTCAATTTGGATTGCGCTACATTTTTTAGGATTATTAGCAATAATATCATTAATTTTACGCCCCTTAAACGGGGCGTTTTTTTATGGCAAAATACAGTAGACTTACCAAAGAGCAATTTGAAGAATTGCATGAAGAATTTATTAATTTTCTAGCAACACAATCGATCACAGGTAAAGAGTGGGACGAAATTAAAAGGGTGAAGCCTGAAGTTGCCGAAGAAGAATTGGATGTTTTTAGTGATTTAATTTGGGAAGGGGTGTTAAACAATGCTTCCTATCTTGAAAATATTTCTGCTATGCAATTATTTCTTTTTAAAGTTGAAGCGGCTCACATGAAATTGGTAGTAGTAAAAACTACCAATGAGAATATCGATTTCAGAACTCCTGAAGGTTTTAAATGGCTCCAGAAAAATTTTGCTTTTGAAGAAGTTGAGTTTTTTACAGCAAATAAAGATTTTACCGTAGACAAAAAAGGGGATATTTTTTCTTTAATAGAGCAAGGTGCTATTATTACTAAAGGCGATTTATTTATGTTTTTTGATAAAATGGTAAACTGAAGCTTTTGATGTAATTCTTAGCTAAAATAGTCATGATAATCCTATAGATGATCATTAAAAAAAACACACAGCATGAAATTATCAGAAATAAAAAAAATCTTAAAAAATTTAGATAAAATAGGTTTTCAATTACCAAACGGAACTTTTGTTTCAAGTCACTTTCATGTGACAGAGGTTGGTAAAGTTACCAAAGATTTTATTGATTGTGGCGGGAAAGTTAGAAATGAAACGGTTATTAATTTTCAACTTTGGGAACAAAATGATTATGATCACAGATTACATCCAGAGAAATTAATTAATATTATAGCGTTGTCCGAAAAGATGTTTATGTTTGAAGATTTAGAAATTGAAGTGGAATATCAAGGAGAAGAAACAATTGGTAAATATAATTTAGATTTTGATGGAGTTAATTTTCTATTAACTTCAAAGGTTACAGCCTGTCTTGCAATAGATGCCTGTGGTATTTCAGTTGAAAAAACAAAAGTTGATATTCCTGAAGTTCAATCTTCTTGTTGCGATCCAAGTTCTGGTTGTTGTTAACCTTACTAGGAGTCTAAAAAAATAAAATATCAACTAACTATTCATATCTCAAGCTTTCAATAGGGTCTAGTTTTGAGGCTTTCATTGCGGGATAAAAACCTGCAATAATAGCTACAATAAAAGTGATAATCGTTGCCCATAACATAGGAATCCAGGGTAACGAAAATTCGGATTCAAAAAAAGAAGAAAAAATCATTCCGGTACCAATTCCAAGTAAAATACCTAAAACGCTACCGATTTGTCCAATAACGATCGTCTCAATAAAAAATTGAGTCGAAATCGTTGAGTTTTTTGCTCCCAAAGCTTTTCGAACTCCAATTTCACGAGTACGCTCTGTTACCGAAACCAACATGATATTCATCAGAGCTATCGAGGAACCTAAAATGGTGATTATACTTATAATCCATGCTGCTATTTCAAGGTATCCAGTGATACTAGTAATTCGGTTTATGAGGTCGTCACTTCGCTCCATTCCAAAATCATTTTTTTCAATAGGACTTAAACCTCGAATATTTCTAAAAGTGACAACCGCCTCGTCTTGAGCAGCGTTTAGCATCTCTGTGTTTTTGACCATGATACTAATGGTATAGTTGATATTGGGTGCTGTAAAAATTCCTCTAGCAACTTGTATAGGAATTAAAACCCGTAGATCTTGATTGTTTCCAAAAGTTGATCCTTTAGACTCTAGAACTCCAATAACTTTAAACTTCACCCCTCGAATGCTAATTCTTTTTCCAATAGGATTGTCGTTTACAAATAAACTTTTTAAAAAATCAGAGCCCACAATACATACATTGTTGTTGTTTTGGATATCAAAAACATTAAAGTTTCTACCTGATTCAATTTCGGTCCCAGTATTTTCAAGATAATATTCATTAATTCCCAATACTTGAACTTCAGGATCGGTTTTGTTGCTTTCAAACTTTACTTCAGCTCCGCTAGTTCCCCTGAATGAAATGGATGTTTGTGTAGTAGGAAACTCATAAATATCGATAAATTCCCGAATGTTTTGATAACTGATAATTGGATTTACTTTTTCACGTTCACCACCTTGACGTTGCACGTTAAAATTATAACGTTGTATATTAAAAGTGTTAGAACCCATGGTAGCAAAATTACCAGAAATTGAATTTTCCATAGCCTCTACAGAGCTTAAAATACCTACCAAAGCCCATATTCCAATACCAATAATAACCACGGTTAAAATGGTTCTCAATAGTTGTGTTTTTATTGAATTGATAGCTATTAGTACATTAACTCGAAAAAGGGAAAACATAAAATATAGATTGGTTTAACCGTTAGACTAAATTTGATGTATAAAGTTACCATTATTTTAAATTATCTAATAAATTAAATTTGAAATTAAGATATTTGCATAACTTAGTATCATATTTTAAATTAAATAAACTTGGCACAAAAACCATCCATACCAAAAGGAACGAGAGATTTTTCTTCGCTCGAAGTATCGAAACGAAACTATATCATGGACATCATGCGAACGAGTTTTAAAAATTATGGTTACCAGCCCATTGAAACGCCTTCTTTTGAAAAAAGCGAAACTTTAATGGGTAAATATGGTGAGGAAGGAGACCGCTTGATATTTAAAATTTTAAATAGTGGTGATTTTTTAAAAAAAGCAACTGCAACTTTTTTAAACTGAAAAAAATAGCTTAAAAGTAACTTCTAGTATTTCAGAGAAAGCACTGAAATATGATCTTACAGTACCCTTTGCTAGATATGTTGTGCAACATCAAAACGATTTAACGTTTCCTTTTAAGCGTTCTCAAATACAACCTGTATGGAGAGCAGATCGTCCTCAAAAAGGAAGATTTAGAGAGTTTTATCAATGTGATGCTGATGTAGTTGGTTCTAAATCGTTGTGGCAGGAGGTAGAATTGATCCAATTGTATGATGATGTTTTTAATCAATTAAATTTAGAGGGAGTTGTTATAAAATTGAACAACCGTAAAGTTTTAAGCGGCATTGCTGAAGTCATTGGCGCTGAAGATAAATTAATAGATTTTACGATTGCTTTAGATAAACTCGACAAAATTGGAGAGGAAGGGGTAAAGACAGAAATGTTGCAAAAAGGAATCACTGAAGAAGCTCTAGAAAAATTAAAGCCTTTACTTGGTTTAAAAGGAACCCCAGTCGAACAGCTAGTAGCTTTAAAAGAAATCTTATCAACTTCAGTTACAGGTCTAAAGGGTATTGAAGAATTAGAATTTATCTACGAGGCTTTTCAAACCCTTATTTTAAAAACAGCAAATCTCGAGTTTGATCTTACACTCGCAAGAGGTCTTAATTATTATACCGGTGCAATTGTTGAAGTAAGTCCCCCAAAAGAGGTCCAACTTGGAAGTATTGGTGGTGGTGGCCGCTATGACGATTTAACAGGTATTTTTGGATTAAAAGAGATGAGCGGTGTAGGAATTTCCTTTGGATTAGATCGAATTTATTTAGTTTTGGAAGAACTTAACCTATTCCCGTTTGCGGTATTGGCCAATACAAAGGTTTTATTTATCAATTTTGGCGATAAGGAATCTCTGTATGCGATGCAAGCCATGGCTACTTTAAGAAAAAATAACATCGCATGCGAACTTTATCCAGATTCAACAAAAATGGGTAAGCAAATGAGTTATGCAGATAAAAGATCAATCCCTTTTGTAATTCTTGCGGGTGAAAAGGAAATAAATAGCCAGTCTTTTACCTTAAAAAACATGAAATCTGGTGAGCAATCAGAATGCAGTATTCAACAATTACTGGAAGTTTTTAAATAGTGCCTAATTTTTAATTCAATGTATTATTTATGACAAAAAAAAGTAAAAGAGGAATGCTATTTCCTCCAGCTATTGGTTATTCCATTAAGGTTATCTTTAGTTTATTTAAAAATAATCGCCTGTCTCTAAAATATTTTATTAGAGTTTTTATTTTAGTATTGGTCAACTTAATTAATTTTCCTTTTAGAACTTACGAGCGTTTATTTATAAATCCTCGTTTTAAAAATAAAAAAGTAACGAAAGCACCAGTTTTTATTATTGGGCATTGGAGAAGCGGTACTACACATTTACACAATTTACTTTGTCAAGACCCTCAAATGGCATACGCCTCCACTTATCAAAGTGTATTTCCAGATACCTTATTTAATAAGTTAGGTAGATTTTTATTTAAAGGATTCTTCTTCCTTATTAATACCTGGGACTCGAAAAGGTGATAATGTAAGCTTGGGTTCTTCTTTACCGCAAGAAGAAGAATTTGCATTAGGTGCAAAAACTCCATTTAGTTTTTACTTTTTTTGGATGTTTCCAAAAAAAATGATTCAATTTTATGATAGGTATATCCGCTTTGTATCTGTAAGTAATAAAGAATTAGATCGATGGAAAGCAGACTATCAGTTATTTATAAAAAAGGCAATTAAAAATACGAGGGGAGATCGGTACCTTTCCAAAAACCCTCCAAATACCGGACGAATAAATACGTTGTTAGCTATGTTTCCGGATGCAAAATTTATTTTTATCCATAGAAATCCTATAGAGGTATTTTTATCCACACAAAACTTTTATAGAAAGATGTTGCCACCCTTGCAATTACAGGGTATAAATAACGATCAAATCGATTCCAATATTATTGCGATTTATAAAAAAATTATGGGAGATTATCTTCAAGATAAAGAAAAAATACCTGCTAATAATTTAGTAGAGATTTCCTATAAAGAGTTGGAAAAATCACCACAGGCTGTTTTACAAAACATATATACTCATTTGGAACTTGATAATTTTGAACAGGCATTTCCAAGCTTTGAACACTATATTGAAAAAATGAAGAGTTATCATAAGAACAAACATTGTATAGGCAAAGATCAATTAGACACTATCCTCAAAGAATGGCGTTTTTTTATGGATCTATATACCTACGAAATGCCTAAAAACGTCATCGTTGAATAATACATTATTTATGAAAACAATTAGTTACATTACGTTACTTTTTTTATTTACTAGTTTTAGTTTAACAGCTCAAGAACATTGGGAAATGATAAAAGATAAAGATGGAATACAAGTTTATTTAGAAGAAGAAGGAATCTATGCTTTCAAAACATTTAAGGGAACAACTACCATTGATGCATCGATCCATGATTTTATTGATACCATTTTTGATTTAAATAGCTATGCAGAGTGGGGACATAATGTTAAATCGGCATCATTATTAGAACGAAAAGGAGACACCTTACAGATTTATTACTCTATTGCAAAAGCACCTTTTCCTTATAAAAATCGAGATGGATTTTATCGAAACAGATTTACTTGGAATAAAGAAAAAAAAGAATTGAATGTGAGTATCGAAGTATTGGATGACTACTTAGAAGAAAACGATAAATATATTCGTGTGAGTGGAAATGGCTATTGGAAAGTAAAAGTAGCTGCCAAAAACAAATTAGAGGTTACTTTTTTAATGCAAGTAGACCCTGGAGGCGCTGTCCCTTCATGGTTAGCAAATTTATTTGTTGAAGATACCCCATTCAATACCTTAACAAATATCAAAAAAAACATCGATAAAAATAAAGCTAACAATAGCTTTTATAATTTTATCGACTAGGAAATTTTAATTTTCTTGCTTTAGGTTTTCAATCGTAAAAATAGCATCACTTAAGCCTTGATCAAACTTTACATCTGATAATACAATGGTGGTAGCGTGTTTTTTCAAAACTGTGGTCATCTCTACTTCTTTTGCAAACCAGTAAGGACCTTGTTTTTGATAGTTAAAATTTGCAATCTTTATTAATTTAGCTCCTTTGTCGTAGTACTCCATTTTTATCGGATAATAATTGGTTTTATCCATGGTTAACATAATTTTTGAATACTTTGATTTTTTTGATTTTGGACTTAATGCCAATTGATAATTGAGCTCGTTTTTTTCGCCAACTAATACGGGATTGTAACGTTTGCTGTAGGGAATACCACTCATATCTTCTTGAGAAAAGTCGGTTCCGTTAAAAGCCTGACTCTTACTTAATAAGGAGATCCGAATCGCCTTGCCAAAGGCGGGCATATACAACCAAATGACGTTGTCTGGCAAAGACAAGGTAGCAATTCCAGCTTGTTTTTCTGGTTTGGTATATCGGTACAACTTTTTATACTTTCCTTTCTGTTTTAAGGTAGCTTCTCGTTCTTTAACAGTTCCATTTTTATCTTTAATAATCATTAAAACATTCGCTTCTTTATCTTTTGGAGCGGCAATTAAAAAGTCCATATTTTGTAATAAAGCCTCCGCACTTTGAGCCTGTATGGGCTGGTAAATCAGAGTGTTAAAGAAAAGGAAAATGAGGAATTGATTAATTTTCATTGGAACTGTTTTTTTTATTCATTAGTATTAATAAAGAAGGGAGTAAAGTTAAAGCCCCGAGGCAGGAGCTAACCATACTTAAAGCAATTAACAAACCAAAATATTGCAGGGGTACCATGTCGGAGAACACCAAAACTAAAAATCCTGCAGATACCGAAACTACATTGATAATTATTGCTTTACCGCTCACCAATATTGATTCCTGCACAGCAGCATACACATCGTTATTTTTTTTAAAAGAAGTCTTAAAATGTGATATAATATGGATGGCATAATCAATACCAATCCCTAAGGCAACACTGGCCACAAGCACGGTTGCTATGTTTAAAGATATTCCAGTTAATCCCATAAAACCAAATAAGAGTATAATTGTAGCGATGATAGGAATAGCCGCAAAAAATCCACTTTTTAGTGACCGTAGGATACCTCCTACGAGCACGATTACAAAAAAAACAGCAATAGCAATACTACCAATCTGACTGTTAATAAGGCTTTGGTCCATCGTAATATCTACAAAGGGCATTCCTGTAATTTGTATTTGACATTCTTCGGTAGAGTTTTCAGCAATAAAGCGGTTCATATACTTTGCAAATTTGATTTTTGATTTGTTATCGGGAGATTTAAATTTTGAAATGATGATTCCTTCCGTTAACTCTTCGTTTACAAAACGGGGGAGTACCTCATTGCCATCCAATAAAAACCACAATTGCTCAATTTGCTCTATTTCTTGGGGAAACGTTCTAGAATTGGTAAAATTATAATTAATTTCATCAATCAATTTTGCAATCGACATGGAGGTGAATACCTCTGGACTTTCTTCCATGTAGGCAGAAGTTTCTAACATTTTTTTTAGCACTGCAGGACTTTGCATGTTCCCTTTAAAATAAACAAATATGGGTTTGGTTCCTCCAAATTTTTCGACCATAATTTGTTCTGCTAACCGAGTTGGATTGTCTCTTTTAAAATATTCCTGAATATCCACACTTCTTCTAATAGAAAAAAGATTGGCTACGCTAAAGCCTATCAATAACAACCATATTAACAATACCGTTTTAGGCTTATTAGCGATAAGTTGGTGCAAGGGTTGTAAGAGGTAATTAGTAATAAAAGAATCGTCTTTGGGTACTTTCGAGGTATTATTTTTAAAGTTCAGCACACTCAAAATGGCTGGAACAAAAAAGATCGATAGGAGACAGGCAAATAACGTTCCTAGTGCAGTAAAGATTCCAAAATCTACAATCATATCTAGGTACGATCCAAAAATAAAGGAGATAAAACCGATGATGGTTGTTAATGCAGCTAGCATAATAGGAATGAATACATAAACCAATGCAGTTTTTATCGTATCCGAGTGCTGCTCTTCTAGACGAACTTTATTCACTCGATTTATAACGTGAATGGTATAGGCACTCCCAATTGCTAATATGATGATGGGAATATTATTAGAAATCATTGACATTTTGATTCCTAAAAAAGCCATACTTCCCAAACTCCATACAATACTTATAACCGCAATTAAAAGGGGTAGTATGACACCACTAAAAGATCTGAAACTCAAGAATAAAATAATCGCAATCACTAAAAATGCGATGGGCAAAAGTGTCGTTAAATCTTTCCGCATCAAATCGGAAATATAAGTCACCAGCATTGGAGAACCGATATAATAAAGCTTTTCTGGGATTTGTAGCGCAGTAGTTTTTTCAATAACCTCTTTAGCTATGATATTTACATTTGCATCATTTTCAATATTAAAAACAATTAAGGAGGCGGTTTCATCTTCCGATACGATGGAACCCTTGTACATGGGGTTATTTAATATATTGTTACGAAGTTTTTCAAATTCTAAAGCTGTTTTAGGAAGTTCGTATTCGTCTACTAATTTCCCAATTTCAATACCGTAATCACTTCCTTTAATGTTGATGATATTCGTTAAACTTGAAACAGATGAGATGCCGCTAATTTCAGAAAGGGTATCGGTAATTAGTTGGATGTGTTCAATGACTGAAGGTTGGTAAATGTTGTCTGTTTCAAGGATAATAACCCCCATGTTATTACTCCCAAAGTTTTTACCAATTTTTTTTAGGAGCCTCGCATCGACATCATCGTCAGGTAACGACCTAACAATGTCTGCATCGATTTGAAGTTTTTTTAATTCATTTCCAAAAAACAAGGTCCCGAGGCAGACTAAAACAATAATGAGCCATTTGTTGGCTAGAATATTTTTTGAGAACTTGGTTAAATTTAACACAGATAAAATATTAATAATGGCTTAGTAAATGCTAATTTACTATTTTTTGGGAGGATTACCATATTCTTGGAATCAATGCTTTTCGGTTTTTTGGATAGTCTTTAAAATGATCTTGATACCATTGGTGATGTCCAGAAACTCTTGGGAGTAAATTAGCAGCAGTCCAAATTAAAAAAGTAAGTGCTGGAAAATTCCAAGCTATTAGTGCAAATCCGATCCATTGAACTATTTCTCCCAAATAATTAGGACATGAAATATAATTAAATAAAAAGCCATGAGGTATTTTGTAACCAGTTTCTTCGGGTTTTCTTAAATTAATTAAAAGATGGTCGCTTACTTGATTTACAATCAATCCAAGGATAAACAAAACCAATCCTGCATAAAAATTCCAAGATTCAAAATTAGCTACGCTATACCTGTCAAAAAAAGCTAAAAAATAGCCATTTAAACCAGCATTCATAAAATTGAAACCAATGGCAGAAAGTACAATGGTAAGGGGCATTTTTTTCTTTTTAGTACGTATTCTGAAGGGGTAAATAAAAGTTCTATTAAAATAATGCAAGAGCCATAGTAAGCTTAACATACTCGCATAAGTACTTTGCATATAAAAATAATAGAAATAAAAAATGATTAAAAAAGAAGGAAGTTCCATCAATATCCATCCGATATAATTTGGAATTTCAGGTCCCCAACCTCTCCGAATGTATCTTCCGTAGGGTGCTTTTACAAATTGCAATAAAATAAAAGAGCCAACACCAATTAGTGACCAGATCAGACAAATGTTATGAAGGGTTTCTAAGCGTATCATTGCTGTTGTTTTTTATACCAAGATAATAAATCAAGAATACTTTCTGAGGGGGGTCTACTTTGGTGGTTTAATTCTCTAGTTGCCTTAGCATGATCCATATGAAGCGGCGCTAATTTTAGCGTTATAAGGCTTTCTTTAGTCAGTGGCCAAGGGATTCCAACCAAGTAATCATAAAGCTTTATGATAGGTAACAAAACTAACAAGAGATCAATTGAAATTTTGAAAAAGAATTTAGTAGGATTCGCAATTTTTGCAATTTCTTTGATGGTTAAATACGTGCCACTAAGCAGGTATATTTCGCCCGTTAATTTTTTTTGTAAGCTATTGATAATTGTTTGTGAAACATCTCTAACGTCAACGAGATTGTAGCCTCCATTGGTGATAATGGGCATTTTATTATCGGCATAGTCCAGAATCGTTTTTCCAAAAGGAGAGGGTCTGTAATCTGGAGGACCTATAATTGATGAGGGACGAACAATACAAGCGGCTAACTTCCCGTCTTTAACAGCTGCTAATACTTTTTGCTCTGCCAATGCCTTAGGTATAACCATAGGTAAAATCATTTTTTGTTTTATAAGGTCGGTCTTCCTTGAATAGTTCATTTTTTAAGGTTTCTTGTACTGCTGTGCAAGAACTAACATACACCATTTTTACCTGATAACTTATACAGGCTTTTATAAGGTTTTCAGTACCTACAACATTTACTTGAAAAACCAATTTGGAGTTTTGATCTCCAATAGAAATTAGGCCTGCACTATGAATAAGGGTATCTGAACCTTTTAGGAATTCATTAAAAGAATGGCCTTGTGTTATATTGCCTTTGATCCAGGTTAAATTGGAGTGTTTTAAAAATGGTAATTGCCGATTGTACAGCGCTTTTATGTGATGGCCTTGCTCTAGTAACTTGACAAGTAAACAGTGACCTAAGTGGCCTGTACCACCAGTAATACTAATTGTTTGCTTTTTATCCATACCTATTCGTAAGTTTAAAGATAAGCAAATTACATATTTTTTAATTGCTGCAATTTGTGATAGCTGATTTCAGAAAAATCAGTAATAATCTTGGAAGCTTTTGTGTAGTCTTGATTTTTAGAATGTGGACTTTTAAAACCAATACAGTAAATACCTGCAGCATTTGCAGCAGCTATTCCATTCGTAGAGTCCTCGATAACAACGCAGTGTTTTTGGTCGTAACCACTTGCTTTTGCTGCCTTAATAAATATTTCTGGATGTGGCTTGGAGGCTTTTAAATCGGCTCCACTTAATTTAGCAATAAAATAGGTGTCCAATTCAAAACGCTTAAAAACATTGTCGATAGTTAACATAGAGGCGGAGGAGGCAAGGACTAGAGTCATTCCTTTTTGATGATACTCTTTGATGCGATCCAAAACGCCTTCGATTAAAGTTAAACTATCGTCATTGAAAAAAAGTTCTTTAAAAAAGTCTCTCTTTAATTGGACGAGGGTAGTTGGAGATTCAGTTAATTTAAAAAGTTGACATAATTGAACACAAATAGCTAAGGTGGATTGTCCGGTAAAAGACTCGTATAAATCGTCAGATACTTCAATGTTAATCGCTTTAAACATTTTGAAGTATGCTTTACGATGCAGGGGTTCGGTGTCTACAATGACTCCGTCCATATCAAATAATACAGCTTTAAACATTTTTTTTTTATTAGGGTATCAAACATAAAGAAATAAAAAGCACTATTTATTGATGAAATACATTAATTAATTTAAAAAATTATTTTTTAATGACAAGTATCGTCATCACAACGATAAAAGCCACATATTTTTTCATATTTTTAAGTTTTGGGTTTAAAGTTATCATTTTTGAACAGTTTAAAAAAATGAATTTAATTGTATTCCAATATCCTTATATTAGTAGACTAATAATCGTAAAGAGTTTCCAAAAAAAAACCTATTAAACCCTCCAACATAAAAATAATGCGATTTCTTTATTTGATACTGCTGCTCTTATTTTTTTCTTGTCAAGAAAAAAAGATGACTAAGGTACCCACTACGTTCGAGAGTCAACCTTCAGCACCGGGACTAGGCGTTTCTTTAATTTTACTAGGAACCTTACAAGATGCTGGGGCTCCACAATTAAACTGCACCAAAAAATGTTGTCAAGGCTTGTTTGATCAAGCAGATTCGGTAAGAAAGGTGAGTTCTTTGGGTTTGTTAGATTTTAGTACTCAAAAAAAATATCTCTTTGATGCCACACCCGATATCAGTAAACAGCTATACGCGCTTAAAAAAGCTATGCCGACTGCAACCTCCAGTATCGTGGACGGTATTTTTTTAACACATGCCCACATCGGGCACTATACTGGGTTGATGTACCTGGGTAAAGAAGCAGTTAATTCAACGGAAGTTTCAGTTTTTACCATGCCAAAAATGAGTTCCTTTATTAGCAGTAATGGTCCTTGGAGCCAGCTGGTAACCAACCGTAACATCGCGCTACAACCCTTAGTTGCAAACCAAGCAATTTCTTTATCACCATCACTACAAGTCACTCCTTTTTTAGTTCCACATCGTGATGAATACTCGGAGACTGTAGGTTATTTGATTGAAGGGCCCCATAAAAAAGCTTTGTTTATTCCAGATATCGATAAATGGAACCGATGGGAGTTGAACCTCGCGACAGAACTAAAAAAAGTTGATTATGCCTTTTTAGATGCTACTTTTTATAGTGCTAAAGAATTGGGAAATCGAGATATGTCACAAATTCCTCACCCGTCGGTATTGGAGACCATCCAAACGTTAAAAGATTTCAGCATGGAGGAACGCGCTAAGGTGATTTTTACTCATTTTAACCACACCAACCCATTGCTGGATAATGCTAGTGAAGCAACCAAAAAAGTATTGGCACTTGGTTTTAAAATAGGACGCATACACGACAGGTTTCCGCTCTAAAATGAGTTGAGTGAGAGAAAGTTTAATTTTATAAAATGATAAATTTTAAAATAATAGTATCTTGTAAAAGATTGCAGACAACCCATAAAAATAACGTTAAATGAAAAAAAATTACTTCAGCATTTTATTCGCTTTTTTAACCCCACTGTTGTTCCATTCGGTTTATGGACAATGTGAAGGCGTGACCCTAGAAAGCCTGGGCATTCCGGGACCTTTTTCAGTAGCAGCTCTCGACGAGGAGGATGGTATCCGAAATGGGCCTGATTATAATGGTGCTACGATTTATTATCCCACTAACGGAATTCCTCCCTATGCAAGTATTGCTATTGTTCCAGGTTTTACCGCAGGCCCCTCCAGTGTAGAGGCATGGGGGCCTTTTTATGCATCACATGGTATCGTTACCATTATTATAGGAACCAATTCCCCGATAGATTTTCCAGAGGCTAGAGCCTATGCGCTCCTCGATGCCTTGGAAACCATAAAACAAGAAAATATCCGACCCGCCTCTCCATTGTTGGGTGATCTTAATCTAGAACAATTAGCGGTTAGTGGTTGGTCTATGGGTGGCGGCGGTGCTCAAAGAGCAGCCGTGTTGGACCCAACCATCGCTGGAGTCATAGCTTTGTGTCCCTGGCTTCCAAACCCCGATTTTGACCACAACAGCGCCGCGTTAATATTTAGTGGGCAAGACGATACGGTAGCCCCGCCTTCATTGCATGCAGATTTGCATTACGAGGCGACTCCTGTAAGCACCAATAAATTATTATTTGAAGTTGAAAACGGAGATCATTCGGTTGCCAATTCGCCAACTGGCGGCGACTACTCGGTTGGTAAAATTGCCTTGTCTTGGTTAAAACTCTATGTAGAGCAAAACGATTGTTATTGTCCTTTGTTAACCGATAATTTATTAGTTGATCCTCCTGCGGCCTCGAAGGTGGAGCAAGATTTTATTTGCGAATTGTTGGCTAATAACAGCCCAGAACTTGCACTTAATTACTATCCCAACCCAACTCAAGATCGGGTGTATTTTGAGATTTTTCAAGAATTAAATTTTGAACTTTATTCGCCCTACGGCCAACGCTTACAAAGCGGACAATTAAGCAGTTCTCAGCCCTATATTGATTTATCAACTTATGCTTTAGGTATTTATTATCTAAACATTGACAATCAAGTTGTTAAATTAATTAAAACAAATTAAATTATAAGCTTTTAAATGAGGTTTTTAAAAAAAATAATACTTCTAATTGTTGTAGTTTTTGGGATATTAATGGGAGGGCTGATAATTCTTTTTGGCTACCAAGATCTACCCTTGGAAACCCTGAAAGAAACCTATGCCAATACCGAGTCACAATTTATGGCTTTGGAGGGGATGGAGGTGCATTATCGCGATGAAGGGCCCAAGACCGATTCCATTCCTATTGTATTGATTCATGGAACCGGAGCTAGTTTACACACCTTTGATGACTGGACGTACTCATTGTCGAAATATCGACGGGTACTCCGTATGGATTTACCGGCCTATGGGCTTACGGGGCCTTTTATGGATCGCAATTATAGTACCCAACATTATGTAGCATTTATCGCCGCATTTTTAGATGAGTTGGGCGTTGAGTACTGTGTTTTGGCCGGAAACTCTTTGGGAGGAAAAATTGCTTGGAATTTTACGAGTGCTTATCCCGATCGGGTCGACCGATTGGTTTTAATCGATGCCTCTGGCTATCCAACGGGCTCTAGTAGTGTTCCTATTGCTTTTCAGTTAGCGCAACTGCCGGTAGTAAAACAACTCTTTACCTTTATTACGCCTCGCTTTGTAGCAGCCTCCAGTGTTAAAAATGTTTATGCCGATCCTCAAAAAGTAGCGCCGGAAGTGATCGATCGTTATTTTGAACTCACCCTTCGATCCGGCAACAGGCAGGCCTTTGTCGATAAACTCAATACTCCAGTAACTCCTTTTTCTAGGGAAAAAGTGATGGAGATCCAACAGCCGACGCTTATTTTATGGGGTGCTGAGGATCGATTGATCCCTTTGGAGGTGGCGCAGCAGTTTCATAAAGACCTGCCCAATAGCACCTTGGTGGTTATCGATAATTTAGGGCATGTACCCATGGAGGAGGACCCCGAGCGAAGCATCGAACCAGTGCTTCAATTTTTAAAACAATAATCAATTAATTCATTTTCTGATAATGATTCTAATTTAACTCTTAGTTCAGCATTATCTTCAAACTCCCATGTAGTTTCAATTTTTATAGTTTTTTTTCCGTATATTTTCATGTTATTATTGTTTAAGTTTTTGTTATTTTTCTACATATTGATCAATTACCTGTACATAATCTAAACTAACTCCATTATGTTCATAGATAAGGCCTTCATACTCATCTGCATATATAAACATACCTCCCTCGACTCTTCCATACCATCTAAATGTAACATCATCACTCGGATATTCTTCTTCGTCATAGATATCTTCTCCAAAATCGGGTTTTAAATATTTTTCTCCAGAACTTTTTATATAAAGTTCTGCTTCTGAATCAGGATCAGCTTTAGATATTGCATTAAAAGGGATTGTTTTAACTTCAAAACCTAATTTTTTAGCATCGGTAGAATCTCCATCTTCAAGAATATTATAAATATCTAAATTAATTGATTTAGAATAACCCCAAGGATTTAGTTCTCCTAAAATTTGACTTGCAAACTTTTGATGTAAAATAACATCTTTTACAATCATAAAGTTATTATTTAATACATCATCATAATTAAAAATAACTTGTTCAATATTATAACCTTGTTCGGTTTGAAATTCCTCTAAAGATGGTACCCTAGATCCAAATGGTGGATATTGATATTTTAAAGCATCTGAAATAGATTTAAATTTTTTGCAAGTAATTTTAACCTCATTTAAACCAGTATTATCTCCGTCATTACTTTCTAGTATCCCAAAACAGTTAGGGCGATTAAATACATACACAACACCTTCTCCCCAATCCCAAGTCTCACATTTCACCCAAAAACTGTTTTTAGTTTCTATTGAATCAAGTATATATACGTCATCATCTTTAAACTTTGTTGGCTTTAATTTGTTCATAATTGTTAAATAATATCCGTTAATCTATGGTTTTAAACTTCTTTAATTAATAAAATATCTGCTATAAACCACTTCTTAAAACAACCAAAAGCATAGATATCAGTTGCTTCAGTAATATTCTTATTTTTTAAATCTTCAGGAGCAGCATAGGGTCTAGTAACCATCCATTTTTTCAAGCCATTTTTAATTTGCTTTAATGAAGGCTCAATATCAATTAGCCAGAGTTTGTTTTCAGCGTAAATAATATTTTTTCGATTAATATCTCCATGAACAAAACCAATAGAATGTAAAGTATCTATAGTTGCGTCAATATCCAAAAGAAGTTTCTCTCTTTTACATTCAGGGATGTCGTTTAATTTGCCTGCCTTTTTTAAATAATTTTGTTTTACAATTATTTCATCTTTTTCAATAGTTACAACCGTGGGTGGAATGTTCAAATTATAATCTACAAATGAATTAATAATGGAAACCCTTTTTAAGATTTGATTGGAATCATCCTTTAAGATGCTCATCTTATATATCTTGATAAAAGAATTTGTCTTATGGTCAAGGAATTTGATTCTTCCGAGTTGATTTAGTTTTTCATTTTTTTTAGTGATCAATTCCATAAAATAAAATTATATAAAACTACTGAGATATTCTTCATATAGAAGTTATCATAAAACAAAAATTGGCTCCAAAAACGAATACTTACCTTGTTCAATATTAAAACCTTTTTTTTCTTTTACTAAATGGTTCCAATTAAAAGTAATATCAATCAAAGATTTGACTGGTTCTGGGTATTTTTCATCTGTTGGTAGGTTGTGTCCCTGTTTAAAACACTTTTCATGATGTGTCACAAACTCTAAAGCACCCTTTTCCCATCTTCCTTTATAAAATAGTCATCGTTTGTTGCACATATAAAAACTCCAATATCAATTTCATTCTTTTTAACTAACCACGTAAGCCTTTTTATGTCATTAATTATACTCATACGAGCTGCTGTTCCTCCTTTATTTTCTTTTTTTGGAAATTTAAATTCAAATCCTATTTTAGTTATTTGATTATTATTTTTAAAACAAACAAGTAAATCAATAAACTTCCCATCAGAAAAACCTTCATACAATGGTACTTCAAAGTCTATATTTTCAACACTTTTTGGATATTCCTTAAATAGTTGCAAAGCAAAATTAAACATAAAAGTATTTTCTGAAGAAAATCTTATTTTATCTTCATTCAAGCATTTGTCTAAAATTTTCCAAACAGCAATAATTTTATCCTTTATTTCATTTTGATATTTTGTTGTTTCTTTCATATACAAGTAATCTCTAATGAATCTCCGAAGTAATCATCATCATGGTGATATACATCAACAACATTATTTAAGTTTTGAATTTTTGTAATTAAACTTTGGCTAATATCAAATTCATATGCATTTTTGTTATTTTCATTATATAGATTATAACACTTATCAATACTTATTTTTTTAATTGTACTGTGCTCGATAACTTCCAACAGACTTAATGTAAGCTCATTACTAAAACTGACGATGAAACCTAAGTTCCTTTAATTTGAGTCTATCGAGATGCTTAAATGAATTTAAAGGATGATTGCGGTAAACACGCCCATTACTATTTATCTGAAGCTATTTTATAAACTTCTAGCTTTTCTAATTCTTCAATACTAAGGTTTGTCAACTATTTTCTTTTAATCTCTCAATATTTTTATAATTTTTTATAAAATTAATGGAGGGGAAATTTCCAGAGAGAGATAAGTCTGTAAGTGAAGGAAGGATGTCCAACTTAGTAAAATCCGTATCACCACAATTTATTAAAATCAGTTTAGTTAAGGAAGATTTTCTATTCAAGATTTCAATACCCTCAATGCGAGATGCCTCAATTTCCAATTCTGAAACAGGTAATGCCGCAATGTAGTTAATATCAATAATTTTTCCTGGACGAGCTGACATTCATAAACTATTTTATTAATAATTATCATAGTATTCGTCTTCAACACCTATATTATTATCTGTAATCCAATCATAGTTTAACTTATCAAAATAGGGTTTTGTGTCCTCCACTAGATTGCTAGAACTATTTATAGCGAGTATTAATTGCATGCCCATCATTTCCTTGTTATTCACAATGTGTTTTACATTATCGTCATCTAAATTATACCTACTTATATTTGCAATCTGTGCAATATCAAAATCCCAAATATCTCCAAATTCTGCATAAGGATTGTGTTCTAGAGCATTCATTACTATATTTTTATCATTCTTAAATTCTTTCATAACATACCCGTAATTACTCATCTTTTCTGCGAACTCTATATTCTCTTTAATGGGATTACTAGCAAATTCTAAAATATCCCCATAAAAACTATTAGAAGAAGATTCAATCTTCTTTTGCAAAAGTGCTGATACAAGACAATTAATTATTTGATCATTATCCTTTAATTCTTCAGATAAGTATTTAAAAGAATGTAATCTTGATTAATTGCTATTTCAGCTAAAACCTTACTATTTTTCAAATTATCTGGTAAAAATTCCATCAATTTGGGATATTTCATCAATACCTTTTTGATATATTCTCTATTTTCATATATTTCTGGAATGAAGAACTATATATTCCATTATACTTGGCGCATTATTATAAGTAGCCTTAGCATTAACAGCTGTGTTTAGCACTTCTTCATTGGCTAGTAATTTTACGTCTAAATTCTGATACATATCAGATTCAAGATCTCCTAAATAAGTTACAATACTTTTTACTCCTTCAATAGTATTTATTTTTTTAAGTGTTTGAGCAGTAGTTTCATCGTTTTTTCCGAACCATCTCTTCTGGTCGCTTGATATAAAGGATAGAAATATTATTAAATCCTTTTCATCTAATTCTGAGTAATTTTTGGTTTCCAGTTTCGACCAAAATGAAGTTATTTCCTTATTCGATTGCGTGTTTTTTGCATCTTTTGTCGGCCAGCCACAGCGCTTTTTATTATTTTCTTGCATGTATTTACATCTTGAGTAATAATTGATGGTGCATTTTCAACCATTAAGGGTAGTGACTTTCTAGATGCAAAACTCGTGTCTTTTAGGGCTTCTGTAAAGATTAATGAATCTTCTTTTAAGTTCTTAGGTAAATCTTGATATAAATTACAGTCCATAGCAATGGCTTTAGTAACTATATCATGATCTTTCTTCAATTTATCCGCTAAAATACTAAATGCTCTAAACCTACGAACTGGTATATAAATTTTATTTGGTAGGCTTAGGATAAAATCTTTGTCAGACAAAAGACTCTTATCTGCAAACTCAAGTGCACCTGGTGAATTATTTACTGCAATGCTTACTATGTCTTTATCTTGTCTTATCTCGTCTGCAAAATACTGCAACGAATTTCCTGATGAGGCTACAGCAACTCGTGCTATTTCAAAATCACTCAAGAATGATTTATCAGCATACTTCATTGCTTCATTAGCAGTTAAAGCTTCAAATGGTAGAACAGGTACAATAGCGGCCAAAACAACCTCACGATCTTTTTTCAATTCATCTGATGCATACTTCAAATTATTTCCATTCTTTTCTACTGCACTTAATACTATGTCCTTGTTTTTGCAAATTTCTTTTGGAAAGTATTTTAATACAGGTTCATAGTGGCTTCCACAATTTTGAATAATTGCTTTTGCAAAATTCTTGCTATTTAGTATTTTTTCAGATGCGAGTTCTAAAAAAACTTGCTTAAAATCAGACAAAGATTCTGCTATTTTCATAAAAAAACTTAAGTTATCTTTAAATTCCTCTGGGAAAAATTGTCTAATTAATTCATTACTACCAAATCCACCTGCTCCTCCTTTTGCAAATTGAATAAATATGTTTTCATCATAATTACTAGTAAGATTGCCTTCCCTGTCTAAAAGCTTGAAGTCATCTTCTTGGAGATATAATAAATCGTCTTCATCTTTTAAAGCAAAAAGTACTTTTGCTACTCTTTCAACATTGAATTCTATTAATGGTGATATATTTTCGTTGTTTGTTTTTTCCATTTTAATTATTTAATTAGTTAACTAAATCTTTTATTTTCAAAATCAAACCTTCTCCCACCCCTTCTTTACATTCTCTAATACCTCTGCAGCAAAAATCTCTTCAATCTGCTAGCAGTTATAGTAATCAATAGTAATAGTAGTTTTTTCATAGTGTTTAATTATAAAACACTAAATATAAAAAATATTATTTAATTTCAAACTTTCATCCGGGCATGTTACCCTTTATTGTAGAAATAAAAAAATAGGTTTACCTTCATACTCCACAAAAAACACTCCCATGAAAAAACTGATATATCTCCTAGTAGGCCTCCTTCTCATCGCTTGTAGCGACGACACTACCACAGAAACTGGTAATTGTTCTGGAGATCAAGTTATTTATTTGGCCGAAAATGGCATCACCATCAAAGCTTGCGATCAAGCCAATGTAGGCGATACAGGAGTAATCGGGGGTATTACCTATACCGTAGTCGATGAAGCAATTTTACGAGAACTAGTTGCCAACGAAGCAGACGTAACTCAGGTAGTTACCAGCAAAGTGACCGATATGTCTTATTTATTTTACAACTCGGAAACCTTTAACCAAGACATTAGCTCTTGGGACGTAAGTAAGGTAACGAATATGGAAATTATGTTTGATAATACCGGAGCCTTTAATCAAGCGCTTGATCATTGGGAGGTAAGTAATGTAACCAATATGTATGGGATGTTTTATTTTGCACAGGCTTTCGATCAAGCGATTGGTAGCTGGGACGTAAGCCAGGTAACCAATATGAGCTTTATGTTTTCTTCTTCTATTTTTAACCAGGATCTCAACAACTGGGATGTAAGCCAAGTGACCGATATGACGCATATGTTTTCATCTGCCTTTTTTAACCAAAACATCGGAAATTGGGAGGTAGGCCAAGTAAGTTCTATGGAAGAAATGTTTTACGGAGCTCGTGCTTTTAATCAAGACATAGGAAGCTGGGATGTTCGAAACGTGACCAACATGACCAATATGTTTATCGGGAGTACACCTTTAGAAAATCCTTTTAATCAAGATTTAAGCTCCTGGGAAGTAAATTCGGTTACCAGCATGAGCGGTATGTTTGCTTATTCCGCTTTTAACCAAGATATCAGGAATTGGGAAGTAGGAGCGGTGGTCGATATGTCGGCGATGTTTCTTTTTGCGACTGCTTTTAACCAAGATCTCAGTGCTTGGAATGTAAGTAGCATAAGTGAATGTGATGGTTTTAATTTAGGGACTCCACAATGGATTTTACCAAAACCTGATTTAAATCCGGAATGCTTGAATTAATACATTATAAATAGTATTTTTTTTAGAGAATCATTGCTAGTTCATTAAATTATTAATAATTATTTATATTTGAATTAAATAAAAACGACTCTTTCCCAATTTATGATATGAAATTATTTTTTAAGTACCATCTAGAGAATTTTATAGCTCGAAAATCCAACTTTGTTTATTTTTTATTAGTCATTTCAATTATCTCTGCTTTGCTTATGTTAGGCGTAAAAGGAGTATTTGGAATGAATGATGACAAACCCTTTTTTGATCAATGGTGGGATAGCTTAACAAATATTATTAATATCGGTAGTGGAGATAATTTTAATGAACGACTTGTTAATTTTTTGTATTGGGCTTTAGGCGTTGCTTTTTCGGGTACCATCATTGCATTTTTAGCCGCTAAGGTCTCTAATTTCATTACAAATTTAAATAAAGGAAAGTCCACTATTATTGATACCAATCACTATGTGATTATAGGTTGGAACGCCAATATTTTCAACATATTCGCTGAAATTCAGACGGCAAACTTAAATCAATCTAAACCAACTATATTGTGTTTTAATGGTCTGGATAATTTAGAGATGCGAGCTATGATAGATTTAGAAATTTCTAAATTTAAAAAAATTAGGGTACTCACTCGATCTGGAGATGTATACAATATTGCTGATCTAGCTCGAACCAATGCAAAAAACGCAAAATCGGTTATCATTTTAGATGATACTGTAAAGAAAAATTTTAATATTGAAACGACACTGTTGGCAGTCAAAAAAAATATTCCAAATAACAACATTCCTATTGTCGTTCAATTTTCTAATGAGGATAATATAGCTACCCTCTCAGACTTGATGAGCAACCAATTGTATCCAATTAGTAAAAATAAATTAATATCGAATGTTACCTCGCAAGCTATTAGGAACAAGCATATATCAACAGTTGTTTTGGACTTTTTAGATTATGATGGCGATGAAGTTTATTTTTTCAAAGCTGGAGTTTTTGTTGGCCTTACCTTTAAACAAGTAATGTTGAATTTACAATCTGAAATGCTGATAGGAGTCCTAACAAATAATAATAAAGTAGTGCTTAATCCAGACAAAAACTACATTATTCAAAACGAAGATCAATTAATTATAATAGCTGAAGATGACGAAAACATTCTGAAGCTTCACGATAAGCCTTATTTAAGTGAACTACTTAATGTTATAGCTATTAAGCCTCGAACTGAATCATTTGAAGAACCAAAATCGATACTTGTGTTAGGATGGTCTAAATTAGGGCAACAAATTTTTGATAAAACTATTCAATTTTTAGGAGCAGGATCAAAAGTATCTTTTTTGTACCGAAAGGATTTTGTAACAACCATTCCCAATACTGAAAATTATAGTCATGAGGTATCACTTATCGAGACCAATACCAACGATCAAGAGCTTCTAAGCAATTGTTTAATAGCTAATGATTTTGATATTGTTTTGATTTTAGGGTATGATGACTACTATTCGGAAGATGTTTCAGATACCTATTCAATGATGAAAAATTTAGCCGTTAAAAAAATATTAGAGACCAAAAAAACCTCCTTTTCAACTCGAATTATTTTGCAGCTAAATGACGGTTCAAAAAAAGATTTAATTTCGACCAACCAGGAGAGTGAGTTTATTGTAAGTGATTTGTTATCGGCGCTACTAATAACTCAACTTGCGGATAATCCGAAACTTTGGTATGTATTTGAAGAATTGTTTAGCAATGAGGGATTAAAGATTAATATTAATCATTCCGACGCCTATGATCCAATTAAAAAAGAAGAAATTAGTGTAGAAGATCTTTTGGTTTTAGCACTAAAAAAGGATGAAACTTTAATTGGATACGTTGAAAATAACCAATGTTATCTCAACCCAAATAAATCTAAAATAATCAATGACATCACCAAAACTGAACTTATTGTTATTGGTTAATATTAACTGTATTATACTCAATAATACGTGTTATACCCACTTTAGACTAATTAACCTTGTACACACAACCTTTTCTTTAATTTGGGTGTTTATTATATTTATTTTAAATGTATCAACTATGTATCAACAGTTTAATTTCTAATTAATATATTTGTTTATAATTAATTTTCAATCAAAATATAAACACAATGAAAAAATTATTTAAAATGTTGATAGCTTTGCTAATTGTATTTTTAGCAACAGAAAAATTAAGTGCTCAAAAGTTAAAAGTTTTCAATAGTTCAATAACTAAGAAAATTGGTCCTAAAAAAGTTGCAGTACCCTATACAGATGTCACATCATATATGGGCTATGCATCTCCTGGAACAGAAGATGAAATAAAAGACGGCAAAAAATTTTATTACATTTATGTTTGGATTCCAGTGGTAGCTCCAGAAATAGGTGTAAGAATGATTTCTCCAGCTGCTACAATTAAATCAAAAAACTATCATTACGTCTGCTTCTTACAACGAAAATAGCGATTCTAAGGATTACTTTGATACATACATAACACTAGAGAGATCGGATATATTCACAAAACAAAGTATAAGTGAAAAGGAGGTTGCTAACGCTAATTGGAATACATTAGCCCGTAACGATGATAGTGGTGAAATGCCAAAAAATCCAGGGGGAAGAAGCTATAATTCTCTACTAAGGTATGAGAGTAATTTAAATGATCCTATAGGAGCTCTTACTGTAGGTTTATATCGAATAGGTTTTACAACTTACAAAAAAGGAGAAGTTAGTGGTACCTTTTTAGCACAGGTTGGATCTCCTATAAAATTACCAGGTGTTGGAGTAGCAAAAACTATTAGTGCGCTTTTGGAGCAAATTAACAATTAAGATACAAGCCTTTAAAAATCAAAACAAAATGAAAAAACTAACTTATTTATTTTTAGCTTTAATAATCGTTGCTTGTGGTAGTGATGATAGTAGTAATGATGGCAACTCAATAGTTGGTAATTGGCAATTAAACCAAATTAATGAGGGAAATGGACTTGAGCCTTTTAATGAATTTTTCGTTTGGGAATTATATTCTGATGGCACCGGTTTATATAGATACAGAGAAGATGGTACACCTCCAGAGGTTACCTTTGATATAATTTGGGAGGTTACTCCTGAAAATGTTCTAAGATTATCTGCTGACGGAGGGCAAGATTGGGAAGAAGAAGAAATTTTAAATCAGACATCTTCAGAGTTATGGACCTATAGTTTAGATTGGGAGGAAGAGCTTAGATATCTGAAAATCCCATAATTTTTAGTTTCAAAAATCAAACCCCTTATAAATCAAAACAAAATGAAAAAACTAACTTATTTATTTTTAGCTTTATTAATCGTTGCTTGTAGTAGTGATGATAGTGATAACGAAGTAAATGAGCCATCTAACTGTGATGTAGTTTATTTAGCAGATAATGGAGTTACTATAAAGGCTTGTGAAGATGCTAACGTTGGAGATACGGGAGTAATTAATGGAGTTACCTATACGGTAGTAGATGAGGCTATGTTAAGGTACAAGGTTACTTTTGAAGAAGATGTATCTAAATTAGCTACTACTAAAGTAACTGATATGAGGGAATTGTTTTATAATGATATTAATTTCAATCAACCAATAGGCAATTGGGATGTGAGTAATGTTACTGATATGGATGAAATGTTTTACACTGCTTATAATTTTAACCGACCAATAGGAGATTGGGATACCTCAAGTGTTACTGATATGGAAGTGATGTTTCTACAGACTACTTTTAACCAACCAATAGGAGATTGGGATACCTCAAGTGTTACTGATATGAAAAGGATGTTTGCTGTCAATCGAATTTTTAACCAAGATATTGGTCTTTGGGACGTAAGAAATGTTTCAGATATGGAAAAACTATTTTATGAAACTGATAATTTTAACCAAGATATAAGTAATTGGGACGTTGGTAATGTATATAGAATGGAAAGGATGTTTGATGATGCGATTTCTTTTAATCAAAACTTATCTACTTGGAATGTTGATAATGTGACTACTTGTATTGATTTTAGCAATGGAGCTTCCTCTTGGTCACTACCTCAACCCAACTTCACGAACTGTACTCCTTAACCATTTAAATTGATAGTATTAATTTATGATGTTTAAAAGGTACTATTTAATTATAGTGCCTTTTTTGGTGTTTTTTTTTATTATTTACTGTCAATTTTACTGTCAGTTTCAGCTGTTTTTACTGTCAGTTTTGTGTATATTTGGTTTTTAACCTTGTTAGTTTTAAAATAAAACGTGGTTAATATCAACTGAATTACACTCAATTAATACACTCTTAATCCCTTTGTACACTTGAGTTTAAAGCAAAAAAAAGAGTAACCATTTCTGATTACTCCTTTGTAGCGAGAACGAGACTTGAACTCGTGACCTCCGGGTTATGAATCCGACGCTCTAACCAGCTGAGCTACCTCGCCGTATTTTTGAAACATCTTTTTAATAAAAGATGGCTAAAAGAGTCTATTTTCGTCTTTTTTAGCGGTGGCAAAGATAACAACAATTTAGAGCAGCACAAACATTCCTATAAATTTTTGCAATATTTATTTTAGGAATCTTTCAAACATTTATTCTTACTTTCTTTCCCAGTTATTAATTAATATATATATTGGGCTAAACAAATTAGTACCCTATGAGCGATAAAATAAAATATGAAATGGAATTTCCCATTCATGCTTCTCCGTCACTTTTATTTCAATACATTTCGACGCCTTCTGGTATGCAGGAGTGGTATGCCGACAATGTGAACTCACGAGGAGAGTTTTTTACTTTTATCTGGGAAGGATCTGAAGAAAAAGCCAAATTGGTTTCAAAAAACAAAGGCCAATCCATTCGCTTTCAATGGTTAGATGATGAAGATACCGATTATTATTTTGAAATGCGAATCCAAGTAGACGCCATTACTAAAGACGTTTCTATTATGGTTACTGATTTTGCAGAGGATGATGAAATAGAGGAAGGTAAAATGCTATGGGAAAATATGATTTCAGAATTAAAACAATTGCTGGGTTCTGTTTAAGAACTGTTTAATAGTATTTATATTTGCACCGTCTTCAATAAAAAGACGGTTTTTTTTATGATTAATTTAAATGGAACACTATACAGTCAGGAAACAGCCAAGCTGTCTATAAAAAATAGAGGCTTATTGTATGGCGATGCAGTTTTTGAAACTATAAAAGGAGTTAATGGACAACTCTTTTTTTGGGAAGATCATTACTTTAGACTCATGGCTTCCATGCGCATACTTCGAATGGATATTCCCATGCACTTTTCGATGGAATTTTTGGAAGATGAAATCAAAAAGACGATTCGAGCTGCAGATTTTGATAAGCAATCCCTTAGAATCAAACTTTATGTAAACCGTAAAGCAGGAGGGAAGTACAATCCTACCAATCATGAGGTGGACTATTTTATTGAGCTTGAAACTACTGGAGACCCTTTTTACACCTTTAATGAAGATCGCTACGAAGTCGAACTTTTTAAAGATCACTATATGTACGCTAATTTATTGGCGACCCTGAAGTCCAATGCTAAAATAATTAATGTATTGGGGAGCATTTACGCTACCGAAAATGGCTATCAAAATTGTTTGTTATTAAACGATAAAAAGATGGTTATCGAAGCACTTCAAGGCAATTTGTTTTTAGTGAAAGGAACTACTATTATTACCCCTCCAACAAGTGATGGATGCCTCCGAGGTATTATTAGAAAACAACTCATTGAAATTTGTAAAACCCTTCAAGAATATACGTTAGAAGAAAAATCGATTTCTTCATTCGACCTTCAAAAAGCGGACGAATTATTTATCACTAACGTTATGATTGGGATTCAACCTATTAGTAATTATCGTAAAAAGGTGTATAAAAATGAGGTAGCTCGAATGTTACTTCAAAAATTGAATGTAAAAGTACGGTTGGCTTCCTAGTTATAAGAAGGGTTTTCTGGAGCATTGGACCAAATTAGGTAATCGCCACCAAATTCAATCATTTTTTCTTTCCAAAAGGTCGCATCAGTCTCCCCTAAAATTCTATTTTTATAGGTATTTTGGCTTACCACCCAACTATTTACTTCCAGTTCTTGTTCTAATTGCTGATTACTCCAACCCGAGTAGCCTAAGAAAAAGCGAATTTCAGAATTCTTAATTTGATCCTTCTTGAAGCAGGCTGGTAATTTCTTTAAAATCACCACCCCAATAGATTCCATTTGAAATTTCGATGCTGTTGGGAATTAGTTCGGGTATTTTATGAATAAAATACAAATTGTCTTGCTCTACAGGGCCTCCATTGTAAATAGTAATGTTAGAATTTATTTCAGGAATAAAGTCGTTGATACTATAGGGCAAGGGTTTGTTAAGAATAAAACCTACGGAGCCATTTTCATTATACTCTGCCAACAACACCACCGATCTATTAAAGGAAATGTCTCCAATGATAGAAGGTTCGGCAACTAGTAAAAGTCCTTTAGCAGGTTTTAAAGAGGTCATAATTTTTTATTCAGTAATTAAATCTAAGTATTAATTTTAAAAAATGCAAGTTAATTGTGTAGTTCCATAAATTAAAGACCAAAAAAAATCCCCATTTCCAAGGAAGGAGAGGGGATTCTTTAAATAATAAAGAGAAATCTAGTTTACGCTATTGCTTAAATCTGATCCAGCTTTAAATTTAACTACGTTTTTAGCTTTAATCTTAATAGTAGCACCAGTTTGTGGGTTTCTACCATCTCTTGCAGCTCTTCTAGTAACTGACCAAGAACCAAAACCTACTAAAGAAACTCTATTTCCTTTCTGTAATGCTCCTTCTACTTCGATAAGCATACATTCTAATGCTTTTTTTGCTGCGGCTTTTGTAATTCCAGCATGTTCTGCCATTGCGTCAATTAAATCTGATTTGTTCATAAGTTGTAAAATTAAATTATTGGTTAAACTTTTTTTATAAATTCTCTTACAAAATTAACGGGATTATCGATTCACGCAAGTAATGACGTGCTAAATAGCGTTTTTTGTTAATAACTTTAGTACTTTGTTAATAAAGTGAAGTGAATTTAGTCAAGTTTTATAAGTTCAATGATGATAAGGCTTTACAACATTTTTGAATTTTCATCAAAAACATAGCCATTTAAGAGCGACTTAATATCCATTTTTCGCTTACCTGGCATCTGTATCTCATAAATAGAGAGAAATCCATTTTTGGCAGCTACTTTTAATTCATTTTTGCTTGCTACGATTTGTCCCAAAGGATACGAATGGTTTTCAATTTTAAAGCCGCACAGGTATATTTTTACCGTTCCAATTTCGTCATGGTTCATGAGTTGTGACCATGCTGCAGGGTATGGATTAAGCCCTCGAATAAAAGCATCGATATTTTCAACACTGGTAGCCCAATCGATTCTGGTATTGTTTTTAGTTAATTTGGGAGCTGTTTTTAAAATCCCACTGTTGTTTTGTCGAACAGGAGCTTCCTTTTCGTTTTCTATGAGATCAACAGTTTTAAGGACTAGATTAGCTCCAGTATCCATCAAGATATCGTGAAGACTTCCAACCGTAGCTCCAGGAGGAACAGAAACCTCTTCTTTTAAAATTATTTCTCCAGTATCGATGGCATCATCAATAAAAAAAGTACTGACCCCAGTCTTTTTCTCCCGATTGATGATGGCCCAATTAATAGGAGCAGCTCCCCTGTATTGCGGTAATAAAGAAGCATGCAAATTAAAAGTACCGTAGCTTGGTAAATTCCAAACCAATTTTGGGAGCATTCTAAAGGCAACCACGATTTGAAGATTGGCATTTAAATTTTTTAGTTGCTCTAAAAAGAAACCTTCTTTTAAATTAGTGGGTTGTAAGAGGGTTAAATCTTGCGACAAGGCATATTCTTTGACTGCTGATGATTTTATTTTTCGGCCTCGTCCTGCTGGTTTATCGGGAGCGGTTACGACCCCAACAACCTGATAACCACCTTCTACTAACTTTTGAAGTACACCAACTGCAAAGCCTGGGGTTCCCATAAAAACAATTCTTAAATCTCTCATCAATTTAGATAATATTCATTTTTGGTATTTATTTTTATCGTACCCGAGTCCATTAACTTTCTGAGTACGAACACCACTTTTGATTCGGTAAAAGTAAGTTTTTCTGTCATGAATCTGGAAGTCATTTCTTTTTCTTCAAGAAGATGTACTATTTTTTCTGCAATAATCGATAGCTCTGCTTTACTTGGAATTTTCTCTTGGGGAGCACACACAGAGCAAATTCCGCAGTTTTCAGCATTCAGCTCTCCAAAATACTTTAGAAGTTGGACGCTTTTGCAGGTGGTGTCGTTCGCTACAAATTCTAACACTGATTTTACTTCATTTTCTTTTTTATGATTTAAAGCTAACAATTGCTTAGAAACACGATTAATTGTTTTTTTATCCTCTCTTGGAACTATAAAAGTAATGGTCGCATCGGTATGAAACAATGTTAATTCCAAAACTCCTTCTTTCTCCATTTTTTCAAGTGCTTTTATGATGGTATTTACAGACTGCCCTGTTTTGGAAGCAATTGATTCAATTCGAATCGATGTAGGGGTTTCGAAAATACCGCCATACATTCTTAAAATAGTTTTACCAATAATAGCAATCGATGGGTGTTGATCTAAATACTTAATGAGTTTTTCAGAACTCATTTCAAATTTCAGAATAGATTTCCTTCCAAATTGCTTTGAGAGCTGAATAATTCCTAATCGTTCCAAAGCAGTGAGACCATTATACGTAGTCAGCGTATTTAGGTGGTAATGTTTACAAAATTCTAAGTAATTAAAACTATGACCTGAAAACTCACCTTCTCCATAGGGTATTTGGAAAAAATTACACAAAGAGCGATATAAACTTTTTATTTGATCGGTGTTTGGTCTAGAATCTAAGAATTGTTTTTTAATTAAGATTTTATCATAATCATTGTAAAGTATCATAGCAGCCGAATAGTTACCGTCTCTACCAGCTCTTCCGGCTTCTTGAAAATAACTTTCTATACTTTCCGGTAGCTGGAGATGAAAAACATACCGGACTTTTGGATGATCAATCCCCATACCAAAAGCATTCGTAGCAACCATAACAGTTATTTTACCTTGAAGCCAATTGTTCAATCTACTTCTTTTATCCTCCGAACTAATTCCGCCGTGAAAAAAGTGACTTTTAATCTTCAGACTATTAAGTTGGTTACTGATCTCAACTGTTTTTTTACGACTACGGACATAGACAATGGAGGAGTATTCATTGTTTTTAAGAAGTTGTTCAATTTTATAGATTTTATCCTCTTGGTATATTACTTTATAAGCTAGGTTTTTCCGAGTAAAAGAGCTTTTTAGAATGGCTGGATTTTCTAATTTTAACTGTACAACCATATCGGAAACTACCTCTGGAGTTGCCGTAGCAGTTAAAGCAATCACAGGAACTAATGGATGAAACGTTCTTAGGATATTACAATTTTTATAAGAGGGTCTAAAGTCATTTCCCCATTGCGATATACAGTGAGCCTCATCGATTGCAAAAAGATTGACATCCATTTGCTTTATATAATTTTGGACTAATTCTTGGTTTAACCGTTCTGGCGATAAGTATAAAAACTTATAATTTCCATAAAGTGCATTGTCCAACAATATATTTAAATTTTGAAAAGAGATTCCTCCTGGAATAGTCAAGGCTTTAATTCCTTTGTTTTTTAAATTAGTCACTTGGTCTTCCATCAATGCTACTAGTGGCGAAACAACAATACAAATTCCCTCTTTTGCAAGAGCTGGAATCTGAAAACAGACCGATTTGCCTCCACCTGTTGGTAATAAACCAATGGTATCTCTGCCGTTTAGGATCGTAGTTATAATCTCTTCCTGTTTTGGAAGAAATTGTGAATGCCCCCAATGGTCTTTAAGTATTTGATGCGGGTTTTTCAAAAATTAAATTTCTAAATGAGTTATCATAAATTTCATTCGTTCCTCTAAAGTTCCAAAAGGAACCTCAATGACTTCGTATCCATATTTTTGATAACTTTGCGTTAGAAATTTATGAATTTTTTCGGCTTCTTCATACGTTTCATATCGTTCATTATCTTGAATGTAGATATCTTTCCAAGGCGGTAAGATAAAAACGGTACCATAGCGATACTTATTACAAGTCGTATGAAAACTTTCGGGATAGGATACATTCGTGAAATCCATATATGCCGTAACGTCCGGCAATCCACGATCATAAAATAGTATTGTTTTTTTAAAATGATCAACTTCCTGATGCTGCTGTAAACGCCCTTTCAATAATAGTTGGCTAAACAAAATTGGATCGGATAAAAATAGTTGATCAATTCCCTTTTTTTTCGCTTCCAGTGTTACTTGTCTTGAAATTTCATGTTGACATTGATATCCATTTTCTTCTAAAAAATCAATTAGAGAAGTTTTTCCAGATCCAGGACCACCGGTAATGACAATTTTTTTGGGCATAATAAAAAAGATAATATGCAAATAACGTAAATAATTATTGATAGCGAAACCCTATATTTGTAAACTGTAATAAATATATGATGCGGAACGAAAAAGATACAGCGGCTTTTTATAAGAAACTAAAGAAAAGTTTAAAAAACGACACCCAATGGCCTGCTCTTTATTTGTATAAATTTATTATTCCCACAAGCGAATCAAAAATTTCAGAAATTGAGGCTATATTTAATAATACCAATGCTGAAATCACAAAAAGAGACTCGTCTAAAGGTACTTATACCAGTATATCGATAAAGGTGAATATGAAATCTCCAGATGCGGTAATTGAAAAATATAAAAAAGTTTCTAAAGTGGAGGGAGTGATTTCTTTATAAAATTAGTATTTTGCAAGCATTATTAGATTACTTCACATATTAATTCACCTTGTAGGTTGCTAAACCACATTTTATCCAAAAATTTTGATAGATCACATAGAATACAATTCGGAGAGAGAAAAACTTATTATACCTGAATATGGTAGACATATTCAAAAAATGGTAGATTTTGCTATTTCTAGAGAAACCAAAGAAGAAAGAAATAAAGTTGCGAATAGTATCATTGCAGTGATGGGAAACTTAAATCCACATTTACGCGATGTTCCAGACTTTCAACATAAACTTTGGGATCAATTATTCATTATCTCCGATTTTAAACTGGAGGTAGATTCACCTTATCCAATTCCAAAAAAAGAAGAACTCCAAGAACGACCGGAATCTTTAAATTACCCTCAAAATTTTCCAAAATATCGTTTTTATGGAAATAACATCAAGCGAATGATTGATGTCGCTAATAGTTGGGAAGAAGGGGATAAAAAAGAGGCATTGGTTTTTACGATTGCCAACCACATGAAGAAATGTTTTTTAAATTGGAATAAGGATACTGTTGAAGATGATGTAATATTTAATCATTTATTTGAACTTTCTGAAGGAAAACTAAACCTCAAAGACTCCGAAGAAAAATTATTAGATTCGATGACTATTCTTAAAAACAAGAAAACCTACGGTCAAAAGAAACATCAAAAAAATTACAAAAACAATAAAGGTAGAGCTAGAAAAAAATATTAATAATTAAACAACAATAACCATAAACAATTGGTTGTTGTTTAATAAAAGAATCAAAACTAATTATTTTTATGGGATCATTTCGTATTGAAGGAGGTTGTAAATTACAAGGAGAAATTATACCTCAAGGTGCAAAAAACGAAGCGTTGCAAATATTGTGTGCTGTATTACTTACAGACGAGGAAGTTTTAATTAATAATGTGCCAGACATACGAGATGTCAATAAATTAATAGAAATTTTAGGAAACCTTGGTGTTACCGTTCAAAAATTAGGAAAAGGGGCTTATTCGTTTAAATCTGACAATTTAGATTTAGACTATTTAGAATCTGAACGATTTAAAGAAGAGGGTAGTGCTTTAAGAGGATCCATTATGATAGTTGGTCCATTATTAAGTAGATTTGGTAAAGGATTTATACCGCAACCAGGAGGTGATAAAATTGGTAGAAGGAGACTTGATACTCATTTTGAAGGTTTTATAAAACTGGGCGCTACCTTTAGATACAATAAGGAAGAATGTTTTTATGGTGTCGAAGCTGCTAACGGACTTAAAGGTACTTATATGCTTCTAGATCAGGCATCGGTTACTGGAACTGCCAATATTTTAATGGCTGCTGTATTAGCCGAGGGAACCACCACTATTTATAATGCTGCCTGTGAGCCATATCTTCAACAGTTATGTAAGATGTTAGTTTCTATGGGCGCAAAAATTAATGGAATTGGATCCAATTTACTAACAGTAGAAGGGGTTTCATCCTTACGTGGTTGTCAGCATAGAATCTTACCCGACATGATTGAAATTGGTAGTTGGATTGGGCTTGCAGCAATGACCAGAAGTGAGATTACTATTAAAAATGTAAGTTGGGAAAATCTTGGTTTGATTCCTGAAACTTTCAGAAAGTTGGGGATTACCCTCGAAAAAGTGGGTGACGACATTTATATCCCTCGACAAGAAACTTATGAAATACAAGGCTATATTGATGGTTCTATTTTAACTGTTTCTGATTCCACTTGGCCAGGTTTTACTCCTGATTTATTGAGTATTGTGTTGGTTATTGCAACGCAAGCAAAAGGAAGCGTACTTATTCATCAAAAAATGTTTGAGAGTCGTCTTTTCTTTGTGGATAAATTAATCGATATGGGTGCAAAGATTATTCTTTGCGACCCACACAGAGCTACAGTTATTGGGCATGACTTTGAATATCCCCTTAAAGCAACCACGATGGTTTCACCCGATATTAGAGCGGGAATTTCTCTATTAATAGCGGCATTATCTGCTAATGGGACTAGTATTATTCAGAATATTGAGCAAATTGATCGTGGATACGAAAATATAGATGAACGTCTGCGAGCTATTGGTGCTAAAATTACAAGACTGGACTAGTTTATTTTTTATGTTTATTTAGTTCGTCCTGAAGCTTTCTTCTAATTTTTTGTTCTCGTTCTAGTGAGCGTTGTCTGAAATTTTCAAATTCATTATCGGTTTCCTCTAATTTTTCTTTGGTGGTTTTAATAATATTATAGCCATTTTTGAAGCGTACAAATAATAAAACGATAATTAGTAATAAAAAACCAAGACTAAAAAATACAAATAAATTATAGGTAGACTTCTGAATCAATATCCCTAAAACATTAATAACTTTTTCTTTGTTTATATAGATAGCCAATTCTTTTTTAGTGCTTTCAAGTTCACGAGTAAGTTGATCAATACTAGAGTTTTGAAGTGTTTTTTCTTCATCAAGGGAATTAATTTCTTGTTTAAAGCCTTTGATTGAATCGGATACATTACTACGCAAAGTGTACAATTTTTCCTTTTTTACTACTTTGTATCCTTGATAATTATTGGATTTTTTTATCAAATCTTGAAATTGTCCTTCAATACTTAGTTCTTGAGCATGGGTGCTCTTGGTTAAAGCCAACAATAATAGAAGAAAAGGGAAATAAATTTTCATAACAATGGTGTGTCTAAGATGATATAACCATATGCAAGATGCTAAAAATTGTTTAAAACTGACTTCAATTGCTCAACTATTTTCTTTGAATATTTTATTTAAATTAATTCAACGATTTTAATTTTAAAGTTTTGGCTTATTGAAAACATTAATTTATTATTTTTTTGTAAAAAACACTATAAATTAAATTAATTATGTTGTGTTTGTTTAGCTTTGTATTCTTTAAAATTAATTAAACACTATAAAAATGAAAAAACTTATTTTATTGACTTTTATATGTTCATTGTCTTTATCAGTAAACGCTCAAATAAAGTCTCCGCAACCTAGTACTTCTCAAACTGTAACTCAAACTGTAGGTCTTACTAATATTGAATTATCATACTCTAGACCTTCGATGCGAGAAAGAAATATATTTGGCGAATTAGTACCCTATGGAAAAATGTGGAGAACAGGTGCAAATAAAAATACCACTATTACCTTCGATAAGGATGTAATAATTGGTTCTAAAGAGGTAAAAGCAGGTACCTATGCAATATTTACGAAACCTAATGCGCAATCCTGGGAGGTATATTTTTACTCGGATACTTCTAATTGGGGTACTCCCTCGGCCTGGGAAAATGATAAGGTGGTAGCTTCGATCAAAGCAAATGTAGTAGCTATGCCCATGGAGGTGGAAACTTTTACAATTTCGTTTGATGCCATAACCAATGACTCTGCTACTTTAGGATTTCGTTGGGATCATACTTATGTTGCTGTGCCTATTTCATTTTTTACAGATACTCAAGTTACAAAAAGTATCGAGTCAGTAATGAGTGGACCGAATGCTGGAGATTACTATACA
This sequence comes from uncultured Flavobacteriaceae bacterium, assembly GCA_905181835.1. Classification (GTDB taxonomy): domain Bacteria; phylum Bacteroidota; class Bacteroidia; order Flavobacteriales; family Flavobacteriaceae; genus Marifrigoribacter. The sequence continues at coordinate 355,355 of CAJIZF010000002.1, forward strand.
GCTGCTGTTTACTATCTCAACGCTGATAAAGATATTAAAAAAGCAAAAAACTGGATTGATAAAGCTATCGAAATGAGAGAAAATCCTGCTTTTTGGTATTACAGACAGCAGTCTTTAATTTACGCAAAATCAGGAGACAAAAGTGGCGCTATAAAAGCAGCAAAAAAATCATTAGCGCTTGCAAAAGAAGCTGGAAACGAGGATTACGTGGCTTTAAATACCAAATCGTTAAAGGCATGGGAAGGTAAAAAATCAGAAGATAAATAAACTACTTTATCTTTTAAAAAAGTAGCTAAACTTAAGTTTAGCTGCTTTTTTTATAGTTCATTGCTATTTTCTTCTTGCCCATTACTCATTAAATACGCTTTTAAAAAACTATCAATATCTCCGTTTAGAACTTGGTCAACATTGCCGGTTTCATGAGCAGTTCGAACATCTTTAATTAATTTATACGGATGCAATACATAGTTTCTTATTTGCGAACCCCATTCGATGGCCATTTTATTCGCCTCAATTTCATTTCGGTGGCTTTGTTGTTTTCGCAATTCAATTTCATATAACTGCGACTTTAGCATTTGCATTGCTTTCTCTCGATTTTCTAGCTGTGATCTGGTTTCAGAATTATGAATCATAATCCCCGTAGGTTCATGAGTCAAGATGGCTTTAGTCTCTACTTTATTTACATTTTGACCACCAGCACCACCACTTCTTGCAAAAGACCAGGATATATCTGCGGGATTAATAGCTATTTCAATAGTTTCGTCAGCCAGAGGGTATACATAAACTGAGGCAAAACTAGTATGTCTTTTTGCATTGCTGTCAAAAGGAGAAATTCGAACCAATCGATGAACACCATTTTCACCTTTTAACCAACCAAAAGCGTATTCACCCTCAATTTCTAGAGTGACCGTTTTAATTCCTGCTACGTCTCCTGATTGAAAATTAAGTTCTTTTACCTTTAATTGATGTTTTTCGGCCCACATTAAATACATACGCATGAGCATTTCTGCCCAATCACAACTTTCGGTACCTCCAGCCCCTGCGGTTATTTGTAATACAGCGCTAAGATGATCTCCTTCTTCACTCAGCATATTCCTGAACTCAAGAGTTTCTAAAGCCTCTAAGGCTTCGTTAAAGCGTTTTTCTAGTTGTTCGGCAGTTCCTTCACCTTCTTTAAAAAATTCGAATAATACTTCGGTATCCTCTGTAATAATCAAGGCCTTATTATAATCTGAAATCCATTTTTTCTTGGTTCGAAGTGACTTCATGAAAATTTCTGCATCTTTTGGATGATTCCAAAAATTGGGATCGTATGTTTTTTCTTCGTCGTTCGCTATTTCAATCTTTTTTCCAGCAACGTCAAAGATACCTCCTTAACGCATCCAGGCGCTCCTTGAGATCTTTTATTTGATCAAGTGTAATCATATAGTCCCGAACTATCGGTATTTTTTGTTTTTAAGTCTTTGTAAAAATAGAATTTAACAATTCATCTTAAAAGAAAATTCCAATATTTTTTATAGCTTTAAAAAAAATAAATTTTATGAAATACGTAGTACTCTATTTGGTTGTTTTATTTAATCTGCATTCACTTTCTGCACAATTTATCGAAGAAAAAAAAGACTTAAAATTATATAATGGTTATTTTAATTTTTACTATTCAGCTAACGAAGGCAAAATATACCTAGAAGTAGACAAACTAAATAAAGAGTTTTTATATACCCATTTTTTAGCTTCTGGATTGGGGTCGAACGATATTGGTTTGGATCGAGGGCAGATAGGAGATGGCGTCGTCGTTAAATTTATTAAAAGTGGCAATAAGATATTATTATTACAACCCAATCAAAAATTTAGAGCAATTTCTGATAACGAATTTGAAAAAAAATCGATCGAAGAAGCTTTTGCAAAATCAATAATCTTTGGTTTCCCGATCAAAGAAATAAAAGACGAAAAACACATCATCGATTTAACTCCTTTTTTACTTCGTGATGCCCATCACGTATCTAAAAGATTAAAAGATAACCAACAAGGAAGCTATAAACTTGATACTTCACGAAATGTATTGTGGCTTGAAAATACTAAGGCATTTCCGAAAAATGTTGAATTTGAATCCTTATTAACTTTTATTGGGGAACCAAAGGGTAAAAACATCGTTTCTGTTTCGCCAGATGCCAATTCCATATCCGTTAGACAACATATTGGGTTTATTGAATTACCAGATGATAACTACAATCCAAGAATTTTTAATGCCAAATCTGGTTCTTTTCCTATGTCTTACATGGATTATTCAACACCCGTTTGGGAACCTATCAAAAAACAATTTATTTATAGGCATCGATTGCATAAGAAAAATCCAAATGAAACCCGCTCAGAGGCAGTTGAGCCCATAATTTATTATTTAGACCCAGGAACCCCTGAACCAATTCGTTCTGCTTTATTAGAGGGTGCAAGTTGGTGGAATCAAGCTTTTGAAGCAATTGGTTATGTAAATGCTTTTCAAGTTAAGATGTTGCCACCTGAGGCTGATCCCTTAGATGTTCGATATAATGTTATACAATGGGTTCACCGTTCTACAAGAGGTTGGAGCTATGGAGGTTCCATTAATGATCCTCGAACTGGTGAAATTATAAAAGGACATGTAAGTCTAGGAAGTTTACGAATTAGACAAGATTTCTTAATAGCGCAAGCCTTAATGAATCGACCCTTCGAAAATGATGATCAAAATTATCAACCGATGTTAGAATTAGCCTTGGCAAGAATACGTCAACTTTCAGCTCATGAAGTAGGACATACCTTAGGTTTTGCACATAATTTTGCTGCAAGCGTTTCCGATAGGGCAAGTGTCATGGATTATCCACACCCAAAGATCACTTTAAAAAATGATGCTATTGACTTTTCGGAAGCTTACGCATCGGGAATAGGAGCCTGGGATAAAGTTACCGTAGCTTATTCCTATAGTGATCTTCCTGAGAACCAATTAGAGAAAAACTATTTGTCTAATTTATTGACAGCGGCATTTGCTAAAGGCTTGTATTATATTTCGGATGCAGATGCGAGACCGCAAGGAGGGGCAAACGCTAAAGCACATTTGTGGGACAATGGTGCTTCTGCCACTGAGGAATTAAAAAATGTTTTGGCAGTAAGAAAAAAAGCGATTGAAAATTTTTCCATAGATAACATTAAAAATGGGGAACCTTTGTCAAAACTTGAAGATGTGTTTGTTCCTTTATATTTTTATCATCGATACCAAACAGAGGCTGTAATCAAATTAATAGGGGGACTAGATTATACGTATGCTGTAAAAGGAGATTCTGGAATCGCTGTTCAAATTATTTCAAAAAAGGAACAAAAAGCAGCATTAGATGAGATATTGCAGACGCTCAGCATCAATACTTTAAAAATTCCGCACCGAATTCTTAAACTTTTTCCCCCAAGGGCAATGGGCTATGAAAGAACTAGAGAATCTTTTAAAAGTAATACCAATGTAGCCTTTAATAGTTTGGGGGCCGTTGCTACTGCAAGTGATCTGACACTCAAATTATTATTAAATCCTGAGAGAGCCAATAGATTAATTGAACAACATGCTATTTCAAATGCTAATTTGAGTTTAAACGAAGTTCTAACTAAATTGATAAGGCATAGTTTTGATTTAAAAGTTAAAACATCATATGAAAAAGAGATAGCGCATACCTTGCAATACATTACACTTCAAAATTTAATGAATTTAATTGCTGCTGATCAAGCTTCACCTCAAGTTAAATCTGTTGTCAATGAAGCTTTAGATGATTTATTTACCTCTTTAAAATCTGATAAATCTACTTTTAACAATCAATTAATTAGAGAACTAATTAGTTTTAGGAAATATCCTGAAAAGTTTGATGTTTATAAGGTTTCAAAAATCCCAGACGGGAGTCCTATTGGAAGCGCTCCATGTTTTATGAACTGAAGCATAGTAGATGATGAGTCAAGAAATAGTTATAATTTAATTTTTACAAAAGTTTAAAATATTAAAATTAATAATGAATCTAAACTCAAAAATCTTAATTTTGAATTCAGAACAATCAAATTTTAATTTTTAAATTTATCTTGATAAGTAAAGAATTCCCAATGAATATAGATTTACGAAGTGATACGGTAACCAAGCCTACAAAAGGAATGTTGCAAGCCATTATAAAGGCGCCAACTGGAGATGATGTTTATAAAGAGGATCCTACTGTGAATCAATTAGAACGTAGATTTGCAGAAATGTTTGGCATGGATACAGCACTTTTTTTTCCGACTGGATCTATGTCTAATCAAGCTGCCATAAAATTACATACACAACCAGGCGATCAACTAATTTGCGATAAGTGGGCTCATGTCTATAATTATGAAGCTGGAGGAGTTGCATTTAATAGTGGAGTTACCTGTAATTTAATTGACGGCCATAGAGGAATGATTACAGCCTCAGCAATAGAAAAAGGGATTAGTCCAGTTTCAAATTACCATACGCCAAATACGACCTTAGTTTGTCTAGAAAACACAACGAATAAAGGGGGAGGTGCTTGTTATGATTTTGAAGAGTTTAAAAAAGTAAGATCTTTATGTGATAGCTTCGGCTTAGGCTTGCATTTAGATGGTGCAAGACTCATGAATGCTTTAGTTGCAAAAAATGAAGACCCAAATAGCTATGGAAAAATATTTGATACGATTTCTGTCTGTTTAAGCAAAGGTCTTGGAACTCCACTTGGTACTATTTTACTTGGTAGTAATGAACTAATGGCAAGAGCTATTAGAATTCGTAAAATCCTTGGTGGTGCAATGCGACAAGTTGGTTTCATGGCAGCGGCAGGATTGTATGCCTTGGATCATCATTTTGAAAGATTAGCAGAGGATCATCAAAAAGCATCAGAAATTGCCCAAACGCTTCAAAAATTAGATTATATAAAGAAAGTAGAACCCGCTGATACGAATATTGTTATCTTTAATTTAATAGATGAAATGTCAAAGGATCAATTTATGAATGATATGTCTGAAAACCATATACAAATTAGCGATATGGGACAAGGTAAACTTAGAATGGTAACTCATTTAGATTACACAGATGAAATGCATCATATTGTTCTTAATATTCTTAAAAATTATGAATATTAAAACAAATCCATTCCAGGTATTTTTGGCATTCCTTCACTAGCAACAGCAGCAATTTCTTTCTCATTTATCGTCGTCGCTTTATCGATGGCTTTATTTAAAGTTAGAATTAAAGATTCAACTAATTGTGTTTTATTTTGTAATAAGGAATCGTCTATTTCAATATGCTTTAGTTCTCTATTCGCAGTAATCGTTACTTTTAAAAAACTATCACTACTTTTTTCATCTATTAAGACAGTGTTCATTCGTTGTTTTGTGGCTGCTACTTTTGCCTGGGCCTCTTTTAGTTTTCCCATCATTCCTTTTAAATCTCCAAACATGGCATATATATTAATTTGAAACAAAATTAGTATATTGTAATCAAACTAATCTATAAAATCCTAATGAAAAAAACATTAATTTTTTCGTTGCTAACGCTTATTTTTGTTGCTTCTTGTAGAAACAAAGAAATATCTAAAACGACTATGGAAATACAAGCTCCTAAGGCAGACAAAATAGAAAAACATCTAGAGAAGCATGGTGATGTTAGAATAGATAATTATTACTGGTTGAATGAACGTGATAACGAAGAAGTAATCGATTATCTAGAGCGTGAAAATGATTATTATGATCGGATGACTGAACATACGAAAGATTTTCAAAAAAGTTTATTTGAAGAAATGAAAAGTAGAATCAAGGAAGATGATGAATCTGTTCCTTATCGTTTCAATGACTATTATTATATTACAAAATATGAAAAAGGAAAGGATTATCCAATTTACACAAGAAAAAGAGATAGTTTAGAAGCCGAGGAAGAATTGCTTTTGGATGTTAATGAAATGGCCGAAGGACATTCCTATTATAATTTATCGGGTTTGAGCGTAAGTCCTGACAATACAAAAATATCTTTTGGAGTCGATACGGTAAGTCGAAGAAAATATACCATTTACATTAAAGATTTATTGACTGGCACTATTTTGGACGAAACCATTCCGCTTACTACCGGAGGATCCACTTGGGCGAATGACAATAGTACTTTATTTTATACTCAAAAAGACGAACAAACCCTGCGTTCCAACAAAATATTTAGACATCGGTTAGGCACTTCATCACTAAGCGATGAGCTTATCTTTACTGAAGAAGATGAAACATTTGGAACTTTTGTTTTTAAAACAAAATCCAAAAAGTTTTTAGTCATTGGAAGTTACAGCACCTTAACTTCAGAATACAGAATTTTAAATGCAGATACTCCCTTTGAAGATTTTAAGATTTTTCAACCTAGAGTTAGAGGACTAGAATATTCTATATCTCATTACGATGATTCTTTTTATGTATTAACCAATATGGATGGAGCTAGTAATTTTAAGTTGATGAAAACATCGGACGATACTACTTTGATGGATAACTGGGAAGAAATGATAGCTCACAGAGAGGACGTACTGCTGGAAGATATTGATATTTTTAAAGACTATTACGTAATTAGTGAACGTTCAAATGGTTTAAACAGAATAAAAGTTGTTAAATGGGATGGTACAGATTCCTACTATTTACCCTTTGATAATGAGACGTATACAGCCTTTGTTTCAGTTAATCCTGAATTTGATTCTAAGGTATTACGGTATGTTTATAACTCTTTAATAACTCCTTCGTCTATTATTGATTTTAATATGGATACACGAGAACAAATTATTTTGAAGGAAACAGAGGTCCTGGGTACTGGTTTTAATAAAAATAATTATGAATCAAAAAGGATATGGGCTGCTGCAGCCGACGGCACTTCAATACCTGTATCAATGGTGTACAAAAAAGGAATGAAGATGAATGGTAAAACACCCCTACTACTTTACGCATATGGATCTTATGGAAGTACGGTAGATCCCTATTTTTCAACGGTAAGGTTAAGTTTATTAGATCGAGGATTTATTTTTGCAATCGCCCATGTAAGAGGAAGTGAATACCTTGGAAGATCCTGGTACGAGAATGGAAAATTATTAAAAAAGAAAAATACATTTACCGATTTTATTGATGTATCTAAATATTTAATTGCTAATAAATACACTTCCTCCAAACATCTGTATGCAAATGGTGGATCAGCTGGAGGCTTGTTAATGGGAGCAATTACAAATATGGCTCCAGAAATTTATAATGGTATAGTTGCAGAAGTTCCTTTTGTTGACGTAACTACCACCATGTTAGATGATTCTATTCCATTGACTACTGGGGAGTATGATGAATGGGGAAATCCAAATGAAAAGGAATACTACGATTACATGACTTCATATTCTCCTTACGACCAAGTAGCGATTAAAGATTATCCTAATTTGCTGGTGACTACTGGACTTCATGATTCGCAGGTGCAATATTGGGAACCCGCAAAGTGGGTCGCTAAATTAAGGGATATGAAAACCGATACTAATTTACTCTTGCTTCATATAAATATGGAGGCAGGTCATGGTGGAGCTTCAGGAAGATTTAATGCACTTAAAAGGTATGCTAGGTCTTATTCTTTTTTGTTAGATTTAGAAGGGGTAAATAAGTAGTTAGTATTTTTTATCGTAAATTTGAATTCTAGAAAAATAGTGCTTTTTTTATTTTTTTTGCAAATTTTCCTTTTATGAATAAAAATTTAAATGTTTATGACAATGTGTTAGGGCTAGTGGGTAACACACCATTAATTAAACTTAATAAGATTGTCTCGAAATTTCAAGGAAGTTTTTTTGCAAAAGTTGAGGGGTTTAATCCTGGACACTCTACCAAAGATAGAATAGCACTTTACATTATTGAACAAGCTGAAAAAAAAGGGATTTTAAAACCAGGTGATACCATTATTGAAACTACAAGTGGTAATACAGGTTTTAGTCTAGCTATGGTAAGTATTATAAAAGGTTACAAATGTATACTTGCAGTTAGTTCAAAATCCTCGCCAGACAAAATAGATATGCTCAAAACAATGGGAGCAGAGGTCTATGTGTGTCCAGCTCATGTTTCAGCAGAAGATCCCAAATCTTATTATGAAGTTGCTAAGAGACTTCATAAAGAAATTGAGGACTCCATTTATATCAATCAATATTTCAATGAATTGAATATCGAAGCTCATTATAATTCTACAGGAGCTGAAATTTGGAACCAAACGGAAGGTAAAATTACGCATCTAGTAGCTTGTAGTGGTACTGGAGGAACTATTTCTGGTACTGCAAAATTCTTAAAGGAACAAAATAAAAATATTGAAATTATAGGAATAGACGCCTATGGTTCTGTTTTGAAAAAATATCACGAAACGAGGGAGTTTGATAAAAATGAAATTTACCCATATCGAATTGAGGGCTTGGGAAAAAATTTAATTCCTTCGGCAACAGATTTTGACAAAATAGATCGTTTTGTAAAAGTTACGGACGAAGGAAGTGCTCATTCAGCAAGAGAAATAGCAAGTAAAGAAGGTTTGTTTGTAGGTTATACAAGTGGTGCTGTATTAGAGGGGTTAAAACAATTAAATGCTGAAGGTGTTTTTAATAATGAAAGCATCGTAGTTGCAATATTTCCAGATCATGGTTCAAAATACATGAGCAAGGTTTACAATAATGAATGGATGGAACAGCAAGGATTTATGGAAAAAAATAAATCAAAAGAAGCTGAAATACACTACGTTAAATAAAATTAATAGAATTTTAAATCTCAGAAAAGCTACTCCTACGGTAGTTTTTTTTTGTTATTTTCTTATGTGCATGTCTTTTGTTATGCTACAAAAAAAATAGTATTTTTGTAATCCTTAATTTTTAAGATGATGAAAGATTTATTCGATAAAATATACAAAAGCAAAGGACCACTCGGTAAATGGGCTGAAGTAGCCGAGGGCTATTTTGTATTCCCAAAATTAGAAGGTCCAATTTCAAATCATATGAAATTCCAAGGTAAAGAAGTTATTACTTGGAGTATCAACGATTATTTAGGATTGGCAAACCATCCTGAGGTAAGGAAAGTAGATGCTGAGGCAGCTGTAAAATACGGTTCGGCTTACCCTATGGGAGCTAGAATGATGAGTGGTCATACTGATTTACACGAGCAGTTACAGAATGAATTGGCAGAATTTGTTAATAAAGAAGCTGCTTATCTTTTAAATTTTGGCTACCAAGGAATGGTTTCAACGATTGATGCCTTAGTTTCTAAAGATGATATTATTGTCTATGACGTAGATGCTCATGCCTGTATTATTGATGGAGTTAGACTGCACATGGGTAAACGATTTACCTATAAGCACAATGATTTAGAAAGTATTGAGAAAAACTTACAAAGAGCCACTAAAATGGCAAAAGCAAGTGGTGGTGGAATTTTATTAATTTCCGAAGGTGTATTTGGAATGCGCGGAGAACAAGGAAAGTTAAAAGAAATAGTAGCGCTCAAGAAAAAATATAACTTTAGATTGTTTGTAGATGATGCTCACGGTTTTGGTACTCTAGGTAAAACTGGAGCCGGTGCTGGAGAGGAACAAGGTGTTCAGGACGATATTGATGTATATTTCGCAACTTTTGCAAAATCAATGGCTAGTACAGGAGCTTTTATTGCTGCTGATGACGAAATAATTACGTATCTTAAGTATAACCTTCGGTCTCAAATGTTTGCCAAATCATTACAAATGCAATTGGTAGAAGGAGCATTGAAGCGTTTAGATATGTTACGTACCATGCCAGAATTTAAAAATAAACTCTGGGAAAATGTAAATGCATTGCAAGGTGGTTTAAAAAAGCAAGGCTTTGATATTGGAACTACTCAAAGTTGTGTAACTCCAGTTTATCTAAAGGGATCTATTCCTGAAGCCATGGCCTTGGTAAAAGATTTACGAGAAAATCATGGTATATTTTGTTCCATAGTAGTGTATCCAGTAATACCAAAAGGTTTAATTTTACTACGTATGATCCCAACTGCTTCTCATACTTTAGACGATGTAGCAAAAACATTAGAGGCATTTAACTCGATTCGTGAGCGTTTAGAGAACGGTACATACAAAAGACTTTCAGCAGCAGTTGCAGCTGCAATGGGAGAGTAGTTATTTAGGTTCAATAATAAGGAATACCGCGGTGCTATCACCAATGTTAATCACTTCGTGCCATTCGATACCGTTATTGTTAAAATAACTTCCAGTTTTAACGTTTACAATTCTGGTTCCAGTAGTATCTTTAATTTTAAAGGTACTTCCCTCCAATGTATATCCAAAATGTGGTAAATGATAATGACGTTCGTGACCTTCACCTGGCTTAAAGGTACATTTTAAAATACGTTGATGTTTATTGTCTTCAATTTTCTCACAAACCTTTTTACCGTTCCATCCTGCTGATAACGGGTCTGGAAGTAAAGATTTTGTTTTACAGGAGCTTAGTAAAAGAACAGTCAAAAAACATTTAAATACAAAAAATGGTTTCATAAGTTTTTTAGATCAATTCTGAATGTACTACGTTCTTTGTGTTTCACAGGACTGTTATGTTTCCATAATTGTTGCACTGCTACATTTTCTTCAAGTTCCGGGTTAGTTTCGGTTTGTGTAATCCCTTTTCGTCTAAAAATTGCACTTACTTCATCAAATATGAGAGCAGTAATTCCCTTTCCTTGGTATTCAGGATCTACGCCGATCAAGTAGAAAGCTGCGGTGTCATTTTTTCGTTGAGCCTTCATTAAATGATACCATCCAAATGGGAATAGTGATCCGTTTGCTTTTTTTAGTGCTTTTGAAAAGGAGGGCATTACTATGGAAAATGCAATTAATTTTTTGTTTTTATCCATAATACATGTGATATATTCTGGATTAATGAAATTAAAATACTTATCCTTATAATGATCAATTTGATATTGTTGAATAGGGACAAATGTTTGTAAAGAATTGTATGTTTTATTTAACAAACCAAACATATCATCGACATACGGTAGTATATTTTTTTTCTTTTTAAATCTGACAACTTCTAACTTATACTTTTCCTTTATTAAGTTAGAGAATCGTTTAACTTTTGGTAAATGTTCGGATGGATTTAGTAATCTAAATTCTACCCATGTTGCCTGTTTTTGAAATCCTAATTTTTTTAAATGCTCTGCATAATAAGGATATTGGTACCACGTTATCATCGTATTTAACTCTTCAAAACCAAAGGTTAATATACCAGCCTTTTCCATATTTGAAAATCCAACGGGACCTTCCGCATATTCTAATTTATGTAGTTTTCCAATTTCAATTACTTTTTGCAATAATGCTTTTGTAACTTCAATATCATCAATCATATCCAGCCAACCAAAACGAACTTTATTTTTCTTTTGTTCCTTTACTTCTATATGGTTAATGATCACAGCGATCCTTCCTACTATCTTTTTATTTTTAAAAGCAAGATAATAAGTAGCCTCGGCATTTTTAAAAACAGGGTTATTTGCCTTGTCTAAAGTTTCTAGTTCATCATTTGTTAGAGGAGGCACCCAATATTTACAATCTTTGTATAATGAAAATGGAAATTTTACAAATTGTAATATTTCCCTTTTAGATTTTATTTCTTTTACTTTTATCATTGATTAAAATTACAAATTTACCCCAACGTTACTTTCAAGATTAACACCATCCATTCGTTTATTTTTTTTCTTTTTTGTCTTGTTTTTTACTTTTCTTTTTTTTGATCTTCCGGCTTTCCCTTTTTCTTCTATATATTGATCGTTTGCATGCATATCCAACCTGTAAGATATGCCTAATCTTCCAAATTGTCTAGAAGGAGTGTCTTTAAAGTTCATTAAAAATGCGACATCTACTTGAAAATCTTTACTCACTAAATAGGCTGCACCGCCTCTAATTATTTGGTCTGCATAAAAATCACTTTTTATTCCTTGGTTTTCAATAAAAACTGAAAGTTTTGCATTAAAGGTATGGGTTAAGGTTAAAATATAAGAATATGATTTTTCATCCAACGTAATTCGTTCCCCAATAAGATTTATGACAAATACCCAACTCCCCCAATTATTTTGAGTTGCTATTGCGACAGTCGGACTTATCTCTATTCCTGTTTTCAATTCTGGATTAAAAAATGTTAAGTCATTTTTATAAAGGTGGGTTAAAGGGTTATTTGCTTGATCAAAATTTGCTCCTGCGTATACAGATATTGCTGGTATTAAGTCTTTCCATTTAAAACCATTATTGGCCTTCCAACTGTATAGGTTTGGTTTTTCAATTTGTCTTTTTCGATAAGGATCAAAGAATAAATATTTAGCACCTATCGTATTAGTGGTAAAATTACTTTCTTTGAAGTTGTCACCAGAATCAATTAATGAAACAGCATTTGATTGGTAAGCGCCAATCAAACTAATTTCTAGCTCTTCTTTCCATATTCCATACCTAAAATTATAATCAATGATAAAAGCATCTGTTTTTTTATTTAAGATTGAATGTTCCTCTTTGCCTAGTCCAAAACCAGTTTCAAATTGCAAAACATCTTTTCCAACAGAAAATGCTCCCTGCGAAAATCCTGGGCGATTAGAATTTATCGTTTCTGTATATTGAGCAAATACTGAAATTGATGCAAATAAAAAAAGAAATAAAATTTTACTACGCTTAATGACCATATAGTTTTTGGTTTAATTCAAAGATATAATTTATCATTTATTTAATACTAGTTTTTACAAAATTATCCAATCTATTTGTATTTTTGAAGAGCAATTAAATATGAATATGAATTCCTTTTTAGAAACGGTATTAATAGTACTTTTGGTATACTATGGGTTAAAAATTTTATTTAAGTTTTTAAAACCTTATTTATTTAAATATATGGTCAAAAAAGCTACAAAAGGTTTTGGAAATGCTTTTGGTGAAAATCCTTTTCAACCAGAAAAAGCTAGAAAAAATGAAGAAGGAAAAATTACAATTGACCCTTTAAAGTCTAGTGCGAAAACTTCCAAATCGAAAGTAGGAGAGTACATCGATTTTGAAGAACTTGACTGATCTGTAAAAACTTCTTTTCTGTTATCTTAAAAGAACTCCACATTTTTTCATAAATTCCCCAAGTATTTTTATAATCTAGATGAAACAACTAAAAAAGTTCCTGCCCCATATTATTGTATTCATTTTATTTACAATGATTTCTCTTACTTATTTCAGCCCAGTTTTACAGGGTAAAAAAATATTTCAGAGTGATATAGTTCAATATACTGGAATGGCAAAACAGCAGAACGATTTCAGAAAATCAACTGGTGAAGAAACTTATTGGACCAATGCTGCTTTTGGAGGAATGCCTACCTATCAATTAGGCGCAAAATACCCTCATAATTATATAAAAAAACTCGATTTAAGTTTACGGTTTTTACCAAGACCTGCTGATTATTTATTTCTTTACTTCGTTGGTATCTATATACTTTTTTTAGTACTAAAATTAGATTACAAATTGGCTTTTATAGGGGCCTTAGCCTTTGGATTTTCAACATATTTGATTATTATTTTAGGTGTAGGACACAATGCAAAAGCACATGCAATTGCATATATGCCATTGGTTTTAAGTGGAATTATTTTAGCCTTACGAGGAGCATTCTTTAGAGGTTTTTTGTTAACTACGATAGCCTTGGCTCTAGAACTGGTTGCAAATCACTTCCAAATGACTTATTATTTACTTTTGTTAGTTTTGGCAATCGGTCTTGTGTATTTAATCGATTCCTATAAAAATAAAGCATTACCGACTTTTTTCAAGGGTGTAGGAGTTTTAGTGGTAGCAGTAATTTTTGCAATAGGCCTCAACGCCACTAATATTTTAGCAACAAAAGAGTATGCAGCTACTTCTACTAGGGGGAATAGCGAATTAACAATTAATCCTGACGGAAGCACTAAAGTGGCTAATAAAGGACTCGACTACGATTACATCACAGAATATAGTTACGGGAAGTTAGAAAGTTTTAATTTATACATCCCTAGGTTTATGGGTGGAGGGTCTTCAGAACCTTTACCTGACAACCCAAAATCATTAGAGGCTATTATGCAATTAGGAGCTTCTTCTCAAGAGGCCAATCAAATTTTAAATCAAGTACCCATGTATTGGGGTGATCAACCGATAGTTGCTGCGCCTGCTTATGTTGGTGCTGTTATTATTTTCCTGGCTTTACTATCCTTATTTCTAATTAAAGGTAAATTAAAATGGTGGTTAGTTTCAGGAATTCTACTAAGCTTGCTCTTATCTTGGGGAAAAAATTTAAGTTTTCTTACCGACTTTTTTATTGAATACATTCCACTTTACAATAAGTTTAGAGCGGTATCTTCTATACAAGTGTTATTAGAGTTATTGCTTCCGATTTTAGCAATCATTGGATTGCAACAGTTTCTATTTACTTCTGAAGAATTGGAGAAAAAGAAAAAAGCGCTGATGTATGCTACAGGAATTACTACCGGAATAACTATCATATTCATTTTATTTAAATCTTTCTTATTTGATTTTACAAGTCCATACGATACTTATTTTATGAAGGATTTAGGTCCAAGATTTGTTGCTGCCATGGAAGAGGATAGAATGACATTGTTTACCAGTGATGCCCTAAGATCCCTAATATTTGTTTTGTTATCAGCTGGAATTTTATGGTTTTATTTTAAATCAAAACTCAAACAAGGAACTGCTGTTGTTTTGTTTGGAATATTAATTGTATTTGATTTGGTTGGAGTTGACAGAAGATATGTAAATAACGATGATTTTGTAAAGTCTAGAATTATGGACCATCCTTTTCAAGAAAACTTCGCAGATAAAGAAATTTTAAAGGATACAGCGTATTTTAGAGTTTATGACGTGACTTCAAGTCCATTTAATAGTGGTAAAGCAAGTTATTTCCACAATGCATTAGGCGGTTACCATGCGGCAAAACCTGGACGAATTCAGGATATCGATAACTTCTATTTAAGTAAAGGAGATATAGGGATACTAAATATGATGAATGTACGATACATCATCACCCAAGGAAAAAATGGAACAGCTTTTCCTCAACGTAATCCATACGCAAACGGTGCTGCTTGGTTCGTAGAAAATGTATTGATCGCCCAAAATACCAATGAAGAATTGTTATTGCTTGATAGTTTAAATACTAAAAGTACGGCCATAATTCATAAAGAATTTAGTAATAAATTACCTTTAGAAGATACTAAACGAGATTCCACAGCAACCATTAAATTAAAGAGTCATACTCCAAACCACCTAGTTTATGAATCAACTACCGAAACTTATCAATTAGCGCTTTTTTCTGAGGCTTATTACCCGGATGGTTGGAATGTATACATAGATGGAAATTTAGTGGAACATTATAGAGCAAATTATATTTTGAGAGCTCTCACGATTCCAAAGGGATCTCATACTATTGAATTTAAATTTGAACCCCAAGTTATTACTATCGGCAGTCGAATATCATTGGCTAGTAGTATTTTATTTTTATTGGTATTTGCTGGAGGCTTTTATAGGAATAGCAGAAAGAAAGTACCATTTAATAATGAATAAAAAGTTATGAAGCGTGTACTAGTAATTACGTATTATTGGCCGCCAGCTGGTGGTCCAGGTGTTCAAAGATGGCTTAAGTTTATTACTTATTTTAAAGAGTTTGGAATTGACCCCATTGTTTTTATTCCAGATAACCCTCATTATCCTTTAAAAGACGAATCTATTTGTTCTGAGCTTCCAAAAGGAATTCAAATCATTCGATTTCCAATAAAAGAACCTTATAGATTTGCAAATCTATTTTCAAAAAAGAAAACAAATCGGGTTAGTAGTGGAATTATAACAAAGCAAAAACAATCTGTTTTAGAAAAAGTCCTTTTATGGATTCGTGGTAATTTTTTTATTCCAGATGCCAGAGTAGGATGGGTAAAGCCATCGATAGGTTTTTTAAGAAATTTTATATCTGAACAAAAGGTAGAGGTCATTATTACTTCGGGCCCCCCTCACAGTTTACATTTAATTGGTAAATCCTTAAAAAAGGAAACAGGAATTAAATGGGTAGCAGACTTTAGAGATCCTTGGACAACCATTCATTATCACAAATCGCTGAGACTAAGTAAAAGAGCTCAAAAAAAGCATATAGCCTTAGAATCAGAAGTGTTAACAAAAGCAGATCATGTAGTTGTAACGAGTGCAACTACTAAACGAGAATTTCAAAAAATTACCAACACCCCCATTGAAGTTATTACTAATGGATACGATTCTATTGACGAATTTAAACCTAATTTAGATGTAAAATTTACCTTATCGCATGTAGGCTCTTTACTAAGCAATAGAAATCCTATTATATTATGGGAGGCGTTATCCGAACTGTGTTCAGAGGACTCTCAGTTTTCTGAAGACTTATTGATACAACTGGCTGGATCTGTAAGTGACGCTATACCAATCAGTATTCGAAAATACGGTTTAACAAATCAGTGTTTATCGTTGGGATATTTGTCGCATCAAAAAGCAATTCAATTACAGTGTAATTCTCAGGTTTTATTATTAATTGAAATGAACCTTCCTGAGACGAAGGCTATTATACCAGGTAAATTATTTGAATACCTCGCCGCAAAACGACCAATACTGGCAATTGGTCCTGTAGAAAGCGATGTTGAAAAAATCATCGAGGAAACCAGTTCAGGTAGCTATTTCGGTTATTCTGAAAAGGAAAAACTTAAAAAACAAATTAGCTTATATTATCAGGCATATCGGCAAGGTCATTTAATTTTAAATTCTAAAGGATTATCAAATTTTAGCAGAAAAAAACTGACTTTTAAAATGAGTAATTTGATTAAAAACTTATAAAAAAACCCCCTTAAATGAGTTGATGCCCATCAGAGGATTTTTATCACTACTTTTAGTATAGTCCTCTACTTCTTTTTCTTGATAAAGTAGTATTACTATTTACTTGTTGACTCCTTTTAGTATTCGAAGCTATATTAGAAGTCTTAGATCTAGAATACCTAGTTGTTCGATTTTGAGTATTCATATTTGTTTGAGATGAAACCTTCCTACCATTTAATATTGTATTTCTATTACCTCTAAATCTTTGACTACCAATTACAGTTGGTTTTGTATTTAAATTATTAACTAAACGATTTCTTCTAGGATTCTGATTGTTGGTCATTGGCTTAGTATGATTGACAGGTCTTGTTCTATTAATAATTGGTTTAGATGCAACAGCTACTGAGGTCCTTCTTCGAGATGGTTGATAATTTTTATTTACTTTATACCGTCCACCTTTATAGTGGTTATATCTACCAGGGCGATCAAAATTTCTTCTACCATTCGCATAGGTATTATTGTTTCTACCTCTATTTCTATAATAATTATGGTGAACTGTATAGCTGTAGCGAGTGGGCACGTAATTCCTTCTGTACGGATAATTATATACCAAACAGTTAGTATAGGCAGGTCTAATGTAATACGAATGCCAAGGTCTATAGGTGTAATGATAGTTAAAGGCATTTATAAAGCCAGAACTATAGGCGTAATATCCATAACGGTTGTAATGGATATAAAGCCCTCCAATTCTTGTAATTCGATTTCTATTATAGTATATATTTATGGTGCCTACTTGTGAAACTCTGCCAAATTCATCATAATAAATAGGTACATTTTCTACTTGAATAACGCCCCCATACATGTCGTACTGAACATACATCTCATAATTGAAACCAGCGTTATAACTAATGTTGATGTTTGGAGAATTATTTCTTAAATATGTGAAATCGAATTGACCATCTGGAAAAACTGAAAACTCAACATTTTGAACCGTAAAAATGTAGGAATTACCATAATTAATAAAATTTGGATTTAAGTTATTATTTGTGGTCGTTGTGGAAGCAATCAAAAAAGAAAAACTAATAAGAAAGATTCCGATGGATAGAGTGATTGCTTTTTTCATAATAGATGTTTTTAATCCGCTAAATATACAATACCAACGACCATGCCATATTTGTAAAGTGCTGTTATACAACATTAAAAAAGATATTATTGTTAGCTATCATAAAAAAAAAGAGCTATCCTAAAACATAAAATCCGTCTTTTTAACCAAAAGACGGATTTTAAAAACAAACCAACTCAAACTTATTAATAAAATATATTACATATTTAATATGGCAATCATCATGCCATAACATATTTAAAAATATGTTTGTGATTTATTTAACAATAAATTGCTCAGTTTTTATAAGTTTTTTATCGCTGAAAACCTGGTAAAAGAAAACCCCTGAAGCAAAATCTATATTTTTTAGAATATAATTATTGGTAGTAATAATTTTATTTAGTACAATTTGTCCAGAAAGATTATAAATAATTAAGTGGTTTATTGATCTATTGGGAGTAATTGTAATATTGACCTCTCAGAAATTGGATTTGGGTAAATAACTATGTTATCTATATTAAAATCGTTGCTGGATAAAATTGGAGGTTCACATTCATTAAATCCATTAAACAAAGTCACATTACCATTTTCTGAAAAACATGTCATTTTACTCCAATAGTCATAGTTGTATCCAAATGGTATAAGCCCATTTGATGAACCTATACCTTCAATCCAATTTTCATAATACAATTCTGTACCAAATATATCATAGCCTTGTAATGTAAGTACAGTATTGTTATTATATCAAGGTCTACATAACCACCAGCCCAAAAAGACCAGCCGATTCTGTCCAATTATTGTTTTCTCTAAAGTTGGAATTTGTGAATAGGAAATTAAAGAAATAAGGAACACAAATACGAATAGTCTCATGATTAAAGTTTTTTTAAATATAAAAGAAATTAAAATTAAATAACAGGAGGCTACTTACAATTTTGCTATATTTTCTCAGATAAATAAGCGGCAGTATAAGATTTTTTGTTTTTAGCGACCTCTTCTGGAGTTCCTTGGGCAATCAAGTCGCCACCTTTTTCGCCGCCATCAATTCCTAAATCAATAACATGGTCGGCGCACTTAATTAAGTCCATATTATGTTCTACTACAATTACAGTGTGGCCTTTGTCTAACAATGCATAAAAAGACTTTAATAATTTATTAATATCATGAAAATGTAAACCTGTAGTTGGCTCATCAAATATAAAAAGGGTCTTTTCTTTGGTGGTCCCTTTAATTAAAAAGGATGCTAATTTAATACGTTGTGCTTCTCCACCAGAGAGGGTAGAAGAGCTTTGTCCTAATTGTACATATCCCAAACCAACATCTTGAAGCGGTTGCAACTTGTTAGTAATTTTAGTTTCTCCATTGGTACTGAAAAAGTGGATCGCATCCTCTACCGTCATCTGTAATACGTCGTGGATATTTTTTTTATGAAACTGAACTTCCAATACTTCTTTTTTAAACCGTTTTCCTTTACAAGCATCACATTCTAAATGAACATCTGCCATAAATTGCATTTCTATAGTAACTTCACCTTCACCTTTGCATTTTTCACAACGACCACCATCAACGTTGAACGAAAAATGTTTTGGTTTATACCCTCTAATGTCAGCTAATTTTTGTTTTGAAAATAAACTTCTAATATCATCATAGGCTTTGATGTAGGTAACAGGATTGGATCTACTAGAACGTCCAATGGGATTTTGATTTACAAATTCTACATTTTTAATACTTGAAAAATTCCCTTCTAATTTGCTGAATTGACCAGGCTTTTCGCCATAACCACCAACTTCTTTTAAAATGGCTGGATATAATATTTTTTTACCAAGGTACTTTTTCCACTACCAGAAACTCCAGTAATTAGCTGTAAAACAACCCAATGGAAATTGAACATCAATATTTTTTAAATTATGCTGTCGGGCACCAAATAATTGGATACTATTTTCTGAAGTTCTTCTTTGTGCTGGGATTTCAATAGAAAGGGTTCCATTTAAATATTGAGCTGTTAGTGAGTTTGATTTTAATAAGTTTTTATAATTCCCAGTTGCAACTACTTCACCTCCAAAACTTCCAGCTTCAGGACCAATATCGATAATTTCGTCAGCTGCTTTCATGATGTCTTCGTCGTGCTCTACGACAATGACTGTATTGCCTAAATCTCGTAACGACTTTAATACCTCAATAAGTCGTTCTGTATCTTTTGGATGGAGGCCAATACTTGGTTCGTCTAATATATACATAGATCCCACTAAACTACTACCTAATGAAGTAGCGAGATTAATTCGTTGTGATTCACCACCAGACAGGGTATTGGATTTTCGATTAAGTGTCAAATAGTTTAAGCCAACTTTATTTAGAAATTCCAGTCGATTGTTAATTTCAATTAAAAGTCTTTTAGCAATTTCTTTGTCGTACTTATTGAGTTGTATACAGTTAAAGAAATCGATTACTTTTTCAAGCGGTAATTCAACTAATTCTTGTAAAGAGGTCCCGTTAATTTTTACATAACTAGCTTCTTTTCTCAAACGTTTCCCTTTGCAGGTGTTGCATATGGTTTTACCACGATACCTAGAGAGCATTACTCGGTTCTGAATCTTATAACTTTTAGAGGTCAATTCTTCAAAAAAATCATTTAATCCTCTAAAATGTTCATTTCCTTCCCAGATCAATAGCTTTTGATCTTCAGTTAATTCAAACCAAGGTTTATGGATAGGGAAATCAAATTTATAAGCGGCATTTACAAGTTGGTCTCGATACCAACTCATAGATTCGCCTCTCCATGGAAAAATAGCATTTTCAAAAACAGATAATGCGGTATTTGGAACTACTAAATCACTGTCAATACCAATAACATCTCCATAACCTTCACAAGTTTTACAAGCTCCGTAAGGATTGTTAAAACTAAATAAATGGATGTTTGGACTTAAAAATGAAATTCCATCAGCTTCAAAACGATTATTAAATACCGTTAAAGAAGAATTTGAAATATTTTCGATCTGAAGTTCACCTTTTCCTTCAAAAAAAGCAATCTCTACGGCATCTGCCAATCTATTTAGAAAATCTTCATCATTCTTAGTAATGATACGGTCTACCACTAAATAGATTTTTTTTGGCAACTTTTCGCCTTTTAAATCGTCGAGTCTAACAATGCGATCCCCCAACTTAATTCGGGCATATCCTTGTTGTAATAGCGCGAGTAATTTATTTTCAATGGTTCGCCCTTTTTCTAATATGATAGGAGCCAGAAGGAGAAGTTTTTCACCTTCCTTAAATTCTTTTAAAAAATTAATAACATCGGTAACGTTATCTTTCTTTACTTCTTTTCCAGAAATTGGAGATATTGTTTTACCAATTCGAGTGTACAATAATTTTAGATAGTCGTAGATTTCGGTTGTTGTTCCAACTGTTGAACGTGGGTTGGTTGAATTTACCTTTTGTTCTATTGCAATTGCAGGAGAAATTCCCTTAATAGAGTCTACCTTAGGCTTATTAAGCCGTCCTAAGAATTGTCTGGCGTAGGAAGATAAACTTTCTACATAACGTCGTTGTCCTTCTGCATAAAGGGTGTCAAAAGCTAAACTTGATTTTCCGCTTCCAGATAAACCGGTAATCACAACCAGTTTATTTCTAGGAATAACCACAGAAATATTCTTCAGATTGTGAAGTTTAGCTCCTTGGATTACTATATTTTTTTTAATATTTATGGAATCAATATTCAAGCTTTTATTATAATATTTAGTAGTGAATTTTGCAAAGATAACATTTCCAATTTGAGATTTATAATAAGGTTCATTAATATTTTTTATTGAAAATAGTTGTTTTTTTTTGCAATTGTTAATCGATTGTTGTTATATTTACCCCAGAGTATAACCATAAAATCTTTTTTGCCTATAGCATAATATTACTTTTTTAAATAAAAATTAGAACTCAATAAGCATACGGAATCGTATGTATTGTAAACTATTTAAAAGTACTGTTATGATAAAAAAAGAATCTACAGATGCACAATTGGTTAGTGCCTACATGAATGGGAACGAACAAGCAATAAGCGAATTAATCACCCGTCACAAACAAAAAATATATAGTTTTATATATTCAAAAGTATTCAATAGAGATATTTCTGAGGATATTTTTCAAGATACTTTCATTAAAGTTATAAAAACTTTAAAAAGAGGTGCTTATAATGAGGAAGGTAAATTTATCCCCTGGGTAATGCGGATATCCCATAATTTAGTCATCGATCATTTCAGAAAAAACAATCGAATGCCAAAGTTCGAAAATAACACTGATTTTAATATTTTTTCAGTACTTCATGATGGCTCTTTGAATGCTGAAAAATCAATGATAAAAAAACAGGTAGAAGGTGATTTAAAAAAAATCATACAAGAGTTACCTGACGATCAAAAAGAAGTACTGTTAATGCGCATTTACAAGGAAATGAGTTTTAAAGATATCAGTGAAAAAACAGGCGTTAGTATCAATACCGCTCTTGGTAGAATGCGATATGCATTAATCAACCTTCGTAAGGTTATTGACAAGCATAATATCGTATTGACAAATTAATACAATAATAAATATTTTGATGCGTTATTAAAAAAGATAACCTTGAAATACTTATTATATGCAAAAAATGTACTCTGGAATTTCACGTTCGGAACACGTGAATGAAAACTTAGTTCCAAAAGAGGAAACAATTAAATTTCTTCTGGATTATTCAAAGGCTTTAAGTGTTATAGATTATAATAAATTGAAGTTTGAAGCACTTCTAAACTAAACTTTGTAAAACCTCGATTTTTTTTCGAGGTTTTTTTAGTTGTTTAATTTTTTAAGAATAGACTTTCTTCCTATTTTTTTTGTAATAATATCTTTGTCAATGTCCCAACCTCTGGCGGGTGAATACTCTCTACCATAAAATATAATTTGTAAATGTAATTTATTCCATAAATTCTTTGGAAATAATCTTTTAGCGTCTTTTTCGGTTTGAACCACATTTTTACCATTAGTCATTCCCCATCGATACATTAATCGATGGATATGTGTGTCTACAGGAAATGTTGGGATATTAAAAGCCTGTGATAAAACCACACTAGCCGTCTTATGACCCACTGCTGGTAATTCCTCTAAATCTTCTAAATTAGTAGGGACTTTTCCCTGATGTTTGTCAATTAATATTTTTGATAATCCATAGATACCTTTTGATTTCATTGGCGATAAACCAACCGGCCTAATAATAGTTCTAATCTCTTCTACTGATAATTTAATCATATCATAAGGATTATCCGCCATATTAAATAAAATAGGGGTAACTTTATTTACTCCTTTATCGGTACTTTGTGCAGATAATAAAACAGCAATTAATAAGGTGTATGGATCTTTATGGTCAAGTGGGATAGGAGTTTTAGGATAAATACGTTCTAATGTATTTATTATATAAACTATTTTTTCTTGTTTCGTCATTTATGTATTTTTACACAAAAGTAAAAAAATGAATACATTAAAAGTAGGTGATAAGGTTCCAAATTTCAAATCGATAGATCAGGATGGAAATACCATTCAATTTAATGAATATCAAGGCAAAAAGCTAGTGGTGTTTTTTTATCCAAAAGCAAGTACTCCTGGATGTACTGTTGAAGCATGTAATTTGCGGGATAATTTCGAGTTACTAAAAGAAAAAGGTTTTGAACTCTTGGGAGTTAGCGCTGACAATCAAAAAAGGCAAACTAATTTTAGAAATAAATATAATTTTCCATTTCCGTTGTTAGCAGACGAGAATAAAGAAGTAATCAATACTTTTGGAGTTTGGGGCTTAAAAAAGTTTATGGGTCGTGAATATGACGGCATTCATCGAAAAACTTTTCTTATCGATGAAAAAGGCTTCGTTATAAGGGTTATAGATAAAGTAAAGACTAAGTCGCATGCTTCTCAAATATTAGAAGAAAACGAATAAGTCTTATCTAGAATAACCGAAGAGTTCTTTTTCTTTAATTATTTCAGAAACACCTTCTGGAAGAAGTTTCTCCCAGCCTTCATCATTATTTTTAATCATTTTAAGTACAGTACGAGAAAAAATATTAAGATGGTCCTTGTCAAAATCTTCGATGTCAACCACCTTTCCATTGTATTTAAAAAACTTATAGAGTTCTTTCATTCGTGGGTGCACTTTCAGGTTGTCACTATTGGTATATTCTCCCGTAACTGGATCTAACATTGGGTAAACATAAACTTTAAGATCTTTAAAGAATAATTTTCCAAAAGCTTCTAAAATACCACCACTTAGATGGCGATAATACTTTTCATCAAAAATATCAATCATGTTATTTACGCCTAGGGCTAAACCCATTCGTTTTTTTGTATAAGCCGAGAAATACTCTACTAATTTATAATATTCTTGAAAGTTTGAAATCATAACCGTGTGCCCCAGTGAACATAATAACCTTGCACGAGACATAAAATCTTCT
Source organism: uncultured Flavobacteriaceae bacterium (assembly GCA_905181835.1). GTDB lineage: Bacteria > Bacteroidota > Bacteroidia > Flavobacteriales > Flavobacteriaceae > Marifrigoribacter. Next base: position 379,756 of record CAJIZF010000002.1, read on the forward strand.
TCATTAATTTCTCCTTCAGCTCTCAAATTAGACAAGGTAATCTCAAAAATAACGATAGTTTTATCTTCATCGACCTTTTTTTCTTTTTTGAAAATATCTAATGATTTTTCGTACATATCAATATTAACCTTAGTTACAGGTCTAAAACTTCCTCTTAAGGCCAAGATATTCTTTTTATACAATATAGCTGCAGGCAATATGTTTTTTCCATCTGGTCCAAACATAACAGCTTGAGTCATTCCATTTTTAACAAGCTGTAAACTCATTAATCGATTATCAACTTCACTAAATTGTGGTCCTGAAAAATTTATAGTATCAATTTCAATTTTATCTTGATCAATATGATCATATAAATATCGAAGCAATTTTTTTGGTTCGTTAAATTTGTAGAATGCACCATAGATTAGATTAACACCAAGCGTACCAAGGGTATTTTGTTGCAGTGTGGCTTCGTTTTCGTGAAAACGAATATGTAATACAATTTCATTATAGTCACCGTCTGGCTCTACCTGGTATTTAATACCGACCCATCCGTGTCCTTTAAATTTTTTAGCAAAATCAATGGTAGCTACTGTATTGGCGTACGAAAAAAACAGTCTATCAGGATGTTTACTTCTTGGAAGTCGTTGTTCAATCAAATTAATTTCGTGGCTAAGCATTGTTTTTACACGCGACTCAGTAACATATCGGTTGTCTTCTTCTATTCCATAAATTGAATCGCTAAAATCCTTATCATAGGCAGACATGGTTTTTGCGATTGTTCCAGAGGCTCCACCAGCTCTAAAAAAATTACGAACTGTTTCTTGACCGGCACCAATCTCAGCGAATGAACCATAAATATTTTCATTCAAGTTAATTCTAAGAGCTTTGCTTTTAGTGGAAGGAATATTTTCAAATTCTTTTTCTCCTGAAATAGTAATCGACATGTTGTTTTATTTTCTGGAAACAAAGTTAATAAATACCTTAGTTAAACAAAATAAATACTGTTATTTTTGTAGAATGAATTCAAGTTTAAAAATCACTTTTCTTGGAACCGGAACTTCGCAAGGAATTCCTGTTATAGCAAGTGAGCACCCAGTTTGTAAAAGCAACGATTTAAAGGATAAAAGACTTCGTGTTTCTATTTTAATATCCTGGGATCATTATAATTACGTTATTGATTGTGGACCTGATTTTAGACAACAAATGTTAAGAGCGAATTGCAGCAAAATTGACGGAATTTTACTAACGCATGAACACAACGATCATACGGCGGGTATTGATGATGTTAGACCTTTTTATTTTAAACAAGGTGCTATTTCTTTTTTTGCTCAGAAACAAGTTTTTAAAAATTTACACCAACGATTTTCTTATATTTTTGAAACTGAACATAAATACCCAGGCTCTCCAACTTTAAATGAAATTGAAATTTCCAAATCGATTAGTTTTCAAGCAGGAGGGAAGCAAATAATTCCTGTTGAGGTATTGCACGGGTCATTACCAATATTAGGATTTAGAATAGATGATTTTACATATCTAACAGATGTAAAGACCATAGCTGAAGAGGAACTTAATAAAATTAAAGGCACTTCTATATTGGTTATCAATGCGCTTAGAAAAGAAAAACATCATTCGCATCTTTCTTTAGATGAAGCATTAGAAATTATAACTATAATTAATCCTAAAAAAGCCTATTTAACTCACATTAGTCATTTATTGGGTTTTCATTCAGAAATTGAAAAAGAACTTCCTCACAATGTATTTTTAGCCTACGACACACTTAAATTAACTTTATAAAAAATGAAACGTACTTTATTTATGTATTTATTTTTATTTACGCTACTGTTTGTAATATTCCAGTACATGAATGAAAAAAAAATATTCGAAAAACAAGAAAATAAAATTGAAAAACAAAGAAATATTATTTCTAATTTAAAAAATGAGTTGTTAATACTTAAGGATTCCTTAGAGGTTTTATCAAACGAAAATTTAAGTTGCAACTATTTTACCCTTCAAGGAAACGAAAATGCAGTGTCGTATATTGAAAAATTGGGTTTTGAGTCTCTAGAAATTGAAAGCCAGGTATTAGAATATATGTATGATCAAAATTTAGTAAAAGAAAAAAACTATCTGATACCCTACGAGGGAATGAATGGTAAGATGAAAATAAATAAAATTAAATTTCTTAATCATAAATGGATTATTGCTGATTTTACTGATGGTCGGTATTGGGGAGAAATGATTTTAGAGTATTATGTTACAAAAAAGAATAAAATTGAATTGAATCAAATTTCATCTTTACTGTATCCTTCATTCTAATTTAGCTTTGTTTCTCTAGCCAATTTTTAAAATCATAAAAATTTTGAGGGGAAACTCCATGACCTGCAGGAAATTCGTTGTAAGTAAGATCGGGTATAATATTAGAAAGAATTTTTTTTGTTTTTCTAGCCCATTCTACAGGTATTACTTGGTCTAAAGTACCATGTGAAGAATAAATATTCAAATTCTTGAAGTCGTTTTTATGATAATCTTCTTTGAGGATTCCTTCGTTTACATAACCACTTAAACCAATTATGTTCTTTATTTTTTCAGGATAACTGAGAGCAATTGATAACCCCAAGATCGTTCCTTGACTAAAACCTAAGAGGGTTATGTTGTTTTTATCTACGGGATATTTTTCAATAATTTCATTAATGACACTTACAACCCTATCTCTAGAATTTATAGCTTGATTGTCGTCACTCCATTTTCCGTCTACGTTATCAAAATGGATGGCATACCAGGCATTACCATGAGGATTTAAACTGTAGGGCGCTTTTAATGAAATTATGGCATATTTAGATGGTAATTCTGATGCAAAAGAAAATAAATCATTCTCATCGCTACCATAACCGTGAAGCATTATAATTAGTGGGGCATTTTTAGGATCGTTTAAATTTGAAGCTTTGTATCGATGTTCTAATTGTAATTGTTGTTTTTCCATTTATTGATTTAAAAAATTAAACCATTTTTGAAACAGATCAGTAATAACGGGAATTCCTTTTTGTTTTCCTGTAATTGCCATAACTAGAGAGTAAGTCCAGGAAAAAAAACATGCAACCCATATAACTTGACCACTAAAAAACAAAAAGGAATTACCTTTTATAAAAGTGGTAGAAATAAATAATAAGATCACTAAGCCAAACATATTTTTGATATGGTAACTTACCAATTTGTCTTTTTCTTCCATATTTAAAATATAGGCAATTATTAAACCTATAAATGACAAATAAGCTAATATTGCTTTATAATTTGACTTGTTTTTCATTAATTTAAAATCATTTTTTTGTTGGCAATAACTCCGTACACTTTACCTTTTAGTTGACAGCCAAGAAGCGCTGAGTTTTTTGATTTAGATTGGATATTCTTTTCGTTAAACACCCATTTTTCCTCAGGGTTAAACAAAGTAATGTCTGCATTATTTCCCTCATCAATACTGTTTATTTGAATTTTAAAATCTTCTTTTAAACCAGTTAAATACTTTATAGTTTTTTCAATGTCTAAGGTGTTATTTAGGGCTCCGAAACAACTTTCTAAACCAACACTTCCATAGAGAGCGTGATCAAATTCAATTTTTTTATTCTCAATATCGATTGGATTATGATCACTTGTAACCGCATCAATAGTCCCCTCATTTAATCCTTTTATGAGGGCCTTTATATCCTTCGTGGTTCTGAGTGGTGGTTGTAATTTATAGTTTGAATCAAAGTTTTCTAAAACATCATCTGTCAAAATAAGATTATTTATGGATACGCTACAAGTAACGTTTAAACCTTTGTCTTTAGCATCTTTAATTAAAGCAACTGATTTTTTTGTTGAAATAGTTGGTATGTGTAGTTTTCCTCCCGTGTATTCGAGAATATATAAATCCCTAATAATTTGAAGTTCTTCCGCTAAATTTGGTATCCCTTTTAGACCCAATTTGGTGCTGTTGGCATCTTCATTTACATTTCCTTGTTTAGCAATAGAGCTCTCAAAAGGAAAGGATTGTATCAGGCCATCAAACGTTTGAGAATATTGCAATGCTATTTTTAGTAGATTTGGATTCTTTACGGGAGTTTTATAGTCATAAAAACAAATGGCTCCTTCGTTCTCCATATCAAATAATTCTGCTAAATTTTTACCGTTAGATCCTGCTGTTAAAGCTCCTACAGCATACAAAGAAACAACGTTGTTATTGCTCTGCGATTTTAAAAAATGGACCGTAGATTTATTATCGGTTACTGGATTGGTATTGGAATTAACTGCTACATGGGTAAACCCACTTTTCGCAGCCGTTTTCAAACCATTTTTTAAGGTTTCTCGCTCCTCAAAACCTGGTTCACCAAAAGAAACACTGGTATCGAACCAGCCTTGAGAAATGTGCAGGTCGGGTAATTTTATCTCTTTAAATTGATCACTATTAGAGATTGTTTTCGCAATTTTAGTAATCTTTCCTTTTTCAATTAACACATCTCTTTTTTTAAGATGATGTTTTGTTGATGCGTCAACAATAATTGCTGCTTTAATTAAAATATTCATTTGTAAAATTTTAAAATAATCAATTCTATTAAAAGAAACAGTAGTGCTAAAATAACAAACCATTTCCAAAAACTATTAATTTTATTATCCAGAGCTATATTATTAAACAAATCACCCACATTATTATACAGATTTGTATTGTCCCAATTATTGGGATTGGAATAGGTTAGAATGCTTTCTTGTCTATCAAAATTATAACTAACTTTATCAATAACTTCATCATCCTTAGTAATGGAATAGTTTCCAGCATTGGAGGGGTTATTTTCAGTAGTTATGTTCACCTGATTTTTCTTAGTTTGTTGTAATGGAATAAATGTGTTTAAACTGTCAGATATTTTAAGAATTTCATCTTGCTTTAAAGAAATAGGAATTGAGTAAAGGTTTTGTTTTCCTATTTCATAATACAGCTTTGGTAGAGCTAAACTTTGTTTGGCCATATTATAAAATGTGGGCACAATAAGAGGAGAGTTCTGAAAATTTGAATTTTTTAAATTGATGGCTGCGGTGGAAGCATATATTTGATTCTTTCTTAATAAAAAAGGTTTTGAATCTTCAAAACTCAAAACTTTCTGGACGGATGAGTTTAAATTGAAAAAGGAATTAACTATTGGATATTGGAAATTAATAATTTCTTTTTCAAAGACGTTTTTGTATAAAGGATTTTCAAATTCTATTTTGGTTATTTTTTTTTCTTTCTTATTAAAATTTAAAATACTCCCTAATTCTAGTGATGCATACAATAGGTTATACTGTTCAATTATAGCACTACTTGACGGAATTATTAATAAGGAACCTCCTTGGTCAGTGTACGATTTTATGGCAGTAATTAACGACTCGGGAATTTGCTCTAATTCATTCAAAATAATAAAATTTTGAGAGCTAAAATTGGTATAGTTTAAGCTTTTAGAACCTTGTTGTGTAAAATTAAATTCATTTTCTTTAAAGATTCTCTTGAAATAATTATTATCAATGTTGCCAATTTCTAAAACTTTTATCTTTTTTCTTAGATTGGTGCTAAAATATAAGTTGTTGTCATATTTTAAGTTAGGATCGGTAATCTCTAATTTTCCATCGAATTTTTCATTATTATCGATCTCAAAAACTACTTCTTTCTTTTTAATACTATTAATATCCTGACCAAAATTAACAGCAGTTTTAGCTATTAGTTTATTTTCGTTATAAAGTGAAATAGGAACTGTTTCTGGGATAAGACCTTGGCCAGTTATTATTACTTTAAGATTTACACTAGCTATATTTGTATTAGCTATAAAAACAGAATCAATATTAATATTAGAAACCTCCTGGTATTTTAAAGCAATTATATCTAGGGTTATTCCATCCGGAACTTCAGGAAATTCCGATTTGGATTGGAAATCGGATATGTAGATAATTCGCTTTTCTGAATTATTGTTTATAGTTGAAAAAAGTTGATTGGATTTAATAATAACTTCTTTGGGACTTAATTGTCTTTGAGAGTGATTAATAGTTAAAATATCGTTTTTAAAGTTTTGTGCGGAAGTGTTTCTTTTTGAAAAATCATTGGTTAACCAATTAATTTTATAATCATAAAAATCCTGCGAATATAATTTTTGTAGATGTGTTTGTAAGGATACTCCTTTTGTATCAATTAGTTGAGTACTAAATGAGTTATCAATATAGATAACTAATTCTTTATCATTTTTTAAAGCAGATTTTGAAGCGGAAAAAGGTTGAGAAAAAGCTAAGATGATACAAGAAAAAATAGCCATTCTTGTAAGAAGTAGGATCCATTTCTTTAACTGTGAACTTTTACGAGTTTTTATGCGAACTCTTTTTAAAAAATCAAGGTTAGAAAATTCTAATTTTTTAAAACGTCTTAGTTGGAATAGATGAATAAAAATAGGAATAACTAGCAGAAATAGGGCGTAAAGAAGTTCAGGGTGTTTAAACTGCATTCCAATATTTATTTTGCAAATATAAACAATGCCACATAATAATTATGACTAGTTGTACAGAAAGGTGAAATTTAATTTAATTATGTACAACTACAATGATCTAAATGTAGAATTGGATAATGTTAAAAAGCTCAGTGCTTATCATTTAATCAACTAAAAAGATTCAAAAACTCCCAAGCCAAATAATGCAAAATCATACTTAACAGGATCCTTTGCGTCTAAAATTCTTAAAGATTGATCTAGCTCTTTCAAAGCTTTGGCATCATTTTGCTTTCGAGATATTAAACCAAGTTTTCTTGCTACATTTCCTGTATGTACATCCAAAGGGCAAGATAAAACAGACATCGGAATCGTATTCCAAATTCCAAAATCGACTCCACTAAAATCATTTCTTACCATCCATCTTAAAAACATATTGATTCTTTTTGCAGCAGAATTTTTGAGTGGATCACTTACATGTTTTTCTGTTCTTGCTGGGTGCGGTAAACTAAAAAATAGTTTTTTAAATTCATGAATAGCAAATTGCAATGAATGATCTTTTATATTGTTTTTGAATATGGATTCTAAGCCACCATGATTTTTATAGATATTTTTTAGGGCCAAAATAAAATAATTTAAATCTTTGTCATTAAAGGTTCGGTGCACAAATCCAGCGATGGAGTTAAAGTCTTTTTTTGAATAATTCATCACAAATTCATAGGGAGAATGATTCATTCGAGTTAGCAAACTATTGGAGTTAGTTATGATACTTTTTCTGTTTCCCCAGGAAATTGTAGCCACTAAAAAGCTTATGATTTCTATATCGTTTTTAGAGGCACCATATTTTAATAATTGGTGTGGAATTTGGATAGGGTCACTTTCAATAAATTTTTTGTTATTGTATTCTTTAACCTTAACATCTAGAAAATCTTTTAAATCTTTCTGGTTCATGATCAGGATAAAATAATTCCATCTTTCATTACTAATTTCCGATCTGCCATAGAAGCTAAACTATTGTTATGAGTAACAATCACAAATGTTTGACCAAATTCATCTCTTAATTTAAAAAATAAATTATGTAGATTTTCAGCACTTTCAGTATCTAAATTACCACTTGGTTCATCGGCTAAAATGATAGAAGGATTATTTATTAGTGCTCTAGCCACGGCAACCCTTTGTTGCTCTCCTCCAGATAGCTCGTTGGGCTTATGATTAACTCTATTACTTAAATTTAAAAATGATAAAAGTTCTTTCGCTTTTTTTTCTGCAACCGTTTTTGGGGTGTTTCCAATATATGCGGGAATACAAATATTTTCCAAAGCACTAAATTCTGGTAGTAATTGATGAAATTGAAAAACAAAACCTAAATTTTTATTTCTAAATGTTGCTAATTGTTGCTGATTTAGGGCGTCAATGTCCTGACCATCAATTAACAATGAGCTTTTTTCTTCAGTGCTTGAAAAAGAATCTAAAGTTCCTAAAATTTGAAGTAATGTTGTTTTTCCGGTTCCAGAGGTCCCGACGATTGAAATAACTTCACTTTTTTTTATTTCCAGACTTACACCCTTTAAAACATGTAATTCGTCATAAAACTTATGTAAGTTGATCGCTTTTATCATAATAAAGATATTATGGTGTGAAAATACTATTTATAAGGTGATTAGACAATTCTAATAGTTATGAATTGTGTTTAAAAATATTTTTTAAATTATTATAGTCTAGAAAGTAGGTCACTCGGATTGAAAAAGTATGTTGGGCGGTTTGTTGAAATAAATTATCTAAGCTATCTCCAAAATTAATATTTGATAAATCATCTTCGTTAAAAATTTGATTTCTGTAAAGAAATGAAATTTCACTTCCTGGAGCAAAACGCCACCTGAAGCTCAAATCGATGTTCCAAATATTAAAATTTCTGTTTGGGTTGTATTCGGAGATATCATAATCAAATTGAGTCAGAGTCCCATTTTGATTCAATAAAAAAAATAAATCATCACTGTAATCTGCGGTTCCCCAATAGTTTCTGAATCTTAAATCTATTGCTTTGTAGGGATCAAAGTTATAACTGGCCTGTAGCGAATTTTCTAGATTGGTAATAGCTCTTTGTCCAAAATAGATATCCACGCCATTATCATCAATATAACCCCTATTATTATTACTTACAAACAGTTCTGTTTCCCATATCAATAATAAATGATTGGAGACCCGAAATCTTGGCGTTAAACGTATCTTGTAATTGTGTTGCTCGTCGTCAATATAATTTCTAAAACCAAGACTCAAATCAAAAGCAAATTTCTTTCTGAAATCAGTAGATATCCAACTTGTAACTCTAAAATTTGGTGCGTAAATAAAATACCTACCGTCAATACGTGGTTCAAAATAGTCTTTTCTTTCGCTATTTAAATCGGCATCTACACCAAAAGCAAATCGATTCGCTGTGAAAAAAAAAGAATCTAAGCTCAAGTTGTTACCGGTTTGAATATCAGGACTATAAAGCCTTCGATGTCTGGCGGTTAAACTTATTTCATACTTATTAAATATTTTTGAGGGTTCAAATATTTCGTAGGAGATACCAGCAACAAAATTGTTATAATTATTTCTGAAATTAACTCCTAAATCATTAATATCTAGTGTCGTATTAGCAAAATCATGTCCAACTCGATACCTGAAGTTTCCTTTGGTTCTAAAAACATCAAATTCGGACTGGAAACCTGATTTATACCCATCTCCATTATTTACATTACTAACTATGGCTCTTCCGGAGGTTCTAAATCTATTTTCTTTATCTGCTATACTAAAAACCCCTGCAGTTACATTGGCATCTCTAAAATCGCTACCATCTCTAAGTACATTCGTGTTGATGATTGATACCGACGAATTTCCGTTAAAAACTTGATCTAAAACAAAAACATTATAATTTGTTATAGGTTCGATTAATTTTTTTTGAGTAGATCCTGTAACTGAATCTCTTATGGTCGCATAGGTTCGTTCTGTTATTGAATTTAAAAAACCAACACCCAATCCTTTTTTGGTTCTTCCAGAAACTTTTACGGCATTCAATATGTTTGCATTCGATGGAGCTTCAATGATGGCTTCGTTGGGATTAAGATCTTCAATGGTACCGGATGGTGGACCTCCTATACGTCTTGAAAAGAAAACTTCACCTTTATCAAATAACTCAACACCTTCTGTAAAGAAAGCTCTGTTTTCTTCAAAAGTTTGTTCAAAAGGACCTAGGTTGAGTCTAACCTCATCAAACGCCGTTTGTCCAAAGTCTGGTACCAAGGTTAAATCTAAGGTAAAACTATCACTGATTCCGTATTTTAGATCTAAGCCTGCAGTCACATCTGCTTCTGAACTATTATCAAATTTTGAAACGACTCCTTGAGCAAAGGGATAAAATGTTAATCTAACCGGTGGATTGATATCTTTAATACCAGTAACTAAGCCATTGTATAATTTTTCATTTCCTACTTTATTGTCAATAAAGTTCCAACTGTGTGTTTCATTTTTATTTTTTAACTCTCTGTAAAAATTCACACTCCAATCCTGCATTTCAATTTCTGGAAATCTTAAAGCATTGTAAGGTATTTTATATTCTGCATACCATCCCTTGGTGTCAATGGATGTTTTACAATCAAAAACAACGTTATAATTAAAATCCTCTTCATTTTGAGAATTTTTTGAATCTCCGATAGTTCCTGCACTAGTGACATAAAATCTGGTTTCATTGATTCCATCATTTAAAGTGTTTAATGCAACATAAAATAGGTCGGCCTGAACAAAAACCTCATCTCTTTGACTTAATTGACGTAGGATTTTATCAGGGTTTGGATCAAACATGTAGACCGCAATATAAACAGCATTATCATCGTAAGCCATTTTTACTAATGTCTGGTATTCTTGACTAATCAATCCTTCATTTCCTGGTTCAAACATATTAAAGTCGGATACAGCAGGTAACGATTTCCATAAATCGTCATTTAAAATGCCATCAATTTTTGGAGGGTTATTTGTCCTATTAGCTACAATTTCTTTTTTTTCTTGAGAAAAAAAAGGGGCGGTACTTGATAGGGTAAGTAATAAGAATAATAGATGACGCATTATCTTTCGAGAAATGATACTTAACAAAATGTTATTAGTTTTTCAAAGCTAAGACTATCCTTCTTCTAGTATTACTAACAAAAAGTTAAAAAGTATTTACTTTTTAGCTAATACTATGATTAATTGTAAATTTAAAAAAAAATGATGATGGAAAAAGCAGTTTTTGCTGGTGGTTGTTTTTGGTGTACCGAGGCAATCTTTCAGAGAATACATGGAGTTATAAGTATAAAGCCAGGGTACACAGGTGGTACTATAAAAAATCCTTGCTATCGGGAGGTTTGTTCTGGGCGCACTGGACATGCCGAGGCAGTTCAGATTGATTATGATCATCAATTGGTTTCTTTTGAAATTTTGCTAGAAATATTTTTTGCAACCCACGACCCTACAACTTTAAACAGGCAAGGGGCTGATATTGGAACCCAATACCGAAGTGGAATATTTTATACCTCAGGTACACAAAAAATGATCGCTGAAACGTTTATAGACCAATTAAATAAAAGTCATTTTTTTAAAGCCCCAATTGTGACCGAAATTACTCCCTTAGTCTTGTTTTATGATGCTGAAGAAGATCATCACGATTACTACAATCAAAATTCTGAACAGAAATATTGTGATTATACCATTACTCCGAAAATTGAAAAAATAAAAAAAATATTTTCAGATAAATTAAAGTAAAAATTATTTAAAAATAGGAGGGGTCTTACCATTATTTTCCTTGGCAATTTAAAATGAACAAATATAAATTATTAAAAAAAGGTATTTTATTAGATCTAATAGGAATGGCTACTATGTTAGTTCCATTTTGGGGAACATTATAGATTTAGTATGGGCACCTTATGCTGCCTCCCAAATGAATAAAATGTACCATGGTACTGCAGGTAAAATCGCCGCTGTTATTGTTTTTTTAGAAGAGATAATTCCAGGCTTAGATGTTATTCCAACTTTTACCTTGATGTGGCTTTATACCTTCGTATGGAAGCAAAATAGACCTGATGATCCAGAAACTATAGTTAACAAAAAAAGCCCCTGATGGGGCTTTTTTAAACTTAAATGCAATTTATTGTACTTCTAAATCAAAAGATACTTCTATATCTGTTTCTCCCCAGCATCTTCTAATCACCCTCATTAGGTTTATTGGCTCATGTCTTAATGTAAATGTTAATGCACCTGAACTAGCTGCACCTGTAGTAAGTATAAAATGCTAATCCTAATGGATTTCCGTTACTCATCATCATCTCCATATTCATAAGTTACATCTAATCCAGTCCTACAGTCGTAGAAAAATTGATGTTCATCATCTTCCTCCTCGACTTCTTCTGTTATATTTTCAGCCGGGTCCTCTGTTTCATTCAATAACCTAATTGATCCAGTATAAGTAGCACCAGCAGTTAACTCTCCTCCAACGTAATTTCTGCGAGAGTCAGGTCCGTCAGTCCATCTAGATCTCTATATTCTAATGTTACAACTTGATCTGGACCATCTAGGGTAACAATCATTGTTGTTATTACTTCTTCTTCGTTTACTGGTTCTGGTGCGGCATCGTCATCGCTTGAACAAGCAACAAATAAAAGTGTAAAAAGTGTAATTGATACTAATTTGAAATAATTTTTCATTTTTTTTGTTTTTAATAGTTAAATTTAATTTGAATAGTAATATTTCTTCCGGTATCATCAGCATAATACCTTAGTCTATTTAAATATTCTCTATAGGTGGTGTTGAACAGGTTAGTGACTCCTAACATTAAATTTAAATTCATTTTTTCATTGAATAAAAAAGTCACATCACCGTATAAATGAATTAATTGGAATGCATTGGGAGGCGTACTTATGTCTACTTCTACGTATTCTTCAGTGGTTGGAATATAGGTTTCGAAATTATAATTAGGGTACCTATTTTGTCTACCTGCCCACTCATGAGCTAAACGTACGTTTAAATGATTCCACTTTTTTAATTTATAATTAAGTGCGTTATTTAATTTAAATGTAGGAATATCGATTAATGGAATATCTTCCTCTGTGTTTTGTCCATACACATAAGACAAACTTGAATTCAAGCTCCAAGATTCTGTAAATTGGTAATCAATGCTAGTGTCTATGCCTGCCAAAAATGCATTGGTTTTAAAATACTCCCAAACTGGAAAGGCTCCACGAACGGTCGTTTGAGTTCCTGTGGGTTTTAAATAGATAAAATCATTGATTTGATTGATAAAAGTATCTATACTTAGATTTATTTTATTAGCTTCTAGTTGATAACTAAGTCCAACTCTGTTCGATATTTCTTTAGTTAATCTCAAGTCTCCTAACTCTATTCGTGCAGCGGAATGATGCAATCCATCACTAAATAATTCTGACGGATTTGGTGGTCTAGATGATAACCCATAGTTAAAAATAAGGTCATTGTTTTTATTGATACTATAAATTAGACCTGCAGATAAGGATATGTTATGATAGGTAAATGTTGGATTTGTTAGGAGTTGAGTTCCCAAATCGTTCACGACAAAATCACTAAAATCCTCGTTGTATCCGCGCTCTTCCCATCGACTAGTTTTGTAATATTTTTGCGCATTAATAAAATTATAATCATAGCGAATACCAAGATCAGCTGCTAGCTTATCATTAAAGGTAGTATTCCATATCCCATAAAAACTAAAATCCGTTTTCTCATAATCAGGGATGAGTCTTCTTACACCAGTTTCTGGGTTGGCAATATTTTCTTGATACTTACCAGTAACTCCTATATAAACAGTTGAGTTATCAAACTTATCAATAATCAAATCTGATTTTATATTTTGGGTAATTAATTCAAGATCGACCACTGGTTTATCTCTATCATCTCCAATTCTTTTATCAAATTCAAACCGATGGTTATTTTGATAATCATATTGGACAGAAAGCTTACCTAGAGAGCTAAATCGTTTATAAAAGTTTATTTTACCTAATAAATGAGCCACTTCTTGTTTTGGTGAATTGATTGTGTATGAAAAACTTTCAGTAATGAGAGGTTCATTGTTGTCGATTGCATTGACCAAATCACCGACATTTCCAATATGGGAGGCACTTAAAATTCCCATGGTATTGTCTATATAACTGATATTGGCTTCAAAACCATATTCAAATTTTTGATAGCCCAAGATTACATTTCCTGAAAAACTTTTTGCTCCAGTATTGGTTAAATTATAATCTGGAGATTTTAAATCTCCATTTTGTTTATAACCAACATTTCCATTTGCAAACCATCCGTTTTTAAAATTTTTAGAGAGCATACTATTAAAGTTATATCCCAAACCATTGCTTTGAAAACCTGCAATTGTTTTTCCAAACAAGGTGTCTTTATTTAAATATCGTAGTGGTTTTAAAATCACAATACCACCTATAGCATCTCCTGCATAAGCCAACGCATTAGAACCTTTAATGACGGTAATATTATCGATGGAATTGACATCAATGTTGGGAGCATGTTCAATACCCCATTCTTGATCCTCCATACGGACATTATTATTCATTATGGCAATTCTACTACTATGCAATCCATTAATCACTGGCTTCACAATATTGTTCCCTGTATTTATGGAAGAAACCCCTTTAGCTTGTTTTAAAATAGTTCCCAAACTTTCAGAACTAAAATTGTCGATTATTTTTTTATCTATTTTTTCTTTTTGCGCAGAAATAGCACCATTGTTTGAATTGTTTCCTTTGATGGCTACCATCTCAAGTTCTTCAATATGATGTTCTAAATAAATAGTTGTTTGTATCGTGTTTTTAATATCAATTTCAACTGTTTTTTGATCACAAGAAATATGTGAAACGATAAGTTCTAAAGAACTCTCGCAAAGGTTATTGATAATAAATTTTCCATTACTATCTGAAATTGTATGAAGCTGTGAATTTTTAATTTGTAAGGTTGCGCCAGCAATAGGTTTTCCATTATGAAAATCTAAAACATACCCTTCTAGGGAATGATTGCAATTTTGGCTATACATTACACAGCTAAACAATAAAGTAATGATGATACAATACTTCATATTTTATGAATTACTTGATACTCTGAGTAAAGGGAAGCTTGTGATTAAATAAAACTAACACAAGCCAATAGATAAAAATTAGGAAGCCAGGGTTGGTGGGCCTCTTAAAGAATAAGATAAATGCTGATGATTGTATTTGAAGTTATAATACTCGAAAATTAGTTGTTTGTCAAAATTGATTGTTAAAAACTCAACATACTTTGGTAATTGATCGTCAGTGGAATTTAACTTGAAATCACAAACCGAACATTCAATTTCGTGTTCATGAATGTGTGTGGAATTTTCAAAACAATAATTTTGTTCATGTTTTTCAAAAACGTGTACCAATTGAAAAACCGATGGTAACAACACTATCGTTATCAATAATAGTGCAGCGGTATTAAGTAAAGATTTTATTTTTTCTCTATTTTTCATTTAACAAAAACCCTAATTTCATTCTTTTGATCATTTTTTTTTCAAAATTCCAGAAGAATTTAAATTGACCAAAAAGCCAGCCAAAGATAACTAAAAGTATTTGATAAAATAAAAATCCAATCAGAAGGTATAGTATCCAATAAACTAACGGTTGAAAATTATCTTTTGTGATACCAATTATTTTTAATATTGGTCTACCTATCAAGGCACTACTACTTCCTGTAAGTGCAAAAACCATGAAAACTCGTATCATTTCCCATCGATAGCTTAACTTCCATTTTTTTTCTAATTTTTTAAAAAGAAATAAAGTGGCTCTCAATAAAATATAACTTATTACTAAAGTGCTAATGATTTTAAAAAACAATAATTTTATACCTAATAAGGTTACAAATTTATTAGCAGAGTATAAAAGACCATACATACCGAAAAGAGGGAATAGTAATTGCCAATTCGAGGTAATTTCCCAATGTTTATTAAAATTTCTAAGAATAAATAATTGGTTACTAATATGATTTTTTAATGAATTCAAAATTCTTAATATTTAAAAAATATTTAATTAATAAATAACAGAAGAAATTTTATAATAATATACTTTTAATTTGGTCTGCTAATTCAATTCCTATTCGATCCTGCGCTTCGTTAGTAGCAGCACCAATATGAGGTGTCAACGACAATTTTCCATTCATTAATACTTTAACTGCCGGTGTTGGTTCATTTTCAAAGGTATCAATAGCCGCAAAAGAAAGCTTATTGTTTTCTACAGCTTCTATAAGTGCTACCTCGTCAATTACTCCGCCTCTTGCAGCATTGATAATAGCAGCGCCATCTTTCATTTTATTAAACTCCGTTTTTCCGAATATGTAGTCTTTTTGTGCAGGAACATGAACACTTATAAAATCACTTTCTTTTAAAAGTTGTTCAAATGGTATAGTTTGAATCTTAAAATCTAACTTTTGCTTATCATAAAATGCAACTGAAATTGTTGTGGTTTCCATAAATTTGTCGCTGGCAATTACTTTCATACCGCAGCCAATTCCAATTTTAGCAACTTCTTGTCCGATTCTTCCTAAACCAACAATACCAAGTGTTTTTCCTCTTAATTCGCGACCTCCACCATAATTTTTCTTCAGTTCTTTAAATTTTGAATCTCCATCTAAAGGCATATTTCTATTTGAATCATACAGAAAACGAACGCCTCCAAATAAATGTGCAAATACCAATTCAGCTACAGAAGCAGAGGATGCAGCTGGTGTATTAATAACTTTAATATCCTTACTTCTTGCATAATCTACATCTATATTATCCATACCTACACCGCCACGACCAATAATTTTTATACTAGGACAAGAATCTATGATATCTTTTCTAATTTTTGTAGCGCTTCTAACCAAAATAACATCAATTTGATGATTATTGATGTATTCAATTAATTGTTCTTGAGCCACAGTAGTAGTTATCACTTCAAAACCTGCTTTTTCTAAGGAATCAATACCAGATTTCGAGACGCCATCATTTGCTAATACTTTCATAATTAAGTTGTATAAATAATTTTAATTTATGCTTTTTGTTCCAAGTTTTTCATTACATCTACAAGGATATTTACACTTTCTAATGGTAAAGCATTGTACATGGAGGCACGATATCCACCAACACTTCGATGACCACTTAAGCCATTAATACCAGCTTCGTTCCATAATAAATCAAATCGATTCGATAGCGAGTTGTCTACTAAGTTAAAAGTGGCATTCATTTTAGATCGATTTTCTTTGTCAGAAACAAATCCTGTAAACAATGGGTTTCTATCAATTTCTGAATATAACATCTCAGCTTTTTTATTATTAATTTTTTCAATTTCTGAAATTCCTCCTAAATTTTTTAGCCATTCCAGCGTTAACATTGATACGTAAACAGGAAAAACAGCAGGTGTGTTGAACATACTGTCTTTACTAAGATGAACTTGATAATCTAACATTGAAGGAATTGTTCTGGATACTTTACCAAGTATATCTTCTTTAATAATTACTAAGGTAGTTCCAGCGGGCCCCATATTTTTTTGGGCTCCAGCATAAATAATATCGAATCGCGAAAAATCTAGTTGTCTAGAAAATATATCGCTACTCATATCACATATAATCGGCACCTCGGTTACTGGAAACTTATTTATTTGTGTTCCAAAAATAGTATTGTTACTGGTACAGTGGAAATAGTCTGCGTCAGACGGAATTGTATAACCTTTGGGAATGTAGTTAAAATTTTTATCCTCAGAAGAGCCTACTTCGACCAATTCTCCTAATAACTTTGCCTCTTTGATTGCTTTACTTGACCAAGTACCTGTATTTAGGTATGCAGCTTTGTTTTCTAGTAAGTTAAAAGCTACCATCAAAAATTCCATACTTGCTCCCCCTTGCAAAAATAAAGATTTATAACCTTTATTCTTAAGTCCCAATAATTCTAGACTTAAACTCCGAGCATTTTCCATTACCTCAACAAAATCTTTACTTCGATGAGAGATTTCAATAAGTGAAAGATTTAAGTCGTTAAAATTTATTACGGCATCTGAAGCTTTTTGCATGACAGATTGTGGTAAAATACACGGGCCTGCGCTAAAATTGTGTCTTTTCATTTTTTTTAAAATTGCATTGCAAATATCAGAAAACCAAAAATATTATTCGTTAAATTATTAATAATTTAATTAGCTAAATTTAAAAGAAAATCTAAAGTGTCTACATCATCTGCGTAATCCCAAAGATTTGGACTTTGAGAGTCACCAAAATTAACTTTTTGATTAATTTCCATGCTAGAAACGATACATTGAATATTTTCTTTTTCAAGTTCTAATGTTTTTTTTAGGTCTGAAAAGTTTTCGTAATATTCGTAAAATAAAACTGAAATAGGTGATGAAAAGTTGATGTCTTCTTTTAATAGTAAAAATTCATTGTCCAATAAATTGATATTACTCATCAAATAAACAGCTTTATTGTAATCATAATTATTGATGTATTTATGGTCATTAATAATTTCTTTCCAACAAAAAATTGCTTTAAAAAAAGTTTCAAAATTATAACCCTCAGGAATATAGATTTTTGATACATTCCTGCAGCCCAAGCCATAATACCTAAAAATATCATCTGCCAAAGCAATTAATTCATGCTCAGTTTCTTTGCCAGACAAGATGGCTATGGAATTTCTGTTTTTCCTTATGATATTTGGGTATTTTCCGAAATAATAATCAAAATATCGCGCTGTATTATTACTTCCGGTAGCTATGACCGCATCAAAATTCACAAGTTGTTCCGAAGTAAAATTAATTTTATCTTCAAACACTGGTTCTAACTCAATTAAGTAGTTCGCTAGAAAGGGTAACAATAAATTATCATTGCTCGAAAGTTTTGCGATTACATTATTTCCAGAAATTAAAACAGATAAAAAATCATGAAATCCAACCAATGGTATATTTCCAGCTAGAATGATTGCAATTTCTTTATTAGTAGAGTTATCTATATTGTATTGTGCAGTCCATTTTTGTAAATTGTTTTCAGTTAAACATTCTCCCCAGCTTTTTAAGGCAAACTGAATATTACTTTCATTAAACCATCCATTATGAGATTTTGACTGTTTAATTAGCTCCACCATCTTATTAAAATATAAATTATTGTAAGGAATGTTTTCCTTTTTGAGATAATTATTGTCAGAAAACTGACTCATAAATCTTCCTAGTTTTGTGAAAGCCTGAATTCTATTTAATAATTGCATTTTATTTTTGGTGTTAAAACTTGAAGTTTTAAATTTACACAAAGTTAGAAAAAGTAAACACTATGGCAATTATAATAACTGACGAATGCATAAATTGTGGTGCTTGTGAACCCGAATGCCCAAATAATGCAATTTATGAAGCTTCAGATGAATGGAAATTTGAAGAGGGGACTAATTTATCTGGAGCAGTACTTCTGCCTAATGGTAAAGAGGTAAATGCATCAATAGAACAAGAGCCAATTAGTGATGAGGTTTACTTTATTGTTCCTGATAAGTGCACGGAGTGTATTGGCTTCCATGAAGAACCACAATGTGCTGCTGTTTGTCCAGTTGATTGCTGTATCCCCGATGAAGACGTCGTAGAAACAGAAACTGAGTTGTTATCTAAAAAATCTTTTTTGCACAGAGATGCATAATAATTATGGAGTTTCATTCATTTTTGCTTTTTTATTCTTCCTCAGTATTTTTAATTACTAAATAAAAAGAATTGATTTCGAATCGATAATGTATATTTGCAGCCATTAAAAATTAAAAAATGAAAGCAGGAATAGTAGGATTACCAAACGTAGGAAAATCAACATTATTTAATTGTTTATCGAATGCTAAAGCACAAAGTGCTAATTTTCCATTTTGTACGATTGAACCAAATATTGGCGTCGTTAATGTGCCAGATCCAAGACTAGAAAAATTAGAAGAATTGGTCAACCCTCAGCGAGTTTTGCCTGCAACTGTTGAGATTGTTGATATCGCTGGTTTGGTTAAAGGAGCTAGTAAAGGGGAAGGTTTAGGAAATCAGTTTCTGGGAAATATTCGAGAGACAGACGCTATTTTACATGTTTTGCGTTGTTTTGATAATGATAATATAATTCATGTTGATGGAAGTATAGATCCAATAAGAGATAAGGAGACCATTGATATTGAACTTCAGTTAAAAGACTTAGAAACAACTGAAAAAAAATTAGATAAAGTTAAAAGAGCTGCTAGAACAGGAAATAAAGATGCTCAAAAGGAAGAAGTTGCATTGAATAAAGTTAAAGAAGGTTTAGAAGCAGGAACTTCAGTAAGAGCTATCGATTTAACTCCTTCAGAGCGAGAGGATTTTATTGATGCAATCCAGTTTATTACTGATAAACCCGTTATGTACATCTGTAATGTAGATGAGGCCTCTGCTGCAAATGGCAATAAATATGTTGATAGAGTAAAAGATGCTATTTCCAATGAAAATGCGGAGGTTATTTTTCTAGCTGTTGGAACGGAGTCAGATATTAATGAATTAGAAGAATACGAAGAGCGTCAGATGTTTTTGGAGGATTTAGGATTGGAAGAAGCAGGTTCTGCAAAACTTATTAGAGGTGCTTATAAATTATTAAACCTACAAACTTATTTTACTGCGGGTGAAAAAGAAGTAAGAGCCTGGACTATTGATGTTGGTTCTACGGCTCCCCAAGCAGCAGGAGTTATACATACCGATTTTGAAAAAGGTTTTATTCGTGCAGAGGTCATTAAATACAATGACTTTGTAAGTTATGGGAGTGAAGCAAAGGTTAAAGAAGCTGGAAAGTTAAGTGTGGAAGGTAAAGAATATGTAGTTGATGATGGAGATGTAATGCATTTTAGATTTAACGTATAACAACTCATATATTTTTCAACAATTTTAGTTGCATTATTGTTAATTACTTTCTTTTTTTTAGGCTTTAGATTTTCTACCTAAATTTTATATTTAGCCTGCATACCTAAACTATGGCTCAACAACAATATACAGAAGACAATATACGGTCTTTAGACTGGAAAGAACACATCCGATTAAGACCTGGTATGTATATCGGTAAGTTGGGTGATGGATCTTCTCCTGATGATGGTATTTATATTCTTTTAAAAGAGGTTATTGATAATAGTATTGATGAATTCGTGATGGGCGCGGGTAAAACAATTGAAATACGAATCAAAGAGAAGGAAGTTAGAGTCAGAGATTATGGGCGTGGTATTCCTTTAGGAAAAGTAGTTGACGTAGTATCAAAAATGAATACTGGTGGAAAATATGACTCACGCGCGTTTAAAAAAGCTGTAGGATTAAATGGAGTTGGTACCAAAGCAGTCAATGCGCTTTCTAGTCATTTTAGGGTCGAATCAGTTAGAGATAATCAAATTAAATTTGCTGAATTTGAATTAGGTGAACTAAAAATAGACTCAGAAGTTGAAGAAACCTCAAAACGAAAAGGTACAAAAGTTAGCTTCATTCCGGACGAAAACATTTTTAAAAAATTTAAGTATCGTAATGAGTATGTGGTAAAGATGCTTAAAAATTATGTCTACTTAAATCCAGGTTTAACCATCGATTTTAATGGTGAAAAATATCATTCTGAAAATGGACTAAAGGATTTATTAGAAGAAAACATACCAACAGAGGACATGTTGTACCCCATTATCCATCTGAAAGGGGAAGACATAGAAATTGCGATTACTCATAGTAAATCACAGTATAGCGAAGAATACCATTCTTTTGTTAATGGGCAACACACCACACAGGGAGGTACTCATCAAGCTGCTTTTAGAGAGAGTATTGTTAAAACTGTTAGAGAATTTTACGGTAAAAATTATGATGCTAGTGACATTCGTAAATCAATAGTGTCAGCAATTGCCATAAAAGTGATGGAGCCAGTTTTTGAAAGTCAAACTAAAACCAAGTTAGGTTCAACTGATATGGGTGGCCAACTTCCTACAGTACGATCTTACATCAATGATTTTATAAAAACTAATTTAGATAACTTTTTACATAAAAATACCGAATCTGCTGAGGCTTTGCAACGTAAAATAATGCAAGCTGAAAGAGAGCGAAAAGATCTTACAGGAATTCGTAAACTAGCAAAAGACAGAGCTAAAAAGGCAAGCCTTCACAATAAAAAACTTAGAGATTGTAGGGTGCACTTAGGTGATATGAAAAAAGAACGTCGTCTAGAATCTACCTTGTTTATAACTGAGGGAGACTCTGCTAGTGGAAGTATTACCAAAAGTCGTGATGTCAATACACAAGCTGTTTTTTCTCTACGTGGTAAGCCACTTAATTGTTATGCAATGAGTAAAAAAGTAGTTTACGAAAACGAAGAGTTTAATTTACTTCAAGCTGCTTTAAATATTGAAGAAGGCATGGAAGATCTTCGATATAACAACATTGTTATTGCTACCGATGCTGATGTTGATGGGATGCATATTCGATTGTTATTACTTACTTTTTTTCTTCAATTTTTTCCTGAAGTTATTAAAGAAGGCCACTTATACATATTAGAAACTCCTTTGTTTAGAGTTCGTAATAAAAAAGAAACCATATACTGCTATTCTGATAACGAACGAGTTAAAGCTATTGAAAAATTAAAACCAAAACCTGAAATAACTCGGTTTAAGGGATTAGGTGAGATATCTCCGGATGAATTTAAACATTTTATAGGTAATGATATTCGGTTGGATCCGGTAATGCTAGATAAGAGTATGAGTATTGAGGATTTATTAGCATTTTATATGGGAAAAAATACCCCAAATAGGCAGGAGTTTATTATCAATAATTTAAAAGTTGAGTTGGACGAAATTGTTGAATAAGAAATCACATAGGATCAAATATGAGTGAAGAATTAGACTATAATGAAGATGAATTAAATTCTACTGAAAATCAAAGTGAAGATACTATAACTAAGGTTACTGGTATGTATAAAGATTGGTTTTTGGATTACGCCTCTTATGTGATTTTAGAGCGATGCTGTTCCGCTAATTGAAGATGGTTTTAAGCCAGTTCAAAGAAGGAATTATGCAGTCTCTTAAAGACCTAGATGACGGGCGATACAATAAGGTTGCCAATGTTGTGGGCATACGATGCAGTATCATCCCACTGGAGACGCATAGTATTGCAGATGCAATGGTTCAAATAGGGCAAAAAGATCTTTTCATTGACACTCAAGGGAACTGGGGAAACATACTTACGGGTGATAGAGCTGCTGCTCTCGTTATATTGAAGCAAGACTTTCAAAATTTGCTTTAGAGGTAGTTTATAATCCAAAAATAACCGAATGGCAGTCTTCTTATGATGGAAGAAGAAAAGAGCCTATTAACTTACCCGTTAAATTTCCATTGTTATTGCGCTCAAGGAGCTGAGAGGGAATTGCGGTAGGTTTGTCTACAAAGATTTTGCCTCACAATTTTATATGAATTAATAGATGCATCTATCAAACACTTACAAGGAAAAGATTTCAATATATTTCCAGATTTTCCATACTGGAGGCGTTGCAGATGTAACTAATTATAATGATGGGTTAAGGGGTGGAAAAATTAAGATCAGGGCAAGAATTAATCATCATGAGCAAAAATATGTTGTCCATCACTGAAATTCCTTTTAGTACCACCACCACATCACTAATTGATTCGATTTTAAAAGCAAACGAAAAGGGGAAAATAAAAGTTAAAAAAATTGAAGATAATACTGCTGCAGAGGTAGAGATATTAATTCATCTTACCTAATGGAATTTCTCCAGATAAAACCATAGATGCGTTGTATGCTTTTACAAAATGTGAAACTACCTATATCTCCTCTAGGTTGTGTAATTGAAGACAATAAACCTTTGTTTGTGGGTGTCAATGAGATGCTTAAAACTTCTACAGACAGAACAGTCGCTTTGTTAAAAGTGAATTAGAAATTCAATTAAATGAATTAGAGGCACAATGGCACTTTTGCATCTCTTGAAAGAATTTTTATTGAAAATAGAATTTATCGAGATATAGAAGAAGAAGAAACGTGGGAAGGAGTTATATACGCTATCGATAAGGGATTAAAGCCACATATAAGTCATTCTGAAAAGACCGAGTGAAGATGATATCGTCTCGCGTTGACAGAAATTAAAATTAAAAGAATTTCAAAATTCGATATTGACAAAGCACAGCAGAAAATAGATGCTTTAGGAAGATACGAATAGCTCAAATTAAACATCATTTAAATCATTTAATCGAATTTGCAATTGAATATTTTAAAAGATTAAAGACCGATTATGGAAAAGGTAGGGAGCGAAAAACTGAAATTCGAGTATTTGACGATATAGAAGCGACCAAAGTAGTGATTCGAGAAACTAAAGCTTTATGTAAATAGAGAAGAAGGGTTTGTTGGAACCAGCTCTCCGAAAAGATGAGTATGTTACTGATTGTAGTGATATTGACGATGTTATTGTTTTTACACAAGATGGTAAAATGATGGTAACCAAAGTAGGTGCAAAAACATTTATTGGGAAAGATATTATCCACGTTGCTGTTTTTAAGAAAAAAGATACTCGCACAATTTACAATATGATTTATAGGGATGGAGCACGAGGAGCGTCTTACGTCAAAAGGTTTTCAGTTACTTCGATAACTCGAGATAAAGCTTATGAATTAACCAAAGGAACTAAATCAACTAAAGTAATTTATTTTACTGCCAATCCAAATGGTGAGGCTGAATTAGTAACCGTACTTTTAAGGCAAACTGGTAGTATAAAGAAACTTAAATTTGATCTTGATTTTACCGATATGATCGTAAAAGGTAGAGGGTCTCGAGGTAATATAGTCACTAAGTACTCTGTAAAAAGAATTGAGTTAAAAGAAAAAGGACTCTCGACCTTAAAACCAAGAAAAATTTGGTTTGATGAAACCGTACAACGATTAAATGTAGATCAACGTGGAGAGCTTCTAGGTGACTTTACAAGTGAAGATAGATTGTTAATTATAGATCAAAATGGAATCGTCAAAACAGTAGTGCCAGAAATAACACTTCATTTTAATGATGCGATGATTGTTTTGGAAAAGTGGGATCCTAAAAAGCCTATTTCTGTTATATATTGGGAAGGCGAAAAGGAACTTTTTTATGTAAAACGATTTTTAATAGAAAATCCTGATAAAGAAGAAAAAGTAATTTCAGATCATTTAAAATCCTATTTAGAAACAGTATTTACAGATTACAGACCCGTTGTTGAATTGGTTTTTGCCAAGAAAAGAGGTAAAGAACGTCAAGAAAATATAGAGGTAAAATTAGAAAATTTTATCTCTATTAAAGGGATATCAGCTCTTGGAAATCAATTAACTAAGGATAAATTAATTGAGATCAATCCAAAAGAACCTTTGCGTTATGAACCAATCGAAGAAACTCCTTTAGAAGAGCTAGAGGTGATCGAGGAAATTAATGTGATTGTACCTGACAAAAAAGATCAAAACACTATTGCTTCCCCGGAAGATTCTTCTGGTAACTTACAGAAAGATAACTTTGTGGATCCTGAAATAGACGACGAAGGCCAAACACTTCTTTTTTAATTGAAGTGTATTTCATTGAAATTTTAGAGGTATACT
The DNA here is from genome assembly GCA_905181835.1 of uncultured Flavobacteriaceae bacterium. GTDB lineage: Bacteria > Bacteroidota > Bacteroidia > Flavobacteriales > Flavobacteriaceae > Marifrigoribacter. Next base: position 404,848 of record CAJIZF010000002.1, read on the forward strand.
TTGATTATTTTTTAATTGTTTTTAAATACAAGCTTTCCACTTTTTCTCTAGCCCAAGGGGTTTTTCTTAAAAAAGTTAAACTAGACTTTATGGTGGGATTGGTATTAAAACAGTTTATTTTTATAAGACCACCTAGTTCGTGCCAACCATAGGTTTCAACTAAAAACTCTAATATGAATTTCAATGTAATTCCATGCAATGGATTGTTGGGTTGTTCTAATTTCATTGAATAGTTTTAAGGCCCTCATAAACTACTATACTGACAGCATTTGCTAAATTTAAACTTCGGATATTTTTATTGTAAAGAGGGATTCTATAAGTATTGTCAAGGTGATTCTTTAAAATTTGATTGGACAATCCTTCAGATTCCTTTCCAAAGATTAAAAACATATTGTCTGTAAAAGGGATGTTCCAATGTTTTTTTTTAGCATGACTCGAAAGAAAAACCATTTCTTTATTTTTGTTTTTGTTTAAAAAATCATCAAAATCATCATAAATAAACAAAGAAATATGTTTCCAATAATCTAATCCTGCTCTTTTTAAACGTTTATCAGATAATTCGAAACCTAGAGGTTTTACTAAATGTAGGTTTGAATTTGAAGCCAAACTTAATCTTCCGATATTTCCAGTATTCGTATGAATCTCTGGCTCTACAAGTACAATATTTAAAGGCATTAATTAATTTTTTTTGCAGTTCCTTTCTGTTTTTGAGAATCACCGACAATGTTATATTCAAAAAGATAAGTGTTATTTTTAGTGGTCAGTATTTTCATATGAATTGCTTTTTGTTCTGCCCTGTTTTTTGGGTTTATTTTTTGCACGATGTACTCACAATCGTTAATCCATCGTATAGAGGAAGTGTCTGACTTATTTTGAAAGTAATCAATCTCTAAAGTGTCCGTTCTTACAAATACTGTAGTAAGAACCTCAGTTCCAACGAGAGCCTCGTAGGAAAAAGTACCTGTCTTAAATTCTTGGCAATTACGTTCAGGACTGTAACATCCTGTAATTAGTAACAAAAAACATAAACTGACACAAATCCTCATTCCAATTATTTTAATACAAAACTCTGAATTTTAAATGATATATTTTAATTTTTATAGGACTTAAACGTTCCGTCTTTAAAAAATATCACTATTTGATCTACATCAGTATTAATTAATGAATTAGATGCTACTTCGGTCAAGTGTTTGTTTGAAGGTAAAATAGACTCAATTTTGGTAGCTTGGCTAGTTGTCATAGTATCAATGGGGGCTAAATTTTTAGTGATTGAAGGAAAAGAACCTTTTCCGTTTAACAACCAATATAATTCCACTTCTGGATATTTTTGCAGAATTCTCATTACAAAATCTAAACTAGGTTTGTTTCGGCCAGATAGGAGGTGAGAAATAGTGGATCTGTTAAACTTAATTTGATTTGATAATTCTGCAGCTGAAATATTATAATAATCAAGTATTTTTTGAAGTCTAATACCGAAATCTGTGCTGTTTACCATTGTAATAATCTATAAGTAGAATTTGTAATTACAAATGTAACTGATAAGATTTTAAAAGAAGAATATTTTTAAATAAATATACTTTTTATATTAATCCTTTACTTTATTAAAAATATGTAATATATTGATTTATAGTATATTAGTTAATATTATTTTAAAATAAGTTTTTTCGTTTAGTATTATGTTTAATTTTTAATAAATATGTTTTCAATTGTAAACAATATTACAAAACTAAACATGTTACAATTGTAAACTATACATTAATTATATTTGTGTATTAACTTTTTAGAGTATGAAAATTGAAGATTGGTTTTCTGATAGTTTTGAATCAAATTTGAGTGGTAGATATCTCAATTTAGATCATCTAAAGCCTCTTTATGAAATTTACAATAAAGAGTTCAATATATCTAAATTAGGTGTTTCTGAATTAGGAGAAGATATTTCATTAGTAGAAATTGGTTCTGGACCTTTTAAAGTTTTTGCTTGGTCTCAAATGCATGGTAACGAATCAACTACCACCAAAGCATTATTTGATTTTTTTAAATTTTTATCCAAAGCGAATGATTTTAAGAGCGAAATTAGAAGCTTTAAAAAGAAATTTACCCTATACGTCATACCGATGTTAAATCCTGATGGTGCTCGCTTGTATACAAGAAAAAACGCGAATGGTATCGATTTAAATCGAGATGCTCAAAATTTATCACAAACCGAGAGTACTATTTTGATGAGTGCTTTTAAAACCGTCCAACCTGATTTGTGTCTCAATTTACATGGACAACGTTCTATTTTTGGTTTAGAATCTGGTTTGCCGGCTACAATTTCCTTTTTGTCTCCCTCCTCAAACAGTGAGCGAACGATAACTTCATCAAGAAAAAAAGCGATGAAGATGATTGTAAGAATCAATAACTATCTCGAGGGCTACTTAAAAGGGAAAATTGGTCGTTATGACGATACCTTTAATCACAACTGTTTTGGAGACTTTTTTCAATTGACTGGGGCGCCTGTAATTTTATTTGAAGCAGGTCATATTTCTGATGATTACCTAAGAGAGGAAACAAGAAAATATTTGTTTTATTCTTTTGTTTCGTTATTTGGTTTAACTGACTCTAAAATTAATATAGAATCCTATAAAGATTACTTTAAAATCCCAGAAAACAAAAAAAATTATTATGATTTTATTTTAAGAAATGTTTTTATTGGTAATGAACCCGAAAAAACTTCATTAGCTATTCAATTTAACGAGTCTTTGGTTGATAATGAAATAAAATTTATTCCAATTCTTACAGAGATTGGAAATCTCAAAAATAAGTTTGGACATAAAGAAATTGATGGAAATTTAGCTAATGTGTTAGTGAATTCTCAAAATATTATTGAAATTGGCTCAGTAATTTCAGTTATTAGTAATAAAAAAGACGAATCACTAAAATATTTCGATAAAAATTGTTTTGAGTTTTAGTATTAGTTAGTAAATTTGCCTCTTATAAAAAAAATAATGGCAAAATTTAAATTAGACGATACCGACCACAAGATTCTAGACATGTTAATTGAAAACACTAGAACACCTTTTACTGATATAGCTAAAAAGCTTAATATTTCGGCAGGCACAGTTCATGTTAGGGTAAGGAAAATGGAAGATGTTAAATTAATTACTGGGTCTTCTCTTACGCTAGATTACAAGAAATTAGGCTATTCTTTCATCGCTTATGTAGGAATATTTCTTAACAAAACTTCTCAGACACAATTTGTATTAGAACGTATAAGTGAGATTCCATTTGTCACTGTAGCACATGTTACAACGGGTCGATTTAATATTTTCTGTAAAATAAGAGCAAAAGATACCAGCCAAGCTAAAAATATTATTTACCAATTAGATGATATTGAGGGAGTTACTAGAACCGAAACTATGATATCCCTCGAAGAAAGCATCAATGACAAAAAGCGATTAATGCATTCTATTTTCAAAGAATTTTAACATCGAATCCAACAGGGCTGATAATTAGTTTACTATCAGGACTAATATCCTTAATTAACCTTGACCTATATTTTTATAATAATCAAACGCTTCGAATATCATTTTTTGAGGTACTTCAAAGTTTAGTTGATGTTTTCCGATATCATTCAACAAAACAAATAAAACTTTGTTATCGTGTTTCTTTTTGTCGTGTTTTAATAATTTGATGATGTGTTTAATATCATCTTGATTAAATTCAATTTTTTTAAATTTATTGAAAATATAAGTACTTATTTCCGTGAGCGTTTCTTTTGGGAAACCACATTGAATATGTGAAATGTAGGTTGTTAGCACCATACCAATTGCTATAGCTTCTCCATGAAGTAAGGACGGTATGGAATGATTACCGATACTGTAAGACTCGATGGCATGTCCTAGTGTATGACCATAGTTTAGTTTTTTTCTTATGTTTTTTTCAAATGGATCAATGGTGACGATGTTATTTTTGACTACCACCGATTCCCAAATAATAGCATCCATTTCGTCAATATTTAACTCGTTAAAAATTTTAATTTTATCCCAATAACTTTTTGAATCAATGATACCATGTTTGATAACTTCGGCATATCCAGATTTAAGTTGGTTTTTTGGCAGGGTATTTAAAAAATCTTTGCAGATTAGAACCATAGCAGGATTGTTGATAACACCAATTTGATTTTTTATAATTCCAAGATCAACTCCATTTTTTCCTCCAATGGATGCGTCTACCATCGCTAATAATGTGGTTGGGATATTAATAAATTGAATCCCTCTCATAAAGGTGGAGGCCACAAAACCTCCTATATCAGTTACCACTCCGCCTCCAAGATTGATCAATAGACTTTGCCTATCGGCACTATTTTCAGATAATTGATTCCATAAATATTCACATGTTTTTATGTTTTTATTTATCTCACCTTCTTGTATCTTTAGTACTTTATAATTGTCCTTTATCTCTAATTTATTTAGCATAAAAGCCAAACAATATTTTAAGGTATTTGCATCTACTAAAATAAAGATGGTAGATGGTTTTAAATCATTAATCTTAGTATTTAAGATATCCCACTTTGATGAACTAAAATATACCGAGCCTGTATTTTTAATAATTTCTCTCATATTTTAATGATAGGTTATTTTTAAACCTCAAAGCTAAATATATAAATTGATTAAATTCAATTTCAATGCTTAAATATTGTTCATTATATGTTTTAAAAACAAAAAAAAGTTTAAAATTTGTTACCTTTGAATACCATATTTTAGTACCTGTTTTTTTAGCAAATTAATATTTCTTCATCACAATGACTACCGATTCTATTTTTGAAAATACCGAAGTTGCTTTTAAACTAAAAAGTGACTCTCAGCTTGAGCGTGCTTATTTTTTATTCAAAATGATTGCTAATGAACCCTTGGTAAAAATTGGTACTGTTGTAACTAAATTTGCTTTAAAAGCACACTTACCTGTGGAAGGTTTAATTCGTTCTACTGTTTTTGATCATTTTTGTGGTGGTATTAATGAAAATGACTGTATGCCTGTAGTTGAGAGTTTATCAAAATTAGGGGTTAAATCTGTATTGGACTATTCAGTTGAGGGTAAGGAAGGAGAGGAGCAATTTAATAGTACTTTGAATAAAGTTATTAAATTAACGGCTTTTTCAAAAATTAAAAATTCTATGCCATTTTCTGTTTTCAAACCCTCTGGTTTAGGACGATTTGAATTATTTCAAAAGGTTACTGAAAACATAGAATTATCTAATCAAGAAGTTATTGAGTGGTCACAAGTAAAGAAAAGATTTGATGTTGCTAGTAATAGTGCTTCACAAGCAAATATCAAACTTTTAATAGATGCTGAAGAGTCTTGGATGCAAAGAGCTGCAGACGAACTCTGTACAGATTTAATGGCGAAATACAACCAGAAAAAGGTAGTCGTTTTTAATACTTTACAATGTTATCGCTGGGATCGATTAGATTACTTAAAAGAAGAACACAAGAAAGCACTAGCCAATGGATATAAATTAGGATATAAAATAGTAAGGGGAGCTTATCTTGAAAAGGAAAATGAAAGAGCTGAAGCTATGGGCTATAAAACACCAATTTGCGAAACAAAAGAAGCTACTGATACTTGTTTTAACGAAGTTTTAAATTATATTTTAAATAACCTAAGTGAAATAGAATTATTCATTGGTACTCATAATGAAAAAAGTACTTCTTTAGCTATCCATCAAATGAAAGAAAAAAAAATTGCTAAAAACGACTCAAGAGTTTGGTTCGGTCAACTTTATGGTATGAGTGATCATATAACATTTAATTTAGCTAAATTAGGCTATGGTGTTGCAAAATATATTCCTTTCGGTCCAGTCAAGGATGTGATGCCTTACTTAATTAGGAGAGCTGAGGAAAATACTTCAGTTGCAGGTCAAACAAGTAGAGAACTTTCGCTTATAAAAAAAGAGAAACAAAGAAGAAAGTTATAGCTTATTTCTTGATTTCAATTTCTTGCACAATTGCTATTTTATTACAATTTTCAATTGTTAGATGTACCAATTTAGTTTTTGATTCAATTGCTGATGATAATTCTATCTGATATATTTTGCAGGAATCTAAAGAGGTATTGCTTTTTGAGAATAACACATTACCCTCTGTAAGAGCCAAAGAAATGAAAGATGTATCTAGTTGATTTTCCTTAAGAGTAGTTATGCTTTTTAAACTTAATGTCCGTTCTTTATTTCGAATATTTTTTAATACTCTAGCATTTGGACTATAATCAAATTCACAGGATGCCCCACTACCGCCAATAAAAAAGAACAATAAAACAATTCCGATTGCAAAGCCCCCAAAATAAAATGCAAATCTTTTTAAAATACTCATTAGTTATTTAGTTATTAGTTTGTATGAGACCGTTTTATTTTTAAAACAATAGAATATTTAGATCGCTGTAGGGTAAACCAAACCAATCAGCTACTGCTTTATTTGTTAAAATTCCACGGTAAAAATACAATCCATTTTTTAAACCTGAATCAAATCTAATCGCATTTTCTAAACCACCAGATTCAGCCATGTTTAAAAGATATGGGGTAAAAATATTACTGATGGAAATTGATGCGGTTTTAGGGTATCTGGCAGGAATATTAGGGACACCATAATGAATAACTCCATGCTTAATTTTAGTAGGTTGATCATGACTCGTAATTTCAGTAGTTTCGAAACAGCCTCCCATATCGATACTTACGTCAATAATAACGGCACCATTTTTCATTTTTCCCACCATATCTTCGGTTACTACTACTGGAGCCCTATTCGTTCCTTTTAAAGCTCCAATTGCTACATCACAACGTCTTAAAGCTTTCATAAGGTATTTAGGTTGTAAAGTAGAGGTATATAAAGGTCTTCCAACTTTAACTTGAAGATTTCTTAATCTCGTAATTGAGGTATCAAATACTTTAACATTGGCACCTAAACCAAGTGCTGACCTTGTTGCGTATTCACCAACTGTACCTGCTCCAATAACGACAACTTCAGCAGGAGGAACACCACTTATATTACCGAAAAGCATTCCGTTACTTAATTCGTTATTGGCCATTAGCTCAGAGGCGATTAATACCGATGCGGTACCAGCAATTTCGCTTAATGCTTTAACTGCAGGATAACTATGAGCTTCGTCTTTTATAAATTCAAAGGCCAGTGCTGTTATTTTCTTTTTTGCTAATGCTTCAAAATATATTTTATCACGTGTTTTTAATTGAAGCGCCGTTATTAAAATGGTTTTGGGATTAATTAGCTCTATTTCATCTAATGATGGAGGTTCGACCTTCAGGATGATTGGACAACCAAAAACTTTATTTTTATCGTCAGTTAGTTCAGCGCCAGATTCACTATAATCTGAATCAGAAAATCCAGCTTTTTCTCCAGCTCCCTTTTCAATTAAAACTCGATGATCATTAGCAACTATGGCGGCAATGGCATCTGGAGTTAAACAAATTCTTTTTTCTTGAAAATGAGTTTCTTTGGGTAATCCAATGTAAAGTTCACCTTTTTGCTTTGTAATCTCTAGTGTTTCTTCCTGGGGAAGTAATTGTTCTTTGGTAAATGGAGATTTAATATTAGACATTATTTAATATATATGGACTAAGTTACGTAAATAAAACTATTTTAAAATACTATATTTAAAGTTCTAGTACCATTTTGATTTTTATTCATTTCAATTTTTGTACTATTTGGTGGTAGAAGATTGCTTATGTTTTCAGGCCATTCTATCAAATTCCAATGTCCCGAAAAAAAATAATCTTCAATACCTATATCTAGCGCTTCTTCCTCAGATTTTATTCTATAAAAATCAAAATGATATATTTTGTCATTCATTATTTCATACTCATTGACCAATGAAAAAGTTGGACTATTGATTACATCTGTAACTCCTAATTGTTTGGATAATTCTTTTATTAAAGTAGTTTTCCCTACTCCCATAGTTCCATAAAATAGTAGGGTTTTATTTGGAACATTTCGTAATATTTCCTTAGCAATATAGGTAAGGTCTTGTAGATTAAAATTGAATTCCATCATGGAGGTTTACTCCAAAAATACAAATTATTACCGATTGACATCAAAATATTTAGCTTTAAAAAGCATACCTATTTCGGATCTAAAACGATGAAAGGAATCATAACTTCCTCCATAGATACGCCACCGTGTTGATAGGTATTTTTATAGTAGCTTACAAAATGATTGTACCGATTGGGATATGCAAAAAACATATCACTTTTTGCAAATATGAAAGAACTACTCATGTTAATTGCCGGTAAGTGAATTTTTTTTGGATCTTTTGAAACTAAAACATCTTTTTCTTCATAAGAAAGACTTTTTCCTGTTTTATATCTTAAGTTGGAACTTATATTTTTATCTCCAATAACTTTGGTCGGATATTTCACATTAATTGTTCCATGATCTGTTGTAATTATTAATTTAAACCCTAAAGACGATGCTTGTTGAATAATATCTAATAATGGAGAGTTTTTAAACCAGCTTTGAGTCAAAGATCTATAGGATTTGTCAGTAGAAGCTAATTCTTTTATGACCTCCATCTCAGTCTTGGAGTGAGAAAGCATGTCTACGAAATTATAAACTACTGCAATCAACTCATTATTTTTATAGGATCTAAAATTATCAGATAATTTTTTTCCTTGCCTTAAACTTGTTATTTTATGATAACTCCAATTAAGGGTTTTACCAAGTCTTTGTAATTGAGCTTCTAAAAAATCTTTTTCAAACATATTTTTACCACCCTCATCGGTATCATTTAACCAAAAATTAGGATGTAATTTTTCCATTTCACTAGGCATTAAACCAGAAAATATAGAATTTCTTGCATACTGAGTTGCAGTTGGTAAAATACTGTAATAGAGTTCTTCAGAATCTTTTTTAAAACTGCTATTTATGAAAGGTTCAAAAGCTTTCCATTGATCATATCTTAAATTATCTATTACCACAAATAGTGTTTTTTGTTTTTCAATTACAGGTAAAACTTTATTTTTAAATAAGGTGTGCGATAGAGTTGGATTCCCTTCCTCCGAGTTAAACCAATGAGGGTAATTTTTATCGATAAACTTACAAAACTGAATGTTAGCCTCGTTCTTTTGAGACTCTAAAATTTCAAACATTCCAGAATCGTCAATATTTTCAAGTTCTAATTCCCAATAAACAAGTTTTTGGTACATTTCAATCCATTCTTCATGGCTATTTATCATTGACAAGTCAGTAGCAATTTTTCTAAATTCTTGCTGGTATGAAGAGGTCGTTTTTTCAGAAACAAGTCTCGTGAGATCAAGATTCTTTTTTAAGCTTAATAATATTTGATTCGGATTAACAGGTTTTATGAGGTAATCAGCAATTTTAGATCCAATAGCTTCTTCCATTATATATTCCTCTTCACTTTTAGTTATCATTACCACAGGAAGATTTGCTTGATATTCTTTTATTTCCGCTAAAGTTTCAATTCCAGTGAGACCTGGCATATTTTCGTCAAGAAATACAATGTCAAAATTCTGTTTTTTTATTTCTTCGAGAGCTTCAGTTCCACTCAAAGCTTTTGTAACATTATAATTCCTTTTTTCAAGAAAAATGATATGTGGCTTTAATAATTCTATTTCATCATCGACCCAAAGTACTTTTATTTCACTCATATATGTATATTTGTTATTAAATTAAAGACTTTATTCTTGAATACAAAAATAATTTTGTCATTCTTTAATGCTATATTAAAAATTAAAAAAGATAAATTTTGAATTCCCAGAACAAGCTTAAAATTATTAACGATCCAATCTATGGTTTTATTACCATACCAAGCTCAATCATTTTTGAGCTTATAGAGCATCGATATTTTCAAAGGTTGAGGAGAATTTCTCAGATGGGAATGTCGTATCTGGTTTATCCAGGAGCTCATCACACTCGATTTCAACATGCTATTGGAGCGATGCATTTAATGCAAAAAGCAGTTCAAACCCTTGTATTTAAAGGTGTTAAAATTTCTACTGAAGAATCCGAAGCATTGTACATAGCCATATTACTTCACGATATAGGTCACGGCCCTTTTTCTCACGCTATGGAACATAGTATTGTCGAGGGGATAGATCATGAGTCAATTTCATTGTTATTTATGTCTGAACTCAATAAAGAATTTAACAACAGATTAACATTGGCAATTCAAATTTTCAGTGATAATTACCATAGAAACTTTTTTTATCAATTAATTTCAGGGCAGTTAGATATGGATCGTCTAGATTATTTAAAGCGTGATAGTTTCTACACTGGAGTTTCAGAGGGTTCAATTAATTCGGAGCGATTGATAAGTATGTTAAATGTGGTGGAGGATAAACTGGTTGTTGAAGAAAAAGGTATTTACTCTGTTGAAAAATTTATTATTGCACGAAGATTAATGTATTGGCAAGTATACCTCCACAAGACAAGTTTAGTTGCTGAACAATTATTGACTAGACTCTTAAAAAGAGCAAAATATTTAGCTACTAGCGGAGTGGTTATTAATGCTAGTAAGCATTTAAGTTTTTTTCTAAATTTTTCGATCACTAAAAAATCAATTAACAGCGAAATTCTCGATGAATTTGCGAATTTAGATGATAATGATATAATTTCTGCAATGAAATCTTGGCAATACGAAGATGATTTTGTGTTGAGTAACATATCTAAGATGTTATTAAATAGAGAATTACTTAAAATTGAAATTCAAATAGAAGAATTTGACAGAGAATATTTAAGTGAATCCAAGCAAGAATTAATGGCTCGATATTCAATTACCGATGAGGAAGCTTCTTATTTTGTATTTAATGGGCAAATTACCAATCAAGCCTATAGTATGAAAAAAGAGACCATCGATTTGTACACTAAGCAAGGAAAAATCATAGATGTTGCAAATGCTAGTGATCATTTTAACCTAAAAGCGTTATCAAAAAAAGTAGTCAAGAATTATATGTGCTACCCAAAAACAAATAACTAAACCTTTTTTTTTACTTTTGCATTAAATGAATATTTTATAAAACCATTATTTTGAAATTTACAGCAGCACAAATCGCAGTTATTTTAGAAGGTGAAGTTGAAGGGAACTCTGAAATTGAAGTTTCTAAACTTTCGAAAATAGAAGAAGGAGGACCAGAAAGCTTAAGTTTTCTTGCAAATCCAAAATACACTCAGTTTATATATACTACCAAGGCCTCAATAGTTATTGTCAATAAGATTTTCAAGGCTGAAAAAAAAATCCATAGTACTTTGATTAGAGTTGAAGATGCTTATAAATCTTTTTCAAAACTATTGGAATATTACAATCAAGTAAAAATGAATAAAACAGGAATCGAAAGTCCTGTTTTTATATCAAAAAGTGCAATATATGGTGAAAATATCTATATAGGAGCCTTTGCTTATTTAGGAGAAAATATTAAGATTGGAAATAACACAAAAATTTATCCTAATGTTTATATCGGTGATAATGTAGTGATTGGAGACAATGTGATATTATTTTCTGGAGCTAAAATATACTCTGATACTTTAATTGGCGATAACTGTGTAATTCATAGTTGTGCTATCTTAGGAGCTGATGGATTTGGATTTGCTCCAAACGAACAAGGTGAGTTTATAAAGGTGCCACAAACCGGAAATGTTGTAATTGAAGATAATGTTGATGTTGGTGCTGCGACCTCAATAGATAGAGCTACTTTAGGTTCTACTATTATTAGAAAAGGTGTGAAACTTGATAATCATATACAAATTGCACACAATGTAGAAATTGGAAAAAATACTGTTATTGCTGCACAAACCGGAATAGCTGGTTCAGCAAAAATCGGTGAAAATTGTATGATAGGTGGGCAAGTTGGGATTGTTGGACATATTACCATAGGGAATAATGTAAAAATTCAAGCACAGAGTGGTATAGGTAGAAACGTGAAAGATAACGAAACATTACAAGGATCACCAGCTTTACCTTACAGTGATTACAACAAGAGTTATGTTCATTTTAAAAATTTACCAAAAACTATGAATAGAATAAATATATTAGAGAAAACTATTACCAATGACTAGTCTAGATATCAAACAAAAAACAATAGCTAAAGAAGTTTCTCTTTCTGGTGTAGGATTACATACTGGAAAATCTGTAACCATGACCTTTAAACCTGCTCCAGAAAATTATGGTTATTCGTTTATTCGTGTAGATTTAGAAGGAAAACCATTAATAGAAGCAGATGCAAATTACGTAGTTACTACTCAAAGAGGAACAAATCTTGAAAAACACGGTGTTACTATTAACACTTCAGAGCACGTATTAGCTGCATTAGTTGGATTAGGTATCGATAATTGTATTATTGAATTAGACGCCTCTGAACCACCGATTATGGATGGATCATCTAAATTTTTCATAGAGAAACTTGAATTAGCAGGATTTAGAGAACAAGAAGCATTTGTCGAAGAATATGTAGTTAAAGATATTATAACGTACAAGGATGAGAAAACAGGAAGCGAAATAATAGTTATGCCCTCTGATAACTACCAACTAACAACAATGGTAGATTTTGGACCAACATATTAGGTACGCAAAACGCATCAATTGAGGATATATCTGAATTTAAATCTGAAATATCAGATTCTAGAACTTTTAGCTTTTTGCATGAAATAGAAATGCTTTTAGATAATGGTTTGATAAAAGGTGGAGATTTAAATAATGCTATTGTTTATGTAGATAAAGAATTATCTCCTGAAACGATGGATAAGTTACGAGTTGCTTTCGGAAAAGATAATATCTCTGTAAAACCAAATGGTATTCTAGATAATTTGAATTTACACCACCCCAATGAAGCTGCAAGGCATAAACTTCTTGATGTTATAGGTGATTTAGCACTGGTAGGGACTCGAATAAGAGGTAAGGTAATTGCGAATAAGCCTGGACATTTTGTAAATACACAGTTTGCAAAAAAATTATCAAAATTATCAAATTAGAAAAAAGAAATAAAGTTCCATTTTTGATTTATCAAAGAAGCCTGTCAAAGATATCAATGCTATTATGGAAGTTTTGCCTCATAGACCTCCATTTTTATTAGTAGATAAAATTTGGAATTGACAGAAACTCGTGTTGTTGGGTTAAAAAATGTACTATGAATGAACCTTTTTTTGAAGGTCATTTTCCAGGAGCACCCGTTATGCCAGGAGTATTAATTGTAGAGGCTATGGCTCAAGGCAGGTGGTATATTGCATTAAGCAAAGTTCCAGATCCTGAAAATTATTCTCACTTATTTTTTGAAAATTAATAATGTTAAGTTTAAAAAACAAGTAAATCCAGGAGATACATTAATTTTTGACCTTAACTTAGACGAACCAATACGAAGAGGAATCTGTACAATGACAGGAAAGGCATATGTAAATGGTGTATTAGTTACTGAGGCTGAATTAATGGCTCAAATTGTAAAAACTAAAATACATATAAATGAATCAACCACTAGCTTACGTTCATCCAGGGGCAAAAATTGCTAAAAATGTAGTTATTGAACCTTTTACAACGATACATAATAATGTTGTAATCGGAGAGGGTACCTGGATTGGATCCAATGTAACTATTATGGAAGGGGCCCGAATAGGTAAAAATTGTAATATTTTTCCTGGTTCAGTTATTCTGCAGTCCCTCAAGATTTAAATTTCAAGACGAAGAAACTATTGTTGAAATTGGTGATAACACAACATTACGAGAGTATGTTACCATTAATCGAGGAACGGTAGATAAAGGTAAAACCGTCGTCGGAAAAAATTGTTTAATTATGGCTTATTGTCATATCGCACACGATTGTGTTGTGGGTGATAATTGTATCTTTTCAAACAATAGTACTTTAGCTGGTCATGTAAGCGTAGGGAATCATGTAATTTTGGCTGGTATGACTGCCGTTCATCAATTTTGTACTATTGGCCAACATGCATTTATTACTGGTGGTTCGCTAGTAAGAAAAGACGTACCACCCTTTGTTAAAGGAGCCAGGGAACCAATGTCTTATGTTGGTATAAATTCCATTGGATTGCGAAGAAGAGGTTTTACATCTGAAAAAATAAGAGAAATTCAAAATATATATAGAATATTATATCAAAAAAGCTTTAATAACACTCAAGCAGCTAGGTTAATTGAAGCTGAAATGGAAGCAACTAATGAAAGAGATGAAATATTACAATTTATAAAAAATTCTAAGCGAGGAATAATGAAAGGTTATTTTTCTAACTAATAAAAAAATTATGGCAAGTACTTCAGATATTAGAAAAGGGTTGTGTATCAAATACAATCACGATATTTATAAAATTATTGAGTTTTTACACGTAAAACCTGGAAAAGGTCCTGCATTTGTGAGAACAAAACTTAAAAGTGTAACGTCTGGAAAAGTTATAGACAATACCTTCTCTGCTGGTCATAAAATAGAAGATATAAGAGTTGAAACACATAAATTTCAATACTTATACAATGATGGAGATACCTATCATTTTATGAACAATGAAGATTATTCTCAAATTCAAATAGAAAAAGACTCTTTAGATACGCCCGAATTGATGAAAGAAGGAGAAACGGTTACTATTCAAATTAATACCGAAGATAGTATGCCGCTCTCTGTAGATTTGCCTGCTCATGTAATATTAGAAGTGACTAGCACTGAACCTGGTGTAAAAGGAAATACAGCTACAAATGCTACTAAACCAGCTATTGTAGAAACGGGCGCGAAAATAAATGTGCCATTATTTATTAATGAAGGTGATAAAATTAGAATTGATACGGACAAAGGTAACTACCAAGAGCGTATTAAGGATTAAATACTAAAATCATGAAATTTACGTCAGGACAAACCTTATCAAAAATTGCAAATCTGTTGGATTGTAATTTTATTGGAAATGCTGATTTTCCTGTGCTAGGTATGAATGAAATTCATGTAGTAGAAAAAGGCGATATTGTTTTTGTTGATCATCCAAAATATTACGACAAAGCTCTTGAATCTAAAGCGAGTATCATCTTAATTAATAAAGAAGTTAATTGCCCGCCTGGAAAAGCATTGCTAATTTCAGAGGATCCTTTTAGAGACTTTAACAAATTAACACATCACTTCAATCCATTTATAGCTGCTACATCGGTAATTTCTTCTTCTTCAGAAATAGGAGAAAATACAATCATACAACCCAATGTATTTGTTGGAAATAATGTAATAATTGGTAAAAATTGCTTAATTCATTCAAATGTATGTCTCTATGATCATACAGTCGTTGGCGATAATGTAATTATTCATAGTGGTACAATTTTAGGAGCTGATGCCTTTTATTATAAAAATAGGTCAGAAAAGTATGATAAATTAGTTAGTGGAGGTAATGTTATTATCAATAACAATGTTGAGATTGGTGCTTTATGTACAATTGACAGAGGTGTTACCGCTTCTACCGTTGTTGGCGAAGGGTCAAAAATTGACAATCAAGTTCATATAGGTCACGACACCGTCCTAGGAAAAAGGTGTTTAATAGCTTCTCAGGTAGGAATATCTGGCTGTGTTATTATCGAAGATTTTGTAACTATATGGGGGCAAGTAGGTGTCACTAGTGGTATAACCATAGGTGAGAAAGCAGTTATTTCTGCACAAAGCGGAGTTAGTAAATCTTTGGAGGGACATAAATCTTATTTTGGAACGCCTGCTGAAGATTTCAGGAAAAAATATAAGGAAATTGCATCCATTAAATTAATTCCAGAAATATTAGAAAAATTAGATAAAATTAAATGAGTAAATCCCCAAAACAAATAGTTAAAGAATTTCATCAGGCAAATATTATTAATACTGAATTAGACTTTAAAGACTATTTTCACGAAGAATTAGTTTTGATATGGAATAGCGCAGATGGTTTATCAATAATGAATTATGATGATCTTATTGCTTTTTTTTCGGAGATTAGGAGAACCTATGAGGATTTACGAATAGAGATAAGTCATATATTAAATGATGGTAATCACATTACCATACGCTATAAACATTATGTTAGAACAATTGAAAACCCTGAAGAAGAATTAGGTATTTCCCATTTTATTGGTATTTGGGAAATAAAAGATCAAAAAATGTATAGGGGTCACCTTATAAGTCAACCTGTTACCGATCATGACGACACTACAGAATCGTATCACAAAGTTAAAGTATAAAAGCCTCTAGAATTTTTACAAATAGCCTATATTTGCGCCTAGAAAAAATCAATTAATATTTCATATAAATGAGTGTTTTAGTAAATAAAGGTTCAAAAATTATTGTTCAAGGTTTTACTGGTGGAGAAGGAACTTTTCACGCAGGACAAATGATAGATTATGGCACCAATATTGTCGGTGGTGTTACTCCTGGTAAAGGAGGTCAAATTCATCTAGAAAAACCAGTTTTTAATACTGTTTTAGAAGCTGTTGATAAAGTTGGAGCTGATACTTCTATTATTTTTGTTCCCCCTGCTTTTGCTGCAGATGCAATTATGGAAGCAGCGGAAGCTGGTATAAAAGTAATTATTACAATTACAGAAGGAATACCAGTAGCCGACATGATTAAGGTTTCTGATTATATAAAAAACAAAAATTGCAGACTGATTGGCCCAAACTGTCCGGGTGTTATTACTCCAGAGGAAGCTAAGGTGGGTATTATGCCTGGTTTTGTATTTAAAAAAGGGAATGTTGGAGTCGTCTCAAAATCTGGTACACTAACTTATGAAGCAGCTGATCAAGTTGTAAAACAAGGATTTGGTATATCAACCGCCATTGGAATAGGAGGCGATCCAATTATTGGAACAACGACTAAAGACGCAGTAGAAATGTTAATTAACGATGATGATACGAATTGTGTAGTAATGATTGGTGAAATTGGAGGAAATTTAGAGGCAGATGCTGCCAAATGGTACAAAGAAAGTGGTAGTAAAAAACCAGTTGTTGGTTTTATAGCTGGCGAAACTGCACCTGCAGGCAGAACCATGGGGCATGCCGGAGCCATTGTTGGAGGAAGTGATGATACAGCTCAAGCAAAAAAGAAAATTATGAGAGCACATGGTATTCATGTGGTAGATTCTCCCGCTGAAATTGGATTAAAGGTAAAAGAAATATTAGGTTAAATTTTACTACTACGTTTTAGCGAACAATTATATATTGATATTTATTAAAATGACATTATGATGAACTTATTAGAAGGTAAAACTGCAATCATTACTGGTGGAAGTAGAGGTATAGGAAAGGCAATTGTTGAAATATTTGTTAAACAAGGAGCTAATGTTGCTTTCACTTACAGTTCATCTTCAGATGCTGCTAAGGCTATTGAAAATGAATTATCAACTAATAATGTAAAGGTCAAAAGTTACAAGAGTGATGCTTCAAATTTTGAAGAGGCTCAACTACTCGCGGCTTCAGTTTTAGAGGAATTCGGATCAATTGATATTCTAATAAATAATGCTGGAATTACAAAAGATAATCTACTTATGCGAATGAGCGAAGAAGATTTCGACCGAGTAATTCAAGTAAATTTAAAATCTGTTTTTAATATGACTAAGGCTGTACAGCGAACCATGTTAAAACAACGCAAAGGATCCATTATCAATATGAGCTCAGTTATTGGAGTTAAAGGAAATGCAGGACAAAGTAACTATGCGGCTTCTAAGGCCGGAATCATAGGTTTCACAAAATCAATGGCTATTGAATTAGGATCTAGAAATATTAGAAGTAATGCTATAGCGCCAGGGTTTATTGTCACTGAAATGACTGAAGAATTAGGTGAAGAAACTATTAAACAATACTTTGAAGCGATTCCTCTAAAACGCGGAGGTTCTCCCGAGGAAATTGCAAATACCTGTGTTTTTTTAGGAAGTGATATGTCTTCTTATTTAACAGGGCAGGTATTAAACGTAGATGGAGGTATGTTAACTTAAGTTAATAGTCTATCTATTTTAGTATTGGTTCCTTATTAACAGCCAATAAATGACCATACAGACGCTATTATTTATTTTTTTTGCTTTTTTAATTTCCGTTATCTTGGCGACATACCAGTATGCCTACAAAACAAAATTCACTACCAAGGCTAAATGGATATATGGAAGCTTACGGTTTATAACTTTTTTTTCATTCCTCATTCTATTAATTAATCCAAAATTTAAGACAAATAGTTATTTTTCAGTAAAACCTAGTCTTCCTGTATTAATAGATAATTCTGAATCTATAAATGAATTTAATCAAGGCAATAAAGTTATTGCTTTAATTAATAAAATAAGAGAAAATAGAATACTAAACGATAAATTTGATATTGAATATTATACATTCGGTACCGAATTAAAGTTAATGGATTCATTAACATTTGATGAAAAAACAACCAATATATACGATGCTTTAAATTTAACAAATTCTGTTTATAAACAAGAAATAGCCCCAACACTGTTTGTCACTGATGGTAATCAAACTTTGGGTAGTGATTATGAATACATCGCCTCACAATTTAACAATCCTATCTATCCAATTATAGTTGGTGATTCAATAAAGTATTCAGATTTAAAAATAGAGTCAATTTTTTCCAATCGTTATACATTCTTAAAAAATCAATTTCCTGTCGAATTAACTATTGTTTACCAGGGCGCATCACCGGTAAAATCCAATCTAGAAATAAAAAGGGGAAGTACTCTTGTACATCGTCAAAGTTTAACTTTTTCTGAAAACGATAATGCAAAAATTATACAAGTTATCTTACCTTCTTCTGAAATTGGTTTGCAAAAATATTCAGCTCAAATTTATCCATTAACTAATGAAAAAAATACTCAAAATAACACTAAAGAATTTGCTGTTGAAGTCATTGATCAGTCTACTAATATACTCTTAGTAAGTGATATTAAACATCCAGATGTTGGTGTCATAAAAAAATCAATAGAAAGTAATGAACAGCGAATCGTAACTATAAATACTCCTGATGAAGCCTTAAAAAATTTAATAGATTCTCAATTAATTGTTCTCTATCAACCCAACAGAAATTTTTCAGCATTATTCCAGGAAATTAAAAAATTAAATAAAAATACTTTTACTTTCACTGGTCTCCAGACCGATTGGGGTTTTTTAAATAGCAATCAAATAAATTTCAATAAAGAAATTACCAATCAGGAAGAACTTTCGGTAGGTGATTTAAACGCAAATTTCGGTTATTTTTTAACTGAGGATATTGGATTTTCAGATTTTAGACCTCTAAATACATTTTTTGGGACGTTAACAATTTTAAATAAAAGTGAATCTTTACTTGACCAATATATTAATGGTTATCGTACGGAGTCTCCATTACTAGCAATTATTGAATCGAATCTTCGTCGGGAAGCGATATGGGATGGTGAAGGGTTGTGGAAATGGAGAGCACAATCATTTATAGAATCTCAAAACCATAGAAAGTTTGATCTCTTTATGGGAAATATCATTCAATATTTAGCCAGTAATAAAAGAAGGAGTAGGCTAGAATTAAATTTTAAAAATATTTATTATAATAATAATTCAATAAAAATTTCAGCTCAATTTTTTGATAAAAACTTTGTTTTTAACCCAAATGCAAATATTTCAATTACGATTAAAAATATGGAGACGAAAGAATCATTTATTAGCCCCTTAATATTAAAAGAAAATTATTACGAAATCGATTTAAGTGCTATGAATGCTGGTGATTATTCTTTTAGTGTAACTCTAGATGATGACGTAAAATTGACTAGAACTGGAACTTTTACAATTTTTGATTATCATATTGAGCAACAATTTTTAAATGCAGATGTAAAAAAACTAACACGATTAGCTACTAATACAAATGGAGACATCTCCTTTTTATCAGATTCTTATAAGGTTTTAGAGGATTTAGCTAATAATGATAGTTTTAAGCAAATTCAAAAAGAATCAGAAATTATAAAACCTTTGATTGAATTCAAATACATATTAATGCTAATAATTATATCTTTGTCATTGGAATGGTTGATTAGAAAATATAACGGATTAACCTAATTAATTAATATTAACTAATATATTTATAAATAGATGGAAAAATTACCAAAAATTGGAATACCTGTAATTGTATTATTCACTCTAGCTATCGTACTGATTTCAAAATCAGCTATTACTATAGACTCAGGAGAAGCAGGAGTGCTTTTTAAAACTTTTGGAGATGGAGTGGTTACTGATGAACCACCTATGGGAGAAGGTTTTCATATTGTAGCTCCTTGGAATAAAGTATTTGTTTACGAAGTTCGTCAACAAGAATTGTTTGAAAAAATGAAAGTATTATCTTCAAATGGACTAGAAATTCAGATTGATGCCTCCGCTTGGTATGAACCTGTTTATAAAGAATTAGGGAACCTTCATCAATCTCTTGGTAAAGGTTATTTACAGCGTGTAATTCAACCAGCAATTCGAAGTGCAGCAAGGAGTGTTATTGGAAGATATACGCCAGATGATTTATATTCAACTAAACGTGATGCTATTCAAGTTGAAATTTTCGAAGAAACCAAGAAAATTCTTGACAAACAGTATGTTCAACTAAATGAAGTGTTGGTTAGGGATGTTACTTTACCTCCAACAATAAAAGATGCAATTGAACGAAAACTAAAGCAAGAACAAGAATCTTTAGAGTATGAGTTTAGATTAGTAACTGCTGCTAAAGAAGCTGAAAAAGTTCGAATTGAAGCAAAGGGTAAGGCAGATGCAAATAGAATATTAAGTGCATCTTTAACAGCTAAAATTCTTCAAGACAAAGGGATTGATGCTACGATTAAGTTATCGGAATCTCCAAACTCAAAAGTAATAGTAATTGGATCCGGAGATAGTGGAATGCCACTAATTCTTGGAAATAACTAATTTTAATGATCCGATATTAGTTTGAAAAAAAAAGCCACTTAAGTGGCTTTTTTTTTATTTAATTCAGAATTTATTATTATCGGGTAGATATTTTGTTATTTTTCCAAAGTTTAATTAATAAAAACACCGAAAAAATCACCAGTAGTAACAAACCTGAAGCTAATTTATAATTTCCATATAAAAAATTTCCTGTTGCAAACATAGCTCCATAAACCATAAAGCATCCAAGTATCATCGCTAGTATTCCTGATGGAACTGTCCATTTTTTTTTAGTTTCGTTCTCTATAAATGATGTATCTGGGAAAGTATTTAATATCCGAGCCCAGCCTGGACCTCCTGGAGTCGTTTTTTTATAAAATTTTCTTAGTGTTTCATCTGTTTCGGGTTTTGTTAAAAAGGTAACAGTCACCCAAATTATAGATGTAATTAGAACTACTATAGGAAATTTTGACCATGCTGGAAATATACCTTCTACAAATATTTCGTTATTTGTTTGATGATCAAAAAGCAGAGTACTTAAGGATGTAAAATTTAAAAGTATCGATATCATACCGGACGCAAACATTGCTGATATTTCACTCCATGCATTAATTCTCCACCAAAACCAACGCAGTATAAATATTAAGCCAGTTCCTGCTCCAAACATTAAGATGATGTCAAATAATTGTAAAGCATTAGTTAAAAACAAAGCAAAGAGTGCACTAAAAGCCATTAGAAAAATAGTGGAAAGTCTCCCGACATTTACCAGTTGTTTTTCAGAAGCATTTCTATTGATTTTTTGTTTATAAAAATCATTTACAATATAGGATGAACCCCAATTTAAGTGGGTTGAAATTGTAGACATATAAGCTGCACCTAGAGAAGCCAGTACCAGACCAAGAAGACCTGATGGTAGTTTGGTTAACATGGCAGAATACGCTAAGTCGTGCCCTAATTTACTTTCTTCTACGTTTGGAAAAGCTGTTTGTATACTGGCTAAATCAGGGTATAAAACTAAAGAAGCCAGTGCCACTAGTATCCAAGGCCAAGGTCTAAGTGCATAGTGCATTACATTGAAAAATAAAGTAGCTCCAACTGCATGATTTTCATTTTTAGCAGCTAACATTCTCTGCGCTATATAACCACCTCCACCAGGTTCTGCTCCCGGATACCATGAACTCCACCATTGAACAGCTAAAGGAATAATAAATATCCCAATTAACGCTTCTGTATCAGAAAAATCAGGAAAAAATGAAAGTTTACCTATTACATTCTCATGTTGAATTAATTTTGATAACCCACCTATTTCTGGAAGATTTACTAGATAATATGCGGCTCCAACTGCCCCAAAAATTGCAACAAAAAACAAAACAAAATCTGTATAAACAACACCTCTGAACCCACCGAGAGTACTAAATACTACTGTTATACTTCCAGCAATTAAAACAGTTTGTATAGGATTTAGACCTAACATTACTTGTCCGATTTTTATGGCTGCTAACGTTACAGCTGCCATTGCCATCACATTAAAAATAACTCCAAGATAAATAGATCTAAAACCTCTTAGAAAGCGAGCTGGTTTTCCGCCATACCTAAGATCATAGAATTCCATATCTGTTTGTACGTCAGATTTTCTCCACAGTTTTGCATAAACAAATACAGTAAGTAATCCTGTTAAAAGAAAAGCCCACCAAATCCAATTACCAGATACGCCATTATTTCTGACAATATCTGTAACTAGATTTGGAGTATCTGTAGAAAAAGTAGTTGCTACCATTGAAAACCCTAACAACCACCAGGGTAAACTTCTGTTTGACAGGAAGTATTCTGAAGTGTTTTTACCAGATTTTTTTGAAACAATTATTCCTATTGCTAGGACTATTGAAAAAAAAACAATAATTAATATCCAATCGATTGGTGCTAATTTCATAATTTTTTTAAAAATTTACTTCGGGTGTCTAAATTATTTAGTGTGACAATAGTAAATTAAGTCTTATTTTAATTTAACCATCCTTTTATTGAGGATTTTTTACTGTAAGTATATAAGAAAACACCTATAACTAAAACCATAATAGGCATTACAATTGCTCCGGGACCATAAACCTCAATAGCAGCACTTATAAAAATGTTGTATATCATTTGTACGATAATCCCGATCAGAGATAAAAAATAAATTGACGCTGCAATTTTTTTTCTCATTAGTAAAGTAACAGAACCTAAAACACCTCCAAATACAGCAATTGCAAAAGCTGCTGTTGCCCATGCAGGCATACTATAGATCATTTCCAATTGCATTGATGTGTATTGACTTTCAAAAGATTCTGTTTTATATTTTTGTATAATATACATGTAAGCGCCCATCAAATTCCAAATAAATGCTATTACTGCAATCATCCAAAAACCAATAGTAGGTTTATTTGTTGTCGTCATATTATAATTTTATTTAAAGTAACAATTTAGGATAAATAAGAATAATTAACAAATAATTGATTTTTGTTAATTTAGTGACTTTCATAATTTTACTATATTTAAAAAAAAACTTCATGGCCATAATTTTAAAATCTAATTTTGAATTTTTAAACGCTCTTAGAGAAAATAACAATCGAGAATGGATGATAACTCATAAAAAAGAATATTTAGCAAATGAAAAA
The DNA here is from genome assembly GCA_905181835.1 of uncultured Flavobacteriaceae bacterium. GTDB lineage: Bacteria > Bacteroidota > Bacteroidia > Flavobacteriales > Flavobacteriaceae > Marifrigoribacter. Next base: position 428,337 of record CAJIZF010000002.1, read on the forward strand.
GTATTAAAAACTTTTTACAAATCTGTAGAGAATAAACTGAATATCGATGATGAAATTTCTAAAGTAAAAGTGTTTAGAATCAATAGAGATGTAAGGTTTAGCAAAAACAAAACACCCTACAATATTCATCGAAGTGTCAGTTTTAGCAGATCCGGTGCGCATAGGAGAGGAGGCTATTATTTAAGAATAGAACCTGGTAAATCAGCAATGGCAGGTGGTTTTTTTTCACCAGAGGCAACTGATTTATTAAGAATTCGAAAAGAATTTGAATTAGATGCTACTGAAATTAGAGAAATTATTAATCACAAAGATTTTAAAAAAGCTTTTGGTAGTTTTAACCAAGATTATAAACTGAAAACAGCTCCTAGAAATTTTAGTAGGGAAGACGTAAATATTGATTTAATTAAATTAAAAAGCTATTTTGTTGTCCATGAATTTACCGATGAAGAGGTCCTCTCTAAAGACTTTGAAGAAAAATTAATGTCCTACTATCTCTTATTGAGGCCTTATTTTAATTATATGAGTGAAGTACTAACTACCGATTTAAACGGTGTTTCTTTACTTTAATTAAAAGCAAAGTTAAGTTCTAATAGCTGGATGTTGCTTTTAAGCCTTTCTTTTACAATTTGCATCATACGTTTGTTTAAAGCAGATGAATTTGAAACATAATCTTGGTGTTCTGCAATCGTAAATTGACCTATCATAATTCCTTTTAATGAATTTCTAAATTTCATGTCTTTGTGAATGGCATTTTCAATGTAATCGATACGCTTTTCGACTGATAAATCATAAAAAACATTTTTATGCTTTTTTATATAATGCTTAAATACCTCTACCAATATATCATTTTGAAGTAAGGCAACAGGGCGTATGGTCTTATTTTGAAAAATTTCTTCTTTGGACATCAAAGAAGTAACTTTTGCATTGGAAATAACAGGTCGTATTTTTAACAAAAACTCGTCTCTTGAAATCATAGGTGTATGTTTTTATTAAATTTAAAGTATATACCTACATCAGGCTCTTGGGACTCGAATAGTTATAAACGTTCTTTTAACAATTTTACAATCAAGAAATACTCATGTTTTTTATTTTTAAGAACAGCTTTATTTACTTTAATATAATAACTCTTTTATTCATTTGTGAACCATCTGTCAATTCAATATTTAGTATATAAACACCTGTATTTATTATAGTTATATCTAATATACGATCCGATTTTTGGTACTCATTAATTAACTGACCATTTAGCGAAATCATTTGTAACGTTTTTATTTGAAGGCTGCTATCTATTAAATCAATATGGATGTCTGTCGAAGCAGGATTAGGATATATTTTTATACCATCCATAAGCTCATCTGATAAACCAAGAATAGGAAATTCTGCTGAAGTCTCACAACCGTCAAAATCTATGACTGTTACTACCTGGATGTTACCATTTATATCAATTGTTATTTCATAAGGCGCTACACCTCCAATTACTATGACTTCTTCATCTACTAAATCAATAATACCATCTGAATCAGTATCTAAATGCTCAGAAGCATCACTTGAAGGTTCGCCATTTGGATAATAAAGTTCAATGATACCCTGGAGAGTTTCAATTCTTTCTTGGGCCTCTATAGTGTCGTAAGTCAGCGATTTTTGATAATGCCATCCTACACCGTAATCAGGAGTTGCGGTAGGTCCATCCGTATATAAATTTGGATATACGCTTAAAGCATAATCAACAAATGCTGCATTATCTTCAGGAATCAGGGTAAAATAATCTTGTAGTCTGTTGTAAATAGCTTCAGATGGGATAATATCAAGTTGGTCTAAATCTTCTTGTAATGAGATGGAATCTTCTGGAAGAATCCCAAAAACATGAAATAAAGGCCGCAAATCCACTTGAGACCCGGCTGACATACGAAGAATTCTACTATCAATATCTTGGTTATTAATACCGTGGTCTATTCCGTTTTCAAAGTCAATGAACTCTTGCTTCCAAAAATTTCTTAGAGGACACCAATCGAGTATATTTACTATTTCAAAATAGTGACCGTATCCTCTATGTTGGTAGCGTACTTCGTCAGTTGTAGTATTTGAAATATCCCGTTCCGAACCAAAAGTATTTGATACCATTCGGTGTGTCGCCGTTTTATCAATATCAAAAGTGTTAGGAACAAAGCTATGTTTTACCGCTTCATTTAGGTCTTCATTCAAGCCATAATTCATAGCCATGATGTATGGAAAATTTACAATTGCTTCAACTTCTCCCGGAAATTTGGTCATCGCCAATGCATGCCCAGATTCATGAAAATTTGTTTCATCATCAGGACCTGGTCCGTTCATAAAATAAGCAGGGCCAGGTACATCGGTAAAGCTTAGTGGCGTGTTCGACATAGGATAACCAATGGAATATACATTATGTCTAATCGTAATATCAGCTATCATATACATATTATGTTTGTCGGAAACGATTTCTCTGGCCATGATAGAATTAACACCTTGCAAAGCTGTATCCCAATCTATTAACGTTTGCATTAAGTCGTATTGACCAGGAACTATTGAATGTGAGGGTATGGTAAACATCACATTATCTGTTTCGAAAACAGCCCAAGGTCCGGACTTATTTAATTCTGTATTGAAGTTGGGTGTTTCGTAAAATGACTTTAACGAAAAGAAAGGGGACTCTACACCGTTGGTGATACTTATTTCTACAATCCCTGAATCTGATTCGTAAGGAACAAGAATGGAGATAGCTCCACCAAAGGGATTGAAAACCTCAATGTTCGACGCATCAATTGGAAATTTTTTCGTGATTCGGTCCAATCGATAAAATTTTGGCCTAATTCCCAGATCCCATTCATGGGAACCAACTCTTACGTAATAACCTTGACCTACTAAGCTATTGGGTACGGTAACCGTAGCTATACTACCTGGAGCAAGATAAAGACCTGTTGGCCTAAGAGCGTGATTGGTTTGGTCCCCATTGGTATTAAGATGTGGATTAGTTCCAGCGGGGTCCTCAAAATTTGCTCGGATAAGCATGGAATGGCTTACCGACGGATCTGCTGGTGGGTCAACATATCCTGGGAATGTATGACTAGTATTAAAAATCCACCCATCTATATGTTCAGGGTATTCTGCATAAACCTCTGGCGTCATAACAAAATCGAGTATTACCTGTTGGAGTGCAACCATAGCCCGCTCCATTCCAAGACCTGGTGCAGCGACCGGATCTTTTGAAAAGCCGTTAACCGTATTAGCAGTCGAGAAAAGCGGACCAACTAGACTGTCGTACTCCTCAATAACACTTTTTGCTAGCACTATGAACTCTTCGTTAGATAAACATTGAGGTTGAGCAAGAAATACATCTCTAATTACAAGCAGCTCTGTTTCTGTGAGTGTATTATTACTGTTTATATGATTTTGTAAATCAATTAAAGCTTCCAATGTTTCACAAGGCGTATTTGTAGTGAAAGTTGCATAGGATCCAATATCATCGGAACCACTTGATACTAGTAAATTATCAACATAAAGCCAATATCCACCTGGTGCAAAAATTCCGTCTCCGTATTCATCAAATATTTCAAAAATAACGCTCGTTGCTTCAGGAACACAAGCGGTTTCTGAATAATTAGTGAAGTTTTCGTATACACCTCCTTGACCACCTTGCATAATAACATCTCCACTTTCATAGGATAAGGTCCAATAGTTTTCGTAACCATAATTATCAGTTAGAATATCTACTCTAATTTCAACCTCGTCAGTAGGGCATTGTGCAAAACTAAAGTTTGTGAAAAGTACTATAACCAAACTTACTACTATTAATTTTTTCATTAAATATTATTTGTTACAAATATGTAAAAAAAATAAGAGAATTAATACGACTCTATGTATTACCTATAAATATTTTCGGTCAACGTACAAAGGCCCCATAGGGATGATGGAGCATAAAATTACCACTACCTAAAATTTGATTGCTCCATTTTAATTTGTTTTTAAAGAGAAACGCACCTAATATATAGAGTACAAATAAAATACCGTGAGCCATACCCACAATACGGACGAGTTCTGGATTTCCAAGAATATACTTGACAGGCATAGCAACAAGTAAAAGGACAACAAACGATAGGGCTTCCAGCAGACTTATTACTCTAAAAGTTTTTAAAGTGATGTTCATTATTTTTAAATTTTAATCAAAGATAAATATTATTAATTTTGAAACTATATTTTTAATGTTAAACCCTTGAGTTTTTTCATTTATAAATTATAATTTATGTGGCATTTAATTTTTAAAGAAATCTTAATTTTGGTTTAATTATTGCACTTAAAATATTAATGAAACATAATAAATTTAAAATTTTCCTAATTTTCTTCCTTGTGATTGGTGTTAACCTAACGATACTTGCTCAAATAGAGAATAAAAATAACACCATTAAATTTGAGGTGATAGAGGATGATTTTAAAATACCAGAGGGTTTGGAATTACCTGCTATCAAGCTCCCATCAATCATAAAACCCCAAAACCCATTTAAGGCTACTGATTTTTCAGGATTGGGTGAAAAACCATCAGAAACTCTTGACATCACGCATGAAGATGATTTTTTGGACTTAAAAACAGATGAGGCACCCAAATACTTCACAAAAGATAAGGCGATTTCAGAAGAGTTTGGTCATGATCAATACTTAGGCGAATTAACAACGAGTTCGTTAAATGTAACCTTCATGTATCGAGACCATGAATATGTGGATGGAGACCGTGTTCGAATTTTTGTAAATGGAGATGTTGTCAAATCAAGTGTGTATCTATCCTCTGGATTTAAAGGTTTTACTTTTCACTTACAATCAGGTTTTAATAAAGTAGAGTTTCAAGCTTTAAATCAAGGATCTTCAGGCCCCAATACCGCGGAGCTCAGAATATTTGACGATGCGGGTCTTGTTCTTTCTGCTAATCAATGGAACTTAAATACGGGGAGAAAAGCGATGGTTACCATTATTAAAGAGTGATCAGTTATTTATAAAAGCAATCTTTTAGATTTATTTTTAATAACCTTTATAGGCACTCATGTCCTTGTAGACACGTATCTTTGCAAGAATAGATAGACCTATGATTACATTTAAAGATTTGGGGATTAACAATTCCTACATAAAAGCATTAAAGGAGCTTCAAATTAAAACCCCTACAGCAATCCAAGAAAAAACGATTCCTGTACTGATCGAAAGTGATGTCGACTTTGTGGGGCTAGCTCAAACAGGTACCGGAAAAACTGCTGCTTATGGCTTACCTGCGCTCAATGAAATTGATCCTCAATCAGCTCTTGTACAGACTTTAATTTTATCGCCTACTCGTGAATTGGTACAACAAATTAAACAACAACTGTTTAAGTTCACTAAATATCAAACAGATAAAATATTTGTAGAGGCGGTTTATGGTGGTGAGAAAATCGAAAAACAAATCCAACGTCTTCAACGTCCAACGCACATTGTAGTTGCAACACCAGGGCGTTTAATAGACTTAATTGAAAAAGGTACCCTAAATTTACGTAGTATTAAAACAGTAATTTTAGATGAAGCCGACGAGATGTTAAGTATGGGATTTAAAAAGGAGTTGGATGCTATTTTAAACTATACGAGTGCTGCCAGAAAAACTTGGCTTTTTTCTGCTACAATGCCCGAAGAAATTCAGCGTATCATATCTAAATATATGGATCCAAATGCGGTTCGTATTTCGGTAAATAAAGAGTCGCTCGTTAATAAAAATATAGCACATCAATTTTTAATAACTTCCATCGAGGCAAAACTTAACGTATTGGTTCATCTACTTGATCAATATAAAGAGGGTAGGGGAATCATATTTTGTAGAACTAAACTTGGTGTCCAGAAATTAGTTAAAGAATTAAAAGAGGAAGGTTTTTCGGTCGATGCTTTGGAGGGCGATATGCAACAACGAGATCGAGATAAGGTAATGCGAATGTTTAAAAAAGGAACCCTACAATATCTAATTTCTACCGATGTGTCGGCAAGAGGCATCGATGTTACTAATTTAGCTTTTGTAATTCATCATCAATTACCAGAAAAATCCGAATATTACACCCATAGGAGTGGAAGAACAGCTAGGGCTGGTAACAAAGGGATTTCTTTGGCTTTAATTTTACCTAGTGAATTACAGCGTATTCATGAATTACAAAAATCATTGGGAATTAATTTTAAAGAACAAATTTTACCTTTCATAATCATTATGGCACTATCCAACAACGATATATTCAAAAAGCTAAGAGTCGCATTAAAATTAAGAGATGATGATATTGTAAAAATTCTTTCATTAGTCGATTTTAAGGCCACAAAAAGCGAAATTGGTTCTTTTTTTAGAAACGAAAAACACCCTAAGTACGTAGAATGCGGTGATCAAATTCTTCGTAATTTTTTAAACGGCTTAGTCATTCATTTACGTGGTCCTATGCCGAAGAAAGAAACAAAAAAATAAAGCCTTTCGCTAAACACAAAAGGCTTTGGTAATAAAAAAATGTTTTGTTTTTTTTGAGATTAATAGGTGCTAAGTTTGTTAAACCGTCTTTTACTATTCCAGCTAAATGTTTTTGTTCTTTTTGGCTTTTCTGTTAATTTATTCGTGTTAAGCGTTCTCATTTTCTTTTAAATTTATTTTTGTTACTTACTAGACGAAGCATCTAAAAAATTGTTACATAAAATTTAAAAATTATGATTTTTTTTTAGATTTAATGCAAAATTAGATAGTAAAAATAAGGTTATATTGAGAATAATTAAACTTTAACTAATTTTTAGGGTTAAATATAATTTTTGTAGATTTTTTAATGATTTCTTCTTGATTCATTTTCATTTTTCTAAATATTCCCTTATTATACATGCTAGCCTGATCTCGATAATGCTCACTAAAAGGATTTCCCGATTGCCCAGTTGGAAGTATGCTCCAACTATTTTCTAGATCATTGAAGTCGATAATTCTTCGAGTTGAAGGGCCATTTTTTACCTGGTATATACCAGTAGAATCTCTTTTGTAGGCTAGATTATTAATAACCTCTGATGCTCCATTAATTGAAAAAGGCCCAACATTAAAAAAACCTTTTAATAAGTCAACACTGCCCAAGGGATGTTGGTGTTCTATCACATGAACTCGTCCCCAATTCCAAGTATGGATATCTTTTCCGAGTTGATTTTCTAGTGCTGTGACGGTTGAAATTAATGATTTAGAGAGGATGTCTTTTCTTGTTTCTACGATAGCTTGTGTGTTAATGTCATCCCACCAAATACTCTCTTTCCTTAATAATTGATCAGCAATAACACGTTTCATCAAATGTGTTTCGTTAAATTGTTGATAAAGGGTAATTCCCATTTCATCTTTAAAAGTTGTGCTTAGATATTCATAAATAAATTTATTATAAATCGTGGGAGCAACCTCGTCTATTTCATTTGAGCCATCCCATAGCTGAAGTATATCAATCGCTTTCTGAACATTTGTATCAAACGAATGAAAATCTATAACTTTTGTTAGTTCTTGAATTAAAGTTCCTGAAACTGATGAGGTAACATCTGTAATCATTTTTGCAGTCGATGTTTTATTCCAGTTATTCTTTGGTTCTAATAACTGTACAATTCTTTTGGCACGGTCTTCAGGTAAATAATAACCTGGATATAACATGCCAGCAATACTATCCGGTTGATTATTTGCTGAGTATACATAGTTCCAAGGTGGATTTTCAGCCATTGGATTTTCCGAAAAATCTAAAAAAGCTATTTTATCATCCCTACCACTTGCTCCATCTAAAATAAACTTTGAATTAACATGAGGATTATGTTTGTAGAGTTTTCCTGTGGCCCACCAGCCAATATTTCCTTTGGCATCTCCATACATTACATTAAGTCCTGGAGCATGAATCATCGAAACTCCCTTTTTAAAATCCTCCTTATTTCGTGCGGTCGACATTCTATAAATAGCTTTCAATAAGTGATTCTCTACTTGGGTATATATCCATGATATAGCAACAGGTGATGTATCGCTAACAGTTCCTAAAGCCCCACTAATTATTGGTCCGTGTCTACTAGTTTTAAAATTAAATTGCAGGTCTTTTTGATCTTTTACTTTGATGATTTTTGTGGTGTTTTCATAAGAAGCATATCCATTAGGAGTTTGGTATTTATTTGAATTTTCTAGATTATTTACTTCCTTATAAAAATCAATGTCATCATTCTCAAACATGGTTAATCCATAAGCTATATGATTGTTATGTCCTAATAATGGAAAAGGAATGATAGGTAAAAAATAACCATATATTTCATGTTCTGGACTTGTAAGGTGCGCCTCGAACCAAACGGAAGGTTGTGAAAAACCAATATGTGGATCGTTTGCAAAAATCACTTTTCCCGATTCGGTTTTATCTCCACCAATGACCCAACTATTACTACCTACAAAAGGCGGAATGGGAGTGCCGTTTAAAATAGTGTTGATATTGGAAACCATACCAGTGTAGTAGTCCATGTCTTCTTTCGAGCTTTTAATTAAAACACTTTCTGGGTCAATGTTTATCGGTAATGCATTTAAATAAGCTGTTCCCAATTTTTCTTTCAAAGCACTCAATAAGGGATCTGTTTTTTGAGCCATAGCAAAACTAAAAGCCATGTATCCTAATACGTTGTAGGTGTCTACCAGAGTAAAGTGTTCTTTTTTAAGACCTATTAGATGGTATTCTAATGGTGTAGCTCCCTCATCTATAAACTGATTCACACCTTTCAAATAGGCTTCTAATAACTGATATTCGGGACTTGTAATATCTAAATCAGCTACTGACTTTTTAGAGTATTCGTCGATTCCAATATTTATAAAAAATTGATCATTTTTAATTAAATCTTCACCAAATAATTCTGATAATCTACCTGGTGCAATTCTTCGCATTAATTCCATTTGCCACAACCGATCTTGAGCCTGTACATAGCCTAAAGTGGTCACAGCATCTAGATGGCTTTTTGCATAAATATGAGGAATTCCGTACTCATCAAAATAAACGGTAGTTTCCTGATCTACAAAACTTAATGTGATTTCTCCGGAGTAATTTGGTTTTAAATATTGATAATACAAAAACCCTAAAATAAATAATAGACTAATAAGGATTAGAAAAATTGTAATTGTTTTTTTAAGAATACGCATAGTTGTATGTAAATATGAACTTTTTTTAATGTGGTACAATACCTAAAATTAGTGATTAAAGTTAGTAGTTTAATTTGAATAGTAGTAAATTCATCACACAAAAATATAAAATGAATAGACAACTAATTTTAAAAAAACGACCCGTGGGACTTCCTGATAAAGATACCTGGAGTTTAGAAGAGAATCCAATTAAAAAACCTCAAGTTAGGGGAAGTTTTAATTGAACATCATTATATTTCTTTAGATCCTGCTATGCGTGGTTGGATGATGGACAGAAAGTCATACATTCCACCAGTACAAATTGGAGAAGTCATGAGGTCTGGAAGTATTGGAAAAGTTATTGAATCAAACAATCATTCAACTTTTAAGGTAGGTGATTGTGTGGTTAATTGGGGTGGAGTCCAGCAATATTTTACCACTAACGGTGAAAATTGTTATAAAGTTGATGACACTATGATCTCTATGCCAAAATATCTTGGGGTTTTAGGGATGCCTGGTATGACTGCTTATTTTGGAATTCTTAAAGTTGGAAAAATAAAAAGTGGTGAGATTGTTTTAATTTCTGGTGCTGCAGGTGCAGTGGGAAGTATAGTTGGACAAATTGCAAAACTTAAAGGTTGTACTGTTATTGGAATAGCTGGAGGTAAAGAAAAATGTGATTATCTAATCAATGAGTTAGGTTTTGATCATTCCATCGATTATAAATCTGAAAACTTGATGGAGTCACTAGCTAATAAATGCCCAAAAGGAATTGATGTATATTTTGATAACGTAGGTGGAGAGATATTAGATGCTGCACTTTCAAAATTAAGATTTAATGCTCGTGTGGTTATTTGTGGTGCTATCTCACAATACAATAATAAAAAAGATGTCGTTGCTCCAAAAAATTATTTATCTTTATTGGTGAATAGAGCAACAATGCAAGGCATGGTAGTATTGGATTATGCCAACGAATATCAGGAAGCTGGTCTACAAATGGGAATGTGGATGATGGAGGGAAAAATTAAAAGTAGAGAGGATATTTATGAAGGGTTTGAGAATTTCTATGAAACTTTTTTAAGATTATTTAATGGAAATAAAAAAGGTAAATTACTATTAAAAATTAAGTAGATTTATAATTAAAATTATACCTTTTAATTATTAAAAAATTAGTACTTTCGGTTTAAATAATCAAACAACAAATAATATGACACTTATTAAAAAAAGCATCTTATACCTAATAATATTAGGTTTTGGTGTAGCAACTTTTGCCCAAGAAATTACTGAAGAAGTTGAACCAACAACATCAGATTCAGGTATTAAAATAGGAGCTAAGATAGGTTACAGTTTAGGTAATTTATCTAGTAAAACAGAAAACATTTACACTGAGGATTTCGAATCTATTAGTGGAATTGATTTTGGTTTTGTTTTTGAATTTAAATTAACAGAATTAATTTCTATGCAGACGGAACTTAATTACACCCAACGTGGAGGAGAAAGAAATGGATTACAGCCCATATTGAGTGATGAATTGAGTGATCAATTAAATATGTTTTTTCCATTTATAGGGTTGCCGCCAATAACGAATGAAAACCCTTTATACGCTACCTACGATAGTAAATCTGAATTGCAGTATATTGAAGTTCCAGCTTTAGTTAAATTTGGATGGGGAAATAATTTTAGGTTTTCTGTGGCTGTGGGACCTTATGTAGGTATTCTTATCAACGCGAATCAAGTTACAGGTGGTACCAGTCAGTTTTATCTAAATAGTGACGGAACCAATCCTGTGTTTGTTCCTGGACCAGATGGGCTTCCACCTTTTACCGTATTACCTCCAGCATCCATTGAAGCAAGTACTGATATTAAAAACGATTTAAAAACAGTAAATTTTGGTGGAACTTTTGCAATTGGACTCAGTAAAAAATTAAATGCATCAAGTGAGCTGTTTTTTGACGCTAGGGCATCTTATGGTATTAATGCAATACAAATAAACGATCAATATGGAGAGAGTAGTATTGGAGGAGTCATTTTTTCAATAGGTTACGCTCACAAAATTTAATTATTAAATTTTTTTTTATTATTAAAAAGCCTATATGTACATATAGGCTTTTTAAGTATCGGAGGCTTTATTCCCAGTACTTATATTTACTAGTATTTCCGATACCTGTATTAAATATATTTGTTGGATCTAATTCCTTGTAAAAATTTATTAAAACAGGTTTAGCAGAATATTCATGTCCGACATTATGTTCTGCTGGATATTCAGCACCTCTCTCATCAAAAGTTTTCAAGAGTTTACTTTTTAGAGCTTTGGCATCGACCCCTTTTTTTACGATATAGTTTTGATGGAATACATGACAAAATAAATGTCCATAATGAAGCTTTATCTCCAATTGATCTTCAATTTCGGAGGGTAAATTTTCAAACCATTCTTTCTCATTTCTAGGAAATGCTACATCTATGGACATCATCTCTCCAACCTCTTTTTGATGAATCGCATGATAACGTCCAATAGCACTTCCTGCCACAAACCGATGTAATACTGCTTTTTTACCTTCTTTATCAGTGCATTCAAAAAAATCACCTTCGTGTTTTTTGAAAAATGCTTCAAAATATTCTCTCGATTCATCAATTGATTCATCAGAGGTTTCAATAATCCAATGATGTTCATACAAATTACGAAATTCTTCCATACGGCGCGGTAAATGATTGGGCCAAAATTCACTTAAAAATTGCATCAATCGGTCTGAAAATTTATCAGGCATAAATTTAAACCTACTAACGATAAGATCTATTTTTCGTTTGAGGGCAAATAACTTAGGAATAAAACTTGTTCCTAGTTTATAGAATTACAATAAAATTATCCTTACTGTATTTTTTTGTAGCGTCGTAACAAGCGCGATGTAAATAATCTCCAGTTGTAGGTATATTTTTAAAATTAGAAAGTATGTCACGACGCATTTTCCATAAAACGTCAGGTTCATTGGTTCCAATATAAAAAACCTTATTTTTTTTTGCAGCGGGATAGGTGTCAAGACGAACAGCAAAAACAGCAACTTTACCAGCGGAACCCGAGACACCGTACAAACGTCTTTTATCTGCATTGAATCTTGCAGGAGTTTCTTGATCAATAGCCCTTAAGCGTTTTTCATATTCATTATCAGAGGCTAATTTATCAGGGAATTGAACCTGATTTGAAGTGTAATTTTTTTCTTGTAAATTAGTTAATATTTCCTCAGGTGAACTACCAAGTTCGACACCTAAATCATTAATCAACTTAAGTTCTCCTTTATCATTTACTTGCGCATAAATGGATAGTTCCGTATAAGCTGGACCTCTTTGAATTAAAGATCCGCCTGAGTTATTACATACTCCACCTACAATGGAAGCTCCTATGGATGTTGATCCAATTACTGAATGAGGCTCACGTCCAATAGGGGCTAATTTATTTTCAAGATCAAATAGCGTACTTCCTGGTAAAGCAATAATCTGTTTCCCCTCATCAATAAAATGAATGTCATCGATACGCATGGTATTGATGATCACTATGGGACGGTCATAATTAGCGCCATACGGTGTAGAACCACCAGTTAAACCTGTATTCGCTGCTTGCATAATAACTATAAAGCCTGCATCAACACAAAGTTCTAAAACTCTCCAGGATTCTAGCAAATTACCTGGCTTAACAACCGCAAATACTTCACCTATTCCGTATCGGTATCCTTTTCGGTGAGCATATTTACTTGATTCTGAAGTAAGAATATATTTTTCCTCCAAGGATTTTTTTAAAATCTTGGAGCAACTTAGCTTTATCTAAATTAGATTTCAAGTTTACGTTAGTTTAATTAATTTTCTAAGTTATAAGTATCTAAGTTTTGAGACGAATTGCTAGAATCTTCACTTGGAAAGGGTAATGTTATTCCAAGTGTTTCAAGGATGCTTAAATCTTCTAATTCATATTCTACTTGAGTATCGCTGTAAATCATTCCAATTCCATCTGCAAAATAATTGGTGGTTCTAATGACATCTTGCGATTGTAGTATTGGTAAATCTAGAACAGTTCCAAGTATTTCATACTCAGCAACAATTGAAAGGTTGATGTTGATTTTGGAACTTAAAACGTTCGAATTTGTATAATCACCAAAACCATCTTCAAAAATTTCTCCTTGTACTGTAGTGATTGTATACCCAATTTTTATAGGAATGTTTTCAATTACTTGTATAATTTCTCCTGAAAACTCACTCAATAGCGAATTGTTATTTTCATCCAAATCATACATTATTAAATTAACAAGTGGAATTGAAATTTCAGGAAATCCTTCAACAGGAGGGGTGCCAAGCTCACCATTCAATAATAATGCGTTATTATTCGTTCTTAAAGTACTTTGAGATAGTATAGTTGTCATAAAACCTGATACAGGCGGTAAAGCACTAAACTGATAGTAATTTATATCATTTATGACTTCAATTTCTGATATAAATACCGAATCTCTAGTGTTTTCTTGTTCTGAATCTTGATTATCATAAGTCCATGAAGAACCAACATTTAAAGGAAAATAGTCGAAAGACTCAGGGATGATAATTTCGTTATTATTATCGTCACTGCTAGAGCAAGATATAATTAACAGCGCTAAAAGTGTAAAAGTTAATTTTTTCATTTGATAAAATTTTTTACGAATATAGTAAAATTGATCTAAGATTAGTGGATAACAATTTAATTGGATTTTGGTTATTCTGATTATAAAATTTACATTTGTTAAAAACCAATTTATGGCAGGTAATTCCTTTGGAACTCTTTTTAAACTTACAACATTTGGCGAATCCCACGGAACAGCTATAGGTGGAGTTATTGATGGTTGCCCGGCTGGTCTTAAAATCGACTTTAAATCCTTAAAAAAGGAAATGGTCCGAAGAATGCCAGGACAATCAAAGATTACCACTCAAAGAAAAGAACCGGACGATGTTAAATTTTTATCAGGTATTTTCGAGGGTAAAACTACAGGTACGCCACTTGCCTTTATCATTGAAAACACCAATCAAAAATCAAAGGATTATTCACATATCAGAGATTTATATCGACCTTCCCACGCAGATTTTACTTTCGAAAAAAAATTTGGTCATCGTGATTATAGAGGAGGAGGAAGAGCTTCAGCTCGAGAGACCGCTTGTCGAGTTGTAGCTGGTGCGATCGCTAAACAACTTATCAAAGAAATTAAAATCACAGCATTTGTTTCCTCTGTGGGTAAAATATTTATAGATAAACCATATCAGGAATTAGATTTTGATCAAATCGAAACTACAATTGTTCGTTGCCCAGATTTGAAAATTGCCGACAAAATGATTCAAAACATTGAAGAAGTTAAAAAAACCGGTGATACGCTTGGAGGGACAGTTATGTGTGTGCTTCAAAATGTGCCAATTGGATTAGGAGAACCGGTATTTGACAAACTTCACGCTCAACTAGGAAAGGCTATGTTGTCTATAAATGCTGTTAAAGGATTTGAATATGGTTCGGGTTTTTGCGCTACTTCTATGAAGGGAAGCGAACATAATGATCTTTTTAATAACGATGGATCTACAAAAACAAACCTATCTGGTGGAATTCAAGGCGGAATTAGTAACGGCATGGATATTTACTTTCGAGTAGCTTTTAAACCAGTTGCAACTTTAATTCAAAAACAAGAAACTTTAGATAACCAAGGGAATCTAGTAGAAATGAAAGGAAAGGGTCGGCACGACCCCTGTGTAGTTCCCAGAGCTGTTCCAATAGTGGAAGCTATGGCGGCTTTAGTTTTAGCGGATTTTATATTAATTCATAAAACAAATAAAATTTAACATTTTTTAATATATAAACAGCCTTCTGACTTTTCGGATATCAATATGAAAAAATTAGCACTACATTGGAAAATACTATTAGGAATGGCTCTAGGAGTTATTGCAGGACTTTTAATGACTTTGGTCGACGGAGGTATGCAACTGGTTCAAGATTGGATCAAGCCTTTTGGTAAAATATTTATTAATTCCCTGAAGTTAATTGCGATTCCATTGATATTAGCAGCCCTAATAAAAGGAGTTTCTGATTTAAAGGATATCTCTAAATTATCTAAGATGGGTACCAGAACGATTATTATTTATATAATGACAACCGTTATTGCTGTTTCTATTGGGTTAATATTAGTAAATACCATTGGTCCTGGAAAAACAATTTCTGAACAAACAAGAATTGAAATGGTTGAGAATTACTCCGGAAGTACTCAAAAATACCAAGAGACTGCAATTAAACAAAAAGAATCTGGACCTCTACAAGCACTTGAGGATTTAGTTCCTTCTAATATTTTTGAAGCTGCTACCAGCAATCGAAACATGCTACAAGTAATCTTCTTTGCAGTTTTTTTTGGTATTGGCCTTATATTGATACCAGAGGAAAAAGGAGAGACCGTAAAGAAATTTTTTGATGGTTTTAATGAAATAATTTTGAAAATGGTAGATTTAATTATGTTAGCTGCTCCCTACGGTGTTTTTGCTTTGTTAGCCTCTCTAGTAGTCGAGTCTCCCAGTGTTGATTTATTCAAAGCTTTGGGTTGGTATGCTATTACTGTTGTTTTAGGCCTAATAGTAATGATCATAATTTATATACTTATAGTGGCACTTTACACAAAAAAGAAACCTAGTTTTTTTTTAAATGGAATATCTCCAGCACAATTATTAGCTTTTTCAACAAGTTCCAGTGCGGCAACTCTACCCGTAACAATGGAAAGAGTAACCGAGCACTTGGGGGTAGAGGAGGAAGTTGCTAGTTTTGTGTTACCTATTGGAGCGACTATCAATATGGATGGGACTAGCTTATATCAGGCAGTAGCGGCAGTGTTTATAGCACAAGCTTTTGGTATGGATTTATCTTTAAGTACTCAGCTAGGAATTATAGCAACTGCTACTCTTGCATCCATAGGCTCCGCTGCAGTTCCAGGAGCAGGTATGGTTATGTTAGTTGGAGTTTTGGGTTATGCTGGTATCCCTGAAGCTGGGTTAGCATTAATTTTTGCTGTAGATAGACCCTTAGATATGTGTAGAACAACCGTAAATGTTACTGGTGATGCTATGGTATCCATGTTGGTAGCAAATTCTGTAGGAAAGTTAAGTGATCCAAAAATAAAAGATTGGGACGATAATTATGACCAGTAGATTAGTAAATATTTTAATAAAAAAAACCGAAAATAGCTTCCTGTTTTCGGTTTTTTTTACCAATTGAACTAAAATTAATTTTTAGTATGGATATCCATTTGTGGAAAAGGTATTTCTATACCTGCTTTATCTAATTCAATTTTACTAGTTTCTAAAATCTCAAAATAAACATTCCAATAATCATCGGTATTCGCCCATGATCGCATGAAAAAATTAACAGAACTGTCTCCAAGTTCTCCCAGAACAATTAAAGGTTCAGGATCTTTTAGTATTTTTGGATTTTCAGTCATTATTTTCATTAATAATTCTTTAGTTTGTTTAATGTCTGCATCATAACTAACTCCCATTTTTACATCAACTCTCCTTACTTTTTCAGTAGAAAAATTAGTAATGTTTCCGTTTGAAATAGCCCCATTTGGAATGATAATTTCTTTATTGTCGGTTGAATTAAGTTTTGTTGTAAAAATTTCAATTTCTTTTACCGTTCCTGATTCTCCTTGTGCTTGAATATAGTCACCAATTCTGTATGGTTTAAAAATCATTATTAAAATTCCACCTGCAAAATTAGATAGGGAACCTTGCAAGGCAAGCCCTATTGCTAAACCAGCAGCAGCCAAAATGGCTGCAAATGATGATGTTTCAATACCTAATTGTCCTAGAATAAGAATTATTAATATGACCTTTAGGGAGCCTACGATTAAACTTGTCAGGAATTTTTCTAAACTTTCATCATATTTAAATTTATTCATTGCTTTTTGGAGCAAGCTTTTTATTTTTTTAATAATCCACGATCCAATAATCCATATAATTACCGCACCTATTAATTTTAATCCATACTCTGTTCCGTAATCAAAGAACAAACCTTTCCATTTTTCAATATTAATATTTCCCATAATTCTTTTAGTTGGTTTTTATGAGTTCAAAGAAACGAACTTTAACAACTTAATCAAAAAATTTGTTCTTTAATTCGTTGGATGGTATCATGCAACTTTCCATTTTTCCAAACCATTTGTAACGGTTTTTTGCAATGAAATCGTAGACAAAGTTTCGAATAAACACCGGTATTATTATAAAAGCATAAAATATAAAGAAAGGAGCTCTTAAATCCTTTGCTATACGAAGTGCGGCTGAAGATTTAGTGAATATCTTTTCGCCATCAATAAGGATAATAGAGTTTATTTCTGTGGTTTTTATATTGTACCTATTCTGAATTTTTATTCCATAGTTACCTTGTAAAGGAGCAAACTTGAATATATTACTTTTGTCATTTTTAATAATGAATTTGACGGAATTATTACAGAGATTACAAACACCATCAAAAAGGATGACTTTAGGATTTTTTTTTGAAATTGACATTATTTAAATTTTTTCTAATTTGGATATGTTAACGTTTGTTGTAAAGGATCCGTAATTTACAAATGCTTTCTTCTTCTCTAATTTATCTATTGTTCCTATCGCATTTCCGTCCATCATTCTTACTCTATCTCCAATCTTAAGTTTTTCTATAGATTTTAGAGGTATAGATTTTTTTTGATCAGCTTTCTCTGTTTTTTTCTTCTTTCTAATGATGGCAACTTTTTTTTCTAATTCCTGTTTGATTTCCTGTTGCTGTTTGTTTATTATCTTTTTATCTTTTTTTATTTTAGGCTCGTTTTTCTTTAATTTACTATTCTCAACCATTACTATTTTAAAAAGTTCATCCATTAATGGTTTTTTCTTTTTGTTGTTATGATAGTTCTTCGCAAGCGTACTTATTTTTTTTCCTAAACTTATCAAACGTTGATTGGTATCGTAAAGTTCTTGATAACTTTCTAACTTATCTTGAATTCTAGTATTCGTAGCTTCTAATTGTTTGTTATTTTTTCTTGCCTTTTGTTCTTCAGATTTTAGTGATTCAGAGGTTTTCCTAAGCTGTGTTCGCTCTTTTTGAAGATTAGCGATACTTTTATCAAAGCGTATTTTACCGCTTTCAATTTTCTTTTTTGCTTTATTAATAAGATTAAATGGGATGCCATTTTTTTGTGCAACTTCAAAGGTAAATGAGCTTCCAGCTTCACCAAGATTTAATTGATACATCGGTAATAAAGTACTACTATTAAATTGCATATTAGCGTTTGTTGCATGAGGTAATTCACTCGCTAATAATTTCAAATTTGCATAATGCGTCGTAATTACACCAAATGCTTTTCGTTCATAAAATACTTCTAAAAATATTTCTGCCAAAGCTCCTCCTAATTCAGGATCACTACCAGTACCAAATTCATCAATTAAAAACAAAGAATTCTCTTTGCATTTTTTTAAAAATTGATTCATTTTTTTAAGGCGATAACTATACGTGCTTAATTGATTTTCTATCGATTGATTGTCCCCAATATCAGTCAATATTTTTTCAAAAAAACAAAATTCACTCTGAGGGTCCAAAGGAACTAAAATTCCACTTTGAAGCATTAATTGTAGTAGGCCAACGGTTTTTAGCGTAATGCTCTTACCACCAGCATTGGGTCCAGAAATAACAATTATTCTGTTATCCTCTTGCAGTGAAATAGTTTGAGGAAATGTTTTTTCTTTTCTTTTTTTGTTTGTCAATAACAAAAGGGGGTGATATGCATCTTTTAGAAATAACTTTCTTTTTTTAGTAAGTAAGGGCATTACGCCGTCAATTTTTAAAGCAAACTTTGCTTTTGCATAAAATACATCGATTGCAATCAAATATTCTTGATAATTTTTCAGTGTTGATGCATTCGGACGAAGATATTCAGTTAAACTTTTTAGTATTTTTTTTATTTCTTCTTGTTCTTCGTAAAGTAGATTACTTAACTCATTGGCATATTCAAGAGTTTTTTGAGGTTCCATATAAACAATACTACCTGTCTTAGATGTTCCCAGTACCGTGCCATTAATTTTTTTACGATACATGGCTTTAACTGCTAAAACTCTACGATTATCGACAATGGTTTCTCTAATTTCATCTAAATAATCTAGTTGATTGTATTGAGATAACGATTTATTAAATGAGGAGTTGATTTTGCTTTTTAATAACTTTAAACGTTTTCTAATCATTGATAGTTCCTGTGAAGCATCGTCTCTCATAAAGCCATACTTATCAAGAACTTTCTTAATTTCCGCTGAAAAAGAAGCGTAGTAGGTAATTTTTTGAGAAAAAGCGTTTAAGTGAATATAAAATGTTTCATATTTTTTAAAGAAAGAAATTAAAGTATGAGTGGTTTCCGTAATGGATAAAATTTTTCTAAATCCTGAAATTTCCAGTGTACTATTTTCAATATTTAATAAAAATAATTCTCTTTCTATAGCTTCAAAACCATGATTAGGTATAGTGTTTTCTCCATTAAGTGAAGCTGAAAATTCCTTTATTCTCTCTAATTCAGGTTGTATAGCTACTAATTTTTTAAAAGGCAATATCGATAAAACAGATTCTTTTCCTAGTTCCGTAATAGAAAATGATGCAATTTCATTTAGAACTTCAGGAAACTCTAAACTCTCTAATGTTTTATGATCAATAGTTGTCATTTATATAACTGGATTTATAGGTATACTGAAATGGTTAAAAGTACCATTGTCAAAAATAATAACATTAACACTAAGGGACTTATAAACCGAAGCCATTTATCGTATCCTACTTTAACAATTGCTAAGGATGCCAGTATTAGCCCAGTAGGATTAATAAATGCAAAAAGTCCCATACCATATTGATATGCATTAACGATATATTCTCTTGCAACTCCTAATCCATCACCTAAGGGAGACATGATGGGCATTGTTAAAACAGCCATACCAGATGAAGAAGGGATAAAAAAAGATAAGCCTCCATAGGTATAAAGCATTGTATTAATAAAAAAACCTTTGTTCATTCCATGGGTTAGGTTACTAGAATAGTAGAGTATCGTATCACTAATTAAACCATCTTCCATTAAAATAGTGATTCCTCTAGCTATCCCTATTATAAAGGCTACACCTAGTAATTCGGTAGCGCCCTTAACAAAGGTGTCTACAAAAATACGTTCCTTAATTCTAGCTATAAAGCCGATTGCAATAGCGCCAACAAAAAATACGGAAGTCATTTCTAAAAACCACCAATCTAGTTTAGATACCCCATAAATCATAATAATAAAGCATAAAACGAATACCAATAAAATTAAACGTAGTCTAAGATTAAGTTTGGATATGTTATTTGAAGTTATCATGTTACCAAAAAGCTTTTCGATTTCTTCTTTTTGATCAAATATGATTGATTTAGTCGGGTCCTTTTTGACCTTTTGTGCATACCAAATAATATAACTAATACAAATTAACAGTCCTAAAGTAAGCATAACAAAACGTCCGTTAATTCCTGCGGTCCAATTAATTCCAGCGGCATCTGATGCAATAATAGTACTAAAAGGATTTACAGTGGATGCCATGGTGCCCATAGCAGAACCAACATAGATAGATGCAAGTGGTACAATAGCGTCGTATTTAGCTGCTAAAAATACGGGAATCAATATGGGATAAAATGCAATAGTTTCTTCAGCTAATCCAAAGGTAGTTCCACCAATAGCTATTAAGGTAGTAACTAAAATGATTAATACATATTCTTTTCCTTTCAGAACAGCGGATAGCCACGAAATACCGGCTTCAAAAGCTCCTGTAGCATTGACTATACCAATTAAGCCACCAATAATAAGAATTAATAAAACAATATCGGAAACTCCCATAATTCCTTTGAGGGGAGATTTTATAAAAGCTATAATTCCCTGAGGACTAGGATCTAATTTGTGATAAGTTCCCGGAATACTAATTGGCTTCCAGATATCACCGTTGGTAAATTTTTCTATCGGTATTTCAATGTTTAATGAATCTAAAGTATTTTGATTTGCCACTACTATTTTATCGTTACCTAAGTGATTACAATGAAAAGAATTGGTTTCTTTATTGTAAGATAATCGATCGTATTGACCCGCAGGTACCAACCAGGTAAGAATTGCCACCAGACCGGCAATAATTAATAATATACTGTGAGCAGTGGGAAACGATATTTTTTTATTAAATGACACTCTTTTTTTTATTTGTTTTTAAAATATTATGAATTTTTATCTTTTTCTTATTAGTAATTTTGTTCAAAAGTAATAATAATGAATGTAAATATTGAAACAAGTTGGAACGAAGAATTAAAAGAAGAGTTTTCAAAAATTTATTTTCAAAATTTAATTCAATTTGTAAAGGATGAATATAAATCTTACAAGTGTTTTCCGCCAGGAAAATTAATATTTTCAGCGTTTAATCATACTCCCTTTTGTGATGTCAAAGTGGTGATTATAGGACAAGACCCTTATCATGGTGCAAATCAAGCTAATGGACTTTGTTTTTCTGTTAATGAAGACGTATCACATCCTCCATCATTAAAAAATATATTTAAAGAAATTGAATCTGACTTGTTAATCCCATATCCTAAAAATGGAAACTTGGAGAGATGGGCAAATCAAGGAATTTTATTGCTCAATGCTACATTGACAGTAAAATCAAACGAAGCCGGCAGTCATCAAAATAAGGGTTGGGAAAAATTTACAGATACTGTTATTTCTATTTTATCAGAAAAAAAAGAAAATTTAGTTTTTTTGTTGTGGGGTGGTTATGCTAAGAAAAAAGGTAAAAAAATTGATTCAAAAAAACATTTAATTTTGACTAGTGGACATCCATCACCTTTGAGTGCGAATAGGGGATACTGGTTTGGAAATAAACACTTTAGTGCAACTAATTTTTATCTTTCGAAATTAGGAAAGTCACAAATTAATTGGATTTAAATATTCTATTCGTCTTCTGGCATGTGAGACTCAGGATCGTTACAGCTAAAATGTAATAATAAATAATTTGCTACTAATAATGTCCCAATAATGATTAATGTTATTTTCATATTCTAAATTGTTAACACTTATTAGATGTAATTTTAAAAAAATGGTTGCGTTTTTTTTATAAAAAAAAATAAGAAACTGTTTGTCAGAAACTTACAGCAGTTTAGTCATTTATTGTTGAAGTAATTCCTTTATCTGACAAGTCGGTCTAATGTATATAGAATTAAACTCTCAATTGTTTTAGCGGGATTTTTACTGAAAGTTCCATTTGCTCTATTTGCAATAATAGCATTTAAGGAGACTGCATTGTGTCCTAATAATTTTGATAAACCATATATGGTGGCTGTTTCCATTTCTAGATTAGAAATCCTCAAACCATTATACAAAAAACTGTTCATTTTATTATTTAATTCTGAATCTTGAATTGCCAAACGCAATACTCTTCCTTGAGGACCATAAAAACCACCAGCTGTTCCTGTTATACCCTTATAAGTTTGCTTACTTTCAAAAATTCTCTCTAATTCTAGACTATTATTGATAAAGATGGGTCTGGCTTTATTTGAATTCCAATGGGTATGATTCATAAAGGCATTTTCTATTTCATGATTACAAATATCTTTCAATTTGTAAAAATGTAGCATC